>CADAIL010000025.1 GCA_902788035.1 uncultured Lachnospiraceae bacterium | reverse complement strand
TGTGATTTATTTCACCTTCGACGGCAAGGGCTATATGCTGGACGGCGTGACAGGCGAGGTGAAGACGGAGCTTCAGCTGACGACCGAGTGCGTCGAGGCATCTCCGGCGGTCTATAACAGCCGGCTGGTCGTGGGCACAAGAGACTGTGAGTTCTACGGGATTGATTTGAAATAAGTAGAACTGTATATAAGAATTCTGCGTCGGAGTTTAAAACAGAGCTTCATGTGGGGGCTGCTGCACTTGAGTGCGGCAGCCCCTATTTTAGCCCCTATTTTAGCCCCTATTTTGGCAGCCCTCATTTTAACAGCCTTCATTTTAACAGCCTTCATTTTAACAGCCTTCATTTTAACAGCCTTCATTTTAACAGCCTTCATTTTGCTGAGTGGCGACGGTCATCTTGAGCTTATGCGGTGTTCCGTGACTGCCTGGGTATTAGGCGGGCAGTCGCGTTCATTGAAATCAACTTAATTCTACTGAATGCAAGAATGAGGGCGGGCAGTCATCTTAGTTCAGTTCCGGGCTTAAGACTGAAACCACCTCTATTCTACTGAGAGCGAAAATCTGATATAGGAAAGTCGTACCGTCATCGAATATCAAACTCAATAAAGGTGACTGCTTTTTCACCTTCTTTTCTTTAGTGTGGTAAGCTGATTTTTCAAAAAGCGAGTTATTGAGACTGCTCAGGCACCTTGATTTGACTCTTATATGGCACTGCTCAAGAGCGTTATTTTGCAAGATTGACTGCCGACCGCGCTTAATAAACTGCCGACCGCGCTTAAATAAACTGCCGACCACGCTGGAGCAAATGAGCCGGCTACCACAATATCCATTTTGCAATTTAGTTATATTTTTTATACATTATTATTGCTATTTTAACAATATTCCATATTGACATTTTGCAATTCCATGGCATAATTAGTAGTATAAACATCTTGAAATCTCGCGAATCTATGAAGCGTAGCAGCAGGGTAACACGTCCATAAGAGCTGCCGCACCGCATGGGGGTGGAGGTTCATCGAGTCATTATTCGAATCGGAGGGAAATTCTATGACACTCGAAGAAATGAAAAATAAAAAGACCGAGCTCGGTCTTACAAATGAAATGATATCGCAGTCCTCCGGAATCCCCCTCAGCACTATCCAGAAGATCATGAGCGGAGCAACGAAGGCGCCAAGAAGAGTCACGCTCGAAGCGATCGAGACTGTACTGCTCACAGAGGAGCAGAAAAAGGAAAGATCAGTCGCCAGATCTGTATCGAAGAATAGCGGGTTCAGCTATGAGCCTCCAAAAGAAAGGCCGACGTATGCTGTCAGAGAAGCTATGCCGAACTACAACACGCTGCATAATTTAGAAAGCGACACGCCATATGCAGTTGAGATCGGCAGCCCTCATGCAGTTGAGATCGGCAACCCTTATGCAGTTGAGGACAACAAGCCATCGACTATAAACAAAAGCGGTGCACACGCACCGCAGACCCAGACAGAAAAGAAAAACGGCGAATACACTCTCGATGACTATTATGCCCTGCCGGACGAGCGCCGCGTCGAACTGATCGACGGTGTCTTCTATGATATGGCCGCCCCGGCTGTCATCCACCAGAAAATTCTCGGTGAGTTGTTTGTCCTGTTCCGTGAGTGCACCGCTGCCCATGATGGCGAATGTGAAGTCTTTGTCGCTCCATGTGACGTCAGGCTGGACTGTGACAACAAAACGATGGTCCAACCCGATATCTTCCTGATCTGTCATCCATATGATCTGGGTGCAAATGCTCTCGACGGTGCTCCGGACCTCACGCTGGAGATCCTTTCTCCCACCACGCGGGCAAAAGACATGCTTCTCAAGCTTCACAAGTACCAGAGCGCCGGCGTAAAAGAATACTGGATCGTTGATCCGGACCATAGCACGGTCCTGGTCTATGACCTTCGCAGCGATGATTTTTACCCGGAAAAATACGATTTTGACTCGGTCATCCCGATCCATATTTCGGACGGCAAGTGCTCCATTGATTTCTCAAGAGTCAACCGCGCTCTTGCGCGGGTCCGCTCCGCAAGTTTCACAATATGATTTCGAATGCCCGACTAAGTTGTACTCACATTCTGTATGATCGTACGCAGCCGAATAAGTTCTGAGCGTCCAAAGCGGGCTGGGCTTTAAGACTGCGTTGGTATTCACTCTGCCCTCAGGGCATATACCCTCGCCTCATAGGGTCGCAGTGTGCGTTCTGCCCTCGTGTCGGGCTTGCTGTCCGAGGAACTCACACGCTCATCCTCAGGCACCGCATAGTTACAAAGAAGCAGCTCCCGCTCTGCCTTCTTCCAGACTCCGGGGAAAGAGAATCTGAGGTTCTTTTTGGCAAATGAACACACGACCAGCACCCTCTCCCCCTCATATGTCCTCTCGTACATATAAAGTTTCGGGTGCATCGAATAATACTCTTTATAATCGCCGTAAATCAGCGTCTCTGAATTCTTACGAAGCTCAAGGCACCTGCGGTAAAAATTCAGGATGCTGTCCGGGTCACGGTCCTGCTCCGCCACATTAATTCTGTGATAGTTGGGGTTGACTCTGAACCACGGCTTGACGGTTGAAAACCCGGCATATTTAGTTCCGTCCCACTGCATCGGTGTCCTTGCGGAATCGCGGCTCGATACATGAATGAAGGACATACGTCTTTTCTCGGAGGAATGCTTCCGAAAGGTCTTATACGCATTCTTCGATGAGACGTCAAGGTAGTCGTCAATCGACTTCATGCGGATATTTGTCATGCCGATCTCCTGCCCCTGATAGATGAATGGGCAGCCCTGCTGGAAAATATAGCTGGCTGCAAGGCAGGTGCCGGACTCCCTCCAGAAGTTTTTCTCATCGCCGTAGCGGCTGATAATTCGCGGATGGTCATGGTTTTCAAGGTACAGGGCATTCCATGCTTTATCCGCGAGCTTTGTCTGCCACTTGGTATAAGCCCTCTTCAACTTCCGAAGGCTGAATTTGTGCCAGACATATTCAGTCAGGATGCAGTCAGCCATCATCGTGTCGAACTGAATCATCATATCGAGGACCCGATCCTCGCCTGAAATGTAGGCGAGGGCAGTGGAGACGGGCGTCATGGGGGCTTCACCTATTTGCAGCGCATTGTACTCCCTCGCGACATCGCGGAATTCATGAAGGTACTGCATAAGATTGGGCCCGTCCTTGTAAAACGGCAGCCCGTTGATAGCCGGCAGGAACGGTATTCCGTCCGGCAGGCCCTCCTCCTTGGAAATGTAGGTAATCACGTCCTCGCGGAAGCCGTCTACACCCATGTCCAGCCAGAAACGCATAATATCCTTGACTTCCTCGCGCACTTTCGGGTTGTCCATGTTTAGGTCCGGCTGTTTTTTTGCAAATACATGCAGATAATACTGACCTCTCTCCTCACTGTACTCCCATGCCAGTCCTTCGAACTGGCTGTACCAGTTGTTCGGAGGCAGCTTGTTCTCACCCTTGAACCGCGGGTCGCGCCAGATGTAGTAGTCGCTGTACGGGTTATCCTTGCCCTTGCAGCTCTCCCGGAACCACATGTGCTCATCGGATGTGTGGTTGATGACCAGATCCATGAGGACGGCAAGACCAAGCTCGTGAGCTCTGTTCAGGACTTTTTTGAACTGGTCGAGTGTGCCGTAGTCCGGATGGATGTCCCTGTAGTCAGAGATGTCATAGCCATAATCCGCGTTCGGTGACGGGTAGATCGGGGAGAACCATATTCCGTCCACGCCGAGCGAAGCTATGTAATCGAGCTTGTCGTACACGCCGTACAGGTCTCCGATTCCATCGCCGTTGCCGTCACAGAAGCTCCGTATCCATATCTGATATAATGACATTCGCCGAAAATCGCGGTCCATGATTTGTCCCCCAAAATATGCAGCATAATACTATTCAAATCAGTCACTTGGCAAAAATGCAGGGGCAAGCCATAGCGGCACCCTTAATTAAGAACACCTCGGCATTCTTGCCGCGCTGCGCAAACTGCGAAGCACCTTCATCATTGCGCAACTGTGATCCGCCGTGACCGTTTAATCTTTGACACTTACTTTGAATCCCATGTCAGTGACGATTTTGATTTTTGCATTCATCGTAGACTCATGTCACGAGAATTCTGCATTAGAGATTTACGCACATTACTCACTATCATGAGCCAGATTCTCGTAACTCAGCAGGACCTCCTGAGACATGAAGGTCAGTTCTGATTTCACCTTCTGCTCAGCTTCATTCAATGCACGATGAACCTTATCGCCTGTCTCAGTCACTGCCTGTTGAACCTTTTCGCCGGTATCGGTCACAGCCTGTTGCACTTTCTCGCCGGTCCCGGTCACTACCTGCTGCACCTTTTCGCCGGTCCCGCTGACGACCTGCTGCACCTTTTCGCCGGTTCCGGTGCTCACTCGTTCAAGCATGTCACTGAGGCCTTCCCCGGCCTCCTGAATGTTGTCCATCATACCGATGGCGGTATCCTTGAAGTCGTTGAAAAACTCTTTCCGAATCTTTCTGGCGCGGGCAGCCTCATCCATGCTGCGGGCAGCCAGTTTCACCAGGTAATCTGTAGCCTGAGTCTCGGGCTCGCGGAGCCGACCGCAGGCCTTCTCCTCGAGGAGCCATTCGTAACGCTCGTAGGCCTCGGCGACCGCATCCCGCCATGACATATATATTTCATCCATGGCGTGCGTTCCGACGTCATGCACATGATCCATCTCACCGGATAATCTAATAAGAAGGTCTCCCATCGACTCAGCCGTCTCTTCGATGAGGAAGCCGTTCCTGTTATCCGTCACTCCCTCGGCGGCACAGGAATCCTTGACCAGCACGCTGGCCAGACCGCAGGCGGCTGCCTCGCGGACGACGAGTCCATTTGTATCAAATGTCGATGGGAACAGGAACAGGTCCGCTCTCGTATTCCATGCCCTGAGCGCATCGCGGTCATAGATGGGGCCGGTGAAAATGCATTTGCCCATTCCCGGTCTGTCCCCACCGATTCCCAGTTCCTCTGCCTTTTTCTGCATGAGCTCCATGTCCGGTCCCTTTCCTATAAAGACCATGCGGAAGTCGTGCCCGGCATCGGACAAAATTTTGAGCGCGTCGAGGATCATGGGAATCCCCTTATAAGTGATGATTCGTCCGACAAATAGGAATACAGGGACGCCGTCCGGGAGGTCATAGCCCTCTGTCACTTTCCGGACATTCTCCGCATCAACGCGCCCGCGCTCAAAGTCGACACCGTTGTTCATGACATGGTAGTCACCCTTAAAACCCAGAGCTTTCAGGCTCTCTCCGGCTCCGCGGCTGACGGTCCAGACATCGTCACAGGCCTCGATATTGCTGACCATGGCCTTGATCGTCTCATCCGCGACCTGACGAATCTTGAATATTCTGCGCAGGTCAATGTCGTATTTTGTGTGGTACGTGAACGCGATCGGCGCCTGGGTGCGCTCGCGGAGGAGCCTGGCGATTACATTTGCAGAAGCCGGGCAATGGCTGTGAATGATGTCCGGCTCGAATTCAGCCAGCTTAGAAACTGCCTTTTCCTGGAGGGGGAAGCCGGTGCGGTATCCATTTGCAAATGATGCCGTATTAAAACTCGGATACGCCACCACCTCGTACGGGTACGCAGAATAGTCGGCATCCGGATAGCGCGGAGTGCCGACGATGACCGGCGAATTGAAATCGCTCGGGAGGTATTTAGCATAGTTCAAAAGTACATTGGCAACGCCGTCAAGGACCGGCGGGAATGATTCGTTGAGGAGACAGACTTTCATAGATTTTTTCCTCGTAATGGATTCGATTTGGAGAATGCCTGATGCAATAAGTGGTTCTCTTCGTTTTATCGGACAAAGGCCGCTTCACAAGTGAATTATAGCACCGCCAGAATGATTTGGACAGAAAACGTATTAATTCTATAAAGCGACATAAGGGACTGTCGCATTAGCGCAGTCCCTTTCAGTGAAATATTTTTTTGTTGGCTGGTGACTTTTTTAGTCTTCATCCGGCTCTGCTACCTCATAATCGCTATAAGAAGGTGTCTGCAGAGCATCGGTGCTCTTATCCTCTGTAGAGTAAGAAGATACTGTCACAGTGATTCCGCTGTTTCCCTGTACATAGACAGTGCCGTCCTCACCCTTAACTGTCACGTTATTTCCGTCCGCATCGACAATCTTGCCGGCGGCATAGAGTGCGTCAATCGTGCAATCCTCTGTAACCGTCCACACCGAATCGCTGCTCACATATACGTTGCAGTAACCGTCGCCGCCGTTGCCGGCCCAGGTCTCGTCATCGACGAAGTAACCGGTCAGAGTGCTGCCATTTGTAAGGTAGAAATCGAGTGTGCTTATGCTGTCATAAACGATCTTGCCGGAAATCTCCTGGGAGTCGCCGGTGAAAATGCACTGAGCACCATTTGCACCTGCACTGCCCCAGCCGCGCTTATTGGTGTTGCCCGTGACCTGCAGGAAGAAATCATTGTCTTCCGAGTAGTTGATGTCGACGTCGGAGAGCAGGATCTCGCTGGAGGTATTGGTCGTGTAGAAGAGGCCGCCGTTCTTGCTCGTCAGCGTGCCGCCGACCATGCTGAAGTTGCCGGTGCCGATCTCGGAGTCGCCGGACATGCTCTGGTATACAATGACATCCCAGGTAACATCATTCTGATCGTCATCCGGCATGTTGCCCGTCAGGTCACAGTCAAAAAGGCGCAGTGTGTTGAGACCTTCAATGCAGACAGCCTCAGAGCCCGTCGCTGTGAGATCAGCGTCTTCAATCGTAATATCAGCTGTCGTGTAAACTGCCGGTGAACCGGAGCCGTTTGATGTATAGCTGCCGCCCTCGACGACCATTGTCCCGCCGCCTCTGTCGGAACGGATCGCCGCTGCGGAACCGCCGTTAGTCGTGACATCGAGATCCCAGGCGTAGAGAGTTCCGCCGCCAGCCACGTGAATACCACCAGATGTGTTCTGAGTCGTGTTGATTGTTGTGTCTTCCACATATGCAGTGCCATCACCGTAGGCGAATACACCTGCGCCGCCGGCTGCGTCAGTTGTTATATTAGAATCTTCCACATACAGAGTGCCGTCCTTGGCAAGAAGGGCCGCGCCTACTCCATAGAAGCTGGCGCTGTCCCCGCCGGAGCTGTCGCTCGACGTTCTCGTTACAGTCGCATTGTCAATTTTGACTTCGGCGCCGCTGTCTACAAGGACTGCATTTTCATCCGTTCCGGTCGATGTATATGTCTCACCGCTCGTCTGTGTATTCTCGGAGTATGTTGTCACAGCGGAATAATCGATGGAGGAGGCATCGCTGCCCGGGCCTCCCATGCCGCCCGGCTGGCCGTTGCCGCCTTGCTGACCGTTGCCGCCCGGCTGGCCGTTGTCGCCTTGCTGACCGTTGCCGCCTGGCTGGCCCATACCATCCGGTCCGCCGTGGCCATCTTTAAATGAGGCTTCTGCTATCTTTGCAACACTGCCATCTTCATTCAATGTGATTGTGAGGATCATTCCCTCTGTGATTTCCTCGAGAGTGATTCCATCCAGGACAGATTCATCAATTGTATAGGTTGCGGTCTCGTCGGATGCCGTGAACAGATCGGCAATGTTCATCTCGCCGCGGCCTTGACCATTTGGAAGGTCCGGCGGGGTCTGGCTGTTGTCTGTCGGTGCCTGGCCTTCCGGCAGTTCCGGCGGGGTCTGGCCGTTGTCTGTCGGGGCCTGGCTGTCGCCTGACGGTGCTTGGCCTTCCGGCAGTTCCGGCGGGGTCTGGCCGCTGTCTGTCGGTGCCTGGCTGTCGCCTGACGATGTCTGATTGTCAGTTGTCTGGCTCTCATCACTCTGTGAATCAGCAGATTCTGATGACTTATTTTTGCCACCCTTCATATCTGATCTTGCCTCTCCATTTTCTCCCGGACCTCCATGCCTGCCGCCGAGCTCACCAAGTGTAACATTTATCGTATTTCCAGAGACGCTGTCGACTCTGGCGGTCACTTTCGTCTCATTATCAGCCTTTACTTCCGTTGCTGCCGATTCGACGTCGGTCCCTGCAGAAGCCGCCGCGGACGCAGTCGTCGCAGTCGTTGTGGTCGTCGTGTCGCATGCGGCGAGCCCAGCTGTCATAGTCATTGCGATCATGAGTGCTAAATATTTCTTGTTCTTCATAACTAAATCCTTTTCTTTGTTGAATGTCTGTTGAGTGGCGGGATGCTTTCGTGCCCCGCGATGTTATCTGTGTCTTCAGCTGATGTTGACAATTTACATTCATTTTTTGAAGAAAATGTGTCTCGTTTCTGAGTAAAGTATGTTCAAAAATCGTCAAAAGTGTGATGACTTACGTGTTGAACGCATCGAAGTATAAACATTACATTTTTCTTAGATAGCATGCAATGTCCACACTCCTCACGTAATAATGTTGTTCCATATATATTTTTTAATGTTATAAATCTATAACATTTCATATTGACTGTTTTACATAAAGTGATAAAATAGTATTAGAATACTCGTGTTTTAAAGAAGTATAGGCAAAAATGGAACCGAAGACATAAATAATCAGGGAGAAAGCATATGAATGCGTTATTAGGAAGTCGTATAAAAGCGCTGAGAGTCTCTAAGAATTATACACAGGAACAGGTCGCCGATCAGATTGGCATAAGCAGACAGAAGTATGCCCGCATTGAAAGCGGGCTAAATAGTATTACGCTAGATATTCTTGTTAAAATAGCTGAAATCTTGGATGTGACAGTAAGCGATATTACCAAAGTCCTTGAAGAAGAGCCGGTCACCATGTACCGATCCAGTGCAGATGGAGAGGGAGCTGAAAAAATATTTGATATGTTGGATTTATTCTATGCGAACAAGCACATGTATATGAAATTGCAACATAAATCTGCGGAGTAAGGGAGGGACGTTTGAATGGTTGATGACAGGAGGAGAGAAATTCGCAGAAAGGCGGATTCTTTTCGTGAGAAATGTAAAATTAGCCGATATGGGATTATCAATCTGTTCAAGGAATGCAAACGTTGTGGGTATAAGCTGTTCAGGTATCCTCTCGGAGATACTGCAGATCTCGGTTTTACGCTAAAAAGAGATGATGACATTATAGTTTTCATCAATACGAGCATCAGATTATCGAGAGAGATTTTCACACTTGCTCACGAAATAGGGCATATCGTTCTTCATCTTGATAAAGAGTCTGCCTTCATTGATAACCATAATACCATTAGTGGACGGGACGTAGATGAGAAGGAGCGCGAAGCGAATTACTTTGCAGCCTGCTTATTAATGCCATCTGACGAGGTAGAGCGGTTCATCGACTTAGAATTGCCTTGTTTCGACAAAACCGGTTTATCAAGCATGGATATAGCGAGGATGATGTCTGAGTTTAATGTCAGCTACGATATGGTTTTGAACCGACTTGAGTATCTGGGAAAGATTAACAGCAATCAAAAACTATGTCTCGATACTGAAAAGACTGAGAAACGGGTTGGAAATCTTCTTCGGAGCATTGGCGGTAATGCAAAACTGAATGCAGCAGGGAATGAAATAGATATCCCATATGAGTATTTAGAATACGTGATTTATAATTATAACCATAATGCAATCCCCAAAGAAAATTTGGAAAAGGTCCTGGGTTATTTTTGCTTGAACATTGAGGATATCAGCGACAGACTTGTGGTACACACAGAGATTAATGATAATCTGGATGATCTAATAGGGCGCCATCAAAAAAGAGCCAGAGGACCTCTCCCCTGACTCACTTTAAATCTCGTGCTCAAAGCACTCTCACAAAGCTGATATCTTCGTCATTCTTATTCTCTCATCATTCTCACGCCTCCGGCAGCTCCTTGCCAAGCCTCCTATACATGACCTTCTTGACCGCCCGGAATATATTCTCATACCCGGTGCAGCGACACAGATGCCCGGCCAGCAGCCGCCTCAGCTCCTCGTCGGAGTAAAGCTTACCGGCGTTCAGGATCTCCACCGTTGTCATGATGAAGCCAGGTGTGCAGAAGCCGCACTGAATTGCGGTCTCCTCCACAAATGCCTCCTGAATATCCGAGAGCTCCCCGCCCGGACCGAGCAGGCTCTCAAGCGTCTGAATCTTCTTGCCCTCTGCCCAAATTGCAAGGTAGATGCAGGAGTTGAAGGCCTCGCCGTCGATCAGCACGTTGCATGCGCCGCACTCTCCGACCTCGCAGCCTTTCTTGACAGAAGTCATTCTGAAATCGTTCCGGAGCATGTCCGTGAGACTCGCGCGGACATCCACCATCTTTTCAACCTCTTTGCCGTTCAGATTGAAACGGACCAGCTTATACTGTGCGCTCATTAGGCTTCACCTCCCGCTCTTCGGACCGCCTCTTCGAGGCACTTTCCTGCCATCTCCACCGCGATGTGCTGGCGGAAAGCCTTGGATGATCTCCAGGAATTTCTCGGATTGATGTCCGAGATGACTGATTTTGCAAATGCCTCATACAACTCAGCCGACGGCCTCTGACCGGTCGCAAGAGCCTCCGAAGTCGGGCAGCGCATGGGCACAGGGCCGGCAACGCCGTAGGCAATGCGGCACCGCTCGATGATGGACTTGTCTTCGGAGAGGCGAACATTGACGCTGCATCCGAGGGTGGCAATCTCCATGGCGTTTCGCATTCCGTACTTGATATAGTGGCCGTATGTGTTCTCGTAGCTCTCCTTCGGAATCAGGATCGCTGTCTGAATCTCACCATTCTCCGGCTTAATATCCACTGTTCCTGCTTTTATATAGAAGTCCTTAATTGGAAGACGGCGAATTCCGTCCTTGCCCGTCAGCTCGATGATGGCTTCCCATGCGTGGAGCGTGGAAGCGGAGTCCGCTGAGGTGACACCGTTGCAGGTATTGCCGCCGATCGTTCCGATATTGCGGATCTGCGGAGAACCGACCTGGTCGACCGCCTCACCGAGAACATTGCAGTATTTCTGGATAATCGGATCGCGGGTGATGTGTGAGAAGCTTGTCAGAGATCCGATTCGGATATTCTCATCCTCATCAATAGTCACACCGCGCAGAGCATCAATCCCGTAGATGGAAATAAACTCCATGCCGGCCAGTCTGCCTTCGCGCAGCTGAACAAGAACGTCGGAACCTCCGGCAAGTATTTTAGCCTGCGGATGTTCAAGGCGCAGGGCCACTGCCTCCCCGACGCTCCGGGCTTCATAAAGTGCTTTCATATCATACATAAATCACACCTCCTGCCATTCGTCGTGAATCACGCCCGCTTTCACGAGTTCGGCGTAAAGGACCTGCGGGTTGATCGGAATGTGGTCGATAGCTACGCCCGTCGCCTGCTTGATCGCGTTGCGGATCGCCGGCGCGCCGGAACATGCCGGCGGCTCTCCGAGAGCCTTCGTACCGAACGGTGAGGTCGGCTCCGGGTTCTCGATGAACAGGGCTTCGAGGCGGGGATGATCCATGAAAGTTGACAGTTTGTAGTCGAGCAGGTTGTTATTGAGCGGCTTTCCGTTCCTCTCGTCGAACAGCAGCTGCTCGCTGGCACCGAAGCCGATCGCCATGGACATGCCGCCGTGGACCTGTGCTTCCGCCAGGGCCGGGTTGATTAGTCTGCCGCAGTCATGGACGTTGACCATGCGTGTGACAGTCACCTTGCACATTGGTATGTTGACTTCTACTTCTGCAAATGTGCACCCGAACGAATACGCATTATTTCTTATTGTATATGTAGACTCGGCTGTGATATGGTCACTGTTCACCGGGTCATACTGGACCGTCATTGCCAGCTCAGAGAGACTCATAAGTCTTCTGTTGTCATCCTTGCGGACGACATAGCCGTCGACGATATCCAGATTCAGAGGTGCCTGTCTGGTCAGAGCCTGTGCATGCTTCAGAATCTTTTCCTTAAGCAGCGCAGCCGTCTGGCTGATGGAGAAACCTGCCATGTAGGTCTGGCGAGACGCGTAAGCGCCAAGACCCGTAGGCGTGATATCCGTATCCTGGCAGGACACGACATTAACGTCGCGGTAGCTGGCGAGGCCGATGGCTTCGGCGGTCATTTGCGCATACGCGGTATCCGCGCCCTGACCAATCTCCGTCTCGCCGCACTGCATTGTGACCGTTCCGTCGAGATTCAGCAACATGCGGTTGGACGAGGTCTCGAGCGAAATCGGGTAAACGCCCGTGTTGTACCAGAACGTTGCCAGGCCGATGCCGCGGCGGATCGGGCCGGTGTCATTTGCATACTCCGCACGCTTCTTCTCGTAATCCACGTACGCGGCGCCCTTGGCCATGCACTCGCGATAGGTGTCGTAGAAGTTCTCGTTCTTGGAGAATCCGTCCACGAAGCCCTGCGGCATGATGTTCTTATTCCTGAATTCCATCGGGTCCATGCCGACTGCCTCGGCGCAGTCTTCGATATTGGACTCGTCTGCAAATGAAGCCTGCGGCATCCCATACCCCCTCATCGCGCCGGCGGTCGGGCGGTTGGTGAAGACGGTGTAGGCATCGCATTCCATATGGGCACACGGATAATGCTGGGCAAATGATCCCATCGCCTTCGCGCAGATCGAATGCCCGTGTGACGCATAAGCTCCCTGGTTCGAGAAACACTCGACTTTGCGGGCGGCGATCGATCCGTCCGGGGTGAGCCAGGTCACCAGATGGATGCGCATAGCGTGACGGACTCTGTTGGAGACAAATGTCTCCTCGCGCGAGCAGATGACCCGGACGCACCTGCCACCGACCTGTGTGCAGCACCATGCGCAGAGCGGCTCGTACAGAGCATCCTGCTTGTTTCCGAAGCCGCCGCCGATGTACGGCTTGATGATTCGGATATTGCCCCACGATCTGCCGAGAGCCTGACCAACGACACGGCGGATGATGTGTGGAATCTGCGTCGACGAGACCACAGTCATGCGGCCATTTTCCTCGTAGGCGAAACAGCCGTGATTTTCAATATGACAGTGCTGGACGGTCGGAGTGTCATACCAGCCCTCGACCTTGATGAGACCCGGCTCCTCGATCGCTTTTTTGTAATCGCCCTTCGTCATGGACGTGTGCTTCAGGATGTTATTCGGATATTTTTCATGGAGCTGCGGCGCGCCCGGCTCCATCGCCTTCAGCACGTCGAGCACAAAAGGCAGCTCCTCATACTCCACTTTCAGAGCGCGGACACCCTGGGACGCGGACACCTCGTCCTCCGCAATTACGACGGCTATGTCATCGCCCCAGTAGTGGACATGCTGGTTGAGCAAATACCTGTCAGCCACGTCCTGATGCGACGGATCCATTGACCATGGATGACCGGCTGTCGGGAACGGAATGTCCGGCACATCAAAGCAGGTCAGGACCTTGACAACTCCGGGGATTTTCTCCGCCGCATCCGTATCAATCTTCTTTACAAAGCCATGCGCAATTTCCGCATGTTTGATGCGCACGTAAAGTGCATCCGCCGGGATCAGATCTTCATAATATTTCGTCCTGCCGGTGACTTTATCGAAAGCATCTACTCTTACTTCACTCTTATATGCAATGCTCACGTAAGCCGCCCCCTTTCTGCCCGAGATTTCCGGGCATAAATGTGCGATTGTTGATTATCATTTTTGATTGTCTGTTTTGGATTTCAGTTGCTGTGTTCAGTGTCCATACTTGTGCAGCGTCTTATCCAGACTTTCTGTTTCGCATGCCCGGCGCCTTTACTTCCGCAGCACTTCATTCATGCTACCTGTCCGATATCCCATGAGGTCAAGTGTGACATATGCAAATCCATACGCCCTGAGTTCTGAACATATCCGCTGTCGGTTCTTATCTTCTATTATAACTGAAAATTCTTCCGGTAACACCTCAATTCTCGCAATATTTCCATGAATTCTTACTCTGTACTGGCCGAGTCCCATGTCGTGCAGGAGCTGCTCTGCCTTATCGACCATCATGAGCTTTTCCGCTGTGATTTCCTCTCCGTAGACAAAGCGGGAGGCAAGGCATGCATAGGACGGCTTGCTCCAGGTCGGAAGCTCCATCTCTCTTGATAAATAGCGGATCTCGGCCTTAGTAAGACCTGCGCTCCTCAGCGGACTTTCTATATGAAGTTCCGCAATCGCCTGAAGGCCGGGGCGATAGTCGCCGAGATCGTCCATGTTAGATCCCTC
This sequence comes from uncultured Lachnospiraceae bacterium, assembly GCA_902788035.1. GTDB lineage: Bacteria > Bacillota > Clostridia > Lachnospirales > Lachnospiraceae > Chordicoccus. Next base: position 24,809 of record CADAIL010000025.1, on the reverse strand, counting down.
CGCAAGGTATTTGAAACCCGCATCGTGGGCGGCAGACAACATCCCGGTGAAGAGGTGTTTCTTGCAGATGTAGCATCTATTTGCAGGATTCTCCCGAAAACCATCTATTTTGAGCTCATCGGATTCGAGAATGATGTGCCTTATGCCTTCCTTCAGGCAGAAGTCGTCGGCTTCGCGGGATTCCCGCTCAGGAAAGACGCGGGACTTGACCGTGATGGCTGCACACCGCTCACCCAGAGTGTCATGGGCGACTTTGAGCAGGAAGGTCGAATCAACGCCGCTCGAGAAGGCGATGGCGACACTGCCCAGATTATTGAGATACCCGCGAAGGTGGTCGAGTTTTTCGTGGGCGATTTTGGAATTAATTGAATTTAACTGCATATAAACACCTCATATTTTCCGACTGGCGATACTCACTTTCTTGTGACATGTGATTGCGGTACCCGCCACCCCTACTACGTTGTGGTATGCGCACGCAGTGCTCACAGGTCCTACTGCGTTGTGGTATGCGCACGCAGTGCTCACAGGTCCTACTGCGTTGTGGCCATGCGCACGCAGTGCCCGCCGGCACTCCTGCTGCCAGATAGAAAACAGGCCGTGCCACCGGGTAATTGCTTTGTATTGCACAAAATAAATGCACAATTGTTATAATTTTAAGGATTCATTCATCACCCGTTCATAATCTATGAAAAGAGGTTCGATACTTTTCACAAAACGTAAACATATTTCACACAAAACGTTAACGGTCTGCCTGTAGAATAAGGACAATCCAAAAAGAAAGAAACCGGAGACAGGCTAAGTATGCGCCTTGTCTGTCATCCGAAATTCAGGTCCCGCACGCGGGACAAAAGCGCAGAATCATTCAGCATAAAACCTAAGTAAGGAGGTTCACATATGAATACATTAGTTATTATTCCGGTTCACAATCCAAAGGACTCTCTGGTATCACGTGTTGAGTCTCTGATTTGCGAATGCGCACAGGTCATCATCGTCAACGATGCAAGCAGCGCCAAATACAAGAATATTTTCGAAGAGCTTTCCCATCTCCCCGGCGTGACGATCCTTGATCATTCATTCCGCCAGGGCCGGAACGCTTCACTTCGAACAGCACTTGAATACTATGATGCACGACTTCTGCCGATCCGCGCTATGGATCTGACAACAGAGATCAGCGAGGAGTACTACCAGACATCCCACGTGCTTCGCAGTGTTCGCGCTCGTGCAAATGCAGCCGGCGAGCTCCTCCTCGACCGCATCGCAGCTTTCGAAGACATTGTCCTGCATATTCCCTTTATGAGGACCGCGCGTTAAATCAGTTCATTTTTCCTCTTTTCCTTTCATGGGCCGGCACAGTGTGCCGGCTCCTTTTATTATACACTTGAGCAAAACTCGTTAAAAGAAAAAAGCATCCGTAGATGTTTCAGTTGCCATCGCTCCCACGGCTTCCAACCATTTTTCACGGGAGGCAGCTTCATGTTCCCGCAGACCCTGGTCCTCGTTGCAGTCGGTTTCATCATCGGCGTCATTCAGGATTCTCTTGAGACAGCTCTGAACTCTTCAGGCGACGTTCTCTTCGCAGCCACCGCAGAGTACCGCGAGTGGATCAAGGAAGGCCGCGAGCTGCCGAAGTTCCTGTAATCATATCTTTCATATGAGTGAATAATCAGGGTTGCCCGTGCGGCAACCCTCTTTTTGTCTGTCCGTACACCTCCTCAGAACCCACTCCACTCGCCGCAATATTTGACCACTAATATGCGTCTTTTGCTGTATTTTTTCTCTTTTCTTTTTAAAACTTCCGGTTATAATAAGTTCTCGATTTCCAATTTAGCGACGCACGGAAATCGATAATCACTTACGGCGATTCGGTCAAAACTAAATCATAAGATCCGAATCCCCACTCACGTCTCGCAAATGAGACCATTATTAACGGAGGTATTTTTAAAGAACCATGAAAAATATGACGAAAGGAAGTCCCCTGGATCTCATTTTGACATTCACGCTGCCGCTGCTGCTCGGTAACCTGCTCCAGCAGACCTACAGCCTTGCGGACACCGCGATCGTCGCCCGTTTCCTTGGCTCTTTGGCCCTCGGCGCAGTCGGCGCAACAGCGTCTGTCCAGTTCCTGGTCCTCGGATTCACGAACGGCAGCGCTACCGGCGTGTGCATCCCGCTCGCCCGCGACTTCGGTTCCGGCAACATGCACAAGATGCGCAAGGGGATATATAACGGAACGATCCTGATGGCCATTACGGCCGGATTAATGACGCTGGCATGCTGCATCCTCACTGATGTGATCCTGCATGTGCTGAACACACCGGCGGACATTTATGCTGACACGAAAACCTACATATTTATTATCTTCCTCGGCATCCCGTTTGCTCTGCTTTACAATTACACGGCGAGCATACTGAGAGCTATAGGCGACAGCCGGACGCCGTTTGTATTTCTCGCAATTTCGGCAGTTCTCAACATCGCGCTCGACATTTTCTGCATCGTCGTGCTGCACTGGGGATGTGCCGGTGCCGCCATCGCGACCGTATTCTCGCAGGCTGTGTCCGGGGCCGCGTGCGCGCTCTACATCGTGCGAAGATATCCGGAGCTCGCATTCACGGCGGAAGACCGTCACATTGACTCCGCTGTCATGAAGGAACTTGCGATCATGGGCTTCCCGATGGGTCTGCAGTTTTCAATCACTGCGATCGGCAGCATGGTTATGCAGTCTGCAAATAACGGCCTCGGCAGCCTCTACGTCTCCGCCCTCACAGCGGCAAGCCGTATCAAGAGCTTTGCTATGTGCCCGTTCGACGCGATCGGCGCGGCGGTGTCGACATTTGCATCCCAGAACGACGGCGCTGACAAGGGCAACCGCACGAAGACGGGGCTTTCCATCGGCCTTGCGCTCAGCGTGAGCTACGGTGTCATAAGTGGACTTGTGCTGATTTTCTACGGCCGCGAACTGTCACTGCTGTTCGTCTCCGCGGAGGAGGCGGCTATCCTTGAGGCTTCCAACATGCTTCTTGTGTGTTCCGGTTTCTTCTACTGGACGCTCGGCATTCTGAACGTCTGCAGGCCTACGATCCAGAGCATGGGCTTTACCGCCCGCGCCATGCTGGCAGGCGTGCTCGAGATGGTCGCCCGCGTTATCGTGTGCACAGTCTTCGTTGCAAGATTTGGCTTTATGGCGATCTGCTTCGCCGACCAGATGGCATGGCTCGTCGCAGCCACGTTCGTTCTCGTTACTGCTTACCAGATGGTGCGCGCGGCCGAGGGGCGCTACTACGACAATCTGTATCCGCTCTATGAGCACATCGGGCTCGGTGGGCCTGCAAAGCATCATTTCACGGTGATGCAGATACCGGCGGTCAGGGCGTTTGTGGCTTCTGTTACACCTGGCGCTCTATGACGAATTGGGGCTGTCGCAATAGAGGTTGTGGCAGTCTTCGCTAATCTGTGAAAATCCGGCCTTAACGACCGGATTTTTCTTATTTTAGACTTGCCTTCGGTAAATCATCCGGTTTAAACCTTGTGATTAAGAAGTCGGCAGTCGATCTTGCAAAATAATACACATGTGCAGTGCTGCATAAGGGTCAAATCAAAGCGCATAGGCAGTCTCACTGACTCGTTTTCGGTTAAATCAGCTTAATACACTGCTGAATTTACAGTGAGAAAGCAGTCACCTTTATTGAGTTTGATGTTTGGTGACCGTATGATTTATTAAAATTAGATTCCAGCCTTCAGTCGATAAAAGGTCATTTCACAGCTAGCAACTGCCATCAAAATCACCCGGGCAGTCTTGAAGCGGCGTTTTGAACTTTGATGACTGGAAGCCGGCTTTCTCGCATTCAGTGGATAAGAGTTGATTTCACAGCTAGCAACTGCCATCAAAATCACCCGGGCAGTCATGAAGCGGCGTTTTGAACTTTGATGACTGGAAGCCGGCTTTCTCGCATTCAGTGGATAAGAGCTGATTTCACAGCTAGCAACTGCCATCAAAATCACCCGGGCAGTCTTGAAACGCCGAACTGAACTAAGGTAACTGCCACCACTCAGCATAAGAGGCCGCCGCACTAATGCGACAGCCTCATTTTTGTTGGTCAAATATCTTATCAGCTTTCCGCTTCAGCAAGAAGCTTACTTGTCAGGTCCCGCCTCGACCCGCTCATCTCATAATAGCGCCAGCTCCCGATTCCGGAGCCCTTCATCATCCGAAGCCCCTCATCCGCATACTCATCCTCCAGCCGGAGTGACATGCCGCAGCTTGCGGTGATCACTCGCGGGGTCGGCATGACCACGGCCTTCACGGACGCAAGAAGGCGCTCGGCCTCTATGGCAGCGTGGGTAGATCCAAATGCAAATACATAAAAGTGCTGCATCATAACGTTATCGTGTTCGAAGATTTCTGCATTCTCTCAAGAATCTCATACATGTTGGAGACCGTGCCTGCTTCGAGCTTGTCAGACAGACCGTAGAAATTCAGGCAGGTCCCGCACACGAGGACCTCGCAGCCACGGCTGATGAGCTTCTTGACATTTTCCGTGATCTGAGGCTCCTCGCCCGCGACCAACTTGACACCGCCGTTCATGAAGAGCAGGGACTTCGGAACATTATCTCCCTCTGACAGCGTGTAAATTGCCATGCGAATCAGATTCCTGCCGAGTACCGGGTCTCCCTCACCGAGGTGATCTTTGCTGACAAATACAGAGTAGTTAGCTGTCGCCGGCAGCTCGCAGAACTGCTCAGGCTCTGTCTCGCGCCCCTCGGCTGTAAGCTCGCCGGTGATGTGAATTTCATAATCCCCGTCCTTGCCGGATGACTCCACAGAAAGGCCGAGATTCGTTGCCATCTTTGTCAGGTTCTTCACTGCAGTCTCGTTGTCCACTGCGACTGTAAGGTCTGTGCAGCCCCCGTCAAGTTCCTTCTTTGCCATGATTACCGGCATCGGGCACTGTTTTCCTCTTGCATCTAAATACATTTTATTTCCTCCTTATATTGAGCAAGTCCATCCGCGGAAGATTCCCGTAAAGAACTATACTCATGATAATCGTTTTGGATCTCGCTTGTGAGACTCGGTACTGGATTTTGGTCTGCACACATCTCCCAGCCCTATTCCTGCAGTCACCACTTTGACGCGCGGCTTCAGTTCTCACTCCGCCACTTCCTTAACCGCACGCGCCGCATACGCAACGTCCTCCGCCGTCGTTCCGTATCCGAATGAAAACCGGACCGTCCCCTGCGGAAATGTACCGATTGTTTTGTGGGCGTTCGGCGCACAGTGCATTCCTGTTCTCGTGCGGATCCCGAACTCCGAATCGAGATAATAGGCAGCCTGGGCATTGTCGTCATACTCAAAGTCAAGCGAGACAACGCCGACGCGCTTCTCAAGATCTTTTGTCCCGCATATTCTGACATGGGCATCCGCAAGACTTTCTATGAACTGTCCGGTCAGTTCCATCTCCTGCCGGCGCCGCTTCTCCACGCTCTCTTTTAGTGTATACTTGAGTGCGGCATTCAGGCCATAGATTCCCGGCAGATTCATAGTGCCTGATTCAAATTTATCCGGCATACATACCGGCATCTCCTCACTGTCGGAGAAGCTTCCGGTCCCGCCCATAACGAGCGGCCGCACATCTGCCGCAAAGCTCGGTGCAAATAGCGTCGCTCCGATTCCCTGAGGACCCAGCAGACCCTTGTGTCCGGGCACACAGAGCGCAGCGAGGCCAAGTTCCTCAAAATCAATCGGATAATGGCCGGCTGTCTGGGACGCGTCCACGACCAGCGGGATATGATGTCTCCGGCACACTTCCGCAGCCTCCTTGAGTGGGAAAATTGTTCCGCAGACATTTGAGGCATGGCATATGACCATGAGGGCGGTGTTATCCCTTATCAGAGGTTCGATATCTCGTGGATCAGTAATTCCGTCCTCATCAGCGGGTATCCTTGAAAACGTCACCCCGCTCTTCTCCATGTCCACAAGCGGCCGCATCACCGCATTGTGCTCGAGCGAGCTCACGACCACGTGGTCACCGGGCTGCACGCAGCCGCGGAGAATCTGGTTGAGCCCGAAGGTGACCCCCGGTGTAAAGACAACATACTCAGAGCCGTATTTAAAATTAAAAAGCTTCATCAGCATCTCCCGCGTCTTAAGCACGACCGATGCGGCGGAGATGGCGGAGGCGTAGGTGCCGCGGCTTATATTTGCACCCACCTCTGTCATGTATTCGTACACTGCGTCGGCGACCCCGGGTGCTTTCGGGAATGATGTCGCGCCGTGATCCAGATATATACTCTTCATAGCAGGTGTACGAGCTTTCCGTCTCTTTCTGTCACTTCGCCGATGACAGAGACTTTTGTTCTGAGGTCAGCTGCGAGCAGCGCCTCGTAGAATCCGTTCGCCTCTTCTTTGGGTATTGCAAATAGCAGCCCGCCCGACGTCTGCGGATCATACAAAAGGTCAAATTCGAACTCAGCTCTCGTTCCCCGGTCGATGAGATGGCCGGTGTGATCCTGATTGGCATACGTGCCGCCCGGTACAAGTCCCATGCAGGCATAGTCAGCGGCATCTTTTACAAATGCTATATCGTCCACGTGAATATTAAAGGACACATTGCTGGCCTCCGCCATCTCGCAGCAGTGACCGAGTAGTCCGAAGCCGGTTACGTCCGTGCAGGCATGGACCGTAAAGTTCTGTGCGACCTCTTTGGCGTACTTGTTTAGCCGGGACATGATGCCCGCGACCTCCTCGACATTGTCAGGAGTCGCGATGCCGCCGCGAATTGCTGTATTGACTAGCCCGACGCCGATCTGCTTGGTAAGAATCAGTACGTCGCCCGGCTTCGCCCCGAAATTTTTCCAGATCTTGTCCGGATGAACAAATCCCGAGACGCACAGACCGTACTTTGGCTCCTCATCCTGCACGGAATGACCGCCGACCAGAACTGCGCCTGCCTCGCGGACTTTGTCCGCGCCTCCCTTCAGGATCTCGCCCAGGATCGAGATATCAAGGGTCTTCGGGAATGCGACAATATTCAGAGCGACCGCAGGCTGACCGCCCATGGCGTAGATATCCGAGAGGGCGTTGGCAGCCGCGATCTGGCCGAACATATACGGGTCATCGACGATTGGCGGGAAAAAATCCAGCGTCTGTATCATTGCCACGTCATCATTGATCTTGTATACCGCCGCGTCGTCACCGGTCTCAAGGCCGACAAGCACGCGGTCGTTCTCAAACTTCGGCAGCCTGCCCAGGATCTTCGCGAGAGTTCCGGGGCCGATTTTTGCAGCGCAGCCTGACGCCTTGGCGTACTTTGTCATATGTATTGTATCATTCATATCTTTGCTCCGTTCTGCAGCAATATCTGCTGCTGCGCTCCGTTCTGATTGCCGGGAAACCTCATGTCTCACCCGCGACATTCTGTGCGGGATTCACCCGGATATTCCCTGCCGGGCGCCTCCCCGATCGCCTCACCCGACCATCGCTTCCATCTCTATGATTGCCTTCTCGAACACCGCCAGCGCCTCGTCGACCGGCTTTCCCGTCGTGAGGTCGACGCCTGCCTTCTTAAGAAGGCTGACCGGATCCTCTGTGCAGCCGCTCCTTAGGAACAAGAGATACCGGTCGACCATCGGCTGACCTTCCTCGAGGATCCTGTGGGCGATCGCGACCGAAGCCGCAAAGCTCGTCGCGTACTGGTATACATAGAAATTATAGTAGAAATGCGGAATTCTCGCCCACTCATACGCGATCAGCGGGTCAGAGACCATATCCTCGCCGAAATACTGCTTATTAAGTTCAAGGTAAGTCCCGCTGAGAGCGTCGGCTGTGAGGGGGATTCCCTGCTCCGCCATTGCATTGGTCTTCCTCTCAAATTCCTCGAACATGGTCTGGCGGAACATGGTGCCCTTGAAGCTCTCAAGATAGTGATTGATGAGGTAAGCCCGCTCCGCCTCGGACGCTGCCTTGCCGAGCAGATACTCGAGGAGCAGGATCTCATTGGTCGTAGAGGCGACTTCCGCGACAAAAATCTTGTACTTGGAATTGAAGAAAGTCTGCGCATGGTCGGAGTACCAGGTGTGCATCGAGTGCCCCATCTCATGGATCAGGGTGAAGACGTCGGTAAGGCGGCCGCTCCAGTTGAGCAGCATGTAGGGGTGCACGCCGTACACGTCGGCGGAGTAGGCGCCGCCGCGCTTGCCTTCATTTTCAACGACATCGGTCCATCTGTCTGCAAATGCCTGCCGGACCACGCTCACATACTCCTCCCCCAGAGGTCTGAGCGCTTCCAGCACGTCCGCCTGAGCCTCCTCGTAGGTGACGCTGACGGAATAGTCGCTGACCATCGGCGCGTAGACGTCGTACATATGGAGCTCGTCGACGCCGAGCATCTTCTTGCGCAGGCGCACATAGCGGTGCATCTTGTCAAGGTTCCTGTGGACGCTTTCGATCAGGTTGTCACAGACGGCGGGCGATACATTGACGGCGCTGACGGCAGCGTCAAATGTCGACGGATACTTTCGTGCCCTGGCAAAAAAGATCTGCTGCTTCACCTGGCCGTCGTAGAGGGCCGCGGAGGTGTTGATGAATTCTTTATATCTCGCATAGAAGGCTTCAAACGCCTCCTTTCGCAGCTTCCTGTCCCCCGACATCTGCGTAGTGACGAACCGGCCGTTCGAGAGCAGCGTTTTCTCCCCGTCCGAGCCGACGACTTCCGGGAATTTCAGGTCCGCGTCGACCAGCATGCTGAAGCCCTTCGACGGAGTCTCCGCCATGTCGCCGGCGGAGGCCAGAAGCTTCTCCATCTCTTTCGGGAGCGAATGCGCGCGCAGGCGCACGATGTCGCTGATCGTGACGCGATACTTCAAAAGTCCCGGCTCGGCCTCGTAATAGGAAGCCAGCGTCTCATCCGGGAGCTCGAGGATCTCCGGCTCGAGAAAGGCCGTCAACTCCGCGATCCTGACGCCCGCGCTCTGGGCGCGCTGAATGTAGACCTGATTTTCCGCATCGGCAGTATCCTGATCATGCAGCATGTTCGCGTAGCTGATGACCGCGTAGAATTTTTTCATGCAGGCTTCATAGAGGTCCATCACGGAGAGCAGGCTCTGCGCGTCCGCTGCCGCGCGCCCTTCGAATCCGGCAATCTTCTCCGCCAGATCAAGGCTCTCCTTAAAGTCTTTTTCCCATGCGTCTGTCGATGGGTAAATGTCTGACAACCGCCAGGTGAGTTCGACCGGGACTTCATTTCTTTTTGGTAAACGTTCCATAGTAACCTCTCAATTGGTGCTTATTGGGTAAAATGTCCACTAACATCTTACCATTGCACCCTCAAACCGTCAAAGCCGCTAAGCGAGAGATTTATAGCGAAACTTGATTCTGTTAGGTAATTATAGGGATGCATTATAAAAGGCAGTGGGTCTGGCCTTATCTGAACCATTCCGCTGCCCTCACCACATGCTCCATGAGCACGGATGTGGTCACTGCCCCGACGCCGCCGGGTACCGGCGTGATCGCGCTGACGATCGGCTCCACTTCCTCAAAATCCGCGTCTCCCGCGATACCACCCTTGCCGTCCTTTTTGTCAGGATCCCAGTTAATCGACACGTCGATGACGACCTGGCCGGGCTGCACAAAATCTTTCGTGAGGCTCTTAAGCGCTCCCGCCGCCGTGACGATAATATCCGCTTTGGAAGCAATCCCGGCAACATCCACGGTACGTGTGTGGCAGACAGTCACCGTGGCATGTTTTCCCATCAGCATCATAGTGACCGGCTTGCCAACGACCAGCGAGCGGCCGATCACGGTCACATTTTTCCCCTTCAGGTCGATTTCATAATAATCCAGGATCTTCATGCAGGCCTCCGGCGTGCACGGCGGATAGCCGAGATCCTTACCCGTGTACACTCCGGCGTGGCTGAGGTCCGTCATGCAGTCGACATCCTTTTCCGGAAGCAAATGATTGGCGATCTCACTCTCACACTTCCTGAGCTCTCCCGGTAACGGGCGGAACAGAAGCACGCCGTGCACGCTGTCATCGCCGTTCAGCTTCTCTATTCCGGAAATAAGTTCTTCCTTCGTGACACCTTCCGGATAAAGGACATTCTCTATTTCAATGCCGCACACTTCCGCTCTCTTTGCGGCCCCGCGCTCATAAGCGAGATCGGATGGATTTTCTCCGCAGCGCACAATCGCAAGCTTCGGCGTGATGCCGCGCGCGCGGAGGGCTTCAGCCCTTTCCCGTATGCTCTCGTTAAGAGACGCCGCTACTTCCTTACCGGATAACAGTTTTGCCATGTTATTTACCCCCAATCGAATTTGTATAAACCAAATCGGTCCATGAATCTCCCTCGCGCGGTTCCGGACCGCGTCCTATGAAGGTGGTACTCTTCTGCCATGTTTCATAGACAAAATATATCATAAATGACTGCAATTTCCCACTCAAGACCGGAAACCAATTAAAAAAGCGAAGCGAACATTTCTGTCCACTCCGCCATTACTTCATTATTCAATGCTTACCCGCAAGGCGAACTTGCAGTCCACCGTTATAGAAGCGAGTCATCTCGCGCTGAGATACCAGAATCTATTTAGAACAGTCCGGAAATCTTTCCATTATCATCCACGTCGATCCTGCACGCAGCCGGGGACTTCGGCAGACCCGGCATTGTCATGATCTCGCCTGTGAGGGCTACAAGGAAGCCTGCACCTGCGGAGACCTTGACCTGGCGGACAGTGACTGTGAAGTCTGTCGGCGCGCCGAGCATAGTCGGGTCGTCTGTCAGAGAGTACTGTGTCTTAGCCATGCAGATCGGAAGCTTGTCGAATCCGATGTCTGTCAGCTGCTTGATCTGCTTCTCAGCATCCTTTGTGAACGCAACGTCCTTGCCGCCGTAGATCTTTGTGACGATGTCACGGATCTTAGCTTCGATCGGCTGGTCGAGCTCATAAGAGAATGTGAAATCGTTCGGCTCTTCGCAGAGGCGGATGACTTCATTTGCAAGCTCGATGCCGCCTTCGCCGCCTTTGGCCCAGACTTCGCTGAGGGCGACATTTGCACCAACTTCTGCGCACTTTGTGCGAATAAGCTCAAGCTCAGCCTCCGTATCCATCGGGAAGCGGTTGATCGCGACCACGCACGGCAGCTTGTAGACCTGTGTGATGTTCGTGATGTGCTTCAGGAGGTTCGGAAGACCCTTCTCGAGGGCTTCAAGATTCTCCTTGCCTGTCTCTGCCTTCGGAACGCCGCCGTTGTACTTGAGCGCGCGGGCTGTCGCAACGAGGACTACGCAGGACGGCTTAAGACCTGCCATGCGGCACTTGATGTCGAGGAACTTCTCAGCGCCGAGGTCGGCACCGAAGCCTGCCTCTGTGATCGTGTAGTCAGAGAGCTTGAGTGCGATTCTGGTGGCTGTGACTGAGTTGCAGCCGTGAGCGATATTTGCAAATGGGCCGCCATGCACAAATGCCGGTGTATGCTCCAATGTCTGCACAAGGTTCGGCTTCAGAGCATCCTTAAGGAGGGCTGCCATAGCGCCTTCTGCGTGAAGGTCACCTGCTGTGACCGGCTTCTGCTCGGAAATCTTGCCGTATGTATAGCCGACAACGATGCGTGCAAGACGCTTCTTGAGGTCAGCGATGTCGCTTGCAAGGCAGAGAACTGCCATAATCTCGGATGCTACTGTGATATCATAGCCGTCCTCACGCGGTGTGCCGTTGACGCGTCCGCCGAGACCGTCGACCACGAATCTGAGCTGGCGGTCATTCATGTCCACGCAGCGCTTCCATGTGATCTTTCGCGGGTCGATGTTCAGCTCATTTCCCTGATAGATATGGTTGTCGATCATGGCTGCGAGCAGGTTGTTGGCTGCGCCGATTGCGTGGAAGTCACCTGTGAAGTGAAGGTTGATGTCTTCCATCGGAACGACCTGCGCGTATCCGCCGCCTGCAGCACCACCCTTGATGCCGAAGACCGGGCCAAGTGACGGCTCACGGAGAGCGACGATGACGTTCTTGCCGAGCTTCTTCATTCCGTCTGCGAGACCTACAGTTGTTGTCGTCTTGCCCTCACCTGCCGGTGTCGGGTTGATAGCTGTTACCAGAACGAGCTTGCCGTTCGGGCGGTCCACTTCCTTCAGAATGTTATAATCAACTTTTGCCTTATACTTGCCATACTGCTCGAGATATTTGTCGTCTACGCCCGCGATCTTAGCGATCTCAGTGATGGGCATCATCTGTGATTCCTGAGCAATTTCAATATCTGTTTTGAATTCAGCCATGTTTTCTCCTCTCTGATCAGAATCCTGGGGCTGTGTTTTGACCGGCTTTTCGTTTTTCTGAGCGGTCCACTCACTTAGCGGACCTTCGAAACAGCCGGTATCATTTACGCCCTTCATAATAGCGAAAAGCCTTCCTTTTGTCATGACTATCTTGCAAATTTTAAAAAAATCTCCGAACGCTACTAAGAACGTAACATTCGGAGATCATTTTTGTGCATATTTATGCAGTTTACCTGTATTATTACAGCAAGATGCCGAAACAAAAGCCGCCAATCACACATCTGCAGGTATGTTCTAAGTCGCATTCACGCCAGACACTTACCATTCCATCCGGCAGCTTCGTTTTCAGATGTAATCCATCATGCCGGACTCGTTGACCAGTCTTGCGACACCGTCAGACTTGTTCAGCACATACATATGGATGCCGTTGCAACCGAGAGCTCTGTACTGGTCGATCTGACGGATCGTGTAGAGCATACCTTCTTCCTTGAAGGCTGCCTTCTTGGCTTTCACCACATCTTCCGGCTCAGTCGGATTGTAAGGATTCGGGAAGATCCAGTGCTTGGTCAAAAGCCTCGACAGCTCCTTCGGAATGACACTTGCGTTTCTGTTGTAGGCCATTGTGATTGTCGCTGCCTGATCCGTGATCGGAATAACACCGACATCGATCGGCATGGTCACGCCTGCCTTCCGGATCATATCAAGCCATCTCTTGAACTGCTCCATATCCCAGCAGAGCTGCGTCATAACATAGTCAGCTCCGTTGTCCTGCTTCTGCTTGAGGAAGGAAATGTCCGCCTCGAGGCTCCTGCAGGCAACGTGGCCTTCCGGCGATCCGGCGACCGCGATCGTGAATGTGTCACCGTATTCTTTGCGGACGAACTTGACCAGCTGGGTCGCATAGTGCAGATCTCCGCCCGTACCAGTCCAGCCGACCGGGAAATCGCCGCGCAGTGCAAGCATATGGTTGATTCCATGCTCAAGATAGGTGTCGAGTTGCTGCCTGATTCCCTCTTTTGTGTTTCCGATGCAGGTGAAGTGAGTCAGCGGGATTGCTTTTCCGTCCTGCTTGATTTTGTCAAGGACTTCGAGGTTCTTTCCTACATTTGTCCCACCTGCGCCGTAGGTGCAGGAAATATAGTCGGGTCTCAGTTCATAAAGCTGGTCCAGAACACCTCCCGGGCTGCACAGTTTTACCATTCCCTTGTCCGTTTTCGGGGGGAATACTTCGAATGAGAACGCCATCCTCTCTTTAAGAATATCTTTTACACTCACGATTTTTCTCCTGACATAGCCATTTTATCGCGAAAATCCACATTTGCAGGGGCTCTTCGCAGATTTCTGATTCCTGCGTAACACAAGCGGGAGCTCTATCTTAAACAATTCAAGTCTCGTTCGCGAGACTTGGCGCGGGCTTCGGGTCAGCGCCGGCTGACATAATTCCAAACCAGATTCCTGCGGTCTCCAAATAGTCATTTCCCAGATGGTTCACTCAAAACGCGATACAGCAATTATAACACATTGCTGTGTGAACTTCCAATACATGAGCTATTGATGATAGTTATAGCGGGTTACAGACATGACTTATTGCGTTTTGAGGAATTGGTTTGCGCAATAAGTCAAATAGCCTAGCAAAATTATTAGTCAAACAGCCTCTCAAAATTGTTACAATACTGCATATATGTTTTGCGTATACATCTCCGCCATGCTTTGTCTGCATAAATAAAACATGGTATACTTATTTATGAAGCTTTCAGAGCCAAAGGCAGCAAGTTTGCCTCAGGAAGCAGGATTTTGCTGCTTCTGCCAAAGACCCGATGAAACACCTTTTGGTCAAAGGCTGCAAACTTGCCTCAGGAAGCAGGATTTTGCTGCTTCTGCCCTCCAAAGCACATGAAAACCAAGGAGAACACCATCATGTTTGAAAAACGAACCGTGATTTATAAAAAGAAAGACAAAGAAACCTGGACAAAAATCAAGAGCGCCCTGAAAGACGGTGGTCTCACAGGTTTCAAAGCAAGCCACTACCTGCAGGACTCCGTCATGGCCGGCGGCTGCGGGGCAAAACTCGACCCACGCGACTTCGGCAGCAAGGGCAAAATCGATCACGAGGTCTATGTCATCAAAGTGAAGGAGAATGATGTGGACAAAGCCAAGGATATCCTTCTTAAAAATGGCATCGTAGCAGAGATTGATGAAAGTCTTCTCACGGATGCCGCCCTCAAAACCAAGAGACCTTATATCTGATACAAGAACCAGCTACCCCAAAGCCAGTCTTTAAATCAAAGCTAATAGACCGCATTTCTGATGCAGAAGCCAATCTCTCAAAGCGAACTAACTAAATATCTGTATATCGATGCATGAATTTACACCACCGCTACAGTTGATGAACTTGCTAGTCTAATACAGGCAATAGATTTATAAATCTATAAAGGAGGTCACCATGAAAAAGAAATATTTAGCAGGCATTCTCACAGCAACTCTTCTCACTGGCACCCTCTTCGGATGCGGAAGCCAAAGCACACATAGTACCACGGCACCTGCCCCGGCTGATTCTAAGGTCGAATCACAGACCACAGAAAGTGTAGATAGCAAAGCCCAGTCCGAATCCACTGTCCCGCAGGAAACGCCGGCAGAAAGTCAGGTCGCAACGCCAACTGCTGAGCCGGAACCTGACTATTCAGCAGCCTACGCGGCTTATCTCGCCGTCCTTCAGGAGAATCAGCGTTATATCATTGCTTATGACTGGCAGAAATCAGACCCGGATGTGACGGAGGCGAATTCGAAGCCGGTGGCATTTGCAGATGTATACGGAGATGGTACACCCGAACTCCTCTTCATGCGAGGGACTGCCGGCGAAAATGGCGCGTACTATTATCAGGCAAATCTTGTTGTATGCACCTATGAAGATGAAACTGTAAAGACCCTTTACGACGATCACCTCGATGTGGCCGTCGCAGGCGGCACATGCTGCTGCGTATTCGCAGGCAAGGACAAGACTCTTTATATTTATGACAGCATCGGCGATGAGGGCGTCGACTACTATTACCACCGTCTTGCTGCTTCAGGCAGCACACTGGTTCCGGTCGAAAATATCGCTCACTCCTCATATCCGACTGAGGATTACTCCTCATTTGAAGACACATACTACATTGATGATATAGTAGTCTCGCACGAGGAATATGAAAAAACAAAAAGCGCCTGGTATGACAACACGGACAAGATTCTTCTTTCAAGTGCAAATGATGACGAATTCCTCGTCGGATTACACCGCGAACAGGGCAGCGAAGCTCTGACCTATAATGAGGCGATCGCAAAGCTCAGCGAGCTTCTTCCAAGCAGCTCCCCCGTGACGGATAGCACTTCGGACAGCGCTGCTCCAGCAGAACTTACCGCAGAAAGTATCTTTGGCGCGCTGAATGGGAAAGAGTTTGGATTTGCAAGCGGAGTGGGCGGATGGTCATCGGAGCTGACATTTGCAAATGACGGAATATTCATGGGTTCCTTCCACGACTCTGACATGGGTGACACAGGAGACGGCTACCCGAATGGAACAATCTATGTTTCTGATTTCTCCGGAAGATTCGAGGTCGCCAATGTTATAAACGACCATTCAGTCACTCTGAGGCTTGTTGAGTCCGGAACATCAGAGCCGGTCGGCAATGAGTGGATTGATGATCAGGTCCGTTACGTCGCATCGGATCCCTATGGAATCGTGGGCGGCGAAGAGTTCATTCTCTACTTCCCCGGAACGCCAATGTCCGAGCTCACGGATGATGGCAGGCAGTGGTATCAGATGCCGAGAGCCTTAAGCGACTCGGAGCTGCCGCAGACGCTGCCGTGCTACGGTCTCTATAATGTTAATGAGGCAAATGCTTTCTTCTCTTATGACTGATGATCAAAAGAGGGATTGCAATTACTACTTTTGCTGCAAAATGTGACGTGGCAGTAGAGGAGCAAGCCGATTCTGTGCAGAATGGGCTGCTCCGACAGTAGGGAATCAAGATATTATTATTTCTACTGCCGTTTACTACTTGGTTCAGTTTGTTGTGACAGTCGAGAATCCAGAATTGGTTCTTGCTGCTGTCGTTTACTACTTGGTTCAGCTACCTACTGCTTTGCCAAGGACCAAAATCGAAAATGAGCTGTCGCATTAGACGGTATCACCACTATATATGACAGACAATTACAAAATAACGTCAGCCATGTAGTGATGGTGCTCCTTAATGCGACAGCTCCTTTTAAGTTAGGTAAAGTCAACTGACATGAGAGTTTTTAAGGTATTGTGATGGAAAAAAAAAGAGGAACATTTTACGGTATCGGCGTCGGTCCCGGAGACCCGGAGCTGATCACAGTCAAGGCACTCAAAATCATCAAATCCTCCCCCATCATTGCCGCCCCCAGAACGGGGAATGGTGATATGGTTGCGCTGGATATTGTATGGCGGACAGGGGTTCTGGCAGGATCTGCAGAGATCGCTGAAGAATTTGACAAAAAAATCCTTGCCATGGATTTCACCATGGACAAGGACCCTGCCAAGCGGAAAGAGAATTATAGAAAAAACGCAGAAGCCGCGGCCAGTTACCTGGACAACGGCCAGGACGTCGCGATGGTGACGCTTGGCGACGTCTCCCTGTACTCGACCGTCCACTATATTGCAGATGAGCTCATATCCCGCGGCTATGAAATCATCATGGTTCCCGGAGTTCCTAGCTTCTCGGCTGCCGCAGCTTCCCTTGCGATTCCTCTTGCGGAAATGGATGCGCCTGTCCACATCATTCCCTCCGTCCGCAATAACTCTGATGACTATCTTGACCTGCCGGGGACGAAGGTGTTGATGAAGGCGGGGAGGCATTTGCACAGAACACTCGATGAACTTGACAGGCGGGGGCTTCTCGGTGTGACATCCCTCGCTGTCAACTGCGGCATGGACGACGAAATCCTGATTAAAAAGCTCGGGGACGACGAGCCGCTGCCGGATAAGACCGGATATTTTACGACGGTGATTGTCAGGGATTAGTCAGGCGGAGCTTCCCTCAGCATCATGGCGATCAGCTCGGACACCCTTTACGGCAATGGTCGCAAAAATCAGTCAGGCGGAGCTTCCCTCAGCATCATGGCAATCAGCTCGGACACCCCATCCGCAAGCTGCGCAATCGTCTGGATCCGAACATACTCCTTGCCGAAGATCTGGTGCACGTTGTCAAGGTGGGCGCTCGATCCGAGGAAAATCGCGGATGCTCGGATTCCATCTTCTCGCAGAGCACTGACTGCCTTTCTGGCCTCGCGGACCGAAAGCTCGCCCTCATACTCTTTCCCACCGCGCAACCCACCTGATGCAATCGGCATCGAGTCGTTCGGACTTGCGTCTGTCAGGATTAGCAGGATGTGAGACTGCGTACGGTTCGGATCCTCCTCGCGAACCATCCTGCCGACGGTGCGGAAAGCCAGCGAGTCGCGGTTCCAGCCGCCGGCTGTATAGCCGAGCACACTTTCAGGATTCTTTTCCACAGATTCTTTCAGCTTCTCAATCACCGTAAAGCCACGGATTGTCCGGTAGGACAGTATCTCAAGCGGTATATGGATCCACTCAAGACTGCTTGCGATCACATAAGCCTCTGCGGCAATTTTCTCCTGGGAATACAGCCGCGACATCGACGCGTCCAAAAGCAGGGTGACACGGATATTGTTTTCCGTCTCATCGCCGTCACGAAGGAAAACATATGGATCGTGGACCACGCTGAGCCTGTAGGCGTTTCGCGCTACAAGCCTGCCGGCACGGGCTTTCTCCGGCAAATGTCTCGAATAGCTCTCGAACAGCGCCCCAAGCGCTGCCGACAATCTCTTGATGCTCTCATTGATCATGAGGGCATTTTCATTGCGGTACTTTTCGTTGCGCCGCCGTTGCTCTGCTGACTTTGTGAGGAAGTCTCGCGCATCTTTGGAGATTGTTGTATTTCGTGAGGCAGTACTGTTATCTGTGCCGGATTGAGTCCGAATGTCACTGATTTTCGCTGTGGTCGTCCCAGAACTCATCGTTACACTCTTGGCATTGCCTGCCACGCCGGAGCTCCTGGCCTTTGTCAGCGCGCCAGCTTCTGTTTCTCCAACGTTGCTACTGGAATTTATCGGTGCGCCAGCTTCTGCGCCATTTCTTTGTGCCTTCACTACCCACAGCCTGCATGCCGCATCCCCGTCCGTGCAGAGCGCTTCCTCAAGAATTCTCATCTCCTCATCGCTGTATACGCAGTCACCGAAGCACGCTCTAATATAGTCCTCATCTTTTTTTTTATCAGGTGCAAATCCATATCTCATCCCGGCTGTATGAGTCAGCAGCACGTCTTTATCGGTAATCCCTCCTCCGTCCGCAGTCCGGACCATCAGCTTCTCGCTGCTGCCCCGCCGCTTACCGAAACCGCGTCTCAGTGAATCGGCAAGTCTAAAGCTTCTCTTCTCCTCGCTTATACCGGGAGTAAAATGGAAGAATTCTTCAAAGAATTCATTCATGCGGGAAATCAGCCCTTCTGTGTTGAGATTCCCCTCGAACTTAAGGAACTCATACATTTTCCTCTTCTTACCTGCAAGGAGAACATGTCTGCCTAGAATCTCCGACCATCTGGCTGCCTGCTGGTCATAGACAGCCATGCTCTGCATCTCCACCTGCTGACGGGAGAGAGAGTTTTGGATGCGGAAGAAGTCATTTGCACGATTGATGCGCAGCTGAGCCAGAATCGGCCTCTCCGGAAGTTCCTTCGCAAACACACAGTTCTCAATTCCGAGCCAGAGGAACTCATCATACTCATCGGCACTCCGTGAGCTCTTGTAAGAGTCAAAGAAGGCTGTGAGTCGATCCATGTCGAACCACTTGACCGCGAGCCCGATGACCATATTGAAATACATATCGACTTCGCCGGTCGGGTAGAACGCAATATAGGGCGGCTCAAAATCGTACCGCCCTGCCGCATTCCATATGTAGTTTCTTGCCCGCCGGGCGTTCCCGGTGTATTCACGTCTGATCATACGTCTTACTCATTCTTTATGCGCCATTCTCTCAATTCCTGCTTTTTGCGCGTAAAACTTCCTCAAAACGCGGCATAAGCCCGCCCTCACTCAAAAACCACCTTCCGATTCAGTTCAGCCGGTATCCTCGCCTTCACCACGTCCATGATCAGCGACTGCTCGTAGGCGTCAAATGTCTTATCCACGATACACATCCTAAGAGCCTGCCCTGCTGTCAGCCCCTCGCGAATGAGGCTCAGCGCGTCAAGCAGCCCGCGCAGGTCCAGCGCCCGGTCTGATATCTCGGCTTTCTCCGTCTTCCTCATGAGTTCCACAAAAAGTTTCACGAACTGTGTGCAGATCTTAGGATTGATATCCGGGAAGCTCCTCTTAATCAGCCGGTCAAGATCGTCCTCGCTGATCTCCGGCACAGACAAAATCGCAAATCTTGAGCTAAGAGCTTCATTGAGCTCCCTCGTCCCCGCGTAACCGTAATTCATTGTCCCGATAAAGCGAGTCTGCGGTCTCACCCGAATGAGATCATAGCCCGGCACATCGATTGCCCGCCTGAAATCCAGTGCGCTGTGAAGAACTGCCAGCGATTCATTTTTCGCCATGTTAATCTCGTCGAGGACGCCGAAACCGCCCCGGTCTGCGCACAGGTAGATTGGTCCCGGTCTGAAGGTAACTCTTGTACCATCAAATGTATCCGTCCCGATTAGATAGCTCGCGTCCATATTGATATGGAAAGACACGTTCCAGACTGGTTGGCCGAACGCTGCCGCGAGATTCTCGCACAGCAAATTCTTGCCGGTAGCCTTCGGACCGGCAAGCAGAAGATTCCTGCCCGCAAGAAGGACCGCGAGTGCCATCTCCCAGGTCTCTTTGCCGTAATAATAATACTGAGGCTCCGGGATTCGGTCTCTATATTCCTCGCTCACCGGATATCTGCCGCGGAATTCTTCTACTCCCCGGATAAGATCTCCCGACACGCCTTCTTCTCTCAAAAAATCAAGAATATCACTCATAGTGCTCTCCTTCTATCAGCCCTCTATCGTACCGTATGATTCCAACCGGGGCTGTCGGCTCTTCCGCTATATTCGCGCTTGTGAGGCAAAAGTGCGGAAGAATTCATTCAAGAATGTCTTTATATCCGCATTCCAAAAACAGCGGCTTCACGATCACGACCTCATCGTGCTCCTCCTGCGACACTTTTACGCTCGAATCGAGTGCTTTAAGGTCTGCCTTCATAAGCTCGTACGCTTCCTTCTTCGTCTTTGCGCGTCCGCTCTCAAGTATCCGGATCATGCGCCTGATCACGATCGGGTGCGCGTACTGGGCAGGCAGATAGAAGTCACGCTTTTCCTTCACGTACGCCCTCGCATCCGAGAGCGCCACTTCCCATCCTTTAGCAGCCGACTTCTTCGAGTTCTGTCCGATCGGCAGGATGTTCGTCGCAATCGCAAAGAACACAAAGGCTGCCCCGATGAGCAGAATATAGGGTGCCATAACTACTTTTTGAGCAAATGCATACACCGCCCCCACAATAATCAGCACCCCAAGTACAGCTATCACTGATACAAGAAGCACACTGCCGGCCGGTATCTGATCGACGATTCTCTTTCTGCGAACAGTGATTGACAAGTTATCGGATATTTCCGGCTTTTCTTCAAGGTAGCGAATGTCACTGTTAAGTCCGGCAATCTCCTTCCTGACAGGCGCTGATATCTCTTTTTTAGGAGCCGCATTCATCCTTGCAGCCTCCTCCTCAGCCTTCCTTGTCACTGTCGGGATTTCCGGATGATGCTTTTTGATCCAGACCAGGATCTTATCGACGTCTTCTTCCCGCTTAAAGTTGCTCTGCTTCTCCGTTCCATCCTTTAGCACAACGACAAGATAGGGCATCGTGCCGAACGCCCCCTTACCTGTAAAGCCTCCGGCGCTCATGGCTACTCGCTTAAAGACCCGTCGGATTTCAGGATACGGCGCATAAAATCTTCTTGATATATAGAAGCTTCCCAGATAGATGGCTTTCTCCCCGACTCCGCAGGGACCATACTTTGTGCAGGCCTTCTTGTCTTTCGACAGTTCTTCGGGGCTCAGCTCCATTTTTCCGATTGGTTTTGGTGTGATCAACATATAAACCTCCGATACAGTCTTTCGGTCGGAGAAGACATTTGCAAAATTGCAAATATCTTCTCCGGCCAAAAGAAAACTCCGACAAAAGAAAACGGGGAACGGAGCAGCCTCCGTTCCCCGCAACGCTATCATGCATTCAAGCCTCACTTGCAAGGCCCCTGCAACTTAGATATTCATACCAAATTTTCTTCTTATGCCTGATTCTTTGCGCTCCGGAGGAAAATGAAGAGGAACAGGATCGCACAGATGATACCTACCGGGTATGCGATCAGTGTGTTGCTCTTCAGTGCCGGGATCATGCCGAGGCACTCGGGAGCCATGACAAAGTAGGTCGCGGAGACCGCGCTCATGAATGTTGCCGGGACTGCGCAGATCAGATAATTCTTGCCTTCTTTAGCAAGATACATTGCGCCTGCCCAAAGAACGATCATAGCCAGTGTCTGGTTCGTCCAACTGAAGTATCTCCAGATAACTGTGTAGCTGAGGAAGCCAAGCGTGTTGCCGAAACCAAGGAAAGCACCTGCGCCGAGGACCGGGATGCAGAGCTTCAGACGATTGCCCATCGTCTCCTGATCGATCTTGAACCAGTCAGCAAGCGTAAGTCTTGCGGAACGGAAAGCTGTGTCGCCGGAAGTAATCGGGCATGCAATAACGCCGAGCATAGCCAGGATGACGCCGACTGAACCCATCGTCTTCACGCAGACATCATAGATAGCTACGGACTGGCCGCCGCCAAGAATTTCCTGCAGACCTGTGTTGAGGCCGCCGGTCACTTCATAGAGTGAGCAGCCCGCTGCAGCCCAAACCAGAGCGATGCAGCCCTCAGCGACCATTGCGCCGTAGAATACGAAGCGTCCCTGTCTCTCAGACTTAAGGCAGCGTGCCATCAGCGGAGACTGGGTTGAATGGAAACCGGAAATAGCGCCGCAGGCGACTGTGATGAACATGAAGCTCCAGATCGGTGTGCCTGCCGGATGCATGCTGCCGAAGTGTGTCCAGATTTCCGGAATTGAGTATCCATTCATCGGGATGCCGATGCTGACGCCGACAGCCATCACGATAAGGCAGATACCGAATACCGGGTAAATACGGCCGATAATCTGGTCAATGGAAATAAATGTAGCGATGAAGTAATAAATAAGAATGATGGCCAGCCATACAGTTGTCTGAGCGAACGGTCCTGTCACGCCCTTCTCAGAGAGAAGCTTGACCAGAAGGCCTGCCGGGCCTACTGCGAATACAGTACCGACCATGACCAACAAAACGACCGCGAAGATACGCATGATCGTCTTCATGACCGGACCAAGGTAGATGCCGATGACCTCAGAGATAGATGCACCGTTGTTTCTCTCCGAAAGCATACCGGCAAAGTAGTCATGCACAGCACCTGCGAAAATAGTACCGAAAGTGATCCAGAGGAATACGATCGGTCCCCACAGAGCACCCTGCAGAGCACCAAAGATCGGGCCAAGGCCCGCAATGTTGAGGAGCTGTACCAGGAACAGCTTCCATGCCGGAAGTACAACATAGTCAACACCATCGTTAATCGCGACCGCCGGGGTCTCCCGGTCATCCGGTGCGAAGATACCGTCAACTACCTTACCGTAGGTGAAGTAGCTGGCAATTAGAAGAACAAGACAAATAAGAAAACTAATCATAAACTCGCCCCCTTTTCATATATATCTCTTCTTCTGTTGTGCAGAATTTCCTGTTTTCTTATAGGATATACATAAAATCGCAGGGAATTCTCTAAGTTATTTTATACACAATCACTATACACCTAATTTTTCAATATTGAAATACCATTTGAGATATTTCTGCAATATTTATCAAGAACGCGTAACAGTTCAGACAGGCTGCAGTGAAGTTTCATAAACCGGCGCAAACATCATCTTCATCGAAAAGCGCAAGTCCTTCTCTGCGAGCTAAAAACGCATACGCGTTTTGATCTCTCGGTCGGACTTACAATGCTTTTCTCACGAAGATGGATGCTTTGCTGCCGGAAAAACGAACTGTGAGATGCAGCCTGTCTGAACTGTTACAAGAACGTCTCGGCGTTCTTGACGAACAGCGCAAATTGCGAAACACCTTCATCATTGTGCAGTTGCGATACGTTTAAGAAGACGCGCCAGCCTTGTCTACAGATGCCAACATTTTACGAAAGGACCTCCCTCTGAATGCGGTTCCACACACGCTTCTTGTCACCGCTCCACAAAGGAGCAACGAGCAGGCGCTTGTCCCCATCCCCCGTGAGCCTGTGGATGACCACATCCTCCGGGATAGCGGCTACACACTTTCTGAGGATGCGGATGTATTCGTCTTCCGTCAGAATTTTCACTCTGCCTGCATTATACTCCTGCTCTAGATCTGTCCCGCGCAGGATGTGGAGGAGCTGCAGCTTGATGCCATTTGCTCCGGACGCGCACACATATTTCACCGTCTCCACCATGTCGTCTTCGCTCTCCCCCGGAAGTCCGAGGATCACATGCGTGATGACTTCTATTCCTCTTTCCCGAAGATTCTTCACTGCCCTGTCATAGACAGGCAGATCATATCCCCGCCGTATATAGCGGGCTGTCTCCTCGTGGATCGTCTGCAGGCCGAGCTCCACCCACACCGGTTTGATTTCATTCAATTCCGAAAGTAGATTCAGGGTCTCCGGCGGCAGACAGTCCGGCCTAGTTGCGATGGAAATGGCGACAACATCCGGGTGCATAATTGCCTCCGTGAACAGAGCTCTCAGCTTAGTTACCGGCGCGTAGGTGCCGGTGTAGGCCTGAAAGTAGGCAATATATTTGCCATCTTTCATTTTCTGTCTGACACGCTCTTTCCCGCGTTCAACCTGTTCAGTAATGCTAAGATCCGGGCTCTCCGCAAACTCACCGCTGCCCCCTGCAGAGCAAAATATACAGCCTCGCATGTCAATCGTTCCATCACGGTTCGGGCAGGTAAAGCCACCGTTCAGTGCAACCTTATAAACCTTGCATCCGAATCTGCTGCGCAGATATTCTCCTAAAAGTTTCATAAAAGTGTTCTTCCTATAAAAGTTAGTAGTATAACCACCCTTTGGGGTATGACCCTTCAAAATCAAATCCATAATACGCATCCAATATTACAGGAACCGCTTCGAGAACCCTGTAATCTAATTGCGGCCGATAAATCGGCCTTTTATCGGGAATTCCTTGCAGAACTTCCGATAAGATATATTATGTACTAATACTCTAGCGCATCAGAGAGCAAATTGATACAATGATTTTTAGCGGTGTACGATTTTCAATCGACCAATCGCGATTACATGCCATGTTTAGCTAGTGTAACGTCTCATTCATTTTAATAATAATAGCGCTTATAATAATGCCTGCTGAGATGCCCAACAGGCACACTAATACAATTGAATATCATTGAAG
>CADAIL010000024.1 GCA_902788035.1 uncultured Lachnospiraceae bacterium | reverse complement strand
ACGCATGTTTGCAAACATTTGTTCGTATTAATAGATAAAAAAGGGGCAATTCCTCTCGGCAATTGAATTACCGAGAATCCTTGCCTATTCTTCTTGAATCGCAGGGTAATTCTCATGGCTGTACTGTAAACATTGGAAAGCCGAGTGTCAAGAAATAATTTGATGTGGCTGCTGCGACAATGAGACATCGCGGCTTTGAGGGATGCGACAGTTGGCAGATATTCCAGACCTGAAGGCAGTCACATATGATGATTTTGATAATATGTGACGGTAAGGCACTCTTGAATGAGATTTTGATCAGCAGTAGACAGAAGGTGATTTCACGGATATCTACTGCTGTCTATCAAACCCGGGCAGTCACGATGCGCCGTTTCGACCTATGGTGACTGAATGCCTTCTTTCCTGCTTTCAGTTGATTATGGTCGATTTCTTTGGTAACGACTGCCCGCTTCTCAACCCGGGCAGTCACGATGCGCCGTTTCGACCTATGATGACTGAATACCTTCTTTCCTGCTTTCAGTTGATTATGGTCGATTTCACCGGCAGCGACTGCCTGCATCAACACCCGGGCAGTCACGATGCGCCGTTTCGACCTATGATGACTGAATACCTTCTTTCCTGCTTTCAGTTAATTATGGTTGATTTCTTTGGCAGCGACTGCCCGCCAGACCACCCAGCAGTCAAGACAAGGTACATAAGACAAACATGACTGCCGCCACTCAACAAGAGAGGGGGCTGTCACATTAGACGATAGTGCCATTATCTATGGCAGATATATGCAAATAACGTCTGCCATAGATAATGGTACCGCGCTCTAATGCAACAGCCCCCTACTAATGTTATCTTCTCATTTTATCGGAAGCAGCAAAATCTTTCTCAAAAGGACTAATGGCTGCCTTTGCTCACGGTGACAATTCACTCAGGCTAACCCTGAATCACTCCAGCCAAAACACCTGCTCAAGCAACGGCTGTGCCCCTGTGACCGGGTCCTTCTCCATAATAAGGATGCCCTTCATGCTCTCGTCCCAGCGCTTCACGACTTCGCTCTCCGCCTGGACCCTGGCTGCGTAATCGATGCCCTTCTCGCACTCATAGTAGCCGAAAAGCTCATCTCCTGTCATCCAGATGCTGTAGTGGCAGATACCCGCCTCCTTCAGTACCGCGACCATCTCCGGCCAGATCTCCGCGTGGCGCTTCTTATACTCAGCGTGCATTCCCGGAGCTACTTTTCCCTTCCATGCGTAACGTTCCATGTGTGATCCTCCTCGTAGTTAAAAAATGTTTCTCAAGTGTTGGCAACCGTTCTGACAGGCTGTTCTGATGTTTGCGCCGGATCCTGAACCTCCGCTGCAGCCTGTCTGAACTATTGCAAGTACTGCTTGAAGCCAGCGGTTCAAAATATCAGGGCTGCCGCATCCCCTGATCGAAGAACGGCAGCCCGATTCATTATGTCACGTCAATGATGTCATATTTAAGTCTATTATCAGTCAGTGATAATCAATATACAGCAGCCCACTCTTCGATGTTGTCCGGATCGAACTTGAAAGGCGGTCCAAGGATGATTTCGGAAGCGCTCTCGTCGCCTGCTACTGCGCTCAGTGTGTACGGGCTGTTCTCCATGTCTCCAGCCTCGAATGTATCGCCGACAGCGCCTGTGATCGTGCCGTCAACAAGGGCGATAGATGCATATGCAGCGAGTTTGCCGAGGTCGATCGGGTTCCACAGGAACATATACGGGCAGCTGTGAGCATCGTCAGCGCCGATGTACTCTTTCATCTCAGACGGAAGGCCAAGGCCTGTAAGCTTGACAGAAGACTTCTGATCCTGAAGGACCTTAGCTGCAGCAGCGATACCGACTGTTGTCGGAGCGCAGATGCACTTGAGTTCCGGATAGTTTGTCAGAAGAGCCTGTGTCTGGTCTGTAGATTTCTGCGGCTCGTCATCGCCGTAAGCAACTTCTACAAGCTCAAGCTTGGAATACTTCTCATCGCTTTCCTGTACGGACTTCATAGCATCGATCCATGCATTCTGGTTCGTTGCCTGTGATGTTGCGGAAAGGATCGCATACTGGCCTTCGCCGCCGCAGATATCATAAACGGCATCGATGAGGGCCTGGCCGACTTCCTGGACACCTGCCTGGTTGCAGAAGGAAGCTCTTACGGCTGTGTTGACATCGGAGTCGAGTGTGAGAACCTTGATACCTGCATCAAGTGCTTCCTGGCAGACGGATGCGAGGGCGTTGGAGTCATTTGCAGCGATTGCGATAGAGTCGACACCCTGGGAGATCAGGGACTGGATAACGGAGATCTGAGCGTCAGCTGTTGCGGATTCCGGATTCTGTACGACACAGTTTCCGCCGGAAGCCTCGATGACTTCCTTGAAGCCTGCTGCTTCTCGCTCATTGTACGGATTACCTGCAGACTTGGTAACGATCGCATATGTGTGAGCAGATGAATCGCCGCCAGCCGCCGATGCGTCACCACCCTGGGATGAGGATGAGCCTCCGCCGCATCCTGCCAGAAGGCCAACTACCATGGTTGCGCACAGAAGTGCACTGAAAAGTTTCTTCTTCATATTGGGTTCCTCCTTGTTTTTTATACTAACGCACAAGCGCTGTATTCTTTATGTTAATTGTATCGGAGCAGATATTTCGGGAGTACAGGAATATCTTTTGATTTCCGGTAAATTCTTTTGTTAGAGTTCAGACGACTGCAGTTCGGTTGCCGGAAGCAAGCATCCTTCTTCATGAGAAAAACATTGTAGGGCCGACCGAGAGATCAGAAGATGCGAATGCATCTTCTAAGCTCGCAGAGGAGGACCTGCGTTTTTCGATGAAGATGATGTTTGCGACGGACACTGAAACTTCGCTGCAGTCCGTCTGAGCTGTTGCTTCTGTTCCGGCAGGGAAATCCCTGTTACGATTTCGTCGCTTTCTTCTTCCAGAGCAGGTCACGGAAGGACGGGATCAGGACCGAGACGATCAGCATGACACCTATGATGACCAGGATGAGCTGTGTGTTCATATTGATCTGGCCGAGCGCTATGCGCAGGCAGACAATGATGAAGGAAGCGATGAACGCGCCGATCAGATTGCCCTTGCCGCCGGTCGTCGCGATGCCGCCGAAGACGCACATTGCGATGACTTCCATCTCAAAGCCCTGGCCTGTGGTCGTGTTTGCGCCGTAGGTAGACGCCAGAAGGAAGAGGCCGCACATACCTGCGAGGAAGCCCAGGAGGCTGTAGCAGAAGAAGCGGATCTTCTGAACGTCAACGCCTGCATAGTAGGCTGCTGTCTTGCTGGAGCCGATCGCGTACAGCTTTCTGCCGAACGTCGTTCTGCTGAGCACTGTGATGAACAGGGCTGCAAATATGACCACCAGGAAGAAGGAGATCGGGAACGGACCAACCTTGACTCTGAGGACGCCGATGCCGGCGATGTCATTCATGGAAGCGCTGCCGCCGCTGCCGAGGGCAACTTCGGCTATACCTCTGAAAATGATCTGTGTGCCAAGCGTGATGATCATGGTCGGAAGCTCCGTGAACTGTGTGGCGAAGAAGCCGTTGATCATGCCGCAGACAAGACCTGTCGCGAGTGTAATCAGGATGACCAGGCCGATTGGAAGACCTGCGTTGCTGCTGAGGCAGCCGACGGTGGCTGCAAGGCAGACGATCGAGCCGACGGAGATATCGATATCGCCGAGGACAAGGATGAAGCCGATGCCGAACAGCATGAAGATCTCAGCGAGGTAGCGCGGGCTTTCACGCATGATATTTGTAAAGTTGTAAGTACTGGAGAGGCATGCGCCGAGCACATTGACCGCAATGAGAGCAAGGACCAGAGCGCCTTCCAGGGAAATGATCTTTTCTTTGAGTCCTCCCGCGGGAGTATTGGAAATAGTTCTTCCGGATTTTCCTGCCATAATTACATCTCCCTTCTCATGAGCGCCTGCTTATCCATTGTCCTCTGTGTGATTACGTTAAGGACAACAACGAACAGGATGATTGCGCCTTTGACCAGATTCTGCGCGATAGCATCGATACCGACGAGCGGCAGAGCCTTCGCGATAACAGCGATAATGACAGCGCCGAGGAATGTGCCGACGACAGAGCCGCGCCCGCCACTCATGCTGACACCGCCGATGACGCAGGCTGCGATGACGTCCATTTCCTTGCCGTACTGCATGTTCGGCTGAGCTGACGCATAGATGGAAACAGAGAGAACACCTGCGAGGCCGGCAAGCATGCCCATGATGGAGTATGCGGAGATGATCGTCCGGTCTACGTTGATACCGGAGATCCTTGCTGCCTCAGCGTTGGAACCGACAGCGTAAATGCTGCGTCCGAACTTTGTCCACTTCATGACGATGAAGAAGACGATGTATGCTACAGTCAGAATGATGTATGGACCTACGGAGCCGTCTTTTCCGAAATCGGAGAAGCCTGCAACGTCCGCGCCTGATGCCCAGTTGTTATTGGAGATAACGTAGGCCATGCCGCGCCATACGTACATGAAGCCCATTGTGCAGATGATCGGTGCGACCTTGCCTTTTGCAATGATCAGACCGTTGATTGTTCCGCAAATGAGACCAATCAGAGTACCGATCACAAAGAGAAGCAGTGTATTGTGGATCACATCATACTTCTGAAGGAGACCGATCGTCATGCCGGTGAAAGCCAGTGTCGATGTGATGGAAATATCAATGCCCGATGTCAGCATGACGCAGAGCATACCGAGAGCCATCAGCAGTGTGAGCGCGTTGTTTCTGAAGATCTGTCCGATATTTGTCGGGCTCAGGAATGACGGGCTCATGATCGAGATAACGACGAGGAGCACGACCAGGACGATGACCAGGCTGGCTTCACGTGAGCCGGTAATTTTTTTCAATAAAGAATTCTTATTTTTCACTGCCTTATACCTCCCTTCCCGTCTGTTCCATTGCAAGTTCGAGGATCTTCTCCTGTGTAGCTTCCTTAATATCAAGGCAGCCGGTCACACGCCCCTTGCACATGACGTAGATGCGGTCGCTCATGCCGAGAACTTCCGGCATATCCGAGGAAATCAGGATGATACCGTAGCCCTTCTTTGCGAGGTCGCCCATGATCGCGTAGATTTCTGCCTTCGCGCCGACGTCGACACCCTTTGTCGGCTCGTCCATGATGACGATCTTCATATTCTTCTGGGCAAGAGCCTTGGCGACAACGACCTTCTGCTGATTACCGCCGGACAGCGTGCTCGCCTTGTCGAAAATGGAAACTGCCTTTGTATCGACATCCTCAAGATACTGCTTGGAAAGTTCTCTCTCCTTCTGCACGTCATTGAAGAAGCCTTTGGCCAGTTCATCCTGGATCGGGAGCGTGACGTTATCGCCGAGTCCCCAGCTCATGATAAGACCCTGACGTCTTCTGTCCTCGGGAAGAAGAATGAGGCCCGCCTTCATGGCGTCTCTCGGATTTCTGATCTTCAGTTCCTTGCCTTCCAGAATGATCTTGCCGGACTCCGCTTTTTCAATACCGCAGACACACTGGAAAGTCTCTGTGCGGCCTGCGCCGACAAGGCCTGTGAGGCCGATGATCTCTCCGGCGTGGACATTCAGGGAGACGTTCTTGAAGTAGCCTGTTCTTGAAAGATTCTCAAGACGGAACAGCTCCTTGCCGATAGTTACCTGCGGCTTCGGATACATATCTGTGATCTCACGGCCGACCATAGCTTTGATGAGTTCCGGCTCAGTGATCTCATCGACATCATATGTCCCGACATACTGTGAATCGCGGAAGACCGTGACTCTCTGTGCGAGGCGGTACATATCTTCCATTCTGTGAGAGATGAAAATGATGGAAACGCCCTGCGCATGAAGTTCATCGACGATAGTGTAGAGTTCCTCGGATTCATTTGCAGTAAGAGCTGCTGTCGGCTCATCGAGAAGAATGATCTTGGCATTGGTGGAGAGTGCCTTCGCGATCTCGACCATCTGCTGCTGAGCGATTGTCAGCGCGCCGACTTCCTCGGTGACCTTGAATGTTGCATGCAGTCTGGAGAGAAGCTTCTCAGCTTCCTTATTCATCTCATTCCACTGGATCATTCCGTTTTTAATGATCTCATGGCCGATGAAAATATTCTCCGTGACCGTGAGTTCCGGGTAGGATGTCGGGATCTGATAGACCGCCGCGATACCTGCCGCCTGTGCGTCCTGCGTACCCTTGAAATGAACTTCCTGTCCATTCAGATACATGTGACCTTCTTCAGCTGCGTGAACACCGGTAATGACCTTGATGAAAGTCGATTTTCCGGCACCGTTCTCTCCCATCAGCGCGTGGACTTCGCCTCTGCGCAGCTGGAACTGCACATTGTTGAGTGCCTTGACGCCCGGGAAAATCTTAGTTATACCCTTAAGTTCGAGAATTAAATCTTCTGACACGAGTGCTTCCTCCTTTCGAATCTGTAATAATTATAAAAATTCTCATTTTTCCGCATTAGGGGAAAATTATTCGATATGGGGGAAATTCTTTTTTAATGTGGTATAATCACAAAGACAGGTCAGTCGCTTAATATCAGTTCGCGATTCACGAGGCGATCTGCTTCGAGCGCTGACCCGAATCCTGCGCTTTCGTCTCGCAAGCGAGACTTTAAATGACAAAAATGCAAAACCGAAGATGACTTACAAGGGCACGTCAGAGATACTTTGTCTTTTGGCAGCCTAAGCAGAGAGAAAAAGCCATGAAAGTACTAATTGTAGATGACGAAAAACTGACAAGAGAAGGGCTTAGAGACAAGATAGACTGGACCGGACTCGGATTTACGGATGTGCGCTGTGCCGACGATGGTCTGCACGGGCTGGAGATCGGAAGGCAGTTCCGACCTGACGTGATCCTCACGGATGTCCGCATGCCGAAGCTGAACGGCATACAGATGTCGGAGCAGATCCAGCAGCTGTGCCCGGAATCCTCCATCATAATCATGAGCGGCTATTCCGATAAAGAGTATCTGAAGGCTGCGATCCGCCTGCGCGCGGTCAGCTATGTGGAAAAGCCTATCAGCCTCGATGAGATCACTGCCGCACTCCGGGAAGCCGTGGTCCGTGTTGAAAATGAGAACCGGAGCCGCATTCGCAGCAAAGAAGCAACTGCATTTGAACTCACACAATACCCGGACCAGAGAGGGGAGCTCTTTCTTGACCCGTCATGGTTCCGCAGTCCGCCGGAATCCTTCCAGAGCGCGTTCACCGTTCTCATCCGAAACTATGACCTCGGTGGAATGACGACGGAGGACAGCGCAAGACTTATAAACGGAAAGCTTACAGAGCTTTTCCGGAACATGTCTCTCGACTGGCTCTATGCCCCGAGAAGTCCTCTGTTCATCTTCCAGATGTTCTCAAGGCTTCCCCTGTCCGATCAGCAGACAGACTATCTCGGAGGGCGAATCACCGGCGAGCTTTCAAGCCATCTCGGAAGCTTCCACATAATAATCGGCAGGCAGGTCAGGGACTATCACAATCTCTACGAATCCTACGCGTCTGCGGTCATCAGCCTTCAGACAGCTTTTTTCCTGCCGGTCAACACCTATCTTTCGAGCAGCAGCTCTTCCGAGAAAAATACATTCCGGCCTCTGGATGAGGTTAATTATGAGAACAACTTAAAGAACCTGCTGACCGGCCGCGACACGGAAGGACTCAGAAATTATACCGGAGAACTTCTCTCAGCACTGACCGGGGAAAAGGAACGTATACTTCCCAACCAGGTGAAAGACCTCTATTACCGTCTTCACCTTATGCTCTGGTCCACAGCAAGATCCATGCAGCTCGATCCGGGGGAAGCCATGAATTCCAGTGTAATCTGGAATGACATAAATTCATGCAATACAATTTATGAACTCGATCGCCTGCTGGCCGGGAATATCTCCTCCGTCATAAAAGCAATGGAGACGCCGTCAGGGGAATCGGAGGCGGTCTACAATATCAAGAATTTTATCGCCCGCACGTATTCCGATCCCGGGCTGTCCATCAAGGATATAAGCGTCTACGCTCATTTGTCCACTTCTTATATGTGCACTATGTTCAAGAACGAGACAGGCCGTACTCTCAACCAGTACATTACCGAATTCCGCATGGCAAGAGCGAAAGATCTCCTCGACGATCCGCGCAACAAGATCGTTGAGGTCGCCGGGCAGGTCGGCTACAATGACAGCAATTATTTCTCGAAGACATTTCGCAAGGCGTTTGGCATGTCTCCGTCTGAGTACAGGGAGCAGTCCGCGCCGGGAGGTGCGTCTTGAAGGGGCATTCTTTATGGCAGATACTTGGCCGGGATCTTCCAATCCGGGTCAAGTTCCTTGTAATCAATTTTCTTGTCATGGCGACAACACTCATTGTGTCAGCAATACTGATTCTCCGCGCCTCCACCGCCGTGAGGGAAAACACGCTGTCGGCAGAAAAAGCGCTGATCACTCAGTCTGCAAATACACTCTCCGCCACCGTCGACGAAGTATCCACGATATCTGAGACCATAACATCTTTTCCGTTTCTCAATCAGCTCATTTACAGCGACAATGTGGCTGAGTTTCTTGCCAGAGAAGATACTTCCATCTATGCCAGCGATTTTTTCAACACGATATCCTCTCTGAAGGATACCCAGATTGTGACGGATATCCGAATTTATCTAAGCGAAGACTTCGAATATGTTTATAACAGCTATGACAGAAGCGATCTGTTTCTTCCCATATCGGATATTCAGGGCGGTTACTGGTTCGGTATATTTGCAGGACAGCCGACTCTCAACCAACTGTGGTGTCCTTCTTTTTATCTGACCAAACACGAAATCAAAGAAAACGGTTCTCTCGCTTTCATAAAAAGACTTGGTGGCCGGAACCAGTCGGGTATGTCGGACGCATATATTGTCGTCTATTTCTCTCAAAATACACTGACAGACATCATGCGCCAGCGCGAGAACAACAGCAACACAATATATTATCTCATTAACAGCAGGGATAGTCTGGTCGCCGCGACAGACGAAGCTGCCGCAGGTCTCTACAATCTCTCCTACGTCAATATACCCGAGAAGATCGGGAGTGATGAGGATTTCAGAAAGGTCGTAATTCTGAAACAATCTCTGCTTATGGCCTACAGACCCATCAGAGAAGCGGACTGGAGACTGGTCGTGAGCATACCTGAGAGCGATATCACATCGGCAGAGCGGGAAGTCCTCATACGCCAGTTCTGGATCTACCTGTTCATCACTGCGCTTGCTCTTGCAATCGAATTTATTCTGTCTACATCCCTCACGACAAGGCTTACGGATCTCAGCTCAAAGATGACGGTTCATCCGGCAGACGAACAGGTCGGTCCGCTTGAAAAGCTGCCGGATACAAAAGACCGGGACGAAATCGGTCAGCTTGCCGGTACTTATAACCGGATGATCGACCAGATCGAGACGCTGATGGATGAGCAGGCGGCGACGGCTGACCAGCTCCGCGTGACGGAGGTTCAGGCGCTGCAGGCCCAGATCAACCCTCACTTCCTATATAATATGCTTGATATGATAAACTGGATGGCTCTGTCAGGCAGCGGCAGGGAAGTGTCGGATGCCGTGCAGAACCTGTCAAAGTTCTACAGACTGTCACTGTCAAAAAAAGAGATCTATGTGACTATCGAGGATGAACTTCGTCACATTGATCTCTATGTTCTTCTACAAAATATGCGATTTGACGATAAAATCGACTTCATCATTGATGTGCCGGATGAGATCATGGAGTGCAGCATTCCAAAGCTGGTCCTGCAGCCGATCATTGAAAATGCTCTTCTCCACGGCGTCCTCGAGAAAAACACCCGCGAGGGAACGGTCGTCGTCATGGCATGGGAAGAAATGAACGAAGTGTCCGGAAAAGAGGACATCGTATTTACCATTTCCGACGACGGTGTCGGCATGTCAAAAGAAAAGCTCAGAGAGCTGAACGAGTCTCTTAAAAACGCGGAGACCCGCACGAAGAACAGCACTGTGGAAAAAGAGACCGCCGCCGGAGAATCCGCGATTGTGAACGGTTCCGGAATCGCGGTGACCAACACCCACCTTAGGCTGGTGCTCTTATACGGACACGGCTACGGTCTGACCTTCCGCTCGGAGGAAGGCAGCGGTACCGAGGTCGAAGTCAGGATCCCGAAGCAGACGGGAGTGACGCGATAAAATCAGTAAGCAGGGGCTGTCGCATTATGACGCGTACTCACATGACATATAGCAGACGTCATTTGCAAATGTCTGCTATATGTCATGTGAATACACCGCCTAATACGACAGCCCCTCGTTTTCATTAAGACTGGCTTTCCTGCCCTGCGACTCTTAGATGCGGATCAACTCACACTGAGATACATCAAACACCCAGGTGCTGGCTGAAATTGCCCATGACCTGGTCGAGCTTCACCGTCCAGATGAAAGCCTTCGGATCCGCCGCGCGAAGGACCAGGCGGAAATTCTGCAGCTCGTAGCGGTTCATGACGACCATATGCACGTTATAGGGCTGATGGCTGTGCTGCCCCTCCGCCTTCCAGGTGGTGACGCCGCGGTGCATCTCGGCGGAGATGACCGGACCGAGGACCGGGATTTTGGAAACGACAAACACAACGACCTTGGTCGTCTGGTAATGCGTCCTGTCGATCATCATGGATGTGATGAGCGAATATACCGCGGAGTAGGCGGCGATCTCAAAGCTGCGGGTGACTGCCGCATAGGCGAAGATCAGGATATTGATCGACATTGAGATCATGCCGACCGAGAATTCCGGTTTTTTCTTGACCGCTACCATGCCGACAATATCGCTGCCACCGCCGGAAGCTCCGCTTCGAAGAAGGAGGCCGATGCCGTAGCCATTCAGGGCACCGCCGCACAGACAATTCAGCGCCTGGTCGGAGATGAGCTGCGCTTCCGGTCCTTTAATGACCGTCATGAGCATGGACTGCATCGTGATGACAGCAATCGTTTTAATCATGAACATTCTGCCGAGTATCCTGTACCCGATGATCATAAGAGGAACGTTGAGGCACCAGACAATGATACCTGTCGGATCCGAGCGAAAATTGAACCCACCAAATTCCTTAAGAAGATTTCGGATGATCTGAGCGATTCCGGTGAATCCGCCGTTGTAGAGGCCTGCCGGCGCAAGAAAGAATTTGTAAGCACCTGCGCAGCAGCATACACCGAGTATGATCTGAAAAACACGCTTTACTTTATCTTCTGTGTAATCCATATACCGTCTCCTTATCTGCTCTTAGCTATGAACCTAGGCACGCGAGGGCGCACTTGGTTCTCTGTGGGTAGAACGTCCAGTGAACGTTCGCTTTTACCCACAGGGATTCGGTTTGGAAGATGTCAGCTGACGCTGACTCGAATCCCGCGCCAAGTCTCGCGAACGAGACTTGAAAATTGAAAAACCGGGACTGCCGCACGTGGCAGTCCCGGTTCTATTATACCAGACAGGTCATTTTCCGTACAACATGGAATACCAGCATATACGGAAAGTATTCATTTGCAATGAAAGTTCAATGTTTGCGCCGGTTTATTGAACCCCGGTGCAGCCCGTCTGAACTGTTACATTTGCCGATTACATCAGCTTGCGGAACATATCCTTGAACTCGTCGATAGAAGCTCTTCTCGGGTTGCCCGGCTCGCATGCGTCAGCTGCTGCGGACTTTGCAAGGAAATCAAGATCCTCTTCCTTAAGCTTCTCAAGCTTTGTCGGGATACCTACGTCGATGGAGAGCTGGCGGACAGCGTCAATAGCTGCCTTTCGGTATGCAGCCTGATCCATGCCTGTTGTATCTACGCCGAGAGCCTCAGCGATAGCCTTGAACTTCTCGCCTGTGTACTCTGCGTTGAATTCCATAACGATCGGGAGCATCATAGCGCATGCTACGCCGTGCGGTGTGTCATAGACAGCGCCGAGTGTATGAGCCATGGAGTGAGCGATGCCGAGACCGACATTGGAGTATGCCATAGCTGTTACATACTGAGCCAGAGCCATGCCCTCGCGGCCGTCCGGATCATTCTGAACTGCCTTGCGGAGGTTCTTGCCGATGAGCTTGATGGACTCAAGATTGAGAACGTCGGAGAGCTCCCATGCAGCGGCTGTTGTGTAGCCTTCGATTGCATGTGTCAGAGCGTCCATACCTGTGGAAGCTGTGAGGCCCTTCGGCATGGAGGACATCATATCCGGGTCAACGACTGCGATATCCGGGATGTCGTTAGGGTCTACGCAGACGAACTTTCTCTTTCTCTCAACATCTGTTACAACGTAGTTGATTGTGGACTCAGCGCCTGTGCCGCCTGTTGTCGGGACAGCGATCGTGAATACTGTTCTCTTCTGTGTCGGAGCTACGCCCTCAAGTGAGCGGACGTCAGCGAATTCCGGGTTGTTGATGATGATGCCGATGCCCTTGCCGGTATCCATGGAGGAGCCACCGCCGATGGTGATCATCATGTCAGCGCCGGACTCTTTGAATGCCTCAACGCCGTGCTGGATGTTCTCGATTGTCGGGTTCGGCTTGATGTCGCTGTACAGTGTGTACGGAATGTCATTCTCCTCGAGAAGATTTGTAACGTTGGTTGTGACACCGAACTTTACAAGATCCGGATCGGATGCTACGAAAGCCTTCTTGAAGCCTCTTGCCTTGATAAGGCCCGGGATCTCCTTGATAGCGCCATGGCCATGGTATGAAATTCCGTTAAGGACAAAACGATTAACTGCCATAATTCTTGTACCTCCTGTTTGTTGCCTCTTGTGAGACTATCCTTATTGATTACATTTTACACTTATTGATTCAAGAAAAAAAGGACTCTATTTTGCTAAAAAAGTGGCGCATTTTGATAATCCAATACCGAATCCCTGCTCGCCCAGCTGCGGTCAGCGGGGGATCGACACTCGCTGATGAGACTGTTTTTTCCAGTTTCTGCTGCAGCAGGGGCATCTCACCCGGTGATATATTTCTTGAGTTCCTCATAGATTTGGGACTCGACCGGCGGACATCCTTTCACGCAGAAATCAAAGTGGGACGTGCAGTTGCCGACGCCGATTTTTCCGGTCTTTCCCCGGTAGCCCTGACCTATGCAGATCTTCTCCGGCAGCTTGTCGAGCAGCCCTTCCTCTTTCAGCTTCTGCAGGGCGGGAATCAGGTAGCCGTAGCATGCGCTGCAGGACTCAACTTCCTCGACGGAATCCTGAAGGGCAACAATTTTGCGCTCCGCGGGCAGATCTTTTGTCATATCTTCTCCCAGCGTGCGGATGATGGCTCCTTCAAGGTCCATGCTTCCGCTTCCAAGGGCTGCAGCCATCGGAATATAAGGAACGTCGCGAGGCGTCATGTGCAGCATATTGCAC
The DNA here is from genome assembly GCA_902788035.1 of uncultured Lachnospiraceae bacterium. GTDB lineage: Bacteria > Bacillota > Clostridia > Lachnospirales > Lachnospiraceae > Chordicoccus. The sequence goes on along the minus strand of CADAIL010000024.1, from coordinate 41,541 downwards.
ACATAGGTGTCGACAAGCACCGGATCCGTCGCGACCATGATGCAGTTGCGCACAACCGGATTACCGCCATCCTCGAAATCGAGGTCGCCGCAGATGTGATCGATGACGATGAAATCGGGGTGAAGAGCCGTCGACAGATGCGCGATCGGCTTATGCAGCCCCATGGTGTGGAAGTGCCTCTTCTCCGAGTTCGGGATGAGTCCCTTCATATTTTTAAGAGCACACGTCATTCTGGTCTGGCAGTGGCCTTTGAGGACCGGCACATTAATAAGGAAATCAAACGTGTCCACACAGTCGCAGATCTTAAGCTTCATGCCGGCGCAGTCGACCGTGTGCGAGCTGTCCTTCTGGGTGTCAAAGAGCGGAACTCCGTACTTTCTCGAGAGCTTGTCGTAGCCGCAGACCTTAAAACATACGGATGTCTTGTCTCCGACCCAGGATCCTTCCGCGATGACCAGGTTGTTATAGCCCCTCTCCTGCAGGTATTCGATGATGCCGGCCAGAATTTCAGTGTGAGTGGTCGCGCCCCAGGAGGCCTCGGATGCCGATACAAGGTTCGGCTTGATTGCAATCCTGCATTTTTTCGACGGTATCATGTCCGCGAGGTCAGCTTCGACCAGCAGCTTCTTGGTATTGTCTTTGAATTCGGTTCCGTAGATCCGGATGATTTCGTTATTCTCTATCACAGTCATAATCCTCCAGTCTTAAGTGATACCAGCTAAAACTTCCCACGCGAAGTCAATGGAACAGTCTCATCGTAAAATATACTTTCACAGGGACGCTCCCGCTCGGTCTCGCTGGCAGCGGTACATAAGAAAATTTCAGGCTAACGCTTGAAATTTTCAAGTACCGGCCGCTCGACGACGCCCTGTGAAAGTATCATTTTCGATTTCGACTGTCCGGTTATCAATAAGTGGGAAGTCATATAAACTACCTAAAGTATAACAGATGCGCCGCAGCTTTGCAGAAGAATTCTTATTTGGACGATTTTTTCAGAGGCAACTAATTATGGATTTCTCGGGTTTTTTGCTGCCTTTGGTCTAGGGGCTCTTGTTCCATGAATCTTGAAAGGCATCGGTTTTTGAATTTCTCGGACTTTTTGCTGCCTTTGGTCTAAGGGCTCCTGTCCCATGAATCTTAGAAGGCATCGATTTTTGGATTTCTCGGGCTTTTTGCTGCCTTTGGTCTAAGGGCTCTTGTCCCATGAATCTTGAAAGGCATCGGTTTTTGGTTTTCTCGGGCTTTTTGCTGCCTTTGGTCCAAGAGCTCCTGTCCTTCAATTCTTGAAAGGCATCGATTTTTGGATTTCTCGGACTTTTTGCTGCCTTTGGTCCAGAAGCTCTTGTCCTTCAATTCTTGAAAGGCATCAATTGGGGGATTTCTCGGGTTTTTTGCTGCCTTTGGTCTAGGGGCTCTTGTTCCATGAATCTTGAAAGGCATCACTTTTTGGATTTCATTAGAAATCAGCTGCCTCCACTTCATTGTTTTGAGAAAGGGCAAGCCACTCCCGCTCAAAAAAAGCCAGTTTTTCAAAAAAGTGTAGCCATTCACTTAGTACGGGGGCATATGTTATAACTTAAGCATGAAACATACGTATATTAAACTCGACGGAGGTAAATCATGTTAGTTAATACGAAAGCAAAAGTTGGTGTCTTCTCAATCGCGCTCGGCGCATATCTTCCCCAGTTCCCGCAGCTCGTACCCGAGTTCGAAGCTCAGTACGAAGATTTCAAGAAGACAAATATCCCGGATACAGTCGAAATCATCGACGGCGGCATGGTGACAACGAAGGAAAAGGCTCAGGAAGCCGGCGATCTGTTCCGCGCAGCTGACGTTGACCTTGTCATCCTCCAGCTTCTCACATACGCAACATCCTACAACATGCTCCCGGCAGTAAGGGATCTGGATGTTCCGGTCGTCCTCGTAAATGTTCAGAAGAAGAAAGCTCCGGATTATGCAAATACAGACACCCCCACATGGCTCGGCGAACTCTATGCTTGCGGCGCTGTCGGCGAGATGGTCGCTGATCTTGAGAGAGCAGGCAAGAGACATGCCGTCATCACGGGCGTAGTTGAAGGCGGAGACCCGCAGGTCAAGGCTGAAATCGAAGACTGGTGCCGCGCTGCCCAGGTCAGAAGAAGATTCCGCACAACAAATCTTGCTCAGATCGGCAGACCGTACCCGGGCATGATGGACCTCTACATCGACGAGACAAATCTCTACCACAGAATGTGGCTGTACACAAAGCAGTTCGACTGGGAAAAGATGTGGGCGATCGCCGACAATATCACAGATGAGGACGCTATCCGCGCTAAGGCTCAGGATATTCTTGATACATTTGAAATCGAGGGCGGCGGAAGCATCGAAAAAGTTTGGGATATGGCAAAATATGTCGTTGCATTTGAGCAGTGGGTAAAGGACGAGCAGCTTGGATTTATCGCTTCCCACTATGATGGATTTGCACAGGGCATCGCAGGCAAGCTCGACAGCATGCTGATCCCGGCATTCTCCATGCTGATCAAGCAGGGCACAGCCTGCGCGGTCGAGGGCGATATCAAGGTCGCTATGGCTATGGGCATCCTCAAAGTCATCGCCGGCACAGGCCAGCTTTCCGAGATGTACTCCATCGACTTCGACGAGGACATCTGCATCATCGGCCATTCAGGCTCCGGCGACGCTGATATCTCCCAGGCCAAGAAGCCGACCATGAAGATCGTTCCGGTGTTCCACGGCAAGACAGGCGGCGGATATCTCACACAGTTCTACCCGCCGACAGGCGATATCACATTCCTCGGCATCACTCAGGACCGCGACGGTCACTTCAAGTTCGTCGTAGCCGAGGGCGTCAATGAGGAAGGCCCGATCTTCACATTCGGCGATACCAACATGAGAATGCGCTTCACATGCGGAGCAAGGGAGTTCTGCAACAAGTGGAGCGAGGCCGGCCCGACTCATCACATGGCAGCCGCTGTCGGCAGACACATCGACACGATCCTCAAGGTCGCCAAGATCTTCAATGTACCGGTTGACATCATCACAAGATAACTCTATCTCTCATCCAATATTCGAAGAGGCTGCCGCGGTTGCGGCAGCCTTTTCTTTTGTGCTGTCGGTTCCGGTCTTGGTCGACAGGTTATTCCTTTCTCAGCCTCGGTTCAGCAGAGAGGCAGCTATTTTGTCATAAAATCCATTTTTTGCTGCCTCTGCCAAAGACCCAATGAAGCCCACCTTGTTCAAAGGCAGCAAACATGCCTCAGATGGCAGGATTTCGCTGCTTCTGAAAAATTCGCCCAAAAACGATGGTGGCTTTTTCCTTGTGAAATCCTTATTCAGCTAGCTTCTCAGCCGTCAGCTCCACAAATGCCAGCGTAAAGCCCGACCGAATCGCAATATTCTGCGAGACCATGTGTGAAAAGTCCGCTCCGTAGTAGGGAAGCACCCCCTCCTTCAGGATCTCATTTCGAATTCTCTCAACAAGCATGACACCGACTCCCTGTCCACGGGCATCCGGCAGCACGTCGATGCCAATCTGCCACATGATCGGGCTGTCAGCGCTTGCGCCGGCCATACCGATGATTTTTCCTTCATTCAGCGCAGCGATTCCAATCATGTCGGGAGCTTCGGGTTTGAAAGTGAATGCATTTGTAAATCTCTTATCGCCTCTGAATTCCTCTATCTCCCCACCCCGGTAGATGCGAATCTCGTACGGGCAGGGCGTCGGATCAGATGGCTTGCTGGATGTATAGAACGGTTGCATGTGATCCACCCCGTACCCGTAGCGAGCAAGCTCATGATCAAGTTCCCGCAGTACCTGTGGCTCGAAGAACCATGCACCGTCTTCCTTTCCGTACTTTTCCCTGCACCGGTCGATGATGCGCGGGTCACCGGCGAACAAAATCCTGTTCTTTATGACTGCGATTCTGAGGAACGACTCGGTGTCCTGCTGAAAGCGGCGCCTCCCGGGAAGCGCTTCAAATGTGTGAAAACAATTCCCTGTGCCTGCGACCTCATCAGGATCGAGACAGTAATCGATGGCAAGCTGTTTATAGACTATATCTTTGAGATTCTTCATAACGTTTCTCCTGTATGTCGTAAGTAAGGGTTCTCTCCGGAGGCTCGTCGATGAATCCACTTCCGAACCCTGGCGATGAGCGTAACACGCTGAGTTTCACAACCTGGCTCCAGCACTTTTCTTTCGCTTCATCCCCCAGTGATTGCAACAGCGTAAATTTCACACTCAGGACCCGGCGCTCTCACTCGCTTCCGTCCCCTCAGTAATTGTAACACAAAATAACCTCCCGCCGCTTCTAATTTCTCGAAGAGTGCGGGAGGTTTTCATTCATGATTTTTTAGTTGTCTGCATGTTTAGTGCAGGAAGTGAACTACTTAGCAATTGCATAACCGAGGATTCCCGTTTATTATCCTAAATCTCCGGGTAGCGCGGAAGATCAAAGCTCTCCGCCCATATTCTCCAGTGTGTCAATTACTACAACGCAGTCCGGATCAACATTGGTCATGACCATCTTCATCATATATTCCGGAAGAGCCACGCAGCCGCCTGTGTACGGCTTTGTCGGGCCAAAGCTGTGAAGGAAGATTGCAGAGCCTCTGCCGGCTGTGCCATCCTCGTTGAAGCTGATGTTGAGGCAGTACTGATACTGGTAGATGTAATCTACGATGTGCTCGCTGTTCTCCATGTCAAGGTCCGGATAATCGGAAAGATTGACCATCTCATTGTAATGGTATCCTTCGCGGATATCGCCTGACCAGTAGGTGTCATCTGTTACCTGGATGTACGGAATCGCGCAGCCCGGATCAGCGGCAATACCGAAAGCCTTGTTGAACTTGTAAACGCCGACCGGTGTCTGGCCGCAGCCTTCTTTGTGGTCTGCATCCAGGCAGAGTCCGTTCTTGCCAACGAAGCCCGGTGTCGAGAGAATCTGCTCCCATTTGCCATCCTCACTTCTCTCATGCATGGAGATCGACGCTGTCGTCTTGTCCATTCCGAGACCTGCAACTACGAAGAGCTGCTTTACGTTTTCATCCTGTGCTGCCGGAAGCTTTGTGACCCATTCCGGAGAAGCTACTCTCTCCTGATGGAGTACATACATCGTATCTGCCTGCTCCTCTGAGGAAATCTCCTCTTTGAGAGCCGAGGCTACTGCTGATTCATCTGTCTGATCCGCTGCCATTGCAGTCGTTGACTCTACTGTTGCTTCTACAGCAGCTGTCTCAGCGGGCGCCGCTGTCTGTGTTGTTCCGGTACATGCGGAAAGTGCAAGTGTCGATAATCCTAACATTGCGATAATTGCTGTGAGTTTCTTTAGTTTCATATAATTATCTCCTTTTTTTCTGATTTTTGAATATTTCCGACGGTCAAACCAGTATCGGTCGCCGTCTGTAGGGGTGGCATCTCACGCTGAGGTATCCCTCTCACTATCTATTGATACGATAATTATAATACCAGGTCTAAATTTACGCCATGTAAAAAGAGGCTGGTTGGCTGGTTTTCCGTTTAGCAAAGTGAGTTTCTTCATGCACATAGCAAAAGCAGCAAATTCTTTATTCCAAGGCATGTCTGCTGCCTTTGCTCGAGGCGTGTTTCTTGAGGTCAACGCCAGCGGCAGCAAATTCTTGATCCCAAAGCGCGTTTGCTGCCTTTGCTCTTAGCGAGTTTCATCGGGTCAATGGCGGAGGCAGCAAATTCTTGATCCCAAAGCGCGTTTGCTGCCTTTTCTCCTGATAGGCTTCATCGGGTCAATGGCGGAGGCAGCAAATTCCTGATTCCGAGGCATGTATGCTGCCTTTGAACCTAGCGGACTTCTCGAGTTGGCAGTCATTTTTTCAAACTTGTCTGTGTGCAACTGCATAAGCTCCTAATCAGCAGTCAATTTTAAAAAATAACGCACATGTGCAGTGCCATATGAGATTTAAATCAAGTCCCACAGGCGGTGACATCAGCTCATTTTGGGCTAAATCTACTGCTCGATCCGAAGAATTATGAGCTCAAAAGCAGTCACCTTTATTGATTTTGAAGTTGGCTGACGGTATGTCTTTCTTATATTAGGTTTTTGCCAGCACTTGCTTAAAGGTCATTTCACTGACAGCGACTGCCTTCAAAAATCACTCGGGCAGTCACAAAACGCCGTTTTGACCTATGATGACCGTCTGCCAACATTCTTGCCTTCAGTCAATAAAAGTTGATTTCATTAATAGCTACTGCCCTCTCTAGCACCCGGGCAGTCACGAAGCGCCGTTTTGACCTACGATGACCGTCGACCAGCATTCTTGCCTTCAGTCAATAAAAGTTGATTTCATTAATAGCCACTGCCCGCTATAGCACCCGGGCAGTCACGAAGCGCCGTTTTGAACTTTGATGACCGTCTGCCAGCATTCTTGCCTTCAGTCAATAAAAGTTGATTTCATTAATAGCTACTGCCCGCTATAGCACCCGGGCAGTCACGAAGCGCCGCTTTGACCTACGATGACCGTCGACCAGCATTCTTGCCTTCAGTCAATAAAAGTTGATTTCATTGAAAGCTATTGCCCTCCATTCCACCGGGCAGTCTTGAGCAGCCGAACAGGACAATGACGACCGCCGCCACTCAGCCAAACTAGCCGTTGCACAACAAAGATGCCGCCGCACTAACACGAGAGCACGCAAAAGGGACGGTTCCTTTCACGTGAGAAACCTCACGCGAAAGAACCGTCCCCAAAGCACCAACAAAAAAGCTGCCGCACCAGTGCGGCAGCCCAATATTCTTAAAATCAATCCAGATATGTCTTCAGCGCTGCCAGGTTCGCCGGCAGGAACTTCGCCTTGCGGCCGCTGAATGTCTTCTCGATCTGATGGCGGACAGTATCCTCCTTGACGATGCCTGTCTCCTTCAGGATCGCGCTCAGCATGACAATGTTGGAAGCGCGCTCATTGCCGAGCTCCTGAGCCTTCTCATTGGCCGGAACCTCGACGACCTTGACGTCTGTTCTGTCAGATGTGATCGGTACAAGCGAGCTGTTGATAAAGATCGTGCCGCCCGGGACCACCATGGACTGGAACTTTGTGAGGGAAGGAAGATTCATCACGACGAGCACGTCCGCGTCATTGATCAGCGGGCAGCTGATCGGACGGTCGGACACGACTACTGTACAGTTGGCTGTACCGCCGCGCATCTCCGGGCCGTAAGACGGGAGCCATGTAACTTCCATACCTTCATCCATTGCTGCTTTGGCTATCATCTGTCCGATCGCAAGGGCTCCCTGGCCGCCTGCCCCGGCAAAAAATAATTTCTTCTTCATAATCAAAATCCCTCCGGCGTCTTGAAATTCCTGATCGGATAGTACTCTGCCATGTTCTTCTCAACAAATGTGAGCGCGTCCTTCGGAGCGAGACCCCAGTTGGTCGGGCATGAGGACAGGAACTCGACAAATGTAAATCCGAGCCGTGCATCCTGGATATCCAGAGCTTTTTTGACTGCTGCTTTGGCTTTTCTGACATTTGCAGGATTATTCAGCATGACACGCTCAACAAATACAGCGCAGTCGATCTGTGAAAGAATCTCGCACATGCGGAGCGGAAGTCCCGCCTGCTCTACTGTACGACCGTAAACGGAAGTCGTTGTCTTCTGGCCGATCAGTGTCGTCGGAGCCATCTGGCCGCCGGTCATGCCGTATATAGCATTGTTGATAAAGAATGTGGTGAACTTCTCACCGCGGTGAGCGGCGTGGATGATCTCAGCGGTTCCGATGGAAGCGAGGTCGCCGTCGCCCTGATATGTGAAGACCACCTGGTCCGGATGGACACGGCGGATGCCTGCGGCGATCGCCGGAGCGCGTCCGTGAGTGGATTCGCACATGTCAACGTTCATAAAGTGATGCGCATTGATGGAGCAGCCGATCGGTACGACGCCGATCGTGTTGCCGAGAGAACCTCTCTCCTCGAGAGCTTCCATGATAATGCGGTGTGCTATACCGTGTGTACAGCCCGGGCAGTAGGATGTATCAGTCGGGATCATTCCCCTTGTCGGTTCAAATACTGTCTTCATTTCATCGCCTCCTTTAATGCGCTCTCCGCACGGTCCGCGATCTCGATCGAGGACGGGACCATACCGCCGGTACGGTGAATGAGGCCGACCGGCCAGCGTCCTTTGGCAGCCGCCTTGACGTCGGTCATCATCTGGCCCATGGAAAGCTCGGTGGAAAGAACGACCTTGCAATTCGGTCCGATCTTGTCAAATGCGGCGTCCGGATACGGCCACAGGGAAATCGGTCTGATGAGACCGGCCTTGATGCCGCGCTCCTCGAGCAGCTCACATGCCTCGGCGCACAGTCTGGACATTGTGCCGAACGCAACAAATACGATCTCCGCGTCCTCAAGGCCCTGATCGCTCCAGCGGACCAGTTCCTTCTCAGCCCTGGCATACTTCTCGAACAGGTGCTCTACGTGATCTTCAAGGACCTGCGGCTGAAGGCGGAGTGAATAAACGACGTTTCTTCCCTCGTGGTAATCTGTGCCTGTGATCGCCCATGGCTTGCCCTTGTTGATATCTTCAACAGGAACGATCCCCTTGGCTTCCGGAAGTTCTACCGGCTCCATCATCTGGCCCAGCATGCCGTCCGCGAGGATGACGACCGGGTTGCGGTACTCTTCAGCGATGTCGAAGCACTCATAGATGAGATTTGCGCATTCCTGAATGCTGGACGGTGCAAATACAGGCACCTTCACATCGCCGTTATAACCGCCGCGCGTTACCTGCAGGTAGTCTGCCTGGCCCGGCTGAATGCCGCCGACGCCGGGGCCGCCGCGGGATACGTTGAGGATTACGAGCGGAACTTCACAGGACGCGATAAAGCCGATGCCTTCCTGCATCAGGGCAAGTCCCGGAGAGCTTGTGGAAATAAAAACACGACCGCCGCTGGCTGCAGCACCGTAAGCCATGCTGATAGCTGCAAGCTCGGATTCTGCCTGAATGAATGCGCCGCCGGCTTTCGGAAGCTCATGGGACATATATTCAGGAATCTCATTCTGCGGTGTGATCGGATAACCGAAATAACATTTGACGCCTGCGCGGATAGCCGCCTCGGCAAAGGCTTCGTTGCCTTTCATCAGGATTCTTGACATGATCATTCTCCTCCCTTTACATCTGCCCGGCCTGGGACTCGGAAGCATCGTACTCTTCCCCGTCCTCTAATTGATAGATACTGATGCAATAGTCGGGACACATGGTCGCGCAGCTTGCGCAGCCGATGCACTTTTCCTGATCAATGATGCCGGCCGGGTGATAGCCCTTGGCATTGACTTCCGGATCGAGGGCTAAAATGCCCTTGGGACAGAAGTTAATACAGAGCTCGCAGCCCTTGCATTTTTCCCGGTTGAATACAACCTTGAACCTTCTCTTCATAACCTGGTGTCTCCTCGTAAAAATAATTTTTGCATTTACATGCAGGTGTCGGATCGCTGAGTATGTAAGCGCCAGCCTATCAGCCGTTAACATACTCATGTGTCCTTTGTTGATTATTCAAAACGGGTACTTGTAACACAATTACCTGTTAATCACAGCACTGCCCGCCCCGCAGGGACGCTCATAGGAGCATCCCTGGAGACCGGCAGATAGGTTCTTTATATAATAGTACTAAAAACTAATCATGTAAAGCGCCATTGCGCACGCCCAGCCTTTCAAGAGCTGTCTGTCAGTCCGGGCGGCCTGCGCATTTACAGCTGATTGCGAATGATCTTTCCGCTGACCGTCTTCGGGAGCTCGGATTTGAACTCGACAATTCTCGGGTACTTGTAAGGAGCGGTGCGCTTCTTGACGTACTGCTGAATATCCTTCTTCAACTCATCAGACGGCACTGTTCCCTTGACAAGAACGATGCTTGCCTTGACGACCTGACCGCGGATATCGTCCTTGACAGCGGATACGCCGCACTCGAGGACGTACGGAAGCTCCATGATAACACTCTCGATCTCGAACGGTCCGATGCGGTAGCCAGAGGACTTGATGATGTCATCCGTACGGCCGACATACCAGAAGTAGCCGTCCTCATCCTTCCACGCAAGGTCTCCGGTGTGATACCAGCCATTGTCCTTGACGTTGTCCGTCGCTTCCTTATTATTCAGGTACTCCTTGAAGAGGCCGCACGGCTCTTCATTGCCGTAGCGCACACAGATCTCGCCCGGATCACCGACTCTGGCTTCCGTTCCGTCCGGAGCCATCAGCATGACCTTGTACATCGGAGACGGCTTGCCCATCGAGCCCGGCTTCGGCGTCATGCCGATAAAGTTGCCGACCGTCAGCGTGGTCTCCGTCTGACCGAAACCTTCCATGATAGAGATACCTGTCACTTCTCTGAAGCGGTTGAATACCTCCGGGTTCATGGCCTCACCCGCGATGCTGGCGTGGCGGATGGAGGACAGATCGTATTTGCTGAGATCCTCTTTGATAAAGAATCTGTACATTGTAGGCGGCGCGCAGAACGTGGTGATCTTGTATTTGCCAAACAGCGGAAGGATGTCGTCCGCATGGAAACGGTCGAAATCGTATACAAATGTCGCCCCGCCGTTCATCCACTGTCCATACAGCTTGCCCCACAGAGCCTTGCCCCAGCCTGTGTCGGAGATGGTCAGATGCAGGCCTTCGGCGTGTACGCACTGCCAGTATCTCGCTGTGACGAAGTGGCCGAGCGCATACTTGCAGCTGTGGACAACTGCCTTCGGGTAACCCGATGTTCCGGATGAGAAGAGCATCAGCATCGTGTCGTTACCACGGATGGAATCACCTGTGCGGCGGTAGCGGCTGGAGTACATTTCGTATTCATCATCAAATGAATGCCAACCCTCTCTCTTTCCTCCCGTCGTAAAGAGATGCTTGACTGACGGGCAGTTCTTAACGGCATACTCGACTTCTTCCACGCAGGCACTTGTTGCCGTGCAGCAGACAGCCTTGACGTCAGCTGTCTGGAAGCGGTATTCCAGATCCTTCTGCTTGAGCTGGTCTGTAGCCGGGAGCGCGATCGCGCCGAGTTTGTGGAGACCGACGATGATCGGCCAGAACTCCCAGTTCCTGCGAAGGAGCAGCATGACGGCATCGCCCTTTTTGATGCCCTGAGCCTTGAAATAGTTGGCAGCCCGCGCGCTCATTTTCTTCATATCCTGGAACGTGAAGCGGCGTTCATTCTTATCCTTGTCGAGATGGACCATGCACAGACGATCCGGCTCTTTCTCCGCGATAGCATCGACAACGTCGAACGCAAAGTTGAACTTATCTGTGTTCTTAAAAGTGACTTCCGTCGGATATCCGTCCTCCCTCTCCTTGACAGAGACGAAATTCGATACAAAGTTCGGAGCCTTGAGAGCGTCCGGGGAAGCTTCCTTTTTAATTACATCTACGTCTTCTCTTGATCTGAGACGACCCTTCTCCCATACTACATCCGCGCCTTCCTCCGGCAGTACGAGCGCGAGGAAGTGGACATCCTGACCGCCCACGGCGATGATGCCGTGCGGATTGGAAGAATTATAGAAAATGCTGTCGCCGGCATGCAGGACTTCCTCATTATCCTTGATCCTGATCTTCATGGATCCTTCCAGGACGTAGTCGAACTCCTGACCCGGATGGGTGACCTGCTCGATCGGCGTGTGCTGCTGCTCCTCATTATAGTTGTAAACAACGAAATACGGATCCGCAATTCTGTCCTTGAACAGCGGCGCAATGTTCTTGATGAGAACGCCAGGCTCCACAGACGTCAGCTGACCGCCGCCCGCGCGGGTCAGCGTGTAGCCGGTAAGGAGCGGAGTACGTCCTTCGAGAAGTTCCATGATTTCAACATCGAAGACAGACGCGCATTTGTGAATGAACGAGAACGGAAGATCCGCGCCGCCCTCCTCATACATCGTGTAGTCCTCGAGGGAGAACCCTGTCATATCAGCCATCTCGGCCTGTGTGTAGCCACTGTCAACACGCAGCGCCATGATACGATTGGCAACTTCCTTCTCCATTTCCAGTGCCGCCCTATTCTTTACAGCAGTATCCGACATTACAAAAAACCTCCTCATTAATTTGTAGTTCCATAAAGAGCTGTGTGATTCTTCTTGTCTAAGAGTCCTGTATGTCGGATATCTGTCAGGCAGTCATCCGACATGTGCGGAGGCAGGCTTTGTCTGCATAAAAAAAACCCGCCTCAAATTTCTTTGAGACGGGCTGAAATATCAACTCGCGGTACCACTCAAATTGCGCCTTTCGGCGCCTCTCTAAGACTCCATCAAGTCCTTGGCACTAACGCAGCCTTCACGGGAGAACCTAACGGCAGAGCCGCTCAGCGCTCCGACTCGGAAGTGATAGTTCTGGGATTTCCTTCAGCCCGCTCTCAGCAAATGCAGGTTCTCTGTACTCCGGATGAGTCCCGACCGTCTTCGTCATAGTCTTTATATGTTGGTTATATGCGCCGTGTGCGGCGCTTTTGCTCTTTAACGAACAAAAGTGATTGTAGCAGGAAAGCGGGCGACTGTCAATATATATTTAAGAATTTTACATTCTTCAGAAGACCCTGTCACTTTGTCAAATTCTTTTATAATGATTTTGCCCTGTAAAGGAAGGTCACGATCTGGCCTCTCGAGCAGTTCTCATTGACGCCGAATTTCCCTGCCAGCGGTCCCGACGTAAAGCCTGTCGTTATATTTTTCTGGTAGCCCCAGAGTACCGCATTGTAGAAGACATGTGATTTCGGAACATCCGGGAACGGTGCCTTCGCGACTGCCTTAGGTGCCGGTTTGCCCTTGAGCCTCCAGAGGAACATCATGCATTCACCGCGGCTGACGTTTTTGTTGATACCGAATGTACCATCCGGATATCCCTTGGTGATGCCTTTCTGAGAACCCCAGAGAATAGCCTTATAGAATGTATGTGTCTTCGGCACATCTTTGAACGGAGATTTCGATACCGCCGTTGGCTCCTTCTTGCCTGCATATCTCCACAGGAACATCATCATCTCTCCGCGGGTGCAGTTCCGGTTGATGCCGAACGTACCGTCAGCATATCCTTTGGTGATCCCGGCGTCGGCTGCCCAGTAAATTGCGTTGTAATATGCATGACCCGGGTTCTGTACATCGGAGAAGAGTTTCTGAGAGGTCTTCTCTACTATCAGTATGTAAGACGCGCTGCCTGCATCATAGTTCGCGTTTGCATTTGCTGAGGCTGTAATGGTGGCAGTGCCTGCCCCCTTGATCGTCACCTTGCCGGTCGCGCTGTTAACCGTGGCAACAGCTGTGTTATCGGAAGTAAAGGTCGCCCCTGCGGTAGTGGCCTTCATCAGGGGAATGGTGAAATCGGCATCCGCCAATTTTTTCATTATGCTTTTCACGCCAAATCCGAGACCTGCATCCGCCTTCTCGATTGTAAAGTCAACGGTCACAGTACCCTCATAATTCCCGGTATCTGTCGCCGTGATGATTACGACCGCTGTGCCGGCGTCCTTGTTCTTCGAGTAGGTTACAGTGTAGTCCGTGCCCAAGGCCAGCGTCGTGGTCCCGTCCATTACAGTGACGTCAGGCTCCTTGCTCGTGCCGTCATACGTGTAACTGGTTGGGTTAATCGTAATTGCACACTCTGAGATATCATTAACTGAATATTCTTGAGCAATCGCCTGCGTCTTTCCGAGGACGATGCTATTTTCGACCACAGGCAGTGTTGTATACGCATTTCCTGCTTTATCGTACATGGTAATTGGCAGATCAACGTCGCTTCTACTGTGCTTCTTAGGAGTGCGAAGAACTTCAAGATTTGTATCACCTTCGAACATGAGATACATGTCATATGGATCTCTCATTTTGGATGTATCAAAGCTGCTCAGATCCAGATATTTCAGATTGCTGCAGAAACGGACCATGCCATACGTCCATCTTAAACTGGATGTATTAAAGTTGCTCAGATCCAGCTTTGTAAGGCTGCTGCAGCCATGGAACATGGCATCCATATCAACAACATTCGACGTGTCAAAACTGCTCAAATTCACATTTGTCAGGCTGCTGCAGCCACCAAACAAGGCATCCATACGCTGTAAGTTCGATGTCTTAAAGCTGCTCAAATCCAGTTCTGTCAGGCTGCTGCAGTCGTCGAACATGCTATCCATAGTCGTAACGTTCGACGTGTCAAATTTGCTCAAGTTCAGATTTGTCAGTCTGCTGCATTTGTCAAACATACCTGCCATATTCGTGACATTCGAAGTATTAAAGTTGCCCAGATCCAGATTTTTCAGGTTGGTGCATTTTTCGAACAAGCACGATGAATCCGGCGGCAAGTACAGGGTACCGGTTGCCCTGATTGAACAAATTTGATTAGCCTTAATACCTAACTTGGAAATCCAGTCTTTCCACAGCGTTCCTCCATATGATTCAAAAACTACAGCCAGGGTATTAATATCGTACGTCGCCGTCACACCGTCGCCCACCTGAACTCCGGCTCCGATGACTTCTTCCGCGATCTCCTCTTCAGTCTCATCGGCCTCTTCATCAAGCTCCGGCACCGGGGCTGCCTCTTCAGCATCCACGATTTCTTCCGTCACATTGCCTTCCTCCGGGGAAGCGTAGACCGTGGCGGGGCACACTCCTGCGATCATAAAGATCGTCATCATGACTGCCAGGTATTTCTTCACTGCCTTCATTTGCTTTCACTCCTTTCCGTTTGCTGAACACGTATGGTTGTTCTATTTATTATACCAAATTTTCAGTTCTTTATGGGTACATATGCATAATTTCTGAAAACGGAATGATCCCCTGCTTTTTTCGCGTATGATAGGCAGGTTACTCTGATAAGCTTTCGGGAGGTCTATGAAGCGCAGCAGCAGAGTACCACGTCCATAGGATGCGGCTCAGCACCGCATGGGGTGGTGGTTCATGAGAAATAGCTGATTACAGTGCAAGACTCCTTGACTTTTCGGGGGCTTATCAGTATAATCCATAAATACATTGCGGGCATAGGCGCACTTCGTGCGCCCATTTGCTATCTGCAGTTAAGATAGAAATAAGTGGAGGCGAATAAAGATGGCTGACGTTAATCCTGGAAAGAAAAATATTCTTACCTATGCCGGACTCAAAAAGCTTGAGGACGAGCTCTTCGACCTGAAGGTCAATCAGAGAAAGGCAATTTCCGAGAAAATTAAAGAGGCCCGCGAGCAGGGCGACCTTTCCGAGAACGCTGAATACGATGCTGCCAAGGACGAGCAGAGAGACATCGAGGCGCGTATCGAGGAGATCGAAAAAATCCTGAAGAACGCGGAAGTCTTCGTTGAGGAAGAGGCAAGCACGAACGCGATCAACGTCGGCTGCAAGGTCGTGATCCATGACATCGAATATGATGAGGACCTTGAATTCGCCATCGTTGGCTCCACAGAAGCCAACAGCCTGAAGGGGAAGATCTCCAACGAATCTCCGCTCGGCCACGCACTCATCGGCGCGACAAAGGGCCAGGTCGTCACGGTCGAAATGCCGAATGGCCTGACCAGCCAGTATAAAGTCCTTGATATCACAAGAAACGTGTAATTTATCGGCCGCGGTCCCATAAGAAAAAGAGACCGCGGCTTTTTCACTAAAATTTCCCACACCCCATCTTAGTTCTGCCGCCTCATAAACATGTACTCTCAGGGACGCTCTCGCTCGGCCTCGCTGGCAGCGGTACATAAGAAATTTCATCGCTAAAGCTCGAAAATTTCAAGTACCGGCCGCTCGGCGACGCTCTGACGAGCACATATTTTATGAATGCGGCAGTGCTCTCGACCTGAAGTGGGAAGTTTTAGTTCTTCAATACATCGACACAAAATCAGACTTGGCATATCGGATCCAAGTCTCAGGAGGAGAATGAAAAATGGCACAGAATCAGAGTAAGCAGCAGGGACAGGCTAAGGAGCCGGATCTCAACCAGCTTCGCAAGGTCCGCAGAGAAAAGCTGGCGGAACTTGTCGCGGAGGGCAAGAATCCATTTGAGATCGTGACCTACGATCAGACACAGCACTCGCAGGAAATCAAGGACAACTACGCGGCTTTTGAAGGCAAGGAAGTCTCCGTCGCCGGCCGTCTCATGTCAAAGCGTGTCATGGGCAAGGCCTCTTTCGGTCACATCCAGGACCTTCAGGGCACCATCCAGATCTACGCGTCCCGCGATGACCTCGGTGAGGACTACAAAGCATTCAAGAGACTCGACATCGGCGACATCATCGGTGTAAAGGGCATCGTGTTCACGACAAAGATGGGCGAGATTTCCATTCACGCGAAAGAAGTCACTCTTCTGTCCAAGTCCCTCCAGATTCTTCCGGAGAAGTACCACGGCCTGACCAACACCGACCTTCGCTATCGCCAGCGCTATGTCGACCTCATCATGAACCCGGAATCCAAGGACGTGTTTGTCAAGCGTTCCCAGATCATCTCCGCTATCCGCCGCTATCTCGACGAGCGCGGATTCATGGAAGTTGAAACTCCGATGCTGGTTGAAAATGCCGGCGGCGCCGCAGCCCGCCCCTTCACCACGCATTTCAATGCCCTGAATGAGGACAAGAAGCTTCGCATCTCCCTCGAGCTCTACTTAAAGCGCCTGATCGTCGGCGGTCTTGAGAGAGTCTATGAGATCGGCCGCGTCTTCCGCAACGAGGGTCTCGATATAAAGCACAATCCGGAATTCACTCTGATGGAGCTCTATCAGGCTTACACAGATTACGAAGGCATGATGAGACTCACTGAGGACATGTACAGGACGGTCGCCCAGGAAGTTCTCGGAACGACTACTCTTAATTACAAGGGCAATGTCATCGACCTCGGAAAGCCTTTTACGCGCATCACCATGACAGAAGCTGTCAAGAAGTACTCCGGCGTCGATTTCGACGAGGTTAAGACACTGGAAGAAGCCCGCGCCCTCTGCGACGCCCGCGAGATCCACTATGAGCCGCATCACAAGATCGGCGATATTCTGAACCTCTTCTTCGACGAGTACGTCGAGGAGCATCTGATCCAGCCGACATTCCTGACCGGCCACCCGATTGAGATCTCCCCGTTGACCAAGAAGGATCCGGAGAATCCGGGCAAGGTTCTCCGCTTCGAGATGTTCATGAACGGCTGGGAGATGTGCAACGCCTACTCCGAGCTGAACGATCCGATCGACCAGAGAGAGAGATTTGCGGCGCAGGAGGAAGCATTTGCGGCAGGCGACGAGGAAGCCAATCACACCGACGAAGACTTCCTGAACGCCCTCGAGATCGGCATGCCTCCGACAGGCGGCATCGGCTACGGTATCGACAGACTTGTCATGCTGCTGACCGGCGCGGAAGCCATCAGAGATGTTTTGCTCTTCCCGACAATGAAGACCTTGGGCGGCAAAGCTGCATCTGACGCACCTGCTGAAAAGGCAGCCGAAGAGGCCGCTCCAAAGGCTCCGGAAGCTCCGAAGGCAGTCGCTCCGGAGAACGCCGAGACAGAGCCACTCTTTGAGGAGACCGTCGATTTCGAGACTTTCAGCAAGTCCGATTTCAGGGTCGTAAAAGTCAAAGATTGCGTCGCGGTCAAGAAGTCCAAGAAGCTCCTCCAGTTCACACTGGATGACGGCACGGGCACAGACCGCACGATTCTCTCAGGAATTCACGCATTCTACGAGCCGGAAGAGCTCATCGGCAAGACGCTTGTGGCTATCGTGAACCTTCCACCGAGACAGATGATGGGAGTCGAATCCTGCGGCATGCTCATGAGCGCGGTCCACAAGGAGGACGGCGAGGAGAAGCTCAATCTCATGATCGTGAGCGACGCGATTCCGGCGGGCGCGAAGCTGTATTAAGCAGAAAATTATAAATCTGATTAACCGGTTTGTAACAAGGGGCTGTCGCATTGCGGCAGCCCCTTTTGTCACTGTTCATTACAGCTTTGCCAGATATTTCTCTCGCTCCTCAGCCGGGATCTTAACTAAGTCTATAGCACTTTCCGCAGAGATTTTTAATGCTTCCATCAGGTTTTTTAAATTGCTCAAATTGGCTGTTTCTGTCCCTTCTTCTCATCCTTCTTCTCTGCCTTCTTTTCGACCTTCTTCCCGGCCTTCTTTTCGACCTTCTTCCCGGCCTTCTTTTCGGCCTTCTTCCCGGCCTTCCTTTCGACCTTCTTCCCGGCCTTCCTTTCGACCTTCTTCCCGGCCTTCCTTTCGACCTTCTTCCCGGCCTTCCTTTCGACCTTCTTCTCGCATCAGCTCATCCCGTTCCTGCAGCGTCATATATTCCCGCCTCCATTTCTCATGTGAACGCGCCGCCAGGACCCTCTCGTTCAGCCTTTTTGTGAGATCTGATTCCGTCCTCTGGTCTGTCAGATACAGAAGGAACTTGCTCATCTCATCCGAAACATCCCCCTTGTCCCCCCGTGCTGACAGGATGACCTTGAAGATACCGTCATCATAGTCTATCGTCGCATCTTCCTCGCAGACAGACCTGATACTGTATTTATGAAGTCCTGCTTCCGGATATGGGTTCTTCAGGCAGATGAAGATGATAAAGCTCTTCTTCAGTTCTTTATATCTGGCGCCGCGTTCGATCATATTCAGATCGATCATTCCCTGATAATAGCGCATCCTTTTCGGTAAATCTTCTGCCACTGTGGTCTGCATTTCGATGTCGTATACCGTAGATTCATCATCTTCCATATACACATCGAACCGGACACCCTTGCCGTCGGCTGTTATCTCAATGGCCTTCTGGCGGTCGATGGACACGATCCTCCCGATCTTCCGTGAAAGAATGAGTTCAGTCAGCTCCCTGCACAGATCCGGATCGTTCTGCAGGATCTTGCAGAACATAAAATCATCCGTAAAGCTCAGTTCCTCGTAACGTTTTGTTTTTCCGTTTTCGCTCATGGCGCCTCCTTTTCTTATTTTTCAGGGAGGCGGTCAGACGATCATACCGTGAAAAATCCACTGCTTTTCTGCCTGCATCCCTGCACATTATTCCGGCAGGGATGCTGTCTTTCGTTTCAGGAACGTCACCGGTTCCGGTACTGGTCTCCTTTCAGCTTCCAGTACATAACGGCTGACTGATCTATTTACATATTAACAGGAAAATCCTTTAGGCTCAACCTCTCATCCCGGGTAATCACGCCTGTCTTCTCAGGCAGTATCCCTGTCACTTAGGTTTTGGCAAGATATCATATTTTCTGGCACGTGTCCATGGATTTTTGCAAATTCCATAATATCCTACCATCTATCCTCGAAATTCCATAAAATTCTACCATCATACGAAGCAGAGCCATACATCATCCAATTCACTGGCTGCGGTATGTTCATGAGCGTGGCCTACAAGGTGAACGGCGAGGAGAAGCTCAACCTCCTGATCGTGAGCGATGCGATTCCGGCGGACGCGAAGCTGTATCAAGCAGCTCACAGCCATGTGAGCAGGACGCATATGCATAGTCTCTGAATGCGTAAAATATCCGTATTGACATACAAATAACATAAATTCAGGTCTCGCTGACATGGACTCATATGGCATCTGACGTACTAAAAGGTCTGTATGACCGTGTATTTTACAGGGGCACTTTTCCAAAATCTTTTGGAGAGGTGCTCCTTTTTATTTTCAGCAGCTATTTCTCATAAACCTCCTGATACTGCAGAAGACCGGGTTCCGAAGTACTGTACAGCTGGTGGCTGAGGTCGTGGAGAAGAGGCTGGTGCTGCCAAAATATTAATAATTAGCTGGAAATCGTCCGGTGATGGCGTTATAATACCAATATTGCGGTTTTAGGAGTTTAACGTGATACTGCATGTTTGCTCCTTCGCATTCATTATTGTTATTATTATAAGGAGAAGGATGAATTATTATGGAAAATGAACGAGCCCAATGGGGCAGCAAACTTGGTTTCATACTTGCAGCGGCTGGCTCAGCTGTCGGTCTCGGCAACATCTGGAAGTTCCCCGGAAGAGCCTTTGAAGGCGGCGGTGGATGCTTCCTGCTGATTTACCTCCTGATTGTCATATTCCTCGGCGCTCCGATGATGCTCACGGAACTCTCCGTAGGACGGGCAAGTCAGGCCAACATCGTCGGTGTCTTCCACAAGCTCGGCCACAGGAACTTTTCCTGGGTCGGCTGGATCGGCGTCATCGGTGCTTTTGTCATCACCTGCTACTATGCCCATGTCGGAGGCTGGGTACTCCGCTATGTCGTAGGCTACGCGACCGAATCTCCCAGTATTTACTCGGATTCCCTCGGATATTTCTACAACATGCTGGGCCTTCACAGCGACGGCACCACATCCATCCCGTGGGTGGCTATTCTCTTTGCAGCGATTTTCATGGCTTTGAACGCCATCATCATTATCAGGGGTGTTGAAAGCGGTATTGAAAAGTTCAACAAGGTTGGTATGCCCGCTCTGTTTATTCTGCTGCTGATCCTGCTCGTCCGTTCTGTCACCCTGGACGGTGCTGCGGAAGGCCTTCAGTATATGGTTTCTCTGGACTGGAGCAAAGTCAATTTCAGCACTTTCCTCTCAGCTCTCGGTCAGGCTTTCTACTCCCTGTCCATCGGTATGGCAATCATGATCACGTACGGTTCATATCTCCCGAAGACGGAGAATATTGCCAAGAATACTGTGCTGATCTGCGCGATGGATACAATGGTTGCTTTCCTCGCCGGCTTTATCATCGTCCCCGCAGTTTTTGCGACCCTGGGCGAGAGTGAGATCGGCAAGGGCGGCGGATTTGCATTTGTCTCTCTGGCAAAGGTATTTGATCAGATGCCGGGCGGAACATTCTTCGGCGTGCTGTTCTATCTGCTGCTCCTCTTTGCGGCTCTTACTTCCAGCATCTCGCTGGTCGAAAGTATTGTGGCTTTCCTGACAGAGCATTTTTCATGGCAGCGCACACGCACAACAATTATCGTCTGCGTGATCATGTTCCTCATCGGCTGCCTCTATACCTGCACGCAGGCTGCTGTCCCGCTGAAGGGCATCTGGTTCGACGCCGCCAACGGCGTAACCTATCCCGCTTTCTGTGACTTCATGGAGTACCTGACAGACAGAGTTATGATTCCGGTCTGTGCTCTTGGCACCTGCATCTTCGTCGGATGGGTCTGGAAGCCGGAGAGCGCCATCGAGGAAATCGAGCAGTGCGGCGTTCGCTTTGGTCTTGCCAAAGTATACGCTATCCTCATCAAGTATGTCGCTCCGGTCGCCATCCTGGCCATCCTGATCATGAGCTTCGCTGCCGGCATGACGCTGAGCTAAGAGGCAAAAATCAATTTCTAAGACAAACACAGTCAACAATTACACAAGGGGCTGTCGCATTACGGCGCGCCGCCATTATTTATGGCAGACATTTGCAAATAATGTCTGCCATATATAATGGTGACACCGTCTAGCGGCAGCCCCTTATCTGACGTTATTTTTTGGACTTTCCCCAGCTCCGAAAATGGAATGAAGATGTCACGAGAGTTCTGCGTCAGAGATTATAACCTCTATTCCCAGCTGATAAAGCCCTTGTCTGATTTCTTCCCCTATGCTCTGATCAGTGATCACCGTGCTGACCCTGTCCTTCAGATTGAGCGGTACAGTGCCGTGTCTCGTGAACTTGTCAGATTCCGTCAGGACGATGACCTGATCCGCCTGCCGGGCCATATCCCGGACAGCCTGCGCCCGCATCTGATCCTGATTGGTAAACCCTGTCCTCGCGGACCAGCCATCGACACCGATAAAGAATCTGTCGACCCAAAAGTTCTCTGCGCACTGGCGCACCATCGGACCCACCATGACCTGGGCATCCTGCTGGTAGATGCCGCCAAGGAGCACAATCTGGAAATCGGATTCCCGCCTTATATAGTCGGCGATAAAGGCGCTGTTGGTAATGATTGTCACCCCCTTGCGGATCTCGGTCAGAGCTTTCGCAAGCAGTGCACAGCAGCTGCCGCTCTCGATCATGATAGTATCCCCGTCCTTTACAAGGTCTGCCGCCAGACAGGCGATTTTCCGTTTTTCCTCATAGTGCCACGCGAGGCGTCCCTTGATGTCATCAGTACTGGAGAGCACCGCGAATCCGTGTTCCCGCGTAATCAGGCCCTGCGCCTCCATGGCGTCCAAATCCTTCCGGACCGTTACCTGTGACACGCCCAGATGCCCCGATATTTCAGCGACTTCCAGCTTCTTCTCTTTTACTAATAATTCCAGGATCCGGTTGGTGCGGTCTTCCTTTCTTCTCATAATACATTTCTCCTGTTTCAGTTCATTGGCATAAAAAGTATATCACAAAGCTTTCATTTTGGCGATTAATGCTTTCAAACATAAGGAAATCATATCTCAGTATTTCTTCCCCCAGCAGTTCCGAAAAGCTCTTTTATACGATTATCCATTGACAAAACGAATTTCAATCTATATCTTCCATGTTATGAACTTGTTATGAAATAATATTGAAATATATATGAAATTTTATCGCAACTCCAAAAAAACAGAGTGTCAAATTGTGCACTTTTTATCTATATTCATTTTTTTAATTTACTTATAATTCGTTTATCAGTAAAAAATCTTTAAGGAGGAAAAGAAGATGAAGATCGGATTTATTGGACTTGGCATTATGGGAAAGCCGATGGCAAAGAACCTGCTCAAGGCAGGTTTCGAAGTGGTGGCATACACACACAAGCAGGCAACAATTGACGAACTGGTCTCATGCGGTGCAGAGGCCGGCACAAGCGGAGCAGATCTGGCAGGAAGATGCGACGCAATTGTCACGATGCTTCCGAACTCCCCGAACGTCCGCGACGCAGTTTTCGGAAAGAACGGCATCGTAGAAGGCGCTCATGAAGGTCTTGTACTTATTGACATGAGTTCTATCGATCCGACCGAGAGCAAAAAGATCGCAGCCGAGCTTGAAAAGAAGGGCATCGATATGATCGACGCTCCTGTATCCGGCGGCGAACCCATGGCAGTTGCAGGCACACTTTCCGTCATGGTAGGCGGAAAGGAAGAGACTGTAGAAGCTATGAGACCTGTGCTCTCCGCAATGGCTTCCTCTGTTGTATATGTAGGTCCCATCGGCTCAGGCAACGTCGCAAAGCTGGCTAACCAGATGATCGTAGGCATCAATATAGCCGCATGCTCCGAAGCATTTACATTTGCCAAAAAAATGGGAACCGATCCGGAGCTTGTCTATCAGGCTATCCGCGGCGGCCTTGCCGGCTCAAATGTCATGGACGCAAAGGTCCCCATGATGATCGACGGCAATTACACCCCGGGCTTCCGCATCAACCTTCACACAAAGGAC
Organism: uncultured Lachnospiraceae bacterium; assembly: GCA_902788035.1. Classification (GTDB taxonomy): domain Bacteria; phylum Bacillota; class Clostridia; order Lachnospirales; family Lachnospiraceae; genus Chordicoccus. The sequence goes on along the minus strand of CADAIL010000024.1, from coordinate 18,292 downwards.
CTCACGAACGCCCTGAACGCCGCTCACGCGATCAACTCTCCCGCTCCGTTCACAGCTTCAGTCATGGAAATCTTCCAGTATCTGAACGCTATGGGATGCGGCGCGGATGATCACGACGCGATCGTCAAGTATTACGAAGCCCTCTCCGGCACCTCTGTTGTTGCAGAAAAATAAAACACCTGAATCAGTTTTCAAACCTTTGCCGAAAAAGGCATGAATGCTGCAGATGACAATCACGACCGCTTTATGGCCGGGGCGGTCTGCCAAAACAACACTGAATAAACACGGCCGTATAGCCCCCGCATGGGAGCTTGCAGCCGCTTTGTCAGTAGAAAGGACAAATTATGGGAAGAATCTGTATCCAGATAACCGAAAAGGACAATGTAGCCATCGCGATCCGCGATATAGCCAAAGGAACTGAAATCATGCCCGGCGTCGTGACCGTAGAGGACATTCCGCAGGCGCACAAAATTGCCTTAACAGACTGCCCGAAAGGCACGGAAATCTATCGCTACGGAGTATGTCTCGGAACGACCGGATGCGATGTTCCGAAAGGCGGCTGGATCAATGAGAAGAACCTGATCATGGCCCCTGCCCCGGACCTCGATAAAATGGAGTTCGGGACCAACATCGTTACCAAACTGCCCGAACCGCCGGTAAAGACCTGGGAAGGATACAGAAATCCGAACGGCGGACCCGCAGGCACAAGAAACATTCTGGCCATCAACACGACTGTGCAGTGCGTCGCGGGTGTCCTCAATGTAGCTCTAAGGCGCATTAAAAGCGAGCTTCTCCCCAAGTATCCGAATGTCGACGACGTCATCGCCATCAACCATCAGTACGGCTGCGGCGTTGCGATCGACGCGCCGGAAGCCAAAGTCCCGCAGCGCATCATTCGCAACATTGCCATGCATCCGAATTTCGGCGGCGTCTTCATGCTGGTATCTCTCGGCTGCGAGAAATTCACACCGGACCGCTTCTGTGAGTGGTGGCCTGAGAAAAATAATCCGGAGAATGTTATCGTCCTCCAGGACTATAAGGGATTTGCAAATGTCATGAATGCCATCATCGAGATGGCCGACAAAAAGCTGCAGATTCTCAACGAGAGAAAGCGCGAGACCCTGCCGCTCAGTGATCTTCTTGTCGGCATGCAGTGCGGCGGCTCCGACGCGTTCTCCGGCATTACAGCCAATCCGACAGCCGGCTACGCTGCAGACCTCATCGTGAGCGGCGGCGGCACTGTCATGTTCTCCGAGGTCACTGAAGTCCGCGATGGTGTTCAGTTCATCGCTCACCGCTGTGTGGATGAGAAAGTCGGAGCCCGCCTTGTCGAGGAGATGAAGTGGTACGACAACTATCTCTGCATGGGCGGCGTTGACCGCGGCGCAAACACAACACCGGGCAACAAAAAGGGCGGTCTGTCCAATATCATTGAAAAATCCATGGGCTCCATAGCCAAGTCCGGCTCATCCCCGATTGTCGAAGTCCTGTCTCCGGGCGAGAGGCCGACAAAGCACGGAGAGATATTTGCAGCTACACCTGCGTCTGACCTCTTCTGCGGACCGAGCCAGCTGGCATCCGGCATGGGACTCGAAGTGTTCATGACCGGGCGCGGAACCCCTTACGGGCTCGCTGCTGCACCCGTCATCAAGCTTTGCTCCAGGAACGAGATGAAGGACCAGTGGTATGACATCATCGATTTCAATGCAGGTCCTGCAGCGACCGGCGAGAGAACGATTGCAGAGCAGGGCACAGAACTCTTTGAATACATCCTCGATGTAGCAAGCGGAAGGAAGAAGCCATACACGGAACAGTACGGCCTGTACAACGACCTGTGTATCTTTAACCCGGCACCGATCACCTGACATTGCCGGATCGCGCGCGAGCTGCGCGACGCACTCTGTGCGTCTCCCTTTGCGCAGCTCTGCGATCCGCCGGAGGCTCAATCTTCAACACAGGCTTTAAACCCATGTTGACGACAAGTTTGTTTTGCACATTCCTCTCACGACTGAAGTCACGAGAATCCTGTGTTGAAGATTGAAACATTCAACATATCTAAGGAATTGTAATTTATGGGAAAGATCGCTTTATTTGTACCGCGAACCGAAATGGCTGCGATTGCCCGAAATCTTCTAGCTGAAAAACCTTATGGAATATCGGACGTAAAAACGATCCGGACAGATCTCGCCGTCGGCGAGGCAAGCCTGGCCGCCGCGAACGGAGCGACAATTATTATCGCCCGCGGTCTTCAAGCCTCTCTGATACGCGAGAACATAAATGTACAAGTCGTTGAAATCGTTATGACTGCCCAGGAGATGGCTTTGCTCATCAAGGAGGCCAAGCGCCTCGTGAAGAAAGATCGGCCGGTCATCTCCGTCATCGGATTCGAGAATATGTTCAGCGACATGTCATATTTCAATGAGATCTACGACATAGAGCTGAGACGATACCTTGTCCCGATGGGTGAACGAATCGAAGATGCAGCCCGCATGGCGCTGGATGAAAGACCAGATGTCGTGATAGGCGGAGAACTGGTCGTAGAAATGGCTAAAAAAGACGGAGTTCCGGCGGTATTTTTCACTGCGACCGAAGATTCCCTGCGCAATGCCATGGAAAGCGCGGTCATCCTTGACCGGGCGATGGAATCCGAGAAGAACCATGCCGCGCAGATCGATACTCTGCTTGACTACTCTTTTAACGCTATCGTTCGTATTGCCCCGAACAGGAAGATTCTCTCCGTCAACTCCAGAATGTGCGATATTCTGGAAGCCCGCGAGGAAGACCTGACCGACAGAAATGTTCAGGCTGTCTTTCCCGAACTGTCGGATGAGAGCCTTCGCCGCGTATTTGACAGAGGTGAGGAGTATGTACTTCTCATGCAGATCAATAAAGTCAGGATGATCACCGAGCTCGTGCCCGTCTGGTCCTCCGGTCACGTGGAAAGCGCTGTTATGACAAGCCACCGCGTGCGCGAAGAGGGCGTAACGCGAAGCCCGATCGACCGGCACAACACCAACCTGCTTATGCCGGCGGCATCCTCACATTTTAACAACATCGTTCAGGAATCACCCTCGATGAAGCGGACCATAGAACTCGGGAAACTCTTCGCGACATCCCCGTTCCCGGTACTTCTCGAAGCCGAAGCCGGCCTGCATGTCCGGAATTTCGCTCAGAGCATGCACAACATCGGCCCGAGACGCGGAAGACCGTACATCGAGGGCGACTGCAGGACAATGACAAAAGACGCGCAGATGGACCGCTTCTTCAGAGACGGCGGTCTTCTGGACACTGCAGGCGACGGCACACTGGCCATCCTCAATATCGATTCGGCGGACGAGCGTTTCTTCGCAAGACTTCTGCCGGTCTTTTCAAGGAGAAGGGTCAAGGTCATCTGCACTTCCAGAGTACCTGTCGAAGAACTTTTCCGGAAAGGACTGATCGGAGAGGAGTCATACTCTTATCTGGCAGCCCTCCGCATACGTATCCCTCCGCTCCGCGAGCGTCCGGAAGATCTAGAGCATTTCATCACGCTCTATTTCCGACGGGCTTACGAGCGTCAGGGCCGCTTCCATGTCATGACCAAGAGCGCAAAAGAGTATCTCATGAGCTGCCTCTGGCCGGGAAACGAAGTTCAGGTCCATGTGTTCGCGGAACGTCTTGTGCTGACAAGCGCCAAGAGGTCGATCGACGAGATCTCTGTGCGTCAGGCAATGGATCAGTTCAACCACAACAAAGCGAATGACAGAGACATTCTCCTGCAGAATGCGGGGAGCTCTTTAGGGGATCACTCCGAGGAAAGCGGAGGCAGTCCCGCGCGATATCTCACATACGCAGACCGCGAGCGCCGAAAAATCCGCGAAGCCCTGCAGGACAACGGAGGCAACCGCCAGCTGACAGCCAAAGCACTCGGCATAAGCACGACGACTCTCTGGAGACGAATGCAGAAATACGGAATACGCTCGGATGAGCAGTAAATCACGCATCCACACGAGCCTAAGACACACTGCAATGAACTCCCCCACCTCAGCGGTGGGGGCTCCCACTATAATATCAGATAATACACCATGGCATCATTCACTGAACTGTTGAATCTTGAAGGTCTCATGTTCCTGTGTGCGGTCTGCGGCATAGTCATGAAGCGCAGAAAAATCCTTCCTGACAATGCCCGGGAAGTCCTCACGGATCTGGTCATGAACCTGATTCTCCCCGCCAGCATCATCCATTCTTTTGAAATGGAGTTCAATATGACCGTTCTCAAAAAGTTCGCGGTCATACTCATCATCGCTGCCGCCGCGCAGGTCATCAGCATGATCTGCGCGAACCTTTTCTGGAACAGGCAGCCTAAAAATCTCAAGGCTGTCTTTCAGTACGGAACACAGGTCTCGAACGCCGGTTTTCTGGGGCTCCCGGTCACTGAGGGTGTCCTCGGGGCGGAGGGACTTATGTACGCCAGCGTCTTCCTGATTCCCCAGCGAATTGTCATGTGGACCGCGGGCATCGCGTATTTCACGAGTTCGGCAGACTGGAAGGGTACTTTTAAAAAGCTGGCCAAAAATCCCTGCATTATCGCTGTCTACATAGGATTCTTCCTCATGCTTACACAGTTTCAGCTGCCGGTCATGATCGAGAACACGCTGGTCAAGCTCGCAGCCTGCACGACGCCGCTCACAAGTATACTGATCGGAATCATGGTCGCGGACGTTGACTACCGGAGTCTGATCAGCCCGATGATGTTCGTTCTCGTATTCGTCCGTCAGCTGCTGCTTCCCGGCCTGGTCTTTCTGGGATGTGCGCTGCTTCACATCGACCCGCTCCTCACAGGAGTGTCCGTCCTTCTCGTGGGTATGCCGGTCGGCAGCACCGCACCGATCCTTGCGGCTAAATATGGGGGCGATTATATATTTGCAGGCAAATGTGTGATTCTGTCCACAGTGCTCTCGCTTTTCACGATACCGCTGTGGTGCCTGATAATGAGCATATAAAAGGAGCTGCCCAAGGGCGGCTCCTATTCTTATCAAACTTACCAGTCGGCGAGGACCCTCTCGAGCTCCTCGTAGGTGGTCACCTGATTGATCCTGTTGCGCAGAGCGGCCGAATCCCGATACCCCGCCGTGTACCACGCGACATGCTTCCTCATCTGGAGAATACCGAGATGCGCACCCTTCTCCTCCAGCTGCATCTTCGCGTGCCGAAGCATCATGGCCTTGCATTCCTCAATCGAAGGCTTCGGCAGATGCTCTCCCGTCTCAACAAAATGCAGACAATCCGCAAATATCCACGGGTTTCCCTGCGCTCCGCGGGCGATCATCACCGCGTCGCAGCCGGTCTCCCGCATCATCCTGACTGCATCCTCAGCCGAATTCACATCCCCGTTTCCAATGACAGGTACACTGACCGCCTCTTTGACTCTGCGGATAATATCCCAATCCGCGCTTCCCGTATAATACTGCTCGCGGGTCCTTCCGTGGACCGCGATTGCGGACGCCCCGGCATCCTCAAGCACCTTGGCGGCTTCCACGGCGTTGATCTCATTCTCATTAAAACCGGCTCTGATCTTGACTGTGACCGGTCTCGTCGAGACCGCACAGACAGCCCGGACAATTGCGCCTGCCCTTTTAAGATCGCGCATGAGGGCGGCTCCTTCATTGTTGTTCACGATTTTCGGCATCGGACACCCCATGTTGATGTCCAGAATGTCAAAGGGTTCTTCCGCCAGCTGTGTGGCAGCTATTGCCATGGTCTCGGGGTCGGGTCCGAACAGCTGCATTGAGACCGGATGCTCATTCTCCGAGATGTTGATAAATTCCAGGGTCTTTTTGTTTCCGTATTTTACGGCGTTGGCGCTGACCATCTCCATACAGACGAGGGCTGCCCCCATCTCATGGCAGAGGATCCTGAAGGGCTGATCTGTGACTCCCGCCATCGGACCCAGAATGAACGGATTATCCAGAGTTACATTTCCGATCTTCACTTTTTTAATACTCATTTAGCCTCCTCACTGCCGTCTTCTTCTCATATTCTCAGGGCTTCTCGCCCAGCACAATAAGACGGTAGAACAGGGACAGCTGTTCCATGAGCTCCCCTTTGTTCCGCTGAAGCTCTTTGATCTTAAGTTCTGCTCCGATCTCATCAAAGCGCGGGTCCGTCTCCATGTGACGCACCGTAAAGTGCGGCATCTTGTCCTCCTCAAATTCAAGTGTCAGCACCCCGCCGACATCTTCCGTGAATTCAACGCACATGATCTGAAGCTCGTCCTTGACAGACTTTGGCAGCTTGTCAAAGGCAGGGTTAAAGTAATATTTCTGTTCGTACCAGCTGGCACCGCAAAGTGTGATATTCTCCATGTTGTCCTCTCATCTATCGAAAAACCGGTCATTTCATGTGACACATGTGACAGTTCAGGCATGCTGTAACGAAAGTATTTAGCCTGGCGCAAGCATCATCTTCATCGAAAAACGCAGGTATTATCAAAGCATAGTCACCGAGACCACCGTCATGACCGCGCAGACGGCCGCTACGACGAAACAGATATAGCCCCGCTTCCTTCCCCGCGTCAGGTTATTTACGGCCAGGAGTATATTGAAAAGGATACCGAATCCGAAAAATGTGATCCGGGGAATACCTTTTTCGTCTGTAAGAAGCATCATCATGAACGATCCCAGTATAAGGATGGTCAGAACGACCGTGACAACAACATATAAAATATCTTCTGCCGAACTCTTGTCTCTCATTCATTGTCCTCCGGTGATTCTCTGTTGCGCCCTGTTTCTCTTCCGTTCACCCCAAAAGCTCATATCCCGCCGCTATTCTCTGGCGCTTTGCCTCATACATCAATATGCCTGCTGCCATAGCTGCATTGAGCGACTCGACCTTGCCGGACATCGGAATCTTCATGAGCACATCGAGCTTTCCCGACAGTTCGTCCGAAAGCCCCCTGCTCTCATTTCCTATAAAGAATGCAGTGCCGCCGGTGTAATCCCCCTCAAAGTGTGAGATACTGCCTCTAAGATGCGCGGCGTAGGTCGTAATGCCCGCTGCCCGAAGTTCCGGGAGCAGTTCATCCGCAGATTTCACGACCAGATGCGGCATGCGGAAAATGCATCCCATCGTGGAACGGATGACCTTAGGATTATAGAGGTCGACCGATCCTTCTGTCAAGATGACACCCGACACCCCCGCTGCCTCGGCAGTCCTGAGGATCGTTCCGGCGTTTCCGGGATCCTGCAGGTTCTCAAGAACAATGACAAGCGGGGCAGCTCTGCACCCTGCGACTCTGCCGATCTCGCATTCTTCGCGATTCGAACCACCGGGCACTTCACTCTGCTGACCAGGCAGCCCCAGAATATCCGAGAGTGTATACTTCTTTTTTCTAACGACCGCGATGATCCCCTGCGGGCTCTTTGTGTCGGATATTCCGGCAAATCTGTCCGCGCGCACGTCAAGTACACACTCTGTGCCGGCAGGAATCCTGGATATCATTTCCGGGTGCTCACCTGCAAATTCCGCTGTGGCAAACACAGCCTCCACCCTGTCCATCGGAGTCTCGGAAAATATCTTGATTCCTTCCGTCACAAAAAGGCCCTGCTCATCGCGGGCCTTTTTACTTTTTATAAGATTTTTGACATCTTTAAATGACTGTGTCACCTTATTACAGTTCCTCGTCCGCATCAAGAGCAGCTTCTTCTGTCTTGAAATAGTTGTGGGACAGGGAGCTGCAGATCTCGATCTGATACGGATCAAGTTCCTTGGTCATTGCAAGAGCTTCGTTGATGTCATAGTCACGGAACTTGCCGTTGGCATAGGAAACAACTCTCTTTGTCTTGCCTTCAGCAAGGAGGTCAACAGCAAGGCATCCCATTGTGGAAGCATAGACTCTGTCCTTGCATGTCGGGCTGCCGCCGCGCTGCATGTAGCCGAGGATAGTAGCACGTGTCTCCATACCTGTTGCAGCTTCGATACGTCTTGCCATGGAAGCGGAATGGCCTACGCCTTCAGCGTTGACGATGATGTGATGGGTCTTGCCGCGTCTTCTGTTATCGATGATGTTGTCGATCAGCTTCTGCTCATCATAATCATATTTCTCCGGAAGAAGAACGTCCTCAGCGCCGTTGGCGATGCCGCACCACAGAGCGATGTAGCCGGCGTTGCGTCCCATGACCTCGATGATGGAGCATCTCTCATGAGAGGAGGATGTGTCACGGACCTTGTCGATGGCTTCCATAGCTGTGTTGACAGCTGTATCGAAACCGATTGTGTACTCTGTGCAGGCGATGTCAAGATCGATTGTTCCCGGGATACCGACAACATTGATGCCTTCATTGGCAAGTTTCTCAGCGCCGCGGTAGGATCCGTCGCCGCCGATAACTACGAGACCTTCGATACCGTACTTATTGCAGATTTCAACTGCTCTTGCGATACCTTCCGGTGTGCGCATTTCCTTGCAGCGCGCTGTCCCGAGGACCGTGCCGCCCAGGGAAAGGATGCCGGACACGTTGCCGGCCTTCATTTCAATAATTTCCTCGTCGATGAGGCCTGAATATCCTCTCTTGATACCAAAGACCTTCATCCCTTTTGTCAGACCGTGACGTACAACCGCACGGACCGCCGCATTCATTCCCGGCGCATCGCCGCCGCTAGTAAGAACACCGATTGCTTTAATCTTTTTCTCAGCCATTTTCATTGCCCCCTCGGGAGTATTTTTGTACAAATTACCGTTTACCGCACACATTTATCACTCAAAGCTGTGCATGTTTACCTTTTTATTCTAAAGCAAGAAGGTTGATTTTTCAACACTTTTTATAATAGATACCTCAAATGCAGGTGTTTTTTTAAATATTTATAATTTTCACTGCTTTGACGCTCTGACCGCCACATTTTCCTCACCGCAGATCTTCATGAACCCGTCCAGAAGTTCCGGGGCTGCGGAAATTTTTCCTCTGCCGGTCAGGTCTTTCATCTGCTTTGGGCTCCTTATGAACACGATGACTCTGTCATTTCCCCGCTCTGCCGTCGATAAGAGTTCGGTAACCTCAGGCGCATACGCGTTCCAGGCATCTTTATCCGCAAATGCCAGCCACACATCCTTCGGTATCTCTTCAAACGTGATGATCTTGTCCGCGATCAGCTTGCTGGCCCGCTCATCCTCAGATAACACGCGGCCGGTCACGAGGACCTTTTTATCCTCCTCGATCGCGTCCCTGTAGTCCTCATACACTTTCGGGAAGACCAGGGCTTCCACCGATCCCACCAGATCCTCCACGTTGATGAAAGACATGACTTTGTTGGTCTTCGTGTACTTGATCGTCTTTGCGGTGATCATACCGCCGATCGTCACTTTCTGGCCATTCCTGACTCTTGATTCCCCGGTCTCCTCATCGAGCAGGAAATCCGTCGAGTAGGCGTTCACCCGGCCTGCTAGCAGCGACTGATATTCCTCCAGCGGGTGACCGGAAAGATAGACTCCAAGTACTTCTTTTTCAAATGCCAGCAGCTCCTCACGGCTGAACTCTCCCACCGGCGGCAGGCTGATCTCATACTGCTTTTTAACCTCCGGCGCCATGAAATCAAAGATGCTCATCTGGCCGGCCATGTTGTTCTTGCTCTCATTTGCGACAGAATCGAGGATCGGCATATAGACCTGCATAAGCTGCTTTCTCGTTCCCTGAAGGGAATCGAGCGCGCCTGCCTTGATCAGATTTTCGATTGCGCGCCGATTAAGGTCACTGCCGTAAGTCCGCTCCAGGAAATTCTTTATGGACTCGAAAGGCCCCCGCAGTTCCCTCTCCGCTATGATCTGATCGATGACACCGCGTCCTACGCTCTTGATCGCATACATACCGTAGCGAATCTTGCCCTCCTCCGTCGTGAATCTGCCGTATCCGGTATTCACCGACGGCGGCAGAATGGCTATCTTCATGTCCCGGCAGTGCATAATGTACTCAGCGCATTTGTCCGGGTTGTCTATGACGGATGTCATGAGAGCTGCCATGAACTCTACCGGATGATAGCGCTTTAAATAAGCCGTCTGGAATGCGACGACGGCATAGGCAGCCGCATGGCTCTTATTGAATGCGTAGTTCGCGAAGTCCATCATCTCATCGAAGATGCGGTTCGCGATCGGCTCCGGTATACCATTTGCAAGACAGCCCGGAACGCCCTCCTCTTCGTTTCCGTAGATAAAATTGCGGCGCTCCTTCTCCATGACGGACTGCTTCTTCTTGGACATCGCGCGTCGGACCAGGTCGCTCCTGCCCATGCTGTAGCCGCCGAGATCCCGCACGATCTGCATGACCTGCTCCTGATAGACAATGCAGCCGTAGGTCGTCTCGAGAATCGGCCGCATCTCCTCGCAGTCGTAAGTGACAGTCTCGGGGTGTTCCTTGCCCCGGATATACTTGGGGATGAATTCCATCGGGCCCGGCCGGTAGAGCGCGATGCCCGCTATGATATCCTCGAGGCTGCGAGGCTTCAGCTGCTTCATGAAATTCTTCATGCCGGTGCTTTCAAGCTGGAACACGCCCTCGCACCTGCCGCGGCCGATCATGTCCATGACCGCGGGGTCATTGTAGTCGACTTTGGAAAGGTCCAGCGGGACCGCAGCGTGCTCATTTACAAGATTTACAGCGTCATTGATGACCGTCAGCGTGCGAAGACCGAGGAAGTCCATCTTGAGCAGGCCAAGCTCTTCGAGCGCAGTCATCGTGTACTGGGTCGTGATCGAGCCGTCCTGAGCTCTCGATAGCGGTACATACTCGACGACCGGCAGGTTGGAGATGACAACTCCGGCGGCGTGCATGGACGTGTTGCGCGGCAGACCTTCGAGACGTCTTGCCATGTCTATGAGATAGCGGACGTTCTCCTCCGAATCGTAGCGGGATTTGAGTTCCGGATTCATTTGCAGCGCTTTATCGAGCGTGATATTAAGTTCCCTCGGAATCATCTTGGCGATCGCGTCCGCCTCAGCATAGGGCAGATCAAGAACACGCGCGACGTCGCGAATGACGCCGCGGGCTGCCATGGTGCCGAACGTGACGATCTGCACAACGCGGTCACGGCCGTACTTGCGCACGACGTAGTCGATGACCTCCTGGCGTCTCTCGAAGCAGAAGTCCATATCAATATCGGGCATGGTGATTCGCTCGGGATTCAGGAATCGCTCAAAGAGCAGATTGTAGCGGAGCGGATCGAGGTCGGTGATGCCCAGAGAGTAGGACACGACAGAACCTGCCGCAGAGCCTCGTCCCGGACCTACCGGAATCCCGTTATCCCGCGCAAATTTAACATAGTCCCACACAATAAGGAAATAATCCACGAACCCCATGTTCCGGATCGTCTCCAGTTCGTAGGTCAGTCTGTCCCAGATCTCTTTCGTGACCGGATGATAGCGCTCCTCGATACCCTCATGGCACAGCTTGTTCAGATAGGACCAGGAATCATAGCCGGCCGGAACGTCGAATTTCGGGAGCTTTCTCTCGCCGAAGGTGATCGTGACATTGCAGCGCTCCGCGATTCTTTCGGTGTTAGCAACTGCCTCAGGCACAAAGCGGAACAGAGAGGCCATCTCCTCGGGAGACTTTACATAATACTGGCCGCCCTCGTAGCGCATGCGGTCCTCGTCCATGACCTTCTTTCCTGTCTGGATGCAGAGAAGAATGTCGTGAGAGTCGACGTCCTCTTTGTAGGTGTAGTGGCAGTCATTTGTACAGACGAGCGGGAAGCCCTCCTCGTCATGCATACGGACAAGCTGCCTGTTCACATGCTTCTGTTCGGGAATGCCGTGGTCCTGAAGTTCAAGGAAGAAATTGTCCTTACCGAAAATATCCCTGTACTCATATGCCGCCTTCCGCGCGCCTTCATAATCGCCGCGGGTGATGGCTTTCGGAATCTCTCCCGCGAGACAGGCGGACAGGCAGATGATGCCCTCGTGGTATTCGCGAAGTATCTCCTTGTCCACGCGGGGCTTATAATAATAGCCGTCCGTAAAGCCGGCGGACACAATGTGTGTCAGGTTGGCATAGCCCTTATCGTTCTCGGCCAGAAGGACCAGATGATAGTATCTGTCCTCGCGCGACACGTTGTCCCGGTCAAATCGGCTGTGCGGAGCCACGTAGACCTCGCAGCCGATGATCGGACGGATCCCCTGGGCTTTGCACTCCTTATAAAAATCAATACAGCCGTACATAACACCGTGGTCGGTGATTGCACAGCTGTCCATGCCCAGCTTTTTTACCTGGGCGACATACTCTTTAATCTTGTTGGATCCATCAAGAAGCGAATACTCCGTGTGGACATGAAGATGTGTAAAAGGCATTGTTACCTCATTCCTTTTTCGTATGCGTAAATTGCCAGTACATGCCGAAGATGCCGATCAGCCCTCCGAGCACGAGGACCACAGCGGCAGTGGCTCCGGACGGATCAAGCGCCTTGATCTTCGTAAGCGCGAAATCCGTGAGAATGTTGGCGAACATGACACCGCCCGCGACCGAGGACACCACGATCACGATCGGCCTCACGAAGAAAACGGCAAATATACCCAGCAGCAGGGCTGCTACAAGGGCCGCGGGCACCAGGTACTCGCTCTGTACAAATGGCGGAAGAACAGCCATGGCAGCACTGAAGACCGAGCTGGCAACGACCATAAAGAGTCCGACTTTGTAGAGAAAGAAACCGACCAGCAATAAGAGAACCGCACCCACCAGCATGAATACCAGATGGAACGTATCGTCAAGCTTCAGGAAATCCGCGATAGCAAGACCGACAAAAGCGCCGACCAGCAGACTGATGAAAGCGACGAAGCCTCTGAGCAGTTTATAGCCGAACATTGCGAAAAGCAGGCAGATGATCAGCGACACTGCAAGAATAACTATATCCTTCATAGTGAATTCCGGAATATAGCCAAGCCCCGTCTCGATTATATTACTGATAAACTCTTCCATGTGTCAGACCTCCCTGATCTCACCGTTCTCGAAAGTAATCTTTCTCTCTTTATACAGTTTTCCCACAGCTCTCTTGAAAGCTGCCTTGGACAGTCCGAATACCTCGCGGATCTTTTCCGGATCCGCCTTGTCATCAAACGGAAGTACTCCGCCATACTCATCATGGATCAAGCTAAGAACAGCCTCGGCGTCCTCATCCATCTGCTGATAGGCTTTCTTGTGAGCCGAGAGATCAAGCTTTCCGTCCTCCTTCACATTGGTCACGCGAAGTTCGAGGACATCGCCGGGATATACGCCGGACGGCGCTTCACGCTTCGGGATCATGCCGGAGTACATATTGTCGACGGCGATGAAGAGGCCGAAGTTCGGAGCATACTGGTAAACAGTGCCCTTCACGCTGTCTCCGATCCTGTACGGCGGATCCTGCCTGAGGTAGGGGTAAAGCTTCATCGTCGCTGCCAGACGGCTGCTCTTGTCAACATACAGCGCGACCAGCACGTCCTCCCCCTCTTTGACCTTCTTTGTCTGCTCGTGGAACGGGAGAAGCAGATCCTTCTCGAGCCCCCAATCAAGGAACGCGCCGATCTTAGTGACCTGGCTCACCTTAAGCAGGGCAACACCGTGGAGCAGGACCTTCGGCTGCACAGTGGTAGCAATCAGCCGGTCCTGCGAGTCGCGGTATACAAAAGCCCTGACCTCATCGCCGACGCCGCTCCCCTCCGGGATCTGCTTTGCCGGAAGCAGAATGCGGTCCTCCGGACCCGCGTCCTGAGTCTCACCAAGATACGCGCCGTGATGTTCGATTTTTACAATAATCAGTTTCTGAAGTTTCCCTAATTCTATCATATGTCTCCTACCTTGAGCTCTAGTCAGAGCGCATGTGACAACTCTGCTGCGTTACCCAATAACAGTTCAGGCAGGCTGCAGGGAAGTTTCATGATCCGGCGCAAACATCATCTTCATCGAAAAACGTATATCCTCCTCTGCGAGCTTGCGTAGGCGACAAGCCAAGGTGCCTGATTCGTGCTTGCACGAAAAGAGGGCACTTTGGCGCCCGCCCGACATCGAGCGTGAAACGCGAGATGAGGGCGGCTTGTCGCCGATCTGATCTCTCGGTCGGATATACAATGTTTTTCTCACGAAGATGAATGCTTGCTGCCGGAGAGTTGAACTATGAGATGCAGCCTGTCTGAACTGTTACAATACCTGTCCCATTACAGTATGAACTGCATGATCGCGCAGGCCTTCCCGCTTATATCAAGCCGAACGATATACCCACTTATATCATGATACACTCTCGGCGCGAGAATGTCACCTAGATATGCCTGTGAAAGATATTCTACCCGCAGTTCCCGCACCTTGATGCCCGCCGGAAGGTAGGCGAGCGCCATGGATATATACTGCTCGTTGTTCACATGACCGTTCGTGTCGAGATTCGTCGCGCGCACTTTGAACGGCCGCTTCTCCGCAACGCCCTCTGCCGGCATTTTTATGTGCCGCGGCGCTTTCTCCATCTCAAATTCAGGGTCGACGCCATAGTGTTCGATTTCTACCTTCGGGACCCGGATCGGTCTTCCTGCCTCCGTGTCAAAGTAGATCCACCTGGAATTGGCAAATGCAAGCAGCTCCCCCTTTTTATCCCACATAAGGAAATTGCGGTCTGCCTCAAACCCGTGAAAATTGTAGGCCTGGGTCCTCGTGCGGACGATCTCATTCATCTTCGGATATCGCTCCACAACGATCTGCCACGAGGCCAGCATCCAGGCATAATGCTCCGCCTTCCATGTGGCGGGACCTCGCCCGACATCCGAGCTGTGGAAGACCGCGCAGTCCTGAAAATAGTTGACCAAGCCCGCCAGTGAGAGCTTTCCATCCTGAGCACATTCAGAATAGCGGATGCGTGAGTCAAATTCAAACATATATTGCTTTCTCCAATCTGTCCATTAAAAAACGCTTTTTCTCCATTTGCCCGAGAGATAAAAGACACTTCCGATCACGAACGGCATAAAGCCCGCCAGCGCGTCTCCGAACCAGAATCCTCTGCATCTCATGCCCATTGCAAATCCCATAAAGGCCGCCAGACTTATTCTCGCTATAATGCCGTCCAGCAGAGCGACCAGGAGATTCAGCCTGGAATTGCCTGACCCGTTGATGATGGAAAACGCTCCCGACCTTGTCGCGGATCCGTAAAAATTGACGACGATCGGAACCACAACGAGAGATGCTTCCGCGAGCACGGCCGCGTCACTTGTGAAAATCTCGCACACAGCCTCCGGGAAAATCAGCATAAGGCAGGACACGGCTGTCGAAATCACGAGGCCTACCGAGAGCACGGAGATCAATATCTTCGGCACCCTGTCATACTTCTTTGCGCCCAGATTCTGGCCGACCATCGAGCTTCCTGCTGTCGTGAACGAGTTGGATACAATACCAATCATCATACCCGTCTTGTTGTAGATTCCCGACAGGGCGGAGTAAATGACGCCCTCTGCGTTGATCCAGGAGGTGAGCACGATCTTGGAGAAACTGACCGCTGCCGACTGGATCGCCATGGGAATTCCGAGCTGAAGGAGCGGAATGACGATCCTTCTGTCGATCCTGAAGCTCTCCGGTTGGAAATCGAAGCAAAACTCCTCCTTTCGCCGATACAGATACACGATCGAGACGATAAAGCTGACCGCCTGTCCGATGACTGTCGCAAGGGCAGCCCCAAAGACCTCCATTCCACAGAAGCCGACAAAAATAATGTCGAGGATCGTGTTTAGCACTGCGGCAATCGCGATGAAAGCAAACGGTCTTTTTGAATCTCCCATACCTCTCAGGATTGCGGAGACAATATTGTAGCCGTAGATGAAAATGAGTCCCACCAGGCAGGTCACCATATAATCCATCGTGTAGTCGTAGGATTCCGGCGGGGTATTAAGCGCGTTCAGGATTGGTCCGCGGAACACATAACAGATAACGGAAATAGCTATCGCTATGAAAAGAAGAAGAGTGAACATGGTCCCGATCAGTCTTCTCACATTATCCATTTTCCCCGCGCCGACATACTGAGAGATCAGCACCTGGCCCGCGGAGGAAAAACCCATCGCGAGGAATGTGATCAGATGCAGAATATCTCCGCCGATCGAGACAGCCGACATTCCTGCTCCGCCGATGACCTGGCCGACAACGATCATGTCGACGAGGTTGTAGAGGGCCTGGAGGGCATTTGCAACAAAAAGAGGCATGGCGAACATAAGGAGAAGCTTTGGAACGCTTCCCGTTGTCAGATCCGTCACCATTGTCTCTTTTTTAAGTCTGCTGCTCTCTGTCATCACTGTCTCCATATGGATTAAAAAGGCTCCACGGCACCGCAAACTGTGCCGTGGAGCACCGTAAAATTCTAGTTTCTATCCGCATAACAGTTCAGGCTGGCTGTAACTGTGTTCCATAAACCGGCGCAAACATCATCTTCATTGAAAAACGTATATCCTCTCCTGCGAGCTTAGAAAACGCTGTAGCATTTTCTGATCTCTCGGTCGGATATACAATGTTTTTCTCACGAAGATGAATGTTTTGCTGCCGGAAACGTAACATAAGAACAGCCGTCTGAGCTGTTACCTATCCGTATTACTCAAGCCCCGTCGCTTCATCGATTCCAAGCATGATATTCATATTCTGGACCGCCGCGCCGGAAGCTCCCTTCCCGAGGTTGTCAAAAAGAGCTGTCACTGTCGTGAGCTCCTCATATCCGGACACGATGAGCTGCAAATAATTGGTGCCCGCAAGCACATTTGCATACACCGTCCCCTGCTTCGGATCATACGGCAGCACCGTCACAAAGTGCTCGCCGGCGTAGTATTCCGCCAGCCTATCGCGGATCTCCTCTGCTGTCGGTTGACCTGCAAGAAGGCGATTGTGCAGCATGATGGATGTCGCCATGCCTTTATAGTAGTCGTCCACGACCGGCATGAAGACCGGCGCGTTCGTAAGCCCTGTTACCTTCTGCATCTCCGGGATATGTTTATGCTGAAGGGTGAGCCCATAGATGCCCGGGGCGGAGAGCTTCTCCTCGCGGCCTTCCGCCTCGTACTGGGCGATCATCTTCTTGCCGCCGCCCGAATAGCCGGTGAGGGAATAGCATGTGACCGGGTAGTCCGCAGGAAGAATCCCCATGCGGACGAGCGGGGCAGCAGATGAGATGAATCCTGTGGCGTGGCAGCCCGGGTTGGCCACGCGATGGCTTTCAGCGACCGCCCGCCTCTGCTCCCGTGACAGTTCCGGATAGCCGTAGGTCCAGTCATCAGAGGTCCTGTGGGCAGTCGACGCGTCGATGACCCGCACATCCGGATTCTCGATCAGAGAGACCGCCTCGATCGCGCCCGCGTCGGGGAGGCACAAAAATACAATATCCGCCATGTTGAGAAATTTCTTCCTCTCATCAAGGTCATGCCTCTTGTCCTCATCTATGCGGAGCAGTTCAAGATCCGCTCTCTTCCCGATTCTCTCATAGATCTGGAGGCCTGTCGTCCCTGCCTGGCCGTCGATATACACTTTTGTCTTCATTCCTGTCCCCCTGTATATACTTGCGAAGCTTCCCGCCTGAGCTAAGGGAGCGTCCTCAAATTTCTAGTCTCGCTTTCGATTTCGACTGGTCGAGTACCGACAAGCGGGAAGTCTTAGTTACTTATTACTTTTATAGGTTAATCCTTTTTCGGAACTGTTGCAAGTATGATATTTTTCCCGTTTATCCGGCTGACAGGTATCCGCCGTCGGATTCTCGCCCTTGCTTCCGGCTGACAGGTATCTGCCGTCGGATTCTCGCGCTTGCTTCCGGCTGACAGGTATCTGCCGTCGGATTCTCATCCTTGCATTTTGGACAGAGTGTCTTTCGGTGATTATTGTTGGTATATCCGGAAAATGCTATAATTTCTTTATATTTGTGATAGCCGCCGCTCGGTTAATCGCTCGGCTGGATATTGTTCCACCGGGAATCTCTGCGCAGGTGTAATGTCCGGTGAACGTACGCTTTCATCCACAGGGCACTTTACCCGCCGGAGGCTTTACCCACTGGGCGCTTTACCCGCTGGGCGCTTTACCCGCTGGGCGCTTTGTCTACAAGGCACTTTACCCGCTGACAGCTTTACCCACTGGGCGCAAAAAGCACCGACCAAATCTAAACGGAAACATAGCCACAACACTTCTTTAACGATTCGGAGCACGACATATGATAGAAAAGATTTCAATTTTTGCCGCAGACATAGACGGTACACTGGGTCAGCTTCTCGGAGATTGAATCTCCGAGCTTGCTGGTCCGCCGCGGGAGTCTTTCTCTGCTTCGCAGGCGGAAAAGCAACCTTGTCCGGATACAGCAG
>CADAIL010000023.1 GCA_902788035.1 uncultured Lachnospiraceae bacterium | reverse complement strand
ATCTAAGATGTATTTTAGCATAAATTAGCGCGAATATCAACGTTTAATTAGCATAATTAGCATGTTTTAGTATTAAAAATCAATAGGACGTTACACTAGACCCCAATAACAAGAATTCAGTTGCCTCTGACTTTGACCCCATGAAACTCGCCGCAACCAAAGGCAACCATTACACCTCAAAAACAAGAATCCAGTTGCCTCTGACTTTGACCCCATGAAACTCGCCGCGATCAAAGGCAACCACCAGACCTCAAAAACAAGAATTCAGTTGCCTCTGACTTTGACCCCATGAAACTCGCCGCGATCAAAGGCAACCAGATTGGCTCATTCCGGGGCATTCTGCTGCCTTTGGACAAACTGGCTTCTTTCGACCCAAGACCAAAGGCAACCAGATTGACTTAATCCTGGACTATCTGCTGCCTTTGGGCAAAGTATTCAATCAACATAGCAAAAACTCCGCCAACACTGAGTTACTGACATCGATTCCACGAGAAGTCAGCTCATAGCGATCCCCCTCCCGGACCAAAAGCCCTTCGGAAATCAATCTTTCACACACGCCCCCATAAACACTGTCAAGCTCACACCCGAACTTTTCGGCAAAGTCGGCACACGAGACCCCCTCCAACATCCTAAGCCCCAGGAACATGAACTCCTCCATCTGTTCGCTGACACTAAGGTTCTGAAATTCCTCCCTAATATCAGGTAAGCTCCCGCTGCCGGACAAGTACCTCTGAAGGTCGCGGGTATTGCTCCACCTCATCTCGTCTAAGAGGGATGCAGCCCCGATGCCGAATCCGATGTAAGGTGACCGCCTCCAGTAGCGCACATTGTGCCGACACTCGCGACCCAGCCGTGCGTAATTACTGATCTCATATCGATGATAACCGTGCGCATTCATGAGCCGCTCTGTCAAATAGTACATCTCCCGCTCTTCGTCCTCGCCCGGCAGATCCAGCCTGCCTTCCTCGAAAAGATTGTAAAAAGGTGTACCCTCCTCGATGATCAGGCTGTAGCAGCTTATATGCTCAGGCTCCATGCTGAGTATGCGGGAGAGAGATTGCTCCCAGGAGGCCAGCGTCTGACCGGGGATGGCAGACATGAGATCGACATTTATATTGGCAATTCCCGCATCACGGAGAGCGTCGAAACATTTCTTAAACTCACTAAAGGTGTGAATTCGACCGAGTGCACGAAGCTCACTATCGTCCGCCGACTGCAGTCCGAGACTGACTCTGTTAATGTATTTTTTTACAAATGCAAGCAGCTCCTCCCTGAACGTCCCCGGATTCATCTCCATCGAGATCTCTGCTTCGGGAAGGACGTCGAATACCTTGCGAACTGTTTCCATGACCCGGGTAAGATCCGCCGGATCCATCACAGACGGAGTCCCTCCTCCGAGGAAAATGGTGTCGACCGGGATCTTCTCATCACGAGAGGGCGTTTCTCGCATGCCATACTCTCTGCCAAAGCTATAAATCTCGCGGCAGAGGGCATCCGCATATGCCTTCCTCGTTCCACTGTCTGCCGGACCCGATAAAAAGTCACAGTAATTGCATTTCTTCACGCAGAACGGAAAATGAATATATATCCCGAACGGTTCCCTCACGCTTTTATGCTCCTTCCTTTACATATCCGGGTTAGTCTATGAAGCGTAGCAGCAGAGTACCACGTCCATAGGAGCTGCCGCACCGCATGGGCGTGGAGGTTCATTCCATGCTCCCGGATGCATCATTCGACATCAGTCTGTTCCGGGGTCCGCATCTGCACGCCCCATTCCGCAGCGTGCAGGTCCGGAGCGCCGGTCCCATTCACCCGAACCTATTCTATCAGTGACGCAATAATCTCCCCCCGCGGAGTCACAGATTCCGCGCGAACATCCAGTATCCGGTTCATTAAATCTTCCTCAGTCTCCATAAGCACAGGAACATACTCCCTCGTGTAGCCGGTGAGCATGCTCTTTCCGTCAATCACGGTCCGATCCTCAAAGAGCACGCTGACAGTCTCGCCGACGAAGCTCTCCGCATAGGCCACTCTCCGCTCTTTATCGATACTCTGCAGAACTGCGGATCTTGCCGCCTTGGTCTTTTCTGTGTTCTGACCGGGCATTCGCTCTGCGGCCGTGCCTCTTCTGACTGAAAACTTGAAGATATGGGTCCTTGCAAATTCCACCCTACGCACAAACTCCACCGTCTGCGCAAATTCCTCTTCAGTTTCCCCGGGAAAACCGGTGATGATATCCGTCGTGATAGATGGCCTGTCAAAATGAGCCCGAAGGAGTTCGCATTTTTCCATAAAATCAGCTGTGCTGTATTTTCTCTTCATGCGAGCAAGGGTAGCGTCACAGCCGCTCTGCATCGACAGGTGAAAAGACGGGCAGAACTCCGGGATCTTTGCGATCTCCGCCGCAAACTCCTCTGTGACAATGCCCGGTTCCAGCGATCCAAGGCGAAGTCTCATGACGCCCGGGATGGCAGCCACATCCTGCATGAGTCCGAGAAGATGCCTGTTCGTTCTTGCCTCGGATGCGTAGGGAGTCTGCCTGTTCTGACCCGGAAAATCAAAGTCAAGCCCATAGGAACTGATGTGGATACCTGTCAGGACAAACTCCTGATAGCCGCGGCCGCACAACGCGCGGATTTCTTTCATCACCTCTCCCGGCCTTCGGCTGCGCACGCGACCTCTGACATACGGAATCATACAGTAGGAACAGAACTGATTGCAGCCGTCCTGGACCTTAATAAAAGCCCTCGTGTGCTCACCGTCCGGCACAAAGTGCAGCTCGTCGTACTCCCTCACACCGTTGATATTTGAAACAGCAGTCTTCTTTCCCATCTCCCTGTTCCTAAAATACTCATCAAGTATCTCCGGCAGGCGGCTCTTCTCGTGGTTTCCCACAATTATGTCAACCGCAGGATCCGCGGTCAGCCTCTCTCCGGCGTCCTGCACGTAGCAGCCGGCAGCGACAACGACCGCGTCGGGGTTCATCTCTTTGGCTTTGTGCAGCATTTGCCTCGACTTCCTGTCAGCGACATTGGTGACGGTGCAGGTGTTGATCACGTAGACGTCGGCACCGGGCGCGAACTCGGCGTCCTCATACCCGGCGTGGAGGAGACTCTGCCTCATGGCGTCCGTCTCATATGAATTTACCTTGCAGCCGAGGCTGTGAAATGCAACTTTCATCTTAAAGTTCCTTTCTTTTGTCTTGACCTTGACACTGATTCAAGCTAAGATTGTTATACCGACGGCAACAGCTGTCTATTACGATAGTTACTGGCTATCCATAAGGAGGTATTTCATAAATGAAAACTATCAAGGTTTCACTTAATTCTATCGACAAAGTAAAACAGTTTGTCAACGATATTAATCGTTACTCCTATGATTTTGATCTGGTCTCCGGACGCTATGTGATCGACGCGAAGTCCATTATGGGAATCTTCAGCCTTGATCTTTCCCAGCCGATCGACCTGAACATTCATGCAGAGGGCGCAGAGCTTGATGAAGTCTTAAAGACTCTCTCTGTATACGAAGTCGAATAAACAAGTACATATTCATAAAAAATCCGGAAGGGGCTGCCGCATCGCGACAGCCCCTTTATAGTACTTGTGAAATATGCAAATGTCAAGCAGCCCCGCAAGGCCGCCCCCTCTCTCTTCTTAAAACATACATCAGGCAGAGGGCGTGGCCGGAAGAAGCCAATCGACCGGCTCTACTCTCTTCTTAGAGCGTCGATCGGGTTCAGATTGGCAGCTTTTATCGACGGCAGCAGCCCGAATATAATCCCGATCAGCATCGAAAACCCAACACCCAGGATAATTGCCGGCACAGATATGGCTGCAGGAGTCCCGGTCATCCGAGAGACCACGTAGGCCAGTATAATTCCGGCAGCAACACCCAGAATTCCGCCTATGCTCGTCAGCATCGCGGACTCAGTCAGGAACTGCAGGAGAATCACGCTCTTTCTGGCGCCGAGAGCCTTCTTTAAACCGATCTCAGCTGTCCTCTCCGTGACCGATACCAGCATGATATTCATGACTCCGATGCCTCCGACCAGGAGAGCTATACTGGCGACCCAGATCAGCAGGTTGTTGGTACTTGCCGACAGTTCCTGCTTATTTCTGGCTTTTTCAAGAAGATCCTCCGCCTTGTATTTTATATCCGATGCGGACGTAACAGACTGATTCATGATCTTCTCGGCGTCTTTTCCCACCGTGCTCATCCCCTCAGTAGTCTTGGCACGGACCACACAGTTCTCCGGTTCATCGTATGCAAATATAATCGGCCAGGCAGCGGAAGGAATCAGCATTGTCCCGTACTCTTCCTGGTGGTAGGTCATATAGTCCGAGAAAGAATTGATGACCGGCTGAAAATTGTCGGCCTTCCTGATAACACCGATCACTATGAACGGCTCCCCGTGAATTGCTATAGTGAGACCGAGAGGATTAGTGTTGTCGAAAAGGCTCTGCGCGATTTTCTCATCAATGAGAATGACTTTTCGAAAATCCGTATAGTCCTTCTCCACAAACGGCCGCCCTGCGCTGACGATATATCCGCAGGTCGAAAGATAATGCAGATCTACGCCGCAGATACTTCCCATATCCAGTGTATTCTCTCCGCTCTCCACACCGTCCAGATAGCTTCTCTTCACATAGAAAGAAGCGTCAGCGGCATCCGGCAGACTTCGAATCTCCTCCTTCTGCTCATCCGAGACAGTGGAAACGCCGGCCGGGGCGCCGCCGTCCATATAGTATTCGGATTCGCCCTGCATGAGCGATATGGTCACTGCGTTATTGCCCGCGCCGATCAAGTTCTGCATAATCTGGTCATTCGTTCCCTTGATTGTCGACACAATCGCGATAATCGCCGCAATACCGATGATCACACCCAGCATGGTGAGAAATGACCTCATTTTGTGCGACCAGATACCTTGCACAGCATATATAAGATTTTCTAACATGTCCGTCCTCCGTATCAACTCGCATAGAGCTCGTCAATCGTACCCTCACGGGTCTTCGCTCCCTCTTTCACTTCCTTGCCGTAGGGGAAGGCCAGGTAATCATCCGTCGTAACACCGGACAGAATCTCATACCCTTCTCCGGAAGTCTTTCCGACCTCAATATACTGCTTCATGAGCAGTCCGTCCTCACCCCTCTTCATGACGTACATCTTCCCGTTCTCCTCTCGGATGAACGCGTTGTACAGATACAGCATGCCCATACTGTCTGCCATGGATGCATCTTCCCCGTCGCCGGATGAACCGAAGGTGACCATGACCCACTCACCGTTCTTTACCTCACCGCTTCCGGCTGCAAATGACACCGTCATCGGATACTGAGACGCAAGCAAATCACCGCTCTGCGCGGCAGACGGATATGCGGAAATATCCCTCACGCGGCCTTTATAGCTCATGCCGGACTCCCATGCCATGATGTCGACCGGATCGCCCACTTTCACTTTGCCGTACATCTTCTCGCTGATGTATGTCTTTACGTAGAGCCCTTCCTCTGATGTGACAGAGAGGAACGGGGATCCGTCATTGCTGATATGATCCTTATCTCCGACTTTCCTCACGATTCCGTTCATCCTTGACAGGACCGTCCCTTCATTTACGGCAGCCTCTGCCGCTTTTATAGAAAGGAGACACTCGCGAAGATCCAGTCTGAGCGAGGTCAGGTTCAACTCCTCCTCCTTCTTCCGCTCAGCGATTTCCTCCTTCGTCATTTTAGCGCCGCTCTCGATGAGCCCGAGTGCGCCGGCGATGGCGCTTTCGGATTCGGGCTTTGCTTCATTTGCAAGATATATGTACCCGCGGTCTGAGCCCGCAACGATCACAGTCTCACCGGCAAGCGCGGAAATGTAACCGCTATAGGCTCCTCTGTCATCGAAAGAGGCTTTTCCTGCGCCGGCTCCTCTGCCCTCGTCATGAGTTGTCAGCCCCGCACCGTTTTCACCATCTTCTGGCGGCGATGTCACCCGCGGAGCGTCCGACTGCCGGTCATCACTGCCCGCATCATCCACACCCGAAGGCGCATCAGTCACTGTCGGCTCCGGCTGAGTGGTCGGTGTCGGTGTCACAGGATCCTTCCCGGCATCAGCCGGAGCATCCTTCTCTTCCTCGCCCGGTATCGGCGTCGCGGTCGGAATCGGAGTCGGTGCCGCCGTAACATAGGGCAGGTCGGTCGCCGGAGCTTTGGTCGGCTCCCTGTCCGGATCCGTCACAAGCGGATACAGATACAGATAGCGGCTCCAGTCCTCCTCTACCCGGTCGAGATAGGCTGCGTTCAGGATCCAGGCCGCAAGGAGCTTACCGTCCGCGCTGTCACCCTCATATATCTCGAGGGAAAAATATACGTCGCGTCCTTTCTTTTCCGCCATCGCGCGCATCATCTCAATGAATGCCGCACGGATCTCGGTCCCGTCTGTGCACAGAAATCTGTAGGGATTCTCACGAGTGCCGACGTCGGAATCAGACGCATTGAAAGCTTTGGCTGATTCATCCAGCACTTCGTACATGGTTGCATTTCCGTGTGAAGGGGTGGGAGTCGCTCCCGGCTTGTCCGTTGGGGAGACCTCACTCTCATCCGTTATTTCCTCATCCGGAAATTCCTCATCCCCGTAGGGCTCTTCTTCCTCCCCCTCCCCGTAGTCATCGGGCTCGGAGGGTTCCTCCGTCGGCGCGATCTCGCTGCTCACCGGTTTCAGTTTATTCAAAGTCACAAGATTGCGCCTTGCGACATCAATCTGAAGTTCAATCTGTTCCCTGTTGATCTTTTCCTTCTCGAGGTTCATGCCGGTCTTCACCGTGTCATAAGACAGCAGCTTGTCCCCGACGTACACTTTCTGACCTTCCGTCACGAAGACTTCGTCGACCGTCTGTGTGCTGGAAATATAGATATCCTGGGAGACATCCGCCGTGATCGTCCCGTCCATAGAGACAGAAAAATCGAAACCTCCCCCTCCGTAATTAAGCGAAGCCGCCGATACGACCATCACGGTCTTCTCCTGGGACTTCTTTATTGCCAATACGATCCCGGCGACCGCAAGCAATACCGCGCATGCCGCTATTATGGGCATCAGTAAGCGCTTTCCCTTCATACAGCGTCACCTCCGCCCGGCTCATCATAGTCCCTTTCTTCCACGACACGATTCTCACTCAGTACCCCGTCTCGGTTTTCTGCGCCGAGGTCTTCGCTCAGCACCCCGCCGCGTTTTTCTGCACCGAGGTCTTCGCTCAGCACTCCGCCGCGTTTTTCTGCACCGAGGTCTTCGCTCAGCACTCCGCCACGGTTTTCTGCACCGAGGTCTTCACTCAGCACCCCGTCGCGGATCTCCACTATACGGTCCGCATGGGAGGCTATCTCGCGGTCATGGGTAATCATGAGTATTGATACGCCCTCCCTGTTCAGCTGACGGAAAATCTCCATGACCTGCTTGCCGGACGCTGAATCCAGCGCGCCTGTCGGCTCGTCCGCGAGCAGGATCCTGGGGTTGTTCACAATCGCCCTCGCAATGGCCACTCTCTGTTTCTGACCGCCGGACAGCTGGGATGGCATGAAATTCACACGGTCCTCTAGCCCGACCTTCTTCAGGGCTTCCATCGCCATCTCACGCCTCTTTTTCCTCGGAACATGGGCATATGAGAGCGGCAGCTCGACATTGGACAGGGCAGACTGGCGTGAGAGAAGCTGAAAGGTCTGGAACACGAACCCGATCTTGTAGAGGCGGAGATCGCTCATCTCATTGTCACTGAGGCCGGCTATATCCTGCCCCGCGATCAATACTTTGCCTTCCGTGGGCACGTCAAGACAGCCGATGATGTTCATCAGCGTCGACTTCCCCGAACCGGACGGTCCCATGATGGCTGTATACTCACCCTCGGCCATCAGAAAATTCACATTCTTAAGGACCGGGACCTCCATCTTGCCGGACATATAGTTTTTATATACACCTCTGCACTCAATTACATTTGCCATAAATATGTCCTTAATCCTGCCTGAAGTTATGCCAGCTCTTCCTCATTCTCCGCAGTCTCTTCCTCGGTCATGTATGCTGAATCCAGAGTGGTCATGCCCTCGTGCAGCGTATCCTCTGGAAATGCGATCAGATCCGATTCCGTAAGACCGTCAAGTATCTGCACTTTGCCGAGCTCATCATCCCTCTCGCCGAGTGTGACCGGCTTCTTTACGAGTTTTCCGCCGTCATCGGCCCAGACGAACGGATCCGTCGTCTCATCAATATAGTAGGAGTCGAGCCAGATTCCCTGATGGGCTTCCGCATCATTCTGACCCAGGTCGGGCTCAAGATATACGTGCTGTCCCATCATGAGGCCATCGCTGCCGCTAAGTTCTACATAGAAGGGATAATTCGATCCGGAGGTTCCTTCTCCGCCGAACATACTCGCATAGGGATTGCTCTGAGTGTTCTCCCTGTCGATTTTCGTAACCGTGCCGCTCCATGTGAGACTCTCATCTACGCGGCTGTGGACGATCACCGGAAGGCCTTCATAGATCTGGCCTATATTCTGCTCATTGACAGTACCCTTCACGCGAAGATCGCCCGTCTTCATGATCTTGATAAAACTATTGTCAGTGCCGGTCTGCATGTCAGACGAGCCGCTCTCGTTGATCGACTGAACGACACCTGAGATTTTGCTGTATACTGTCGCGTTGTTTATGTTATCCTGTATCTTCTCGATTTCAGAGCGCTTCACAGTAATGTCGTACTCTTTCTGCTTTCGTTCGAGTTCCTGCTGTTTGATCTGGATCGTGAAATTGGCCTGCTGGTCTTTATCAGCCTTTTTCTGCTGTTTAGCCAGCGCGGCTATAGTGTCGTCAAGCGCGTTCCGCTCGGCATTTAATCTCTCGAGCTCGATCTGAGCTTTGGCAAGCTGGTCCTGGAATGCATTGACATCATAAGTGAACAGCGCCTGTCCTTCACTGACTTCCTGCCCGACGGTGACAAGCACCGCGGCGACTTTAAATTCAGAATTCGGGTCAACAGACCATGTCTCCTGTGATTCCACTACGCCTGCAAATCTGTTAACGGTGCCGCTGACATTTGCACCAGTGAGATAGGCGACCGAAGTGACATAGACCTCCTCGCCGTCATCGGTGACTGCCGCGTTTCTTAAGTGTCTGTATCCGAAGAAACCCGCAATGCACAGGCAGGCCGCCAGTATAATCAGGGCGGCTGCTTTGCCGGGAGTCCACACACCTTTTTGCTTCATACCTGATCAAGTCCCTTTCCTGTATCGAGATCCCGCGATTCAAAGACCCGCAGGTTTCAATCTCTGAGACGAAACTGAGCGCCAACCACCCGGATGGCAGAGGGCATCTCTCACTAAGATAATACACCAGATACGTCCTTTCTACAATCAAAAAAAGGTAGAAAAGGGACTGTCGAATGCAACAGCCCAAAACCACCCCTGCACAAAATAAGGACCCGCCCCGGTGATCATGCCGGAAAGGGTCCTCCTGATTTTCATATTATTTTGCGATCACGACCTCAGCCGTATCAATTGCCTCTTTGACCAGCTCATCGATCTTCTCGTTGAGCTTTCGCTCATTGCGCTCGATGATCTCGATGATCGGCTTCGTGACCGGATGCTTAGCTACGAAGATCGTGCAGCAGTCCTCGTACGGAAGAATTGACGTGTCGTAAGTACCGATCTCGCGCGCAATCGCGGTGATATCGTTCTTGTCGAATCCGATCAGCGGTCTGTAGACCGGAAGCTCACAGACAGCGTCCGTGCAGCGCAGCGACTGCATAGTCTGACTTGCGACCTGACCGATGCTCTCGCCGGTGATAAGACCGAGGTCTCCCTCCTCCTTTGCGAAGTGTTCCGCGATCCGCATCATATAGCGGCGCATGATAATTGTGAGCTCTTCATGCGGGCACTGGTCATAAATGTACAGCTGAATATCTGTGAAATTGACGATATGCAGCCTGATCGGTCCGGTGTACTTAGCCACGATCTTCGCGAGGTCCACGACTTTCTGCTTTGCTCTCTCAGATGTGTAGGGCGGTGCGTGGAAATATGTCGCGTCGATCGTAACGCCGCGCTTTGCGACCATCCAGCCGGCGACCGGGGAATCGATTCCGCCGGAGAGAAGGAGCATCGCGCGTCCGGCTGTGCCGATCGGCATACCGCCCGGTCCCGGGATCACCTTCGAATAAATATATACCTCGTCGCGGATCTCCACGTCGAAAAGAATCTCGGGATCATGAACATCGACCTTCATGTCCGGGAAATTCTCGAGAATAGCCTCGCCGAGCTCCGCTGCCACCTCCATGGAGGTGAGCGGGAACTCCTTGTCGACACGGCGGGCTTTGACCTTGAATGTCTGTGTGCAGTTCGGATGCTCCTCGCGGACATACTGGATCATGTCAGCCTTCATTTTCTCCACGCCATCCTTCTCATAGATCACGACGGGGCAGATACCGACGACGCCGAACACATGCCGCAGCACGTCAATTGTCTCATCATAATTCCAGTCACCGCCGCAGTTGACATAAATTCTTCCGCGGATCTTCGTCACTTCGAACTCGCCGTCGATCCTCTTCAGCAGTGTGCGGATCCTCTTCGCGAGCGCATCTTCAAACAGGTGGCGGTTGTCGCCTTTGATGCCGATCTCGCCGTATTTGATCATAAATGAATTGTACATAATTACTCCTCTAAGCAGGCAGGACTCCGCTGCCTTTTTCGTTACTTTCTTCTGTACCTTCTCAACATCGGCAGCATCTGCTTAAGATATGCCAGCGCCTCATCGACTTCATCTTCCGTGTTGTTTTCTGCAAATGAAAACCTCACCGAAGACTCCATCTCCTCCCTCGGAGCATCGATGGCTGTGAGGGTCGGTGAGCCTGCTCTCTTGTGTGATGAGCAGGCGGAACCGGCAGAGACGTAGATTCCCTGATTTTCCAGCGTATGCTGAAGGACTTCCGCACCTACACCGATAAAAGCCGCATTGACAATGTGCGGTGCACCCTCATCGCCCGGCATGCCGTGAACAATTACATTGTCGATCTCACTGAGTCCCGCGATCATTCTGTCTCGGAGCGCTCTCATGTGAGCAATCTTGGCATCGAAATCTGTATATGCTTCCTCTGCCGCGACGCCGAGACCGGCGATTCCCGGAACATTCTCCGTCCCGCTTCGCAGAGCACTCTGCTGTCCGCCGCCGTAGATGAGCGGCAGTAGCTTAGCGGAATCCGCTTTATACAGGAAGCCGGTTCCCTTGGGTCCGTGCAGCTTGTGCCCGCTGACTGAGAGCAGGTCGATTCCGAGTTCCCGCGGATAGATTACATACTTTCCGTAAGCCTGGATAGCATCGACATGGTAGAGGGCTTTAGGGCATTTGATCTTCTTCAATCTGCCGATTTCCGCGACCGGTGTCACCGCTCCGATCTCATTATTGACGTACATCATGGAGATCAGGATGACATCCTCCGTCATCTCATTTTCAAGCACCTGAATATCGAGCCTCCCCCGGCTGTCAACAGGAATAGTCACGATCTCAAAGCCTTCGGAAGCGAGCATTTTCAGCGGTTCTGACACTGCCGGGTGCTCCATCGGGGTTGTGAGGATCTTATTTCCGGCACGGCGGTTGGCCCGCGCGCCGCCGATCAGCGCCCAGTTATTCGACTCCGTCCCGCCGGATGTGAAGTAGATCTCGTTGTCCGAAACTTTCAGAGTCTTCGCGATCTGCTTCTTTGCGTTCTTTATATACTTCTCGGCGTCGACACCCTTCTGGTGGAGGGACGACGGGTTGCCGTAGTCACAGGTCATCACGTGCATGACGATTTCCGCCGCCTTCTTTGAGACGACAGTTGTAGATGAATTATCAAAATAGATATCTCTCACGGATTGTTCCTTTCCGTTTCATAAGTCATTGGCAAACTGCGAGACATTATACCACACAGGCCGGGTGGTGTTTAGTGTTTTTTTAAAAACTTCTCAAGTTCAGTTATAGCGGACCTCCATCAGCGTCAGCCCGCAGGCAGGAGCGGTGGGTCCCGCAAGCTTGCGGTCACGAGCCTCGAGCAGGGCGTCCATGGAGCGGGGATCTCTCCTCCCTTCACCGACCTCGATCAGAGTCCCGACAAGGATCCTGACCATATACTGCAGGAAGCCCTCGCCAATAAATTCAATATCAATTTCATGCTCATTCTCACGGATGTGAATAGCGAAGAGTTTGCGGACAGTAGACTTTCTCATGCGGGGATTCCCGCAGAAGCTCTTGAAATCATGCTCACCGCGAAGCTGTATCGTCGCCATCTTCATGGCAGCGACATCCAGCGGTGCACCGCGATACTCATAGATATACTTGCGGTCAAATACATGATAGGACTTATCCTTGCCGATCCGGTACAGGTAGGTCTTCTGGGTCGCGTTGAAGCGGCTGTGAAAGCGCGGTGCAGCGATATCGACAGAGAGAACACCGATGTCATCCGGGAGATATGTGTTCAGATAGTCGCGGATTTCACCGGTCGACAGCTCGGTGTCAATGCGGAACTGAGCTACCTGTCCTTTGGCATGCACGCCTGCATCCGTACGGCCTGCCCCATGTACATCGACTGCATCCGTGCCTGTCATCCTGCACAGAATAGTCTCCAGCTTCTCCTGTATCGTATTGTCCGTATCTCCCTGCTTCTGCCACCCGTTGTAGCGGGTCCCGTCATACTGCACGAGCATCCGATAATTCTTCATCCTAGACCTCCATACTTCTCCACACAGAGCTTCCCATGCCCAATATTATCGGTTCCGCTGCGCGAACCGGATAATCATAATTCGGGATTTCCTTGTCGCGAGGCAACTGCCCTAAATCCAGTTCAATGCCATCCGCTAAACAGCAAAAAGCTGCCGCACAAAGCAGCCGCAGCAATGAGTGCTCCACCTGGTAAAGCCCCCCGCTTCATGCGGCTCTTTTATGCAGCAGCTATATATCTAAGTCGGAGATACCTCCGCCTCTACAAGCCAAAAGGCCGTGTGCGTATCATTCATCCGCGCGCTTCTTTCTCTTGAGACTGATTTTCTTAAATTTTGCGACAGAATCCTCTGTCACAGAACCGGTCGTCTTCTCAGTGACTGAGCCGGATAAATCTATGTCATCATCAAGCTCACCTGCAAATGAAGAAGTACCGAAATGCACCTCAGGACTTTCCTGCACGGAAACAGTTTCATCCACGCTCTCTGCGGCGGAAGGGGCAGTATAGCCGGCAGCGCCGTAATTGCTGTCTGAATGGACACTGTCTGAATATGTACCTTCTGCATACGTACCGTTTGAATAAGATACCGCAGACGTATCCGGTTCTTCATCCTGTGTATACTCCGGCTCGGCAGGTACTGACTCTTCCTTCCTGGAGAATCCCCACTTTTTCTTCTTTTCCGGCTCGGCCGCGCCCTCCGTCACCTCCTTAGGAACAGGCTTTTTAAACATGAACCTGATCATAAAGATCACAAGGACCGGATTGAGAATAAAGAACAGGCAGAAAAGTATCCTGTACCTCATCAGCATATTCGCGAGAATCGTCATATACATACCGCATACACAGGCGGCAATGCTGAGTATCAGTGAAAGTGCGCAGATAAGAATTTTCTGGATTGTAAGCTTCATGGTTCTTATTTCCTTTCTCAGAAATCACCTATATCATAGCACAAATGCAGCTCCTTAGGTGAGACAATCTTTAACTCAGCGGAGGATAAAAATCCCTCACCGAACCTGACTCCCGGAGGATCACATGCCATACCGCTGAGCTGCACGATGTTCTGACCTCACGGAGTTTCAAACATGAACATAAGAATAGCCAGCGTACTGATAGCCGCCGTCTCAGTGCGGAGGATCCTTCTGCCCAGGGTAATCATTTTGGCACCCGCGTCCGCTGCAGCCTCGATTTCCTTCTCATCGATTCCCCCTTCAGGCCCGATGAAGACAGCCACAGATTCCCCTTCTCCTATTCCGTATATAATCTCTCTTGTCCTTGTTATATCCTCTGCGCACTCATAGGGCACCAGGATATGGTCAAGACCTCTTGCTTCCGCGAGAGCATCCTTGAAAGAGACCACCTGACCGACTTCCGGTATGATTGCCCTCTTGCTCTGCTTGGACGCAGCCTCCGCGATCGCCTGCCACCTTGCAACCTTGGCCTTCGCTTTCTTGGGGTCGAACTTCACGACCGTGCGCTTCATGCTGACGGGCACAATGCGATAAACCCCGAGTTCCACCGCCTTCTGGATCACGAGCTCCATCTTGTCGAATTTTGGCAGCCCCATGTAGAGGGTAATCTTATTCCCGAGTTCGACCCCGGACTCCTCCACGAACAGAACATCCGCGATGATCTCATCATCCGTGAGCTCTCTGAGACTGCAGGTCGCGATCCGGCCGTCCGGCAGGACCGCCTCGACCTCGTCAAGGGGCTTCATTCTCAGCACGTTTTTTATATGATTGACGTCACCGCCGCTGATCGTGAGCTCCTTACCGCTCACCTGCGACTCGTCAACGAAAAATCTGAACATATAAGTCTCTCTTTAATCCAGACGGGCAACGATACTCTCCCACTCGCCCATCTCATTTTCCTCAATGATCGTAAGGCCTGCCGCCGCCATGGCATCGCGGACGACCTGCGCGTGCGTGATCAGAATGCCCGACGTGATATACATGCCGCCCTTCTTCAGATGGTTTGGCACAACCGGGGTAATGCCGGCGAGAATTTCGGCGATGATATTGGCAACAACTATATCATAATCACCTCCCGCGTACTCCTGGATGGCCGGATCGTCCTGTATGTTTCCGATCACATATGTAAATGACTCCGGATCCACCTCATTCTTCTCTATATTCTCAGCGATGGCTTCCAGAGTGTTCACGTCGAGATCCGTCCCGAGTACGTACGAGGCCCCGCTCTTAAGCGCGATAATACCCAGGATTCCGCTGCCCGTTCCGATATCCAGAACGCGCATTCCGTCCTTCAGGTACTTGCGAAGCCCGCGAATAGCAAGCTGAGTGGACTCATGCTTGCCCGTCCCGAACGCAATGCCCGGATCGATGCGAAGCACCATGGATGCCTCATGTTCCGGCTCCGCGTCCTCCCATGAAGGAATGATCAGGATGTCATCTACCATGAACTGGTGGAAATACTGCTTCCAGTTGTTGGCCCAGTCCTCCTGGGCGGTGGTAGAAATGTCGATCTGGGCACTACCGATCCTCACACCCATGTTCTGAAGGTCAAGAAGTCCCCTTCCGACCTTCCTCAGGATCTCATCCTCATCGAACTCGGGATCATCCTCGGGAATTTCCTGATAAAACGACACCTTGGCTGTGTGATCATCGAAACCGAGATCCGGAACCACATCGCCAAAATAGCCTCCGTTCTCATCAGGAGAAACGGGGGCTTTATCTTCAATCTCAACGTTCATGATGCCGAAGTCATTTAGCATGGAGCAGACAAGATCTTCGGCTTCTTCTGTCGTATTAATGGTATATTTCATCCATTCCATATCAATACCTCTGCAGTTTTACAGCGTTTCGCCCATGGCCTCGGCGTATTTTTTGAGCGCTTCCTTCTGCGCGCGGTTCATCTTCTTCGGCACCTGTACGACCAGAGTGACATAGTGGTCGCCGCGGCGCTTCGGATTATTCACAGCCGGAACTCCCTTGCCGCGCAGACGTATCCTTGTATCTGTCTCTGTGCCGGCTTTGACCTCGTACTCGACATCGCCGTCGATGGTCTTGATCTGGATTTTTCCGCCAAGAGCGGCTTTGGCAAATGAAACTGCAGCCGTCGAATACAGATCCGTATCGTTCCTCTGGAAAAGCGGATGACGGGACACACGGACTTCGACCAGCAGGTCGCCTCTTGCGCCGCCGTTCGTACCCGGCTCACCCTTGTCACGGACTCTGACAGACATGCCGTTGTCGATACCTGCAGGGATCTGGACCTTGATCTTGATCCGCTTTGTCTTGTATCCGCTGCCGTGGCATTCCGGACACTTCTCACGGATAATACGCCCCTGGCCGCGGCATTCCGGACAGACAGTCTCTGTCTGCATCATACCGAAAATCGACTGCTGCGTCTGGATCACGCGGCCTGTGCCGTTGCAGCGGCTGCAGGTCTCGGGCTGTGTTCCCTCCTTAGCTCCCGTGCCGTGGCATGTCTCGCACATTTCACGGAAATTGAGCTCGATCTCCTTCTCACAGCCAAAAACAGCTTCCTCGAAGCTGACATTGACGGAGGTGCGGACATTTGCACCGCGCATCGGACCGTTATTTGCTCTCTGAGAGTATCTCGTGCCGCCGCCGAAAAGATCGCCGAACAGGTCGCCGAAAATATCACCCATTCCGGATCCGGTGAAGTCAAATCCTCCGAATCCGCCGGCTCCGCCATTTGCAAATGCAGCATGCCCGAACTGATCATACTGTCTCCTCTTGTCCGGATCAGACAGAATCGAGTAAGCTTCGGATGCCTCCTTGAATTTCTCGGCGGCCTCCTCGCTCGGGTTTACGTCCGGATGGTATTTCTTAGCCAGCTGACGGTATGCTTTCTTGAGGTCAGCATCGGATGCGTCCTTCGCAACGCCGAGCACCTCGTAATAATCACGCTTCTCTGCCATATTCTTCCCCAATTAATCTAAGTGTAGAAGCCCCCGCCTCTTGAAGCGGCAGGCAGTCTGTATCCTGCTAAACGCCAAAAATGAGGCTCCCACTCCGCGAAGAGCGGGAGCCCCAAAAAGTCAGATTTAATTATTCGGTGCAATTTGCAGCTGACTCGCAGTAAATGCGAGACCCTGCAAAGTAATACCATTATACTTCTGTATAGTCAGCATCGACAACATCATCGTCGCCGCCGTTATTTCCGCCGTAGCTGCCGCCGCCGAAGCCCTGCGGTCCCGGACCTGCCTGGCCCTGCGGAGCTGCCTGCTCGTACATCTTGGCAAATACCTTCTGTGCGGAATTCATCAATTTTTCCTTGCCGGCTTTCAGCTCGGAAACTTCAGAGTCGGAAAGGTTCGGTACGTTCTTGACTCTCTCGACAACTGCCTTAAGAGCGTCAACGTCTGCCTGAACAGATGCCTTCTCATCGCTGCTGATCTTGTCGCCGACTTCGTTCAGAGCATTCTCGACCTGGAATACCATGGACTCAGCTTCGTTCTTGGCATCGACACCTTCCTTGCGCTTTCTGTCCTGAGCCTCGAAAGCTGCTGCTTCCTTGACTGCTCTGTCGATATCAGCATCGGACATGTTGGAAGAAGATGTGATCGTGATATGCTGCTCCTTGCCTGTTCCAAGGTCCTTAGCGGAGACGTTTACGATACCGTTGGCATCGATATCGAATGTAACTTCGATCTGCGGAACACCGCGGCGTGCCGGAGCGATGCCGTCCAGTCTGAACTGGCCGAGTGTCTTGTTGTCAGCTGCGAACTGTCTCTCACCCTGAAGAACATGGATATCAACTGCCGGCTGATTGTCAGCTGCTGTGGAGAATACCTGGCTCTTCTTTGTCGGGATCGTTGTATTTCTCTCGATCAGACGAGTAGCGATGCCGCCCTCTGTCTCGATGGAAAGTGAAAGCGGTGTGACGTCCAGAAGAAGGATGTCTGTTGCGCCTGCTTCACCGGAGAGCTTGCCGCCCTGGATAGAAGCACCGACTGCTACGCACTCGTCCGGGTTAAGGTTCTTGCTCGGCTCCTTGCCTGTAAGGGCCTTTACCTTGTCCTGAACTGCCGGGATACGTGTGGAACCGCCGACCAGAAGGACCTTTGTAAGGTCAGAAGCCGTAAGGCCTGCATCCTGAAGAGCTTTCTGTACCGGAATAACTGTTCTCTCGACAAGGCTTCTTGTCAGTTCATCAAATTTAGCTCTTGTGAGGTCCATATCGAAGTGCTTCGGGCCCTCAGCTGTAGCTGTGATGAACGGAAGGTTGATGTTGGTCGTTGTAGAAGAAGAAAGTTCCTTCTTAGCCTTCTCAGCTGCCTCTTTCAGTCTCTGAAGAGCCATTTTGTCGTTGGACAGGTCAACGCCTTCCTTGAGCTTGAAATCCTGCAGCATGTAGTTTGTGATCGCGTTGTCAAAGTCATCGCCGCCGAGGTGGCTGTCGCCGTTAACTGCGAGAACTTCGATGACGCCGTCACCGATATCGATGATAGAAACATCGAATGTGCCGCCGCCGAGGTCATAGACCATGATCTTCTGATCTACTTCGTTGTCAAGGCCGTAAGCCAGAGCTGCTGCTGTCGGCTCGTTGATGATACGCTTTACTTCAAGACCTGCGATCTTGCCGGCGTCCTTTGTTGCCTGGCGCTGTGCGTCGTTGAAGTATGCCGGAACTGTGATGACTGCCTCTGTGACCTTCTCACCGATATAGTTCTCAGCGTCTGCCTTCAGTTTCTGAAGGATCATAGCGGAGATTTCCTGCGGTGTGTAGGACTTGCCGCCCATGGTAACCTTCTCATTTGTTCCGATCTTTCTCTTGATGGAAGCGATCGTGTTGTCAGCATTTGTAACTGCCTGACGTTTTGCCGGCTCGCCGACAAGTCTCTCACCAGATTTTGTAACTGCGACTACGGACGGTGTTGTGCGGGCGCCTTCTGCATTTGCAATAACGACCGGCTGGCCGCCTTCCATAACTGCTACGCAGCTGTTAGTTGTTCCAAGGTCAATACCGATAATCTTACTCATAATAATTTTCCTCCAGTATATTTTCTAATATTGGTTTGATTTCTTAATTTATATAAACGCTTTCGCGGTTATAAACATATTCCGCATATGAACTTTTGGCGATGAATTCAGATCACGCACTACTCTTGCGGCTTATGCTCAGTTCGCCACCTGCACCATTGAGTGGCGCACGACCGAGTCCTTATACATATAGCCTTTCTGGAATTCCTGCACGACGA
This sequence comes from uncultured Lachnospiraceae bacterium, assembly GCA_902788035.1. GTDB lineage: Bacteria > Bacillota > Clostridia > Lachnospirales > Lachnospiraceae > Chordicoccus. Next base: position 20,098 of record CADAIL010000023.1, on the reverse strand, counting down.
TGTTCTCGCCGACGTTCTCATCATCTACATGCATGACTGCATTGTGAAGATTCGGGTCGAATTCCTTGCCGACCGCCTCGATCGGTGTGACGCCGAGGTCTGTCAGAGTCGTCATGAGCTGCTTGTAGATCTTCTGCATACCCTCTGTGAACGGGTCCTCAGCATCCTCCTCAGCTACCAGCGAGAATCCTCTCTCAAAGTTGTCAACGACCGGAAGGATCTTCTCAACGACATCTTTCGCTCCCATCGCGTACATGCCGGCTTTTTCTTTTTCCGTTCTCTTCCTGTAGTTGTCGAACTCTGCCATGAGCCGGATGTATTTCTCATTCTGCTCTTTGATGAGCTCGTCTTTCTTCTCAATTTCTTTCTTCAGCTTGCGGCTTCCGAAAAGCATGTCAGGCTCCTTATCGCCATTCTCAGTTTCATGTGCGGCATCTTCATTATCTGCAGCCTCAGGTTTGTCTGATGCTTCCTCAGCATCGGCTTTCCCATCTGCTGTGCCGGACTCTTTCCCGGCTTCCGGATTTCCGGTGCTCTCACCGGCTTCCGAATTTCCTGCGCTCTCACCGGCTTCGGATTTCTCCGGCTCAAGGGCTTCCTTAGCGGTCTCAGTTTTCTCTTCAGTTGCCGCCGCTTCTGAATCTGAAGATTTCTCTTCATTTACATCGGCGGTTCCCTCCTGGCACGAAGATTTCTCCTCGCATCCTTCAGCTGCTTTCGCCTGAGCCCCGGCAGCTGCTTCCTGAGCATCCGCTTCCTGTTTAAGTTCTTCAGAAACCTTCTTCTCTTCTGTGCTCAAATCAGGTTCCTTCCTTTCTTCAATTATCTCTATCATATCTCGTCACCTCTGAGTTTATTCTAATCTCATGCTGTCCTGATCTCGCGATGTTCAGATCGCATGCTGTTGCGGTGGCATGCTGTTCTGATCTCGTGATGTTCAGATCACATGCTATTCTGATGACATGCTGCCGAGGTCCTGATTCGGTTCTTCTATATCATCGATTCCTGCTATACTCTCACCGGCATTTCTGTTCTTTCTGAACAGATCGCCGAGGCCCTCCTTGAATATCTGCAGGTTGCTCATTACCTTCTCATAATCCATGCGCTTCGGCCCGATGATTCCGATTGTTCCCTGCAGACCGTCGCCCAGATCATAAGTCGCGGTGACAACGCTGCAATCTTTCATAGACTCGACCGAGCTCTCCTCGCCTATATAGACCTTGATGCCGGTCTCCTCACTCAGACTTGAATCCGTCTCTCTGACGAAATCCGCGAGAACACTTTTCTCTTCCAGCGTTGTAATCAGTCGGCTCGCATTTTGCGTGTCGGCAAGTTCAGGATATCTGAAAATGTTGTTTACACCGCTCGTGTAGATCTCCATGTTCTCATCAGTCTCAGCCCTTATGACTTCGGCGATAGTGTCGAGAACTTCGTTAACTACATTTGCATGAATACCTGCCTCCTCCTTGATATTGGAGATAAGTCCGAGATTTATGTCAGCCATCGTCAGACCGTTCAGGCGGGTGTTCAGCAGAAGGTTGAGCTTCAGGACCTGTTCCTCATCGATGTCATCGCTCAGATCGATGATGTGGTTCTTGACCACGTTGCCTTCAATGACAACGACGTTGAGGAGCTGCCTTGGGTTCAGCTTGCTTAGCTGAATGAACTTGACCTTGTTCCCTTTATAGGAAGGCGCGGAGATCATCGTCGTGTAGTTCGTGCGGCTGGCCAGCAGCCGTATGACCTGCTTCAGGATTTCTTCCATCCGATTCGTCTTCGCGATCATCAGGCTGTTCATAGCAGAGACCTGCCTGGTCTCTTCCTGGACAAGTGAATTTACATAAAAGCGATATCCCTTGTCGGACGGGATACGGCCGGCAGAAGTGTGCGGCTGAAGGATATATCCCATCTCCTCGAGATCGGACATCTCATTCCGGATCGTGGCGGAGCTGAGATTCAGGTCTGTGTATTTTGAGATCGTCCTGGAACCGACAGGCTCGCCTGTCTCAAGATAGTTCCGGATAATCGCATATAAAATTTTCCGTTTTCTCTCGGTAAGTTCCATTTCGGGCTCCTCATTTTTCTTTGTTAGCACTCAGTGTGTTGGAGTGCTAACATCTAAGACATAATATACTCTCGGGTGCGGTGGATGTCAACATAAAAATAAATTTTTCACAAATCGTAAACAATTGAGAGTGTTTTATGTTTTCATGTCGGCTGGCAGTCATCTTTGTTCTGTGCGGCGATCGTTGACTGCCCGGGTGGGTTGCGGGCAGTCGCATTCAGTGAAATCAACTTTTGTCGACCGAGGGCAGGAATGAAGGCTGACAGTCATCTTAGGTCTATACCGCGTCTCGGGACTGCCCGGGTGGTTTGGAGGGCAGTAGCGTTCACTGAAATCAACTTTTGTCGACTGAAGGCAGGAATGAAGCCTGGCAGTCATCTTAGGTCTATGGGGCGTTTCGGGACTGCCCGGGTAAGAAAGAGGGCAGTCGCATTCAGTGAAATCAACTTTTGTCGACTGAAGGCAGGAATGAAGGCTGACAGTCATCTTAGGTCTATGGGGTGTTTCGAGACTGCCCAGGTCTTGAAAGGAGCAGTAGCTTTTTTCGATATCACCTTTGCGCTACTGCCAGTGAAAATCTGGCATAAGCAAGTCTTACCATCTTCGGTTATCAAAATCAAAAAAGTTGACTGCTTCTAGACTCGATATTCAGTAGTGTAAGCAGCAGATTTAGCAAAAAAAGACCGAATGTTACTGCCCAGGTCACTTGATTTATGTCTCTTATGGCACTGCACATATGTTATTTTTTGCAATATCGACTGCCGATTCAACTTTAGAGCAGTTGTACATAGCCCATCTTAGCAAAATGACTGCCTTCCACCGACAACTACCTATTGGACCCCTCCCGGTCAAAAAAACAGTAGAAATCCGATTAGAATGTGTCTTATTTATAGATACTAGTTCACAATAATCATTGTTAGAATCGGACCAACTAGCCAATAAGAGCCCGAAGAAAAACGGTCAATATCATCCGGTGACAACACAGCTTCTCATTTCATAAAAAACCGGGGTCAGCTAACGCCGGCCCCGGATCCTCATATCTGATGACGCACAATCGCGTACTCATCATCCAACCTGTAGTATGGACACACCGCCTGTGGGGCGGTCAGAAATCTCACATAGTCATCCTCGTCCATATCACAGCAGCAGTAGTAATCTTCATCGTCTTCATCCCAGACGTAATTTATGCATGTGTCACACATGTTTCCTGCCAAATAATCACCTCCTGATTCTGTATGTCACACGAATTCTAATGCGTGAAGCCTCTCTTTCAGGCTTTCCCTCCTCTGTTCTTTCCCCGAGCCTTGTTATACTTCTTATAGGTCCGCTTAGGCTGCGCATTGGCTGCAATCGCCCCCTCGGTCTTTGCCTTAGCCCGATTGGAACTCCGTACCCTGCGCTCCGTATCTTCTACATCGTCAAGATTCTGTCTGAGTTCTACCATCTTGTCTCGAAGTTCCGCAGCCATCTCAAAGTTGAGCTCAGCGGCCGCAGCGCGCATCTGCTTTTCGACCTTTTCAATGAGCTTCTCAAGCTCTGCCCGGCTCATGTCTTCCGGATTCTTCTCTATTTCTGCCTCTGTCTTCGCGACTTCCTTGGAAATAGAAATGAGATCGCGCACCGCCTTCTGAATCGTCTGAGGTGTAATGCCGTGCTCTTCATTATATTTCATCTGAAGCTCACGTCGGCGTTTTGTCTCCCCGATCGCCTTCTTCATCGAATCGGTCATCACATCCGCGTACATAATAACATGGCCTTCCGAATTTCGGGAAGCGCGGCCGATTGTCTGAATAAGTGATGTCTCTGAGCGAAGGAATCCCTCCTTGTCAGCATCGAGTATTGCTACCAGCGTGATTTCAGGGATATCAAGACCTTCTCGGAGAAGATTGATACCAACCAGAACATCAAAAACATCGAGACGCATCTCCCGGATGATCTGCGTTCTCTCCAATGTATCAATATCTGAGTGAAGATAACGGACACGAATGTCCAGATCCTTCATGTAATCAGTGAGATCCTCAGCCATTCTCTTGGTCAGGGTCGTGATCAGAACTTTCCCATGCTTCTCAACTGTTTTGTTGACTTCGCTGACAAGATCATCGATCTGTCCCTCGACCGGACGCACATCGACATCAGGGTCTAGCAGGCCTGTCGGGCGTATAATCTGTTCTGCCCGAAGAAGTTCATGCGCTTCTTCATACTTGCCGGGAGTGGCAGAGACGAACATGATCTGATCGATATGCTCCTCGAACTCTTCGAAATTGAGAGGACGGTTATCCAGAGCGCTCGGCAGACGGAACCCATAGTCGACGAGAGTGGTCTTGCGGCTCCTGTCACCGTTGTACATTGCGCCGATCTGCGGAACTGTCATGTGGGATTCATCTACTATAATTAAGAAATCATTCTTAAAATAATCGATCAGAGTATACGGCGGCTGTCCCGGTGCCCTGCCGGTGAGATGCCGCGAATAATTCTCGATACCTGAGCAGAAACCGGTCTCCTTCATCATCTCGATATCGAACTCTGTGCGCTCTCCGATTCGCTGAGCCTCAAGCAGCTTATCCCGACTCTTGAAATAAAGAACCTGCTCTTTCATCTCAGCCTCAATGGAATCGCACGCCTCCCTCATGCGTTCAGGCGGAACGACGTAGAAGGAAGCAGGATAGATAGCCTGATAACTGAGTTCTGCCTTCACATCTCCGGTGAGCGTGTCGACAGAAGTCACTCTGTCGATCTCATCGCCGAAAAACTCAATGCGCACCGCATACTCGTTGTTATCGGCAGGGATGACTTCAAGTGTATCCCCTTTCACACGGAACGTACCGCGGTGGAAATCCATCTCATTTCGCTCATATTGCATATCGATGAGCTCACGGATGAGCTCATCGCGGTCTTTGGTCATGCCGGGTCTGACGGAGGTCATCATATTTGCAAAATCATCCGGAGCGCCGATACCGTAGATGCATGAGACGGACGCAACGATGATGACGTCGCGGCGCTCACTCAGTGACGACAGCGCGGACAGGCGCAGCTTGTCGATCTCGTCGTTGACGGAGGAGTCCTTGGCAATGTACGTGTCAGACGACGGCACGTACGCCTCCGGCTGGTAATAATCATAGTAGGAGACGAAGTATTCGACGGCATTCTCCGGGAAGAATTCCTTGAACTCACTGTAGAGCTGGGCCGCCAGAGTCTTATTGTGCGCTATGACCAGCGTGGGCTTCTGGAGCTCGGTGATTACGTTCGCCATTGTAAAAGTCTTGCCGGAACCCGTGACACCGAGAAGCGTCTGGGCCTGGTTTCCTTCACGGAAGCCTTCGACAAGCTTGCGGATGGCCTCGGGCTGATCACCGGTCGGTTTGTAGTCTGAGTGAAGTTTGAATTCCATAGAATCTCCTTTTAGGAAGTTTGCTGCTTTTCTTACTTTTCTTACTTTGCTTGTTTTCTACGCTCTTTTGTCCCGCATTTAGATACGGAGTACAATTCCGCGCTATACTTTATATAGCACATAACTTGAATACGGAGTTCAATTTCGCACACTTGAACTTTGAGACTAGATGTATTTTCATTGTACGAACATTTGTTCCGCGTGTCAACTAAATCTCCCTGTGGACCTTATTTTTCTCGATAATTAATAAAAGCAACAGTTTTCCCCATCATGATGTAATTTATAAAGGGTGGTTTACACCGGCCACCACTATTACATCATGACTGAGGCTCATTTGTGGCGAATGTAACAGCAGTTGTGATGAAGGGAGGGATGCCCCGAAACCTGATTGCAGCTGTCAACTCCACATTATCACAAAGGAGGCCGATTATGGAAGTATCATATTCTCAATGCGGCGATTATCTGATCCCTAACCTCGTGCTGTCCGACACGAAAAAGTACTACATCGGCAAGTATGGCCGGATGCGCCGTGCATACCTGAAAGAACACCGTCCAATCCTCTACACAGAACTTGTAACAACGGAAAAGCTCTTTCCCCATCTGGCAGAGATCGACGCTGCCTGTAGGGAGCGACTGGAGATTGTAGAGTCCGCTATGATGCAGAGGGAGGGCATAACCGAAGCTCTGAAAGCAGCTGATCAAATGGAGTGGATCCGCCGCTGCAATTCCATCCGAAACCGAACAGAGGAAACCATACTACATGAGCTGATATTTTGCCCATAGAGCAAAGATGAACAAGAAAACGATGTCCATTTCAGAAGTCGCATGGCAGCGACGTAAAAAGGCGAGACCAAATCGCAAATTTTCCATATTAATGAAATGCCAAGAGGTATGCATGAAAAAGGCATGCGGCTGTTTAGCCTTGGAGATGTGGGGTTCTTCGCCTTGTTTGCATTGCTTGTCAACCTTTTAAGCTATCGATGTAAACAAACATTGTCAGCATGTAAACATGTATATGCTTGTTTGATTTAGCTTGATCTGCAATACTGAAACTACAAATCACCAAAGCAAACAAGGAGGTATTGCGTATGAAGAAACTTTTTGTGATTCCATTTTTATGTGTTTCTCTCTTTCTTGGCTCTATTTCAGCTTTTGCGGCAGAGCCTGTTGAAGTAGAGGGCCCCGTTCAGCAGACTGTAGCAGCCGCAGGAGATGGTATAACTCGTGCCTCTTGGGGGTATGGCACTTTAACGCACGCCAACCCTGTTGGGCGCAAACCATGGGCGTATGCAACTTCTTCCACTTATGCCGGAACGTGTTACACGATCAAGGCCAGAACAAAAGTTGTTAGTGGAGGGGAAACAGACTATACATCTTGGGCGACAAAAAAAGATGCTTCTTCTGCTACGTCTGCCACAATTATTGCAAGAACAGAAAGTAATGTAACTTTTAATGGCGAGCATCAATTCCGAGACACATCATCTTCTGGTTGGCAGTATGCCACAACCTCTGCTAGTTACTGATGTTACACAAGTCTTTAAAGAAAACTATAGCCATGGTCATAGGTGTTATAGCCGTGGCTATGGCTATAGTTATGTTGACAAGTTTTCCAAACAATTCATTGAATAGTCGTTCCCATTTTTTACGAAATCCAGAAGATAATCACTTAATCGGAGACGGCGTTTATTTCAATGTATTTACGGAAAAAACAAAAGGTCAAGAAACAACCGGCATCTTTTCTGGAATTGATAGCAGCACAGTTTTTTATGCGTCTATTCAAAACTCAGGAAAGGAAAGGCATATGAAATTAAAAGGCTACTTAAATTATGTCAGCTGCCCTCTTGAATTTTTGGATGAATCTTATGCTGGAGATGATATCTATTTACTTGACGGAGATAACATTATCATTCCGTTTACCATAAAAAGTGATATTGACCCAAATACAAACTATAAACTGCTGCTTTCTCTGTTCTTGGGCACGGATCAACACGAAGGATCCACCCATTATCAGACAACGCAGCATACAATGTCTTATGATTATTTTATCAAAAATAATCCGGATAGTCAGACGGTTGACTTGGCGCTTACAAAAGATATAAGCACTCAATATACTGTTTCAGACTTCCCTGGGATCGTTATAAATGAAGATTTTGAAAACACGGAATCCGTAAAACTTCCTCCGTACAGTTTAAAGGTTGAAGCCGGAGAAACCTTTGAATTATCTTATAAACTCGGGCACATAACAACCGATTCTGCATTATTGCTTATAACGATCAATTACGAACAAGCAATATTAAACAACAGCGCCACAGCACTATTAATTGAAACGCCCGAAGGGCACCTGGCATCTGGTACAATTTCGCTCACAGCGCCATCCACAAAAGGGGAATATGAAATATGTGCTGTTGTGGTTCCTTCCCCAAGTTTATCCAATCCTTTTGAATTATTGGAAAACTCCTACCGCTTCACATTAGATGTGCAGTGATTCTCAAGGGCAACATAAGACTCGATGTTTGGAACTCTCTTCAACTCTCATCGCATGAGTAAGCTCATTCCGGACAAAAAATGAATTCTTCGGGGACACCAACACGCAAACGAGTATGCCACTATGTGCTTACAAGCCAGATGGTATACTCGTTGTTTTAGGAACTCCACAATAAACAAGATATGCTACCCCAATTGAGAGAATAATATTCAGAAGCATTAGAACAATTATTCTTTTCGAGAAGTCTATTTTGTATAATCCTTTTTTCAGAAAATAAAGCCAATAAAAAGGAATTAAAAAGTATTTTGTGTTCAGCTCGTTAATGTTTTCCGTTTCAATTTGCGTTTCTTTTAGTTGTTCGGAGATTTCGTTAAGATATGGCACATCTATAATGTCCGCAGGGGCTTCTTGCCTGTTATCCTCTCTTTCAATCGTTGATTCGCTTTGCACTAGAAGTTCACTCGTATCGATCTCATACAATTCACATATTTTTTTGAAATTTTCCAAATCGGGTAAGCAGATATTATTCTCCCATTTTGATATTGACTGCCTGGAAATAAGAAGTTTCTTTGAAACATCTTCTTGTGACATGTTTTTCTTTTTTCTGGCAGCTTTTAATCTATCTCCTATTCTATCATCTTTGATTTCAGCATCTAACATTTTTTCACCATCTTTCTTCGGGCTAACTTGTATTGCAGCTTGATTTTTAAAGAGAGATATCAGCCCACTTTGCTTTTTCGGCTAAAGATCGTAGTCTTGTCCAGTAGCTTGAAGCGATAACTTGAAGTCTTTCAATCAAACTGCGGCTATGGCCTTGGAATACAGGTCACGGATTCCATGTCAGTCGCCTTCCCTATGGATTAACAACCTGTTCTATCCTCGGAGAAATAATTATTTCTTTTGCCTTCGTCAGTCTTTTTCCTCTGTGCTTGCAACAAGCCGATCGAAATCGCTTAGGTACAGCCGGTCCTGTATGATCCTGTATTGTTCAAATTCGCTCTCTGCAAAGGCTTTTGCGATTGCGGCAGTAACCTTTCCTTTGTTTTGCAGGATTTCCGCATCGTTGAATTGCAGAAACGCGTCCAGCTTGGAGGCCCAGTCCGCCATTGTCATGGGGATATGGCGTCTTGCCTGCCTTGTGGCATAGTCCAGATACATTGTAACAATCTCGTTCAGCTCCTGCATTTCATTGATAGATAAATAGTTCTTCGCGATAGATACGTCCGCCTTTACGATCTTGCCATCGGGGGCGTTTCGCCACGAGGTCAGGCCCATATGTTCCCTGGTGTGGTCTGCGCGCTCCATGATAACCTCCGCTGCTGTATTTCCGTGAACGGCATAGTGCATCTTGTTCTGAACCGTCGCAAAGAAATCCCTTGTGATCTGACTGTCAAGGGAGTAATCAACGGCGGTCGCATAGATGTCCGTGATCTTCTGATAAAAGCGGCGTTCACTGGCGCGGATTTCCTGAATCTCGGAAATCAGGTGCTCAAAGTAGTCCTCGTCGAAAATCTGCCCGTTAATCAACCGGCTCTTATCCAGAACATAACCCTGCCGGGTAAAGGTATCCAGCACTTTCGTTGCCCACTGCCGGAACTGCGTTGCCCTCCCCGAATTGATTCGGTAGCCAACGGCGATAATGGCAGACAGGGAATAGAACTGGTATTGATAGGTTTTGCCGTTGTCCGCAACTTGTGCAAATTTTGCACAAGTTGCCTCTCTGGACAGTTCTCCGCTTTCATAGACATTCTTCAGATGCTTTGCGACCACGCTTCTGTCCACATCAAAAAGCTGGCTGATTGCTTTTTGCGTCAGCCATACGTCATTATCCTGTACCCGGACTTCTATCCCTTCCTCGTGCGCGTCTTTGGTAAACACAAGGAAATCTACCGTACTGTTTCGGATTTGCAGCTTGTTATTCTTCTTAGCCATCTTATTCACCATCCTTGTTGTCGGCAGAGCTGTTATTCTTACCCCGGCTCTTATAGACGTTATACTGATTTTTACACCTGGGGCTGCAAAAGACAGCGTTTGGCCGGTTGCTCAAAAACGCCTTCTGACAGTGCTTGCAAAGGCGCAGGGGCCGGTCCTCGTCCACCAGCAGAAAGCTGAACATCATCTGGATGCCCAAAAGTAGCGAGTGGAAGTCCCAATAGATCGTGGGCTTGTCCAGCAGCTCGATGTGGTAGGTGGGCACTGCGCCGCCAAAGGCCGCCATCGCCTTGCGGTAGAGGTTGCGGGTTTCTTCCTCCGCTTCGTCATAATCTGCGTAGTAATAGATGGAGGTCATCAAGGTGAAGGCCCAGTCCTTGAGTTGCTGCGCCACCCAGTCATAGGCTTCCGCATACTCCCGCTGGAAGCTCATGTTTTTTGCCATCGGCTCGTCGCTGAAGGTCATGGTCAGGGCGACCATCATTCTATCGCCCTCCACGCTCCAGGAGGACTCCACGCCCTTTTTCACCAGGTCCAGCTTTTCAAAGGGAAAGAACAAAGACAGGTAATCCTCTGTCTCCATCGCCTCTTCCTTGATGAAATGGTTTTTCGGCAGGTAAACCGCCTCGTAGTCCATAAAGGACGGCGTGGTGGGCAGCGCCGTCATGAGCCCCAAAAGGCCGTACCGGGTAACAAAATCCATGACCCCTTTTTCTACCTCGGCCTCCGGTTTCCTTGCCATCATTAAAAGCCCTGCGTTCAGGGCGTCCACGACCATGCCGGGCATTTCCTTCATAGGGTTATATACATCCGGCTTTGCGTCCTTTCCAGGCGTGATGTACCGTTTCCCGTCTTTGGTGGTTTTCAGCTCATAGCGGTCAAACCGCACCCAATGGGAGCGGGACTGTTCAAAGAGGTTTTTCATGTCGCACACCTTCTTGCTATGTAATCTCTGTATCAGTTAAGTATATTACTATTCTATCAGCCGTCCTTGTTATCGTCAAGGGCGGCCTTTTTCTTTCTCGGCGGGGTTCTGTTCTCCCGGCGAATGCGCGCTCCCTTGCCCTGCTTCTTAAGCAAGGCAGCATACTCCTGCATGAACCACTGTTCCCGCAGCGTCAGGGCGCGATTGCCGTCCCGTTTGCCGCACAGATGGTCATACATCTTCCTTTGGAGCTTCTTCTGGATGGTTGTCCGCAGCTTGCGGATGTTCCGGTCCGACTGGCCACGCAGGGCAGCAAGCCGCGCCGTGCTGTAAAGCCGCAGAAACAGGAAGTAGAGGACTTCCTTGTGATCCTCGCTCAGTTCCTCGATCATCCGGGAGATAAAGGCGTCGGCGGTGAGCTGGTGCATCTCATAGGGGCAGTCAAAGAGAATGTCCAGGACGTTCCCGCTGCATAGCTGCCGGAAAGCCGGGTCGTTCATCCATAATGGGACGATCTTCGGATCGGAAACCGCCATATATTCCAGCGGCACGTTGCCTCGGAGGGCTTCGTGGTCCCTCTCCCTACGTTCCCGGTTCCGGTCGAGCCGGTCCCATTCCCCTACGACAATGAGGAAATCTGCCTCCGTCCTGGCGGCGTCCTCCAGCCGCCGAAGGGCCTCGGCCCGCATTTCCCGCTTCAGGCGTTTTTCGCTTGTGGGGGCGGCTTCTTCTTCCTCCGTCTCCAGCTCGGCGTCGTAATCTATGGGCTTCTCTGCCTGCTCCAGCTCGTTTTCCAGCTTTGCAAGGCGTTCCTGCGCAAACTCCTGTTCCAGCCCCTCGTCTGGCGTCAGGCCGTCCGATCCGTCCTCCCAATCGGTGAAGCCGTCTTGCGCAGCACTCAGCAGGCTGTCATTGTCCCATTTTGCCGCCATGACTTCACCTCCCGAAAAAGATTTTTTCTTTTTTTCAAAAACAGTTCCGATTTGCCCCTTAAATTTCTCCTATTAGTGAAGGTGTAATCTGTAATCACATTACAGCGGTTACTATGTTTCCACACGGGAGAAAGGAGGAGCGAGATGTGCGAAAGATGGATAGAAGCATGTAACACAGGCGTCGGTTACACCAATCGGAACCATATTCATTATACAGGAAATGCGCCGGGAGCGCAAGAAAGCGAGGGACTATGGGTGCGAAGTACAGCGTATATCTGACCCGCCGCATCGGGCAGACCACCTATAAGGCGCGCGTTTACCTCAGCGAAAACGCCGGGGAGACGATGGAAGATAAAATTTTACGCCTGATCCGCAATGACGGGCTGGCAAAAGATGAAAACCGTGGTATAATAGATGTGCCACAAATGAGCCGTCAGTCTGAAAGGAGCGCCTGATATGGCATTCAGACAGACGGAAGAAAAAATCACCGCGCTCTATGAGCGCCTGTCCCGTGACGATGACCTCACGGGAGACTCGAACTCCATTCTGAACCAAAAACGTTATCTCGAAACCTACGCAAAACAGCAGGGCTATAAGAACATCGTCCACTACACGGACGACGGATGGTCGGGCGGCAATTTCGAACGCCCCGACTGGAAGCGTCTGGAAGCCGACATCGAGGCCGGGAAGGTCGCCCACCTGCTTTGCAAGGATTTGAGCCGGATCGGCAGGAACTACCTGCAGACCGGCTTTTACACCGAGATCATGTTCCGGAAGTATGGGGTTCATTTTGTTGCTGTCGCCAACAACATCGACAGCGACGTGCAGGAAAGCAGCGAGTTTGCCCCGTTTATGAACATCATGAACGAGTGGTATCTGCGGGACCAGTCCAAAAAAGTGGCCGCCGCCTACAAGGTGAAGGGCAAATCCGGGAAGCCCACCTCCAACAATCCCATCTACGGCTACAGGAAAGACCCGGAGGACAAGGATCACTGGCTGGTGGACGAGGAAGCCGCCGCCGTGGTGCGCCGGATTTTCCGCCTTGCGGTGGAGGGACACGGCCCCTATGACATTTCCAGAATGCTTACGGCGGAAAAAGTGGAATGCCCCAGCCATTACCAGGCAAGGCAGAGGGAGAAGCTAAATAAAAAGAGCAAGCGGAAAGGGCCTTCCCCTCTAGAGAAGAACCGGCCCCATGACTGGTACGGGAACACGGTTTCCGAGCTGCTTGCAAAACCGGAATATATGGGGCATACGGTCAACTTCCGCACCTTCAAAAAATCCTATCGGGATAAGCGGATGAAGAATGACCCGGAAGACTGGCTGATCTTTGAGAACACCCACGAGGCCATTGTGGACCCGGAGACGTGGCAGCTCGCCCAGCAGGTCAAGAGGACGGTACGCCGGACTGACACGACCGGCGTCGCCAATCCGCTTACCGGGCTTGTGTTTTGCGCCGACTGCGGGGCTAAGATGTATAACCACCGGGGGCGTCATAAGCAGAAGAACGGAAACGTGACCTGCTCCGACCACTACAACTGCTCCACCTATACGCTGACTTTTGAACATGAGACAAAAAAGTGTTTTTCCCACCACGTCAGCACAAGGGCCTTAAACACCCTGCTGCTGGAAGCCATCCGCACGACGGCACAGTACGCCATCGAGAACAGGGAGGCGTTCATCCAGAAGGTGCGCAGCATCTCCGAGGTGCGACAGAAGGAAGCGGCAAACGAGCTGAAGCGCCAGGTGTCCAAGGCGGAAAAGCGGAGCCGGGAGCTGGACGTTCTGATTAAGAAGCTCTACGAAGCCTACGCCATGGGAAAGCTGGAGGAAAAACGCTTTGAGCTGCTGTCCGCTGAATATGAGCAGGAGCAAAGGGAGCTGGAGTAGGTGCTTGACACCCAAAGGGCCCAGCTTGACCAGTTCAATGAGGAGACGGACCGTGCCGACCATTTCCTTGCGCTGGCGAAGAAGTACACGGATTTTTCCGAGCTGACCCCTGCCATGGTCAATGAGTTTGTGGACAGGATCATGGTCCACGCCCCCGACAGGAGCAGCGGCGAACGGATACAGGAGATCGAAATCTACCTGAAATTCATCGGGCAGTTTGAGGTGCCCATGCCGGAACCGACGCCGGAGGAGCTGGAGGCCGAGGAAAAGCGCAGGCAGAAGCGTATCCGCGACCACGAAAAGTACCTGAGACAGAAGGAGCGCAAGCGCAGGATCGAGGAGGGGCTTATCATTCCCGGAGAACCTTATGCCCTCACCTGTTCCTGCTGCGGCGAGGCATTCCACTCCCAGCGGCCCAACGCGAAGTTCTGCAAACCTGCCTGCCGGGAAAAGTTTTACCGGCGGGAAAAGAAAAAGGAAAAGGAGAAAGCGGCGAAGGCCGCGGATGATCCTGACCATGACAAAACAGAATAAATGCAAAAGACGCGAAGCGGCTTGCCCCATAACCTGGCAGGCCGCTTTTTTCTTGCGCGTAAACAGCAAAGACGGAGGAAAAACCATCGTGAAAAACAATTTAAGGAATGAAGTCAAGGCGTACATCGTGCGGCAGGGCATGACCATGCAGCAGGTTACGCGGCTGTTGCAAAAACAATACGGCTGGAAAAGCGGCAGCGTCTCCAACCTGTCCAACAAGCTCCAGCGGGAATCCCTGCGCTATGTGGAGGCCGTACAGCTTGCCGACGCGCTGGGATATGAGATCGTCTGGCAGAAACGGCAGTAACATTTTATTATCACAAGCCGCACAGCGGCGGAAAGGAACGAACATGAATTTCAATCAAACGAGTAAAGCCGTTGTCATCGGCATCGACCACGGATACGGGAACATCAAGACCGCCCACACCTGTTTCAAAACCGGTGTGACCGCCTATGACAAGGAGCCAGCCTTTCAAAGTGACCTTCTGATCTATGAGGGCCGGTACTATATCATCGGGGACGAACACAAGGAGTTTGCCGCCGACAAGATGGCCGATACGGACTATTATATCCTGACATTGGCCGCCATCGGTCGGGAACTTCTGATTCGTGGACTGTCCTCCGCTTCTGTCTATCTGGCGGTCGGCCTGCCCCTCACATGGGTGAGCGAACAAAAAGACAGCTTCAAGGCGTACCTGCTCCAGAGGAAAGAGGCGGAGTTCACTTTCCGGGGAAAGGACTACCATGTGGAGTTTGCCGGTGCTGCCGTGTTTCCTCAGGGCTTTTCCGCTGTGGCGGACCGGCTGCGGGAGTTCCGCGGCGTCAACATGCTCTGCGACATCGGCAACGGCACCATGAACGTCATGTATATCAACAACGGCAAGCCCATTGCAAGCAAGTGCTATACGGAGAAGTTCGGCACCCAGCAGTGCATGATCGCCATCCGCGAAAGGCTGATGCAGCGTTTCGGCGTGGCGGTGGACGATACCGTGATCGAGGACGTCCTGCGGCATGGCAAAGCGGACATCGGCAAGCAGTATCTGGAGGCCATCCGGGAAACCGCAGCGGAATATGTCGCCGGAATCATGCGCCGCCTGCGGGAGCACGAATACACCCCGGAACTGATGAAGCTCCATGTGATGGGCGGCGGGAGCTGCCTGATCCGCAACTTTTTGGAGTACGATCCCGGTCGCGTCACCATCAATTCCGACATCTGCGCCACGGCAAAAGGCTATGAGCTGCTGGCACGCCGCAGCCTGGTAGGGACGGCATGAGCAGGTTATTTACAACGACCCTTCGCCTCAACCTTGACAAGCCGGAAGGCCGCAGGGCTTGGGAGTATCTTCAAAACCGGGACAAGGGCAGATACCGTTCCTACAGTGACGCCGTCATCGCCGCCGTAAACGGATACTTTGACCGGGAGGCAAGACTTGCGGCTGATCCCTATCTGGAAACGAGGGAGAAGGAGGATGAGTTTCTTCGGCGGGTACTGGATACGATAAAAGAAGGACTGAAAGAAAGCGGCGTGGGAGGCCTCGGCGCACTGGCCGCCCTGCTGCAGAGCGGACAGACTGCCCAATCCCCCTCCGCCGATTCTATGAAGAATGAGGATCTGGATACGGCGATGGATTTTATCAACAGTCTGTGAGTGTCCTATTGCCCGTATTGACAGAAAGGATAACGGACGATATAATATAATCGAAATAAGAAAGCTAATACCGGTTATATTATATCAAATAGAGGTGATTTCACATGACCTATGCGGCATATATAAAAGATTATATCGGAAAACAGGTGCCGGGTGATCCGATCTATACAGAACGGATTGCCGGCGACATGGCGGCGGCCTTTGGCCTCCCGGAGAAAAAGGCTGCCGCTGCGGTAGCCGTGGCGGTTAAGCGGCTGATGGATGGCGGGAAAGCACCCGACCTTCGCTGCTACCAGAAAGGCATTTATTTTCGGACAGTCATAACCCCGTTTGGGGAGATGGGGATCAACAAAGAAAAGCTGATCGCCAGCAAGTATCTTTTGCCCGATAAAGGTTATGAAACCGGCCTTCGGCTTCTGCACCACATGGGGCTGACAACACAGATGCCCGCGGAGTACCTTCTTGCCACAAACGCGGCGCGGGACTGTGTTCGTTACGATGAAAAACTCGGTGTTTCCATCTGTCCGCCCAAGGTGCCGGTCAGCGCGGAAAACAAAGCCTACCTGCAAACGCTGGATGCTCTGGATTTGCTGGAGAAAGCCCCGGTTGATGCGGAGAACCCCTATGAGCTTCTGGCTGACCATATTCGCAGCAATGGATTGAAGTATGAAACACTGCTTTACCTTGCGGATAAGTATTACAATCGTAAAACCATTTTGCAGCTTGCGCACACAGCAGGCCGAAAGGAGGAACTGTTTTGAAACTTCATAAAGACATAAATGCGTTCCGCGTCTTGCTGGAACAGGTACACGAGCGCACCGGATATCGGACGGATGTTCTGGAAAAGGACTACTATGTGGTTCTGGTGCTGAAAGAGCTGGCAGAGAAACAGCAGGCCGGACTCCCCGCCTACTTCAAGGGAGGGACAGCGCTGTATAAGGCACTCAGGACAACAAACCGGTTTTCGGAGGATATAGACCTGTCCGTTGACACAAGGGAGTGCAGCCGTTCACAAAACGACCGGCGGCTGGAACAGGCGGCAAAGAAATACGCCGCATTGAGCCGCGACGCGGCGGCGGGGCGGACCAACCGTTCCGAGGTCATTTCCGTTTATACCTACGATCCGGTGACGTCCTATGACGCAAACGACGCCTTACAACGATTTGGCAAGCTGAAAGTGGAGGCCACGTCCTTTACAATAAGTGAGCCGGTAGAGCAGCTCGAAATCTCCTCTATGCTCTACGATCTTGCCACAGAGGATGAACGGCGGATTTTACGGGAGCAGTATGACGTTTCTCCCTTCCCCATTATGACAATCGCGGTAGAACGAATTTTTATTGACAAGCTGTTTGCCGCCGAAGCGTATGTGCGGCAGTCTGCTGACCCTCGCCGGGCATTTGAAGCGGCAAAACACATTTATGATCTTGCGGTTCTGGCAGACCAGTCGAAGATCGTGAAACTGCTTTCAGACGAAGCACAGATGGAAAAACTGCTCGACATCCGCATGGAGGAGGAAACCGGGCGGCTGGACGGAATCCCCGGAGTGAAACCTTCTGAGTTTTCCTTTTTCAGCTCCGCGGCCGAAAACGAAGCTGTCAAAAAAGCCTATTCTGTTATGCAGTCGCAGTATGTCTTGCGGCCGATGGATCGGATTGAGTATGACACGGCGATGAAGGCATTGGACAGAATCAAGGAAAGGCTGCTGGGCAATCGGGCATGGGTTCAATATAAACCAAGCATAAGGCGGATGCTTGACAAAGCACCAAACCAGGAATCCACGCCATCTATACCGCCGAAGAAAAAAAGGAATGACCGGGAAAGATAACTGAATATTGAGCTTGATACTATATCGGGCTGGGAATGATACCGCACTGGTATCACTCCCGGCCTTTTTTGATGCCAGAAACCAGGCAGGAAACAAGCAGATACTATTTGCCGCGGTGTTTGATACCAAAGCCGTAAAAAGTGATATCTGCAGCCATCACTTTTGATACCATGGAGGAATTGAACTATGACCGAAAGCGAAAAGAAACTAATCCAGGCACAGCACCGCATGGAGGAAGCACAGATGCGTGACCGGGCGAAGGAGCGAAAGGCCAGAACACGGCGGCTCATTCAGGAGGGTGCGATTTTGGAGAAGGTCTATCCGGCTGCGGCCACGATGGACTTGCAGAAGCTGGAGGAGTTTCTATATTGGACATTGAAATGACCTTGTTTTACGTAGGGGCGTTCCGGAATGACCGGGGCGCTCCTTTTTTTGTTCCCGAAGGGCGCACTTACTCACCACCTGCCCGGAGGGCAGGCGGTGGTATCTCTCCCGCTGGTCGGGCCCGTGCGCTCTTCCCGAAGTGTCCGCCGGACACTTCGGGAAGAGGGGCAGCCAATGCCGCCGTTTTTCAAACTGCCGTCATCGCCTGTGCAGCTGGCAGCGCGGCTTCCTGCCGCTTTTACGCCTGCGGCGCAAAAGTGTTGTCCCTTTGCGGGAACAACCTGCCATCTGCCTGCGCAAACCTGCCGCCGACAGCTTTGCCGCAGAGCCGGACGATGCTTCCCCCAGCACCGTCCGTTTTCTTTTGTACGCGGCAAAAGAAACAAAGCCGCCTCATGTGGGGCGGAGAAAGGATGTGATTTATTATGGCAATCTATCATCTGGAAGCAAAGGTTGTCAGCCGGGGCACCGGGCGTTCCGCCTGTGCGGCTTCGGCCTATTTGAGCTGCTCTGAGATCCTCAACGATTATGACGGCGTGCGGCACGACTTTACCCGGAAGGGCGGCCTTGTCTGGGAGCAGGTCTTCCTGCCGGAACACGCCCCTGCCGCATGGGGAGACCGCAGCGTATTATGGAACGCCGTGGAGGAAGCGGAGAAAACCAAAGACAGCCGCCTTGCCCGTGAGTTTGTTGCCGCCCTTCCCATAGAGCTGGACCGGACAGCATGGAGGAAACTGGTTACGGAGTTTATTCGGGACCAGTTCGTGTCCGAGGGGATGTGCGCGGACGTGGCGATCCATGACCCTGACGGTTCCCCGGACGGCGCTTTTTGCGGGTATAATCCCCATGCCCATATCATGCTGACGGTAAGGCCGCTGAACCCGGACGGCACATGGCAGTATAAGACCGAGAAGGAATATCTCTGTGTCCGGGGCGGTGAGGAGCGGGGCTTAACTGCCGAAGAGTTCAAGTCGGCGCAGGCGGAGGGCTGGGAAAAGCAGTACCCTTACAAAACCGGGAAGAAAAAGAAAGAATATATGACATCCTCCGCCGCCGAAGCCAGGGGGCTTGTACGGGCGTCCAAGTATCCGAAAAGCACAAAGTACGGACGGCAGAACCCCATCTCTGAACGGTGGAACAGCGAGGAGCAGCTTGTGTCCTGGCGGGAGGCGTGGGCGAATACTGTCAACCGTGTTCTGGAAGAAAAAGGGATCGACGCCCGGATTGACCACCGCAGCTTTGCCGCGCAGGGAATCGACGAACAGCCCACCATCCACGAGGGCGTCACCGCCCGGGCGATGGAGGCCAAGGGCTTTGTCTCGGACCGCTGCGAGCTGAACCGACAGATTCGGCGGGACAACGCCCTGCTGCGGGAGGTCAAGGCGCAGGTGCAAAAGCTCCTGAAAACAATCAAGGACACCCTGCCCGCCATTGCAAGGGCTATGGAACGGGTACGGATGAAAATGCTGATCCTTTCTTACCAGGGCATCCGCACGCGGAACTTCATTTCGAGAAATAAAGAGTCCCTGCAGCGTATCCGGCCACGATTCAACCGCTACACAGAGATCGCCGCAAAGCTCAGGGAACTGCTCGGGGAACGGAAGACGCTGCTTGCAGAGAAAAAAGAGCTGCCCCCGCTAAAGATCGGCGAGCACCGCAGGCTCAGCCAGCGCATAGCGGCTTTGACAGAGGATATGGAGGAACTGAAATCCGAGAAGGCCCGTATCCTTTCCGACTTCGACCGGACAGACGACAGCGGGATGAAGGAAGTGAAAAAGTGGGTAAGAGATATAGAGGCAGAGCTGCAAAAGGCCGAGGCTGCGGATTCCCGCTTTACCGCGGAGCTGGATGAAGCCCTGGCGGAGTATCACGATCTGGAAGAAAAGGCTGCCGACTTTGACCAAACGGAACTGTGGTCTGCCCGTCTGGAACTCAGGCCGGAAATGGAAAAAGAAGCTGCATCCAAGGTACAGACAGCCTATGGTGTGAAGGTAAACGGTAGAAAACCAGCATACTGGTACAGACATGGCAGAAATGATAAAATCCAGAGGGACGCATTCGTCAACGCATCTCTCTGGATTTTTGATTTC
>CADAIL010000022.1 GCA_902788035.1 uncultured Lachnospiraceae bacterium | reverse complement strand
TGCTGTATCCGGACAAGGTTGCTTTTCCGCCTGCGAAGCAGAGAAAGACTCCCGCGGCGGACCAGCAAGCTCGGAGATTCAATCTCCGAGAAGCTGACAGAATACTTCGGCCACACGTATTACAAAGACTTGGAGAAGCTGGCAGAAAAATATACGGTGCTCGCGTACCACTGCGATTACAGAGAAAAACCGGGGGACTGCAAGCTGAGATTTGCCGCAGTCCCCGTTCAGAGCTGATTTATGGTTTTGCCATTAATTAAAGGAGGCTCTCACCCTGGCCCATGACGGCGATTTCATAGGCTGTTGCGTCCTCAAGGTGGAAGCAGGCGAGTTTGTTGCCTGTCTGCTCATTGTAAATGGCTTCCAGATGGAATGCCGGGATCATCTCTGCGGCATACTTGTCATCTGTCTCAAAAACGACCTTGCCTGTGTAGCGGATCCAGTGAGCGTTCGGCTTGCATGCGACGATCTCGACCTTCGGATTGGCTGTGAGCTGCTTGTAGACGTCCTTGAATGTGCCGACGCCGAAGATGACCTTGCCATCTGCTTCGATAACTGCGCCTAACGGACGGATTTTAGGCTGGTCGCCGTCTACTGTAGCAAGATAAAATGTGCCTGCTTCTTTTATGAAATCATATACTTTGCTCATTGTGATGTATCTCCTTTTAAGGTCTTGCGAATGTTTATTGCAACTCTATTTTATCACACGCAAACTGTTTTGCAATAGTGCTTCTGGGGAGCGTAACAGCAGAGTACGACTTCCACAGGAGTGAGACTTGAACGAGATGGAGGCCTATCTCCTGTATATGCTCACTGTTTTTATGTACTGAAATGTGGTATTATACTAGATGTGAGAAGACGTTTACGTCTATGATGCTGCGCGAAATCACACCTGTTCATAAGAGCCGAAGTGATGTCCGGAGTGGGATTCATAGGCGGCACTTGATGGTGTGAAAGCCCGCAGGGAGGTGGATAACTTGGGTGCATCTTTATCCAGCTTTTTACTATGTCTGCTGATCATTATATTCGGGGCATTAATTTTATTCTTTGAGTTCTATGTTCTTGCCAAACTCCGGCAGATTTACAAGAGTTTCGACAAGATCAGGGTCCGTGTTCATTCAACGAATGATGAGGACGAGTGGATTGATGATGTTGGAAATGTAGGTCTTTCGACTACAGTCAATGTCCGGTATGACAGAGATGAACTGGAACTTAATCGCGGACGTTTCAGTGTCGCTTATGCCAATTACGTCACCTGCGGTCAGCTGACCTCACTCCTTCCCCTGCTCGGAATCCTGGGGACAGTAGCCGGACTCATAACAAGCAGCGGGACGACCGATATGAGCCAGATGATCTCAGGTCTCGGCACTGCAATGTGGACGACTTTGTGCGGCCTTGTCGCGTCCATAGGGCTTAAAGCTCTCGACGCAGTCCTTCTTGGAAGGCTTGTCAATCTGATCGACGCAAAGTTCAACGAGGCGGACACGATCATTACGAGACAGACGCTGCAGACGGAAGTGCGGCAGGCAAGGACCAAAATGACGCAGGTCTCCGGAGAGAGAACCGGTGCCGCGCCGCAGAAAGCAGCCGGGCAGATGAAAATGTCGAAGGCGGGTAACGGGAAGGCGGCGGACCCATTAAGGACAAAAGCACAGACCGGTACTCAGTCAAAGCGGCTGACGGATGAAACGCAGACTGCAGAGACGAGTTCGCAGACTACAGAGACGAGTTCGCAGACTGCCGAAATGAGTTCACTGACTGCAGAACCGGCTGAGCAGCAGACCGCTAAGCCGAAGCAGGAGACCAGGATCACAAGGGTTCGGACTAAGGCAAAGTGAGAGGAGGCAGGACGTGCAGAGAAAAAATCCGGGGTCATCCTCACAGCCGAATGCGCCGATCGACCTCACTCCGCTCCTTGATGTGATTTTCATCTTTCTGTTCGTTGTGATCATAGCATACGCAGCCAAAGCGCAGGCAGTGGAGGCGGAGGCGGTCAGCAAGACAGAGGAGCTCGAAAAGCAGGTGGAAGAGCTGAATGCCCGGCTCACTGAAGAAGAGTCCTTAAGGGAAATGTACGAAAAACGCCTCTCCGATTATGAAAGTGATGTCATAGGAGGGCGGGTCAAGATCGTGACGATCTACTGTACCTGGGATGAGGAGGATTCCACAAAAAGACAGATCCGGGTCCTCACGTCAGACAAGGAGTTTTCTCCTGTCAATCTGACGGCCGAGAATCAGGAAAACGGATATGCGAGACTCAATCAGATGCTCGTTGATTACATCGCTTCGAACAGCGATTCTGTTGTGGTCCTGTCACTCAATACGGAGAGGATACTGTACAGAGATCAGACGGCAATCAACGAACTCATGGGCAAGCTGACAAGAAAGTATAAATATGTGTATTAGAGGCTTTTAGAGGTCTCGCGCGAAGCGAAGGGTACGCAGGAATGTAAACCGAGGTCTCAAGGAAATTTGGACCAAGAGTGTCATCTGATAAAAGGAGGGGAATATGTCAACATTATTATTCGTTGGAATATGTCTGGTAGTGCTGGGTGTCGGAGGCCGCGTCGCAGTCGGACGGGGGGATGCGTCCCGAATGAAGAAAGCTGTGCGCTCCGGAGGTCCCGAACCTCGTCCGTCCAATGGGAAAAAGAGGGCTGCAAATGCAGGCACCGGCGCAGGCATCATAGCCATCATCGCCAGCCTTATTTTTGGCGGCGGAGCAGGTCTTGGATTAGGCCCCGGTATGGGGACGGGAACCGGAAACAACGGTCAGGCTGTTGAGAGTACAGTTGCGAGTGATGTTGAGACTGTCACACTCGAGGAGGCACGGAAAAATGCTCAGGATACGGATACGCTGGTGATCCGTGTCAAGGAAAAGAATATTTTTATAAACGACTATATGTGCGCCGATGCCGATGAGTTCGGAACAGTGATGGAGGACCTCTATGAGGACGGAATGAACATCACCGTCGTGGATGATTACGCGGACAGCGAACCTTATTCCGCCGTGACCGGTTATCTCAAAGACAACGCATACGAGTATTTGGTGGAAGCTAAATAAGAAAGATCTGAACAAAGGAGCTGCCGCATAAGGCGGTGTCATCATTATATATGGAAGACATTTGCAAATATCGTCTGCCATATATAATGGTGGCGCACCTTTATGCGACAGCTCTTTTTCTATTTCTGAAAATCGGATCGAGAGGCAATAATGCCGGCTTAACTTATTCTTCGGTGATAAGTTCGACATCCCTCACATTAAAGAGTTTCTGGAACGCGTATTGGTTCTTTTTGGATGTATCCATCAGCAGATAATTCTTGTCAGAGTGCTCCTTGACCAGGACCTTCTTGCGGGCTTCACGTTCTGTGTGTGTGAAGACACCGCCGTCGGGAATATAGCCGTTTGCCCCTATGAAAGCTTTGTTGAAATGCATGTCGGCTATGGACTTTTCAGTGAGCGGTCCGTTGATGGAGTGCAGGTCGTTGCTGATCTCGCCGCCGAGCATGATGACTTTGGCCTTCTGCATCGGCATAAAGTCGAGCACTTCATAGTTGCTTGTGACGATGATGATGTCCATCGCGCTCAGATACCTGAAGAGGCAGGAGCAGGTCGTGCCTGAATCAATGTAGATAACGTCGCCGTCCGAGACCAGCGCGGCGGCTTTTTTTGCGATCATGTCCTTTTCCGCGCTGCGGATCAGGCGCTTTTTGACGACCGGCGCCTCCTCGCTTACCGCTGCGGGCGCTGTCGCTGTGAGCGTGACCGCTTCGGGGACGGGCTCTGCAGCCCTGACCGGTTTGACGGCTCCGCCTCTCATTGATATTACCGTACCCGCTTCCTCGAGCGCGGCTATATCGCGTCTTATTGTTGAAAGAGATATGTTTAATTCTTCAGCAAGATCTTTGATGTAAGATATATCGCGGCTTCTGACACTTTCCAGAATTGCCTCTTGTCTCAGTTCTGGTACCATAATGCCCTCCTTGATATTTCAAATGGTATCATTTTTTTGCATTATAGCACGAAAAACGGGTAAAAAACATGGTCATTTGGAAAGATTTGAACGAAATTCTTCAACTTGTTCAAGAGTCGGCATAGACTGCTGGGCTCCGATCCCGCATACCGTGATTGCGGAGCAGCATGTCGCGAATCTGCCGCCTTCGAACACATCCATACCCTGTGTGAGAGCATAGCCGAGCGCGCCGATGTAGGAATCGCCTGCGCCGGTGGTCTCGATTGCCTGCACGTGGTGGGAGGGAACGAACTCGCAGCGGCCGTTGCTTGCTATGACGGAACCCTGGGAACCCAGTGTGAATACCCATGTGTTGCCGAGCTCGCTGCTGATTGTGATCGCGTCCATAGCGGAGCTGAGATCCCGGATCTCCCGGCCGCAGTAGTAGGACGCCTCTACTTCGTTCACGACAACGATGTCGCACATTGCGAGATGGTCCTGATCGACTTCCTCGGCAGGAGCGGCGTTCAGGATCAACTTGCAGTCGAGGTCCCTTGCGATTTCCATTATGTACAGGTTCGTGTCCGGCGTAATCTCATTCTGGAGAATGATGACGCCGGAATTACGGATAATATCCATGTTATTGTCGATGTCTTCGCGGGTCACGGCGTAGTTCGCGCCGCGGACGATCGTAGCGTGAACACTGCCGTCGTCCAGTGAGTGGACAAGCCCGAGTCCGGAAGAGCAGTCCGCGATTTTGACACGGTCTGTGATGATCCCGTATTTTTTCGCCTCAGCAATCAGGAATTCTCCCATGGAGTCGTTTCCGACAGCGCCGATCAGGTAGGTCGGTACGCCGAGTTTTGCAGCCTGGGCGGCCTGATTGGAACCTTTGCCGCCGGCAGCCGTTGAGATTCCTTCAGCGGCCATGGTCTCGCCCTCATAGGGGAGGCGTTTTACTTTGAGAATCATGTCGTAATTCAAACTGCCGATGACTGTGATCTGTTTTTTCATGCGTGTACCTCTTTAATGCTGTAGTGGTGTTTGGTTTTTACACATTCTTCATAGATTTACGTCATGTATCCTGTGTGAATGAATAAAAGGGCTGTTGTATGTTCAATTATACAGCAGCCCTGGATGTACCGGGATAAGTGTCTGTCTGATCACTATCCGGCTTATGCCTGCTTTCTCCTTGCGAGGAATGCCTGAACATCCTGCTGCAGGAATTCGAAGTAGGAGGCAACGATGATGATGATACCTGTCACAACATACTGCCAGAAGGAGTCCACGTTGATGACGACCATACCGACCTTCAGGACTGCGAGCATAAGACCGCCGATGAATGTTCCGAACGGTGTACCGCGGCCGCCGGCCATTCTTGTGCCGCCGATTGCGGCAGCGGCGATGGCGTTGGTCTCATAACCTGTACCGGCTGTGGACTCAGCGGAGCCGAGGGATGCGAGCATTACCAGACCTGCGATAGAAGCGCACACACCGCAGATGATGTAGGCGATGTACTTTGTTCTGACTGTGTTGACGCCGGAGAGCTTGGCTGCTTCTTCATTTCCGCCGACGGCGTAGAGGTAGGCGCCTGTGCGTGTCTTCTGGAGAATGATGTATGCGACGACGAAGACGATGATCATGACGATGATGTAGTAGCGGATGCCTGCGAACATTTTACCGTTAAAGATGTTTCTGTAGGAATCCGGAACATTGGTCACGGGCTGGCCGCCGGTCACGACGTAGGCGATACCACGATATAAACTCATCGTGCCCAGTGTGGCGATGAACGGCTGGAGCTTCAGGTTGTTGACAAGGAATCCGTTGAAAGCGCCGAGGACAGCGCCCACAATGAGACCTGCGATGATGGCGATGATCGGGTTGCCGCCGCCGACTGTGATGGAGGCAACGACGATGCCGGTGATTGCAAATGTACATCCGATCGAAAGATCGATACCGCCCGTGATGATCGCGAACATCATACCGACAGCGAGGATGGAATTAAGGACCATCTGCTGGAGGATCGTAAGGAAGTTGCTCCATCTGAGGAAGTTGGAATTCATGATGGTGAAAATCGCGCACATTGCGATGGTAGCGAGAAGAACGATGAACTCTCTCTTATATTTATCAAATAACTGCTTCACTTTAATTTCCTCCTATAGCATAGTCAAGCATCTCGTCGCTGCTCTTAAATTCGTCGCGGTTGAATTCTTTGTTGATATGGCCTTCGCACATGATGATGATCCGGTCTGAGAGTCCCATGACTTCCGGAAGCTCCGAGGAGACGACAATGATGGACTTGCCTTCCTCGAGCATGTCTTCCATGAGGCGGTAGATCTCAGCTTTTGCCGCAACGTCGACGCCCTTGGTCGGCTCGTCGAAAATGATGATATCGGCGTCTGTCGACATCCATCTCGAAAGGATGACCTTCTGCTGGTTGCCGCCGGAGAGGTTCTTGGTGAGATAATCCGGGTCATTCGGGTGGATGTCCATTTCCTTGAAGTAGCGTTCTGCATTTGCACGCTGCTGCTTCGGATCCATGAAAGCGCCCTTCATGTATTTTTCCAGAGACGCGATCGCGATGTTGTCGATATTTGAAGAAAGTGTCAGGAAGCCCTGTGTCTTTCTGTCTTCGGGGATGAGGCCGATTCCGCTCTTAAGTGCCTTCGTGCTGTACCAGGAACCCGTGACCTCCTTGCCGTGTATGTAAATTTTTCCGCCGAGCCTCTTGTCTGCTCCGAAAATCGCTCGCATCGTCTCCGTGCGGCCGGCTCCGACCAGACCGAAGAATCCGAGGATTTCGCCCTTGTGGAGCTCGAAGGAGACATGGTCATATCCCTTGCCGGTGAGATTTTCGACCTTGAGGACGACTTCATCCTGCTTTCTGCAGGGTTTCTGCCTCGACGCGACGGCTGCGACCGAGCGGCCGACCATGGCGTGGATCAGCTCGTCGCGGTTGGTCTTTCCGACGTCGAGTGTGCAGATATACTCGCCGTCACGCATGATCGTGGCTCTGTCGCAGATCTGGAAGATTTCCTCAAGTCTGTGGCTGACGTACATGATCGTGACGCCGTCTTTTTTCAGTTTCTGAACTACTTTGAAAAGTGCTTCGGTCTCTTTCTGGGAGAGGGAAGCGGTCGGCTCATCAAGAGAGATGATGGTCGACTTGTGATACAGCGCTCTGGCGATGGCCAGCATCTGCATCTGTCCGGATGTGAGAGTAGCGGCAATGTCCTCAGCTTTGAAGTTGCAGTCGAGATCTTTCAGTATCTCATTGACGTCCGCATTCATTTTTCCGTAGTCAACAAGCCTGCCCTTCAGAGGTTCATAGCCGAGAGTGATGTTCTGGCCGACGGTCAGGTCTTTAACGACCAGCGTCTCCTGGTGTACTTTAGAAATCTTGCCTTCCACGATTGCCTGGTTCGGATCTTTGAAATGAACTTTTTTGCCGTGCAGCATGACTTCGCCTTCGTATTCCGGATATACGCCATGGAGGATATTGAGAAGTGTTGACTTTCCGGCGCCGTTCTCACCGAGGAGAGCGTGTACTTCGCCTTCTTCTACTGAAAATGAGATATCCTTAAGAACATGGACGCCTGGGAAATACTTATTGATTTTTGTAAATTCAACTGCTTTGCCCACTTTGTTCTCCTATTGCTATTAATTGCATATGTCTGTCGGTTATTTCAGATGTCCGGCCGGGAGACCCGGCCCGGACACCTTTGTCTTATGCAGAAATCCGCTCTTCATACATTGCGTGGTGTATGCTCATGATGTTGTACTGATAAGGAGAGACGGTTACTGCGTACTGTCCGCAAGCTGGAGCTTTTATTATTCAGCTACGTACTTTGTGTCTGTCCAGCCGATGATCTCTGCAGCGTCTTTGTCAACGTTCTCGGAATCAATCAGAGCCTGCGGTGTAGCTGTTACGTGCGGTACATCCTGGCCTGCAAGTGCGCGGAGGGTAACTTCTGTAGCGACCTGTGCCATATAGTACGGGAAGGAGTCAACGGTTGCGTCAAGTTTGCCTGCGCGGATAGAGTCATAAGCTTCGCCGATGCCGTCAACGCCTACTACAAGGATGTCTGCCTCTGCCTCGTCAACTGCTTCTACTACGCCGAGAGCCATGTCATCGTTGTTGCAGAAGATTGCCTTCATGTCCGGATACTGGATGATCCATGTAGCTGCGAGCTCTTTAGCCTTCTGGCGATCCCAGTCAGCGTTCTGCTCTGCGACAACTTCAAGACCTGAGTTGTTGTCTGCGATCCAGTCCTTGAAGCCTGCGGTTCTCTCGCGGGCTGCAAATGCCTTAGCCATACCTACGACGATGCCTACCTGGCCTTCGTCACCGAGCTTGTTGGAAACCCACTCGGCTGCGAGGAGACCGTTCTGATATGCGTTCGGTCCGCAGTAGTAATCAGCGATTGCGATCAGACCGTCGTTAACGTTGATGACCGGGATATTGGCATCCTGTGCGTTCTCGACTGCTGTTGTCAGGTTAGCGTCAGAAATCGGGGAAGCCATGATAGCGGAAACGCCCTGGTTTACAGCGTTCTCGACCATTGTCTGCTGGCCTGTCTCATCGCCTTCATCTGTAGTAGCGTCTACTTCGATGTTGATTTCTACTACAGCATTTACAT
Source organism: uncultured Lachnospiraceae bacterium (assembly GCA_902788035.1). GTDB lineage: Bacteria > Bacillota > Clostridia > Lachnospirales > Lachnospiraceae > Chordicoccus. Next base: position 92,836 of record CADAIL010000022.1, on the reverse strand, counting down.
TCTCAGCTGCCTTCTCGTAGCCTTCCTGAAGTGTTCTCCAGAATTCGTTGGAGATGGATTTTTCGATTGCCGCAAGATTGTAACCTGCCTTGACAGGAACTTCCTCACCGAGTTTCTCGCGGATCTCTTCGATTGTTGTTGAGCTCGGATCTTTATCCGGGTTGAACTCGCCGGTTGCCGTTTCGGCTGTGTCGCCGGCGTCAGCTGCTGTGCTCTCCGCCGGAGCGGCCGCGCCTGCGCTGCCGGAGCCTGCGCTTCCGCCACATGCTGCAAGACCCATGACCATAGATGCTGCCAGGATTGTTGCTAAGATCTTCTTCTTCATAAGAAACCTCCTTTAAAAATGTTGGTGTGTTTTATTTGATCGGACCGTGTCCGATGAAATACTTTGATGAAATTTGGAATTATGTCGAATGGTACTTGCCGGATTCCGGGGCTTTGTCCATCGAGCGAGACTCGAATTTTGCTGTGAGTCTTTTATTATGCGTTTGCTGCAGCGATCAGCTCGACCATGAGATTTGCGGCTGCTGCACCATCCTGCTTTAAGACGACTTTGTCGATGTTCTCGATGCCGTAGTTGTCAATCATCGTTTCTATGAGCCTGCACATCTTTATGTTGGCCTCGCACTCGGCGACAGCGCCTTCGCGTTTCGGGAATGTGTCAAAGTAGACAGCACCCTTGAAATTATATTTTTTCAGGTAGTACATGACCTCGATTGTCTTCCAGAGGTTTACCGTACCGACCATCAGACCATCATCCGTGGAGCCTTCGCCGTCGTTCAGATGAAGATTAAAGAGCTTTCCCCTCTTGGCCAGATATGCGGTTGCCAGCGCAGGATTCTCTTTCTTCATCAGCATGTGGCAGAAGTCGAGGGTGGCTCCAAGGTTGTCAGAGTCGACTTCATTCAGGATGGTCATTGTAGTTCCGAAGCTGTCGATGAAGGCGTGGACACGTTCCTCATATGGCTTGTATTCAATGCTGACCGGCTTCTTTGAGTAAGCGGCGATTGTCTTGAATGCGTAGATGATTCGGTCCCAGTACTCGTTGTAGTCGATCTGGAAAGAATAATCGAATCCGTCGAAGCCAAGCCAGATGATGACCTGAGAGCCGTCCAGCTGTTCGCATACTTCGGTGGCTTCCTTGCAGAGGGTGATAGCGTCTTCTGCAATCTGGCGGTCGATGTTGCCGAACTCACCGTGAAGAAATTTGTCTCGGAAGCGAAGATTGATGGCGTTGCATCTCAGGTTGTTGTCAGCGAGCATCTGCTTTACTTCCGGGACTGAGTAGTCTGCAAAATGCTCCGGGTAGTTCATATCAACGAAGTCAACGCCGTCGATTTTTCCTATTGCCTCGAGCGCATGCTTCAGATCTTTGTCAACCCTTAAGAAGGAGTTGAGTCTGGTTGCGTATTTCATGTCAGAGTTCCTTTCTTTTTTCAAGTTGTTTCAACTTTTGCTGTTCCTTGCTTGAGATGATAATACCACAATATTCCAAATAATGTCAAATAAAATGATTCAAAATGATTCACAAAATTCCAAATTGAATCTTATCTAAAGTGCACAATTAGAATGAACTAACCATAAAATGTCATTTAAAGCAGAATTCAGTGAAAAAAACGGCGAATAATTTGAAATAATATGATAATAAGAAAAGAAAAGGTGAAAAATGAAAAATGTGGGAACAGAAGATTGGAATATGGTGAAATGATATGTTGAAATTATATGGGAAATTTGATACAATGTTGTCGATAAGTTGGAAATGTGCCTGTATGGAAGCAGATACAAGACTGTTCACAGGACGAGAACGCATAGCCCGGCTTATTGGAAGCGAAACGCGCGCAAAGTATCATATAATTGAAGGAGGAAATACAGCATGATCACAGTTGCTTACATCGGGTTCGGAGTCAGTGTTCGCGAATATCATATTCCATATGTGGAAAGCAGAGAAGACGTACATATTAAATATATATACCGACGCGAGGAGGATATAGCACAGTTCGCGGAATATGAACCGTTCTATTCCGACATAAAGTTTACGACAGACTTCTCGGAGGTTCTCGCGGACCCTGAGGTCGACCTGGTCGTCGTCTCTGCGCCGGACAGGTTCCACGTTCCCTACGCAAAGCAGATACTGGAGGCGGGCAAGCATGTGCTGGTGGAGAAACCATTTGCACCTACTGCCGCTGAGGCAAGAGAGGTGTTCGAGCTTGCTAAAGAAAAGGGACTAATCTGCATGCCGAACCAGAACAGAAGGTTTGACGCTGATTTCCTTGCGCTCAAAGACGTAATTGCCAGCGGCAAGATCGGCGACATCGTGAGGCTGGAAGGTCACTTCGACTATTTCAAGACAAATGGCTGGTATGACCACCTTGGCACCCTGTACAATCTCGGCGTCCACACAACGGATCAGATCATCAGTCTGTTCGGAATGCCGGATGACGTGAAATGCGATGTCAGAAGTATTCATCACCCGGGTGTCGGAGATGATTACTTCGATATCGATTTTTATTACGGAAACAGCAAGGTCACGATTTCTACTTCCATGTGCGTGCTGATCGACTATCCAAGATTCACACTGCACGGAACGCGCGGCAGCATGACGCTTCCGCCTGTCATCCATAATTCAGGAAAGAAGAAGGTTGTTGGACGCCATGTTGTAAACCAGAGCCCGGCACCGGAGGAGAGATGGGGCACTCTGGTCTATAAGGATGCGGATGGCAACAATGTGACGGAGAAGGTACCTGTCGACTGCGCTCATTATGAGAGAATTTACGACAACTTGGTTGACGCAATCGAGAACGGCGCGGAGAAGATCGTGAAGGACGAGGAGGTCATCAAAGTTCTCGAGATTCTCGAGATGGCGACAGAAGTCGCAAGGTCCCATAAGGCCTGAGTTCCGTATCCGGACCTGTCTGTCAGACTCAGACAGGCAGGGTTCTTTTGTGTTGACCGACAGTATCTGTTTCACCATCCGGCGCTTTATGTTAAAATAAAGTAACAAAATTTCCCGGATGGAGATCACATGGCAGACTTTATCGAACTCACTGACTACAAGGACCCGAGGCTGGATTTTTATGCCCGCCTCAACGAGACTCAGCTGAAGCACTATTATGAACCGAACGGAGGTCTCTTTATCACGGAGAGCCCCAAGGTCACGGAGCGGGCTCTCGGAGCAGGGATGAGACCGGTGTCAGCTCTGGTCGAGCGGAAACAGATCGAGGGTGAAGCCGCGGAGATCCTGGCAAAACTCGGTGACATCCCTGTGTTTACGGGAGGACCGGAAGCAATCAGAAATCTGACCAATATTCCGATGACGAGAGGGCTCCTGTGCCTTTTTGAAAGACCTGTGCTTCCCCTTGTCGAGGAGGTAGTCAGCGACTGCCGAAGGATTGCGGTGCTGGAGAACGTCACGAACCCTACGAACGTCGGTGCCATAATGAGGTCTGCAGCGGCTCTCGGAATGGAGGCGGTGATTCTCACATCTTCGTGCTCGGATCCCTATTACCGGCGGGCAAGCCGGGTGGCTATGGGGACGGTGTTTCAGGTGCCGTGGACATTTGCAGAGAACACTGTGGAAGGGAAGGGCATGCACTATGTGAGACTTCTCCAGTCTCTCGGCTTTAAGACAGCAGCCCTCGCGCTCAGGAAAGACACGGTGACGATTGACGACCCGCATCTCCGCTCTGAGGATAAGCTGGCTGTCATTCTCGGCGCCGAGGGGGACGGTCTGACAGATGAGACTATTGACTCATGTGATTACACCATCAAGATCCCTATGGCACACGGTGTGGATTCGCTCAATGTGGCGGCCTGCAGCGCGGTGGCTTTCTGGGAGCTGGCTAAGCGGATACGCATGGATGATAAGGAGGTATGATATGAAGCTGGGTATTATCGGAACAGGTAAGATTGTGCATGAAGCGCTGTTTGCCATGGAGGAGATTGCTGAGATAGAGCGCACGGCTATATTTGCAAGACCGAAGAGCCGTGAAAAGGGCGAGAAGCTGGCGGAGCAGTACGGAATCGGCAAAGTTTATACAGACTATGCTGAGCTGCTTGCCGACAGCGGCGTTGACTGCGTGTATATCGGACTTGTCAACAGCGCGCACTATCCTTATGCAAAGCAGGCACTGCTTGCGGGTGTGAATGTCATTCTGGAGAAGCCGTTCGTATCGACGGTGGCGGAAGCCAAAGAGCTGGCGGAGATCGCAGCGGAAAAGGGTGTCTACTGCCTTGAGGCTATCACGACAATGCACAGCAAAGTCTTTGAGAAGATGGCGGAGCTGCTGCCGAAACTCGGGACACTGAAGATGGGGCAGTGCAACTACTCGCAGTATTCCAGCAGATATAAGAAGTATTTGGCGGGTGAGGTCGAGCCTGCTTTTGACCCGAACCTGTCGGGCGGCGCGCTGTATGATATCAATCTCTACAATGTTTATCTGACAGTCGGCCTGCTCGGTGCACCGAAGGACGCGAAGTATTTCCCGAACCTTGGCTTTAACGGAGCGGACACATCCGGAACGGCGGTCCTCATATATGATGGGATAACTGCGGTGTGTACGGGGGCTAAGGATTCGGACAGTCCGTCATTTGCAATATTCCAGGGAGAGAACGGCTGGATGAGACTCATCGGCAAGCCTAATGTCATTGAGGGAGTTGATTATGAGTACGCTGACGACACGAAGCCGCCGGTACCCAACGCTGCGGGCGGTATGAGCCGCGCGATGGAGAGCGGAAAGTTTATTGCTCCGGAGATGCGGCACCGCATGACCCAGGAGTTCATGGATTTTGCGCGGATCGTCGACACGAAGGATGACGCAGCAGCTGCTGCCTGCCTTGAGAGGTCTGACGCTGTCATGACTGCGCTCGAAACGGCGAGAAAGAGCGCGGGGATACGGTTCGGAGTGGACGCGTGAGTAAGGCGGCGAATCACTGACGTGCGCAGTGGAAGGCGCTCTCGCGCTGCGTGCGTCGCGGCAGGAACGCCGAGGCGTTTATGAAGTATAGTAAAACACCTGTAACTGCTCAATGTGAGCGGGTACAGGTGTTTTTTCTGTGCGGTGAAGATCGATATGTGGATTTATGCTCCGCCGAGGCGCAGCGCTATGCCGATTACGGCTGAAATTGCAATCGCAAGGATCGGATGGAGCTTCATTTTCGTGATTGCCGCGTAGAGCAGGATAGCCATAATGATTTCTTTGATCCTAAAGAAGCCAAGGAGACCGGAGCCGTCTGTCAGAGCACTCAGATTGATCAGCGCAATCTTCACGACATTGATGCCGGCGGCGGAGATCATAGCGATCGATGCCGGCCGAAGACCGTAGAAAGCCTTCGTGACATACGGATTGTTCTCGAATTTCTCGAGAAGGCGGGCGATGATCAGGATGATGATGACGGAGGGCATAGCCAGCGAAAGCGTGGCAAGGACACCTCCGAATATTCCGCCGGTTATGTAGCCGGCATAGGTCGACATGTTGATTCCGATGGCTCCGGGAGTGGACTCGGAGATCGCGATCATGTCCGCTATGTCGGCGTGGGAGAACCAGTGGGTCTGGTTTGAAATTTCATAGAGGAAAGGCAGGGTCGCAAGTCCGCCGCCGACGGAGAAGAGACCTGTCTGGAAGAAGCGGAGGAAGAGCTCGAGGTAGATCATTTGCGGCTGTCCTCCTTTTCTTTGCGCACGGAAGAATCCGTGCTTTTTTTATTTGCCGGAGCGTTCGCTTTGCCGAAGAAGACACCGAAGACACCGGCCGCTATGACAAGTGAGAATGTCGGGACAGATATCGGCAGAAGGCTCGAGAACGCAGCCAGTGCAAATATGACCAGATAGAGGCACAGGGTTCGCACATCGATAATGGCTTTTTTCCAGAGACGGAGAACTGCCTGCAGGATCAGGACACATACGCATACACGGATCCCGGCAAATGCATTTTTAACGATCGGGAGATCAGCAAAGTTCGTCAGGAACATAGCTATGAGCAGTATGATGATGATCGGACAGGTCACAAAGCCGAGCGTTGCGGTGATGCCGCCGAGGACACCCTTTCGCTTATTCCCTATGAAAGTCGAGACGTTGAGGGCAATGAGGCCGGGTGTGCACTGGCCGATGGCGAAATAATCCATGAGCTCGTCGGTGGTACACCATCCGCGGTCGTTCACAAGCTCGCGCTCGAGCAGAGGCAGCATGGCGTAGCCGCCGCCGAAGTTCACGAGACCGATTCTGGCAAAGGTCAGATACAGCTGTAACAGTTCAGGCATGATGTCATCCTTTCTTTTAGTACTTCAACCATTATACCTAACAGTTCAGACTGGCTTTGCTGCCGGAGCCAAAAATACTGATAGCCTGTCTGAACTGTTACCATTATACATCTAAAGTCTGTAAAGTAAAAGAAAAGTGGGTATCGCAGCACTGGGCGGTTGTGGTATGATTGTGCGAGACTTGAATTTATACGATTATATAGCAGGAGATTTGTACTGCAACAATAAACTGGAAGTATACTGCACCAACTAAAGGAGGCGCCATGCCGGTATTTGATTTCAGCAGCCAGCCAGATATAAAGAACAAGGCGGAGTGCACCTACACGGTGTTCCGCTCGAACGCACATGAAGCCAGCCCGGAGCAACCCATGATGGTATTGTCCAACAGGGAGAAGGAGTGGAAGCATCACTCTGTCGGAGTGTTCACGAATCCGGTAAAACGGACATCATTTGAATTTGATGAAAAAGATGGGACCATCAGCGCGGATATTCTGCGGATCGACGCCAGATTTGTCAGCCTCCTTCAATGGCTGGGGGAGAACCATATCAGCGTCAGGCTCTCCGGCAGGAACACAGAGGAAGGATATGCCGTATACCGCATTCGTGAGATCGCTTTCGGCGGCGGGACAAAGTTGTCCGCGGAGGACGGATTCCTGCAGTTCATGATCGAGAGGCTCCTTGCCAGCAGCACCCCGGAAGATGATGCGGAGGATGACGACGCGGAGGAGACCGGTGACGGCATGAAGCTGACCAGCCTTCAATCCATCACGGATTTTATGATGTGCGCAGGTAAGACCCTTCCGAATCAGATCCGCCTCTGGGCACGCCGCAATCTGGCGGTCGCAAGGTCCGGCGAGGTTTCCCAGGAAGAGAGAAGGCATGCCCAGAGAGCTCTGTCCATCATGATGAATATTCAGTGGAAGAGCAATTATTTCGAGGCCATTGATCCGATAGAAGCACGCCGGATTCTCGACGAGGAGCTCTATGGCATGGAGAGGGTCAAACAGCGCATTATCGAGACGATTATTCAGATCAACCGCACGCACACGCTGCCGGCTTACGGTCTGCTGCTCATCGGCCCGGCCGGCACCGGCAAGTCTCAGATCGCTTACGCGGTCGCCCGCATTCTGAAGCTCCCGTGGACGACGCTCGATATGAGCTCGATCAATGACCCTGAGCAGCTGACAGGCAGCTCCCGCATTTATTCGAACGCAAAACCCGGCATTATCATGGAAGCTTTCGCGGCTGCCGGTGAGTCGAACCTCGTCTTTATCATCAACGAGCTCGATAAGGCGGCTGCCGGTAAGGGCAATGGAAACCCGGCGGATGTTCTCCTCACGCTGCTGGATAATCTGGGCTTTACTGACAATTATATCGAGTGCAATATTCCGACCTCCGGCGTCTACCCGATCGCGACGGCCAATGACAAGGATCAGATCTCGGCTCCGCTCATGTCGAGATTTGCAGTGATCGAGCTGCCGGATTATACGCCGCTCGAGAAGAAGATCATTTTCAAGAGATTTGCGCTTCCCAAGGTCTTGAAACGGATGGGGATTCGCGAGGACGAGTGCCTTGTGACGGATGACGGGCTTGACGCGGTCATGAATGTGTTCGCAAACACGACTGGAATCCGAGATCTCGAACAGGCGGCGGAGCACATGGCTGCCAACGCCCTCTACCAGATCGAAGCCCTCGGGGTCACGTCGGTGACGTTCGATTCAAAAAAGGTGTGGGATTTGTTCGAGTAAATTGAATAAATTCACAGTGGGGTATCCCTTCGGACATGGATGTGTCCGGAGGGACTCTTTTTGTAATTATGTCAGCAGACGCTGACCCGAATCCCGCGCCAAGTGTCGCATAGAAGCTGTTGATTTTAATGCTTTAGAGTGATAAAATTATCCTCGGCGGCATTTCAAGAGAATAGAGCGTGAAGGTTCGGGTTGGCAGATGCCACCTATGCTGACTTTAGTCCTATGCCGCTAATTGAAAGTGAGACAGGAGCAAGACATGCACAGTGAATTTTTAATGGGAAACGCCGCCATCGCACTCGGCGCGATAGCCGCAGGCGTTGACCTTGTTGCAGGATACCCGGGTACACCCTCTACGGAAACTTTAGAGAACACCGCGAAATATAAGCCGGAGGGTCTGTACGTCGAGTGGTCGGTCAATGAGAAGTCCGCCATGGAAGTTGCGGCGGGAGCGGCCTACGCCGGAGCCCGCACGATGGTCACCATGAAGCAGGTCGGACTCAATGTTGCTTCCGACCCGCTGATGTCTCTTGAGTACATCGGCGTAAAAGGCGGAATGGTCATTATGGTCGCCGACGATCCGGGGCCAATCTCGTCCCAGACCGAGCAGGACACCAGACATTTTGCTTACTTTTCAAAGCTCCCATGCTTTGACCCGACATCCGTGCAGGAAGCGTACGATATGATCCAGGACGCGTTCGCGTACTCGGAGAAATACGGAACACCGGTATTCTTCAGACCGACGACCCGCATATGTCATGCATACGCTTCGATCAATATCAAGGATGTGGATGAATACAAGAAGAATTCGCCGGAAGGCTTTATCAAAGACTCAAAGAGATGGGTCATCTTCCCGAGGCTGTCCAATGCCAATCATAAGAAGATAGAAGCCAGAAATGAGCTGCTGAAAGATGTCTTTTCGGCATACCCGCGCAACATGATCCTTAACGGCGGATCAGATAAAGGCGCGGTTGATGGTGAAATAGCCGCATTGGGTGGCTTGAATGCAGCAGCTTCAAAGAAGGGCATCGCCGCCGGCGGTATCAGCTTTGCGCTGACTATGGAAGCGCTGCATGGCCGTACGGATGCAAGAGTTCTCAAGGTAGCGACCCCGCACCCATTCCCGGAGAAACTTGCGGTGGAATTTCTGACAGGTCTTGACGAGGTCCTGTGCTTAGAGGAGCTCGACCCGGTCATTGAGCGCGAGCTCATTTATGTCTGCGGCAAATATGGTCTCGATGTGAAGATCCGGGGCAAGCTCACCCATGATACGGCAAATGCAGGTGAGAACTCTCTTGACCTCATCAAGCAGTATGTGGGAAGTTTCCTTGCAGAATCGGGAAGCGCAGATATTGCATGCGAGCCGGAGAACGCCCCGCAGCCGCCCACCATCCCTATCCGCCCGCCGGTCCTCTGCGCCGGATGTCCGCACCGCGCTTCCTTCTACGCGGTCAAGGTGGCCATGAGACGGCAGAAGACGATTTTCTGCGGAGATATCGGCTGCTACACACTCGGAAATGCGATGCCGCTCGATATGTGCGATACCTGCCTCTGCATGGGCGCGGGTATCAACATCGCGCAGGGAGTGTATAGAATTGAGCCGGATACGAAGGCATTTGCCTTCGTCGGCGACTCGACGTTCTTCGCGTCGGCCATCACCGGCATCATCAACGCCGTTTACAATCAGGCGGAGATGACCGTGTGCATCCTCGACAACTCGACGACAGCGATGACAGGTCATCAGCCCCATCCGGGAACAGGCCGGACGATGATGGGAGAGGTCGTCGCGAAGGTCAGCATCGAGGCAGTCCTTCGCGGCATCGGTCTTGAGTTTGTCGAGACAGTGGATCCTCTGGACCTTGAGAAGGCAGTGGATACCGTAAAACGGGCCCAGGAGGTTCCGGGCGTCAAGGCGATCATTTTCAAATCTCCGTGCGTAGCCATCACGAAGCCGAAGGGAAAGGCATTCATCGATCCCGAAAAGTGCATCGGCTGCCGCAAGTGCATCCGCGAGATCGGATGTCCGGGCATTGTCATAAATGATGGATTTGTGTGTATTGACGATTCACTCTGCACGGGCTGCGGTCTGTGCGCGCAGATCTGTCCGGTCGGAGCGATTGGAGGTGAAGTCCATGATTAAGAATATTGTTCTGTGCGGTGTCGGAGGACAGGGGACGGTTCTGGCCTCTAAGCTTCTGGCAGCAGCTGCGATGGAAAAGGGCTTTACGGTCATGAGCGCGGAGACCATAGGTATGGCGCAGCGCGGGGGAAATGTATTTTCAAATATTCGTATCAGCGACGGTGAAGCCATGTACGCCCCGATGATCGGGACGGGGGAGGCAGACCTGATTCTTGCTTTTGAGCCGGGCGAGGCAGTCCGAATGCTGCCGTTCCTTAAAGAGGACGGATTCGTGATTACAAATACCCGCGCGGTCAAGCCGACGACGGCAACCCTGACCGGCTCCGGATATGATGCCGGTCCAATGCTTGAGTATCTGCAGAAGAAAGTCGCGGACGGACATCTCATGCAGGTTGATGGTGACTCGGCAGCGGCAGCGCTCGGCAATCCCAGAGTCCTCAATGTCGTGCTGCTCGGTGCGGCAGTCCGAACAGGAGCGCTCGGTCTCACCGAGGAGGATATCCTGAATGTCATGGGCAAGGTCATCAAGGAGAAGTTCCTGGACCTTAACAGGAAGGCCTTTACGCTGGCCTGAATGATAGTATCCCGCTTCATAAAAAAGAAGGTAACAGCTCAGACAGGCTGTAACGAAGTTCCGAATTCCGGCTCAAACATCATCTTCATCGAAAAGCGCAGGTCCTTCTCTGCGAGCTAAAAAAATGCTTTCGCATTTGCGCTGGCGTCAAGCCAAGGTGCCTGATTCGTGCTGGCACGAAAGGAAGGCACTTTGGCGCACGCCCGACATCGAGCGTGAAACGCGAGATGTAGGCGGTGACGCCGGTAGAGAGGGGCGGCTTGCCGTCGCCTCTCTCTCGGTCGGACCAGCAATGCTTTTCTCACGAAGATGGATGTTTGCTGCCGGAAACGAATTACAGGAACAGCCTGTCTGAGCTGTTACAAAAGAAGAACTGCCGGATGCAAGCAGCAGTGGCAGGTGTAAATAAGGAGGAGATTATGAAAATCAGTGAAAAACAGCTGGCTCAGGTCAACGATCGCATCAAGGCGCTTGTAACCGCAGGCAGCTTCTACGGAAAGAAGCTCGAGGAAGCCGGTATTACGAGTGTTGCAAATGCCGAAGAGTTCGAAAAACTTCCATTTTCTGAGAAGGCGGATCTTCGCGACGCGTACCCGCTCGGTCTTATGACAGCTCCGGAAGAGGAGATCGTCAGAATCCACTCTTCATCGGGCACCACAGGTCTCCCGGTCATCATCCCGTATACAGCCAAGGATGTCGACGACTGGGGCGAGATGTTCAAGCGCTGCTATGAGACAGCGGGCATCACGAACCAGGACCGCATCCACATCACTCCGGGTTATGGTCTCTGGACCGCGGGTATCGGTTTCCAGAACGGCTGCGAGAAGCTCGGCGCGATGGCGATTCCGATGGGACCCGGCAACACAGAGAAGCAGCTGCAAATGATGATGGACCTGAAGTCCACAGTCCTCTGCTCCACATCCTCCTATGCTCTGCTCCTCGCTGAGGAAATCGAGAGGCGCGGTATCCGGGATAAAATCCACCTGAAAAAGGGCGTCATCGGTTCCGAGAGATGGGGCAAAGCAATGCGTGAGCGTATCCAGGGAATTCTCGGCATCGAGCTGTACGATATCTACGGTCTGACGGAAATTTACGGACCGGGTATCGGTATCAACTGCCCGGATTCCGAGTACATGCATATCTGGGACGACTATGTTTACCTCGAGATCATCGATCCGCAGACCGGAGAGAACCTGCCGGACGGCGAGTGGGGCGAGATTGTCATCACAACGCTCGTGAAGGAAGGAGCTCCGCTCATCCGTTACCGCACACACGACCTGTCCCGCATCATTCCGGGCGAGTGCGCATGCGGCAGAACATACCCGCGTATTGATATCATTAAGGGCCGCACCGACGATATGATGAAGATCAAGGGCGTCAATGTATTCCCGGCCCAGATCGAGGAAGTCATTGCGAAGTGCGAGGGCGCTTCCAGCGAGTACCAGATTCGTATCTCTCACTTCGAGGGACGCGACACAATGCGTCTCTACGTCGAGGCGGTCGACGGCAGTGTGGACTTCGAGGATCTCGGAAAGAGGATTGCCCGGAAGACAAAGGCAGCTATCGGATTCACACCGATTGTCAAGATTGTCGAGAACGGACTCCTGCCAAGAAGCGAGAAGAAGTCGAAGCGCGTTATCGACGAGCGTTATCAATAATTATAAATGGACGATTGAGCCCCGAATGTCCAAAAGGCATTCGGGGCTATTGTTTTGCTCATTTTTATCTGGTAGTCTTCCAGTGTATACATCTTTTGTATATCTGTAGTATATTTCGGCCGGAGCCGTTCGTACCGCCTGTGAACTGAAACTGTGATTTCAGGAGGTCTCACCGGTGTGATTTGCTCACCGTTTGCAGAAGCGGAGGCCTCCCCCATTGAGATAAAAGGAGCAGCAATGACAATAAGAGAAATCGTATTTGAAAGCATAGAAAAGTATAGTGAACTAAAATCCTTCAGTTTCCCGACTAAAGAAGGTGTGGTAAATAAGACTTATCGCGCGCTGGGTGAGGACCTTCGAAGGTTGAGAGGAGCGCTGGAAAGGGACGGATTTGCACGAGCCCACATCGCCATCGCCGGAAAGAATTCCTACCCGTGGGTCGTAACGTATCTGAGCGTGATTACCGGGGAAGGTGTGGCAGTCCCGCTCGACGCGTCACTCCCGGATGATAACCTCATATGGCAGCTGAACCAGGCTGATGTGACCTGCGCGTTTATAGAGAGCTCGAAAAAGGACCTTATCGCGAGGGCTAAGGCTGAGTGCCCGCAGCTGGCTAAGGTCATTGTTCTCGGAAATGATGTTCTGCCCGGTGCGGACGAGACCTGGGGCAGTTATATGGAAAAGGGCACGGACGAACTTGAAGCCGGCAATGGGGAAAATGATGCGGACGCAGCTTCAGCCGGCAATACAGAAAACACTGCAGTAGCAAAAGGGACCTATGATTCTCCGATCAATGTGGATGTGGAAAAGCCGGAGGATGCAGTCTGCACAATCATGTTCTCCTCGGGAACGACAGGTGTATCCAAGGCCATTATGCTGACTCAGGGTAACCTCGGCGCGGAGGTCAAGAACCTCTTCTACCACACGGAGCCGGGAACAGTGCTGTTCTCCGTGCTGCCGATCCACCATGCGTTCTGCCTGTCTGTAGACGTGCTGACGGCAATCAAGCTCGGCGTCAACACCTGCATTAACGACAGCGTCGGCCATCTCATGAAGAACCTCAAGACATTTGAACCGCAGGTCATTCTGATGGTCCCGCTCATGGTGGAGACGATCTATAAGAAGCTGAAAACCGTGAACCGTCTCATTCCGAAGAAGCTGGTAGGCCGCGAGGTCTTCGGCAGAAGGCTGAATCACATTATTGTCGGCGGCGCATATCTTGACCCCATGTATGTAACAGAATTCCGCAAATACGGAATCACGATCTGGCAGGGCTATGGCATGACGGAGACGTCTCCGGTCATCGCCTTCAACGGTGAGAGAGGCATCGCGGACGGTTCGGTCGGCCGCCCTATAGACAATACAGAGGTGAAAATTGAGGATGGCGAGATCCTGGTCAGGGGCGATATTGTCATGAAGGGTTACTACAAGATGCCCGAGGAGACAGCGGAAGCCCTGAAGGACGGATGGATGCACACAGGCGATCTCGGTCGGTTCGATGAGAACGGCTTCCTCTATATCACCGGCCGCAAGAAGAATCTTATTATTCTTGCAAATGGTGAAAATGTATCTCCGGAAGAACTCGAAAACGACCTGTATAAAATTCCTCTCATCGGTGAAGTCGTTGTGATGGGTCAGCCCCAGGGTCTGATTGCTCACGTTTACCCGGATGAGACGGAGACGAAAAAGATGAGTCCGGATGTCATCAGAGAAAAGATCCGGAAGGAAGTGGACAAATATAATAAGAAGCAGCCGGCTTACAGGCGTATCATCGATGTCGTGATGAGAGACGAGCCTTTCCCGAAGACAACCACGAGGAAAATCAAGAGAGACTGCATCTGAACTTCTGGCTGAACTTCTGCGCGCGACAGTCCCGGCTCAAGTTTTACAAATGCGCACAGGCATGGTAGAATCATAAACACGTTTGTAATACAGAAGTGGGGACGGATGTAATCAACGGATTCTAAAATATGCACAGCCGTTATAAACTGCATCCGACATTTCTTGACAGACAGGAGGATGAGTTTATGCGGGTGCAGACGGATGAAGATCTGATGACGGCATTTGAAATCTTGTGCGGGAAGAAGGAACCCGAGAAGATCACGGCGATGGAGGTCGCAAAACGGGCCGGCGTGACCAGGAGTACGTTTTACAACCATTTTGCAGATATGCCTACGCTGATCGAGACATATGAGGATCAGATACTGGACGGGATATTTGATATTTTGAGCGAATACGGTGACATGGGAAAGAACGGCATACAGTTCACGCGAAAGTTTTTTTCCACCCTGTGCCGGTATGTCAGAAACAGCAATTATCTGATTCGCAGATTCCGGAAGCTCACGACAGTGCGCTTCATTGAGAAAGCGCTCATCAGGTTCCACGGCTATGTGGAAAGTATGCTCAGCCGTCAGGCCTCAACTCCGGCGGAGCAGCAGGTCAGCTCCTATATTCAGGCCTACGCGCTCGGCGGGCTGGTCGGCATACTGCACAAGTGGACGTCGGAGGACTGTGCGGACTCGCCGGAGGCGGTGGCGTTCGTGCTGACGCGGATCTATATGACCGGAATTTCAATGTTTGAATAAGGCTATCTCGCTTGTGTCAGAGATTACAACGAAAACGAGGGGCTGTCGCATTAATGCGACAGCCCCTTTCCCATACTTCCGCAGAGGGAGTGATTACTTCATATCATATTTGACTACGTCGACGCAGCAGCTTCCATCCACCTTGAAGGACACGCCGTCACCGTTTTCGGTGTACATACATGTCGTGAAGACAGCCTCGCCGTCATTTACAAATACCTCAGCGCTGAAGCGGTCGAGCAGGATCCGCAGATCAAGCTTTCCGTCCTTCATTGCAACAGTACCTTTTCTCTGTGTAATCTTCGTCTTGCCGAATTCCGGGAAGACGCGCTCCACCACCATCTTGTTCTGTGACGGGATAAAGACGACGGATATGCAATTTTTGCCGTCATCGAGCAGGTTCACGCGGATACGGTCGAGATTTTTGCCCGGAATCTCACGAATCGTGAGTTCAATATCCGAGAACCTTCCGTCAAGACCTTCGAGTTTTGCATTTCCGGAAATCTCGACATCGCGGTGTTCTGTTTTCTCCCCGCGGAGAGCGAGGAGCTCTCTGGCCGGATTCTGAATGAGGTTTCCGTCCCGCACGTGAAGCTCACGCGGCGCTGTCAGCTGGCCATACCAGGGCAGACCCGGCAGGCGGTTTCCGAGGGACACCCAGTTCTGCATCCAGGCGATCATGATTCTGCGACCGTCCGGTGTGACCATCGTCTGCGGAGCGTAGAAATCAAGACCAAGGTCGATCGGGCGACCGCTTGTCTCATCAAATGTAAAGGAGGAAACCTCCTCTCCGCACTCACCGACAAAGTACATGGTCTTGCATTCTTTGGCAAGCACGCTTCCCTGCCAGTATTCGTTCAGCTGGCTTGTCAGGAAGAGACCTGCGCCATCCAGATCAAAGATGTCCGGACATTCCCACATTGCCTCTTCCGTGTCATGGGCGAGGACATTTTCAAACTTCCATGTCAATCCGTCTTCACTTGAAAACAGAACGATGATTCCATGTCCCTCACCGTCCATGGCGGCGATGACTGTCCGGTAGGAGCCGTCTTTACATCTCCAGATTTTCGGATCGCGGAAATCTGTAAAACTTGATCCTTCGGGCAGCATCTCGGGAGTGATGACCGGGTTGCCGGCATATTTTTCGTAATTCAGACCATCGCCGATGGCGATATTCTGGGTCTGGGTGCCGCCTTTCCCGGGAATTGTCCGGCTGTGGGCGACGCCGGTGTAAATGGCCAGATGGCGGCCGTCGGGCAGAGTCTCGCAGCTGCCGGAGAAGCAGCCGAAGCCGTCGTAGTCTTCTTCGGGAGCCAGGATGACAGGAAGGTATTCCCAGTGGAGAAGATCGCTGCTTTCCGCATGTGCCCAGTGCATCGGACCCCATTTGTTGTCATAGGGGTAATACTGGTAGAACATGTGATATTTGCCGCCGTAGAAGGAGAATCCGTTCGGATCGTTCATCCAGCCGCAGCGGGAGGACAGATGGTAACGGGGGCGAAGATCTGCGGGAACTTTGCTGCCCGCGGCCTCTTCGTAGGCTCGTGCTTTTTCGAGTTTTGTCTCGGACATAGGAACCTCCCTGGTTCAGTGTGGTGGTGGATAGTAGCTTGCAGCTGGACGGGTCACGTCTTATCAGTCTGCGTTAGTCTCTTCAGCCGGGACCGCTTCGGTAGACTGGGAGTCTGTGGCAGATGAATCTGTCTCTGCCGGGACAGTCTGCTGCGCATCAGTTGCAGGCTGCGGGTTTTTCGGGTTGGCAGCGAAGTAGAGATCAATGCCGTCACAGAGACCCTTGCACAGAATAGCAAGAGCATCGTCAGAGTGATCGGAAGTCTTGTCGCCAAGTTCGATGTCGATGCTGGGTACCTTGGAGTAGGATGTCTGAGTGAGGTCCATCTCCATGGAGCCGCTCTCAAAGATCTTTACGTTGTTTGCCTGGAGGCCTTCGATGAGCTTGTCGCCGAGGGCGTTGCTCTTCTGCCATGTCTCGCTGACCGGATACATGCTGAGGTAGCTTTCATACTGCGGAACGGACATGTAATATGCGCCTTTGTCCCAGTCGGTGGAATCCCAGTGGATCGCGATGTGGCAGTCTGCCAGATTGTTGGCAAGGACCGTGCGGGCGATGTTGTCCAGCTGGACATCCTCTGTCTCGCGGATCATCAGGACATTATAGCCGCGGCGGAGCAGCTCATCACGGACAAGCAGAGCTTCAGCCAGTGTGACTGCGCGCTCAGGTGTGCCGTCTGCGAAATCCATACCGGTCGCGATAGCGGTTGCCTTGATTGCTCCCTCGGCTGTGCTGCCGCCGGTAACCTTGGCTGTGTGGTCCGGATGGCAGTATGTGCGGTAATTATCGCCGCCGCTTGTGCCGTGGCCTGCGTTGACGCAGACGGTGATTCCGTTGGCGTTTGCATACCTGTTGGTGTAAAGCTTGGCCGGGTCTGTGTGTACCTGAGATTCATCCGCAAATTCATAGTTCGGATCCAGCATCTTGTCCTCGATAAGCGGTTCCTGCGGTACAACTGTCGGTTCCAGTGTCGGCTCGACTGCTGCAGCGATGGAAGAATCCGGGATGGATGTGTCCGCAAGACCTACCGTGTCGGCCGGGACGGTGACGGATTCCGCTACAGATTCCGGCGGGGTGGGTGTGGGGGTTGTTGTGTCAATATAGGAAGGTGTGCTCTCTGCTTCATCCGAGCGTCTGTTTGTGAAACCGCAGCCTGCGAGCATGGCTGCGCTCAGTGTCAATGCGATAACTTTTTTATATCTCTTCATTTTAATCTCCTTTAATTAGATTTATGTATGTGTCGTGAATGTCTGCACTGTGCTGCCTAATAGACGGCAGAGCGTATTCCTATTGTACTATGTTTTTTGAAAATTGCAATTCTATAGTTTATTTCTGTTGCATTAGTTCGGGCAGGCTGTAACGAAGCCGAGAGACCAGGAGACCGATAGCAGGGCAGACAGGCTGTAACGAAACCCGAAAGCCGACAGCAGGGTATCATCTTCATCGAAAAACGCAGGTCCTTCCCTGTGAGCTTGCGCAAAGGCGGCAAGCCGCCTCTACGCGATCTCTCGGTCGGACCAGCAATGTTTTTCTCACGAAGATGGATACCCTGCTGCCGGTCACGAAATTAATGGACAGCCTGTCTGCCCTGCTGCCGGAAACGAAATCCAGGAACACCGCTATGTTAGCGTATGCAAAGCGAGCGCATAATGGTACAATCTCTTTATTGAGACTACATCTTGCGGATGAGAGTGCTTGTCTGTGAGATTTTTGAAAATCTGACGCAGAAAGATATGCTTGATGCGGAAGCCGAATTATATAGGAAGCGAGACCGGCTCAGCCGGTCTGTCTACTGAGCGATTTTGCTGCCGCATCAAGCGGTAATAGACTTATTGCAGAAGAGGCATATAAGTGTATTACCGGTTGGTGCGGCATTTTTGCGGCTCCAACCCGGCAGAGCGAGGCGTGCTCGCGATGCGAAGCTAGTCCATTAGGGCATGAGTAAGCTTGCAGCCACCCGCATTGCGCGACAATGAATCGACCGGAATTGAGAGAGAATGGAGGCGGAGATGGAAGAGAGAATCGCAATGCTCAGCATCATTATTGAGGATACAGAATCCGTTGCGCGGATGAATTCCATCCTGCACGAATACAGTGAGAACATTATCGGACGCATGGGCATTCCCTACAGGGATGAGAATCTATATCTCATCAGTATTGCGATCGACGCGCCGATGGACAAGATCAACACGCTGACCGGAAGGCTGGGAAGGCTGCCCGGAGTCAGCGCGAAAGCCGTTTACGCAAAGCGGAGCTGAGACGATGGAAAAATTAAAATCAATCATTTTGAAAATTAAAAATGGTGAACGTCCGGAACGGGAGGAGCTGCTGTATATCGTATCCGCAAGGCGCGCGGTCACAAAGGAAGTCCGTGAGTGGATGTACAGCCTCGCCCGCGAGAGGGCAGTCGGTGTCTACGGACATGATATTTACCTGAGAGGTCTCATCGAGTTCACAAATTACTGCAGGAACAACTGCTATTACTGCGGCCTCCGCCGCGACAATAGAACTGTCAATCGCTATCGTCTGACCCGGGAGCAGATCCTTGACTGCGCGGACAAGGGCTACGAACTGAATTTCCGCACGATCGTGCTCCAGGGAGGGGAGGATCCTGCGTACTCGGATGATGACATTTGCAGCATCGTGAAAGGCATCAAGGAGCGGCATCCGGACTGCGCGGTCACGCTCTCGATCGGGGAGAAATCCAGGGAGAGTTATCAGAAGTATTTCGATGCCGGCGCGGATCGCTATCTGCTCCGACATGAGACTGCAAATGCAGCCCACTACCGCCGTCTTCACCCCGCCGAGCTCTCAATGGAGAACCGGATGCGGTGCCTTAGGGACCTGCGTGATATTGGATTTCAGATCGGCGCAGGCTTTATGGTGGGTTCACCCGGCCAGACCGACGAGTGCTACGCGGACGACCTTGCATACCTCCTGGAACTTCAGCCTCACATGATCGGCATCGGTCCCTTTATACCGCACCATGAGACCCCGTTCCGCGATGAGGCAGCGGGCACTCTTGAGGACACGCTGTATTTCCTCGCCGTTCTCCGCATCATGTTCCCGGAGGTACTACTCCCGGCGACGACAGCGCTCGGAACGATCCATCCACGCGGGCGTGAGATGGGTGTTCTGGCAGGTGCAAATGTCATCATGCCCAATCTCTCCCCCACCTCCGTCAGGAAGGATTATCTGCTGTACGACGGTAAAATCTGCACCGGCGACGAGGCCGCGGAGTGCAGATACTGCATGGAGAGAAGGATGGAGAGTATCGGCTACAAGGTGGTGACGAGTCGGGGCGACCACGCCGGTTTTGAGAAAGTGTGATTTATGTACGATATGCGTCATTTGAATGACAATGAAATATCTGTGCGAGCGGGGGATGCGGCATTTCCGGTACCGTTCAGGGAAGGTCTGCTCTATTCATCGCCTGCCCGCGGAACCTGGACAATCGCTCACACATCGATGCTCATCCCGGGCAGTCACCAGATTTTCGTGTGCCCGAGCTGCTGCCTTCGCGGCGTTGTCCTGTCGGCTGAGGAGATGGGGGCTATGGACCGGTTCTCTATGCTCGAGTTCACGGACGATCATATCCTGCGGGGCGATCTCGAGGACATGATCATCGAGGGCGTCTCCGGCATTCTGAATGAGATGCCGAAGAAGCCGACCTGCGTGCTGCTCTACACGAGCTGCGTGCAGCATTTCCTGAATATTGATCTGAATCTTGTTTACCGCGAGTGCGCAAAAGCCCACCCGGAGGTGGATTTTATCGACTGCTATATGCTCCCGACGATGCGAAAGCATTTTTCGCCGGAGAAGATGCAGTGGAGGCAGCTCTACCGCGCGGTGAAAAAGCTCCCGGAGGACGTGCATCTTGCAAATATCATCGGTTCCTTCTACGAAATCCAACCGGAAAGCGAGCTCTTTGAGATCTTCCGGGAAGCAGGCGTGAGAGTCAGCCAGCTGCCGACCATGGTCTCCTATGATGAGTATAAGCACATGGGAGCCGCCGCGATGAATGTATTCTTTCATCCGGTCGTCGATTTTGCGGCGAAAGACATGGAAAAGAGGCTGGGCCAGAAGGCTGTTTATATGCCGGTCAGCTTTAATTATGAAGAGATCCGGCGAAGTGAGATGAACCTGGCTGAAGCGCTCAGGGAGATACGGCTTCCGGATTATGATGCCCTTGAGAAGGAAGCGGAGGAGGCTCTGGCAGGAGCTCTTGCTGTGATCGGGCAGACCCCGATAGCGCTG
Organism: uncultured Lachnospiraceae bacterium; assembly: GCA_902788035.1. Lineage (GTDB taxonomy): Bacteria > Bacillota > Clostridia > Lachnospirales > Lachnospiraceae > Chordicoccus. Next base: position 72,049 of record CADAIL010000022.1, on the reverse strand, counting down.
GATTTCTCAGCAGTCACGAGACCGCTCTCCCTCGCGAGGATGCTGCTTGAACACGGATTTAGTGTAAGGAGAATCTACGCGGATGCATTTGCACCGGAAGAAAAAGGCGATTTTGAGGTGATCCGGGAGAGGTTCCCTGACGTAAAAATATTCCCCATGACTCAGCCGGGAATGCGGGTCACAAGGAGAAACGCTGAGGAGTTCCTGGCAATCGGTCAGAAAGCCACGTATTTTACTGGGACAAGGCACTTTGTGAATCTGGTGGAAAACGGCGGGCTCTATGGCTTTAAGGGGATCACGGAGATTGCTCATATGATGGTCGAGGCGTTTAAGACAGAGAAGAATCCGAGAGATTTTATTGAGATCAAAGCACTCGGGTGTGCCGAGAACTGCGCGAGGCTTGAAGATGCCGGCTGCGGGAACGGCGCGAAACGGACAGATGCCTGCTGCGGGAACGGTGTGATACTGGGGGATGACAGTTGTGGGAATGACAGCGCGGAGACGTCCGGCGGAGGAGAAACGGTATGAGAATTGTGAAAAGGGTCCTGTCCACATACTCCGCGGACAACTTTGGTGTCTGTTCAGCCCTCTACGAGCTCGGCGGCCTGGTCGTCATGCACGATGCGTCGGGCTGCAACTCCACTTACAACACACACGATGAGCCGAGATGGTATGACATGGACAGCATGGTCTTCATCTCAGGTCTCACCGAGAAGGACGCGATCTTCGGAAATGATGAGATCCTGGTGAGGAACCTCTGCGAGACGGCTGAGAAACTTCATCCGAAGTTCGTGTGCATCTGCGGCGGTCCGCTGCCCCACATAATCGGGACGGACTTCAGGGCGGTCGCGAAGGCGGTGAGCCGGAGGACCAATCTACCCTGCTTCGGAATTCAGACCAACGGGATGGACGCGTACACGAGTGGGGCGGGAGAGGCATTTGCATGCCTTGTGGACCTGATGGAAAAAAGTACCGGCTGCGAAAGCAGCTCTGACGAAAAAATCAAGGTCAACCTGCTCGGCGCCACGCCGCTGGATTTCTCCCTGAACGGGAGTGTGCAGGCAATACAGGAGTTACTTGAAGACCATGGATTTGCCGTGCGGAGCACCTGGGCAATGGGAGACACACTGGAAAATCTTCTCTCGTCAGGTGACGCGGATGTGAATCTGGTCATCTCCGCCACCGGCTTTGCCGCGGCTAAAAGGATGCGGGAGAGATTCGGAATTCCGTATGTGATCGGATGTCCGGTCGGCAGAGCTGCGGCGGAGAAAGCTGTAAGTCAGCTCATGCAAGCTGCCGGGTCGAAGAATAGCATAGGCGGGAGTAATTTATCAGATGACGGATCCACCCAATCCCATGAGGAAAACGGCTGTGATAAAGCCCGGATTTTGCTGATCGGTGAGCCGGTCATGATGAAGTCCATGGCCGAAACACTCAAGGCAAATGGATTGTTAAAGTCCGACGAAGACGGCTGCGGAAAAGAGAAAAAGCTTTCCGTGAGGATCATCAGCCCGATGCGAGGTCTGCCGCGCGAAATTGCCGAGGGAACCGACGAGATCGTGCTCGAGGATAAACTAAGAGAGGCCTGCAGGATGGCTGACCTTGTGATCGCGGACCCGCTGTACGCGAGACTCCTGCCCGAGAAGCCGGAGAAATTCATCAAACTGCCGCATGTGGCCTACTCGGGAAGGTTTTACGAGAAGGAGATTCCGGTCCTTGTCGGAGAGAGGCTTGACGCATGGCTTGAAGAAAAGCTCTGTGAAGTCCCGCACTGAAAAAAGCAGTGAGACAGGCTCATGCCGGACTACGAGAAGATATAACGAGAATATGGCAGACACGAACCTGTCGATGATGAGATACAAAGGATAACGCGGCAGACACAGACCTGCCGATGAGGTGATATATATGAAAAAGATAGCAATTTACGGCAAGGGCGGTATCGGAAAATCGACGATGACTGGCAACCTTTCTGCGGCATTTGCAACCCTGGGCAAGCAGGTCCTGCAGATCGGCTGCGACCCAAAGGCGGATTCGACGATCAACCTCCTGGGAGGTGAGCCGCTCACGCCTGTCATGGATTATTACAGGGACCACGATGAGGAGCCGGATTTCGACCACATCGGAAGGCGGGGCTACGGCAATGTCTTCTGCATCGAGACCGGCGGCCCGACTCCGGGACTCGGCTGTGCAGGCCGCGGCATCATTGCGACATTCAACCTGATCGACGAGCTCGATGTTTTCGGCCGCGTGAATCCGGATGTCGTGCTCTACGACGTGCTCGGCGACGTCGTCTGCGGAGGATTTGCGGCTCCGATCCGCGAGGGCTATGCGGAGGATGTCCTGATCGTTACTTCCGGGGAGAAGATGGCGCTCTATGCTGCAAATAACATCGCGACCGCAGTCAAAAACTTCGAGGATCGCGGCTATGCGACCGTGCGCGGCGTCATTTTTAATAGAAGAAACATTCCGGATGAGGAAAAGAAGGTGAAGGCATTTGCCGATAAGCTCGGTGTCCCGATTGTTGCGGACATCCCGAGGAGCGATGACATCAACCGCTTCGAGGAGGAGGGAAAGACCGTCGTCGAGGGCGACCCGACCCTGCCGGTAAGCCGGAAGTTCATGGACCTGGCAAGGCTGCTGCTCAGCGATCCCGAGAAGGATAGCGGTGAGCGGAGCGGTTTCTACCATTAAAGGAGGTTTTATGGAGCCTTTTTATCTGACAGCGAAGGAGTTCGCCCTGCGCGGCCGTGAGGATTTTCCGAAGGAGGAATCTCCCTCCCACGCGCTGATTTACAGCTCGCCGGCGACCCTTTCCTACAATTCGCCGGGTGCAAATGGTTACGGCGTCAAGCGTGCAGGCCTCGCCATCCCCGAGTCCGTGATGCTGCTCGTCGCTCCGGGATGCTGCGGCAGGAACAGCACGATCCTGAGCAGAGTTAGCGGCTACAGCGAGAGGATGTTCTACCTGCTCATGGACGAGACCGACCTGGTCACCGGAAGACATTTGAAGAAAATCCCGCAGGCAGTGGAGGAAATCCTCGATGTACCGGAGGTGAGACCGAAGGTGGTGGTCATCTGCATCACATGTGTCGATGCGCTGCTCGGTACGGACCTTGTTCGGGTGTGCAAGAAGGCGGAGGAGCGGACGGGCGTTCACGTTGTGCCAAGCTACATGTACGCGCTGATGCGCGAGGGGACAAAGCCGCCGATGACAGCCATTCGCCAGAGCGTATACTCGTTGCTGAGACCGCTTAAAAAGAATCCGCATGCGGTCAATCTGCTCGGCCAGTTCGCGCCCTACGATGACGACACGGAAATCTATGAGATGTTCCGCAAGGTCGGACTCACGAAGGTCCGCGAGATCGGCCGGATGAAGACACTCGAGGAGTACATGGAGATGGGTGAGGCCAACTTCAATCTGGTCCTGAACCCGGAATCCCGGTACGCGGCGGACGACCTCATGCAGAGGCTTGGCATGCCCTACATTGAGATGAACCGCTTTTATGATATTCAGAAAATTCAGCGCCAGTACGCGCTGCTCGGCGGAGCCCTCGGAGTGAAGTTCGACGACGCGGCTTATTACGAGGAGGCTTCGAAAGCGCTTGAAGCGTTTAGGGAGCGGCATCCGAAGCTGACATTTGCAATCGGTCAGACGGTGAACGCGAACCCGTTCGAGCTGTCGGCCGCACTGCTTTCGTATGGGTATGCGGTCGACCGGGTATTTGCAAATGCCACCCCCGCCGACCTGCCCTTCATCACCAAAATTGCCGAGATGAGCCCGGAAACGCGATTCTACACCAGCATCTCACCGACAATGATGAATTACGAATTGGAGGGGGAAGTTGACATAACGATTGGAAAGGACGCCGCCTGGTACTATCCGGAGGCAGTCAGCGTGCCGTTCTTCTCGGATGTGCAGCCGTTCGGCTACAAAGGGCTCATGCGGCTTTTGGCGGAGATGGAGGCTGCGCTGTCCGGGAAAACGGAGGAGTAATAATGAAGGGACTGTGGAAATATTTATCACCGTTCGCGCCGGACATTTCGGGGGCGGTGGAAGTTTTGTTTAAAATGAACGGACTCATCGTCATCATTGATGCGGGCGGATGCACCGGCAACGTCTGCGGATTCGATGAGCCGAGGTGGAAGAGTGAAAAGAGCGCCATTTTCTCGGCGGGTCTTCGCGACCTCGACGCAATCCTCGGCCGCGACGAGGCCATGATGAAGAAGATCGCAGATGTGCTCGGCGTGATGGAAGATCCGTCTTTCCTCGCCCTGGTCGGGACGCCTGTTCCCTCGGTCATCGCGACGGACTATCAGGCCCTTCGCCGCATGGGCGAAAGAAAATTCGGCATCACGACTCTGACCATGCAGACGACCGGTATGGAGCTCTATGACAAGGGTCAGGAAAGAGCCTACTTGGAGCTGGTCAAGACGTATGTAATTAATGGGAAGAACGGAGACTGTAACCCGGGAGTCGAAGGAGAAGCTACGGAAAGCCTGAGTGGTTCGGGAAAGACTTATACAAAGGACAGCGAATTCACGTGTCCGGAGACAGATGAGATGCCCTCATACATGAGACCGATCGGAATCTTCGGCGCAACGCCCATGGATCTTCTCGATTTTGATACAACTGACACAATTAAGGAACGAGCTGCCTGCTGCGGCGGAGATGCACGCGTATTTGGCGAGAGCGTTCGGGACTTTGAAGAGGCGGCTTCCTTCCGGGAAAACCTGGTCATTTCCCCATCCGGCCTTGCCGCGGCCTCGTATATGGAGAAAAAATATGGAGTCCCGTATACTGTCAGGTATCCTCTGCCAAAAGGATTCGAGCTGGCAGGCCTTGCGCGGGATGAGATCGAGGGAAAGAAGATCCTGATCGTACATCAGGCTGTGCTTGCCGAGACCATCCGCTCAGAGATGGAGCGGGTCTCGGACTCGGTGGAAGTGGATACGGCGACGTTCTTTATGCCATTTGCAAAATGCAGGACGATTCCCGAGGAGGACGACTTTATTAAGCTCGTGACCGATGGAAATTATGACATTATCATCGGGGATCCGATGCTCAGGCGGGCCTTAAAGGGATGGAGCGGAAGGTTCGTCGAGCTTGCCCAGTTCTCGGTGTCGGGCGTCGAAAAGCAGTGAGACAAATGAAGGAAAACGCAATTGCGTGAAATATAGAATGGAAAATAAACGACTGAAAATCAGGGCATACGGGATCGTGCAGGGAATCGGCTTTCGGCCGTTCGTGAGCAGATTGGCTGCCGAACTTCATCTCGCAGGAGACGTTGCCAACAAAGGCTCTTACGTCGAGATCCACGTTGAGGGCAAATGCTCGGATGTTGACCAATTTCGAGAGGACCTGGTCGCAAGAGCTCCGGCGGTCGCCGCTATTGTCAGGGTCGAGGACTCTGAGGAGGAGCTGACCGGGAGCACGATGTTCCGCATCATCGGAAGTACGCATGTGGAGGGTGAGATATTTGTGTCACCCGATCTTGCCATTTGCCCGGACTGCAAGAGAGAGCTGTTTGATCCTGCGGACAAACGGTATCTGCACCCATTTATCAACTGCACGAATTGCGGACCAAGGCTCACGATCCTCGATGGCGTGCCTTACGACCGCGTTCGGACTTCGATGGGCGTATTCCCGATGTGCCCCGACTGTGAATTTGAATACACGCACCCGGAGACGAGGCGTTATCACGCGCAGCCGGTCTGCTGCAATGACTGCGGGCCGAGGGTGTATGTGCTGCGGACGGATGAAGTCTTTGGCGGGGATACGGCATCGGCGGATGTCACGGCAGCGGCCGAAAATCATGGAAGCCGGCCGATAGGACTTCTTCCCTGGGGACATTCGGTGGAGGAAGAATCTCTTGTCACAAAGCATGAGATGGACGGCGACGCGATCATGTATGTGCGGCGAGTGATTAGGAACGGCGGAATTGCGGCTGTCAAGGGGATAGGAGGTTTCCATCTGTGCTGCGACGCCACCTGTGACGAGGCTGTTGCCAGACTCAGGGAGCTTAAGCACAGGCCAATGAAGCCGTTCGCGGTCATGATGAAAGATATTGAAACTGTGCGGCGCGAGTGTGTCGTTCCCATGGAGGCCGAAAAGATTCTCGACGGGGTCCAGAAGCCGATTGTGATTTTGGACCGGGTAACACGGTTGGATCAGGTCGTGCAGCTTCACCGTGTCACGAGATCAGACCGGAGCACGCGAAAAGAACCGTCCATGGCGCGTGAACGTCTCAGTTCTCTGGTCGCGCCGGACAACCCGACGGTCGGTGTGATGCTTCCGTACGCCCCGGTGCAGCTGCTCATTTTCGACTATCCGGACGGGGAGCCCTTCACAGACGCCCTCATTATGACGAGCGGGAACCCGTCGGGAGCGCCGATCTGCAAGGATGACGAGGACGCGATACGATATCTGTCGCCGATGTGCGACGTCATCCTCTCCAACGACCGTCTGATCAGACTCAGGGCGGATGACTCGGTCATGCAAATGGTGCCGGTGGAAGATAGAGCCTCTGAGCCCGATCAGCCGATCGAATCTGATGAAAAGGCTGCCGCCAAATGGGAAGGCGGACAGACCGTTAAAATGAAACCTTACATGATCCGCCGCTCGCGCGGGTACGCGCCGCTGCCCTTCCTCGGACCGGCAGGCTTCAAAGGGCAGGTGCTGGCGGCAGGCGGGGAATTGAAGAACACCGTCTGCCTGGCCAAAGATGAACTGTATTACCCGTCCCCCTATATCGGCGATCTGGCAGACCTTCGCAGTGTGAAGGCTCTTGATGCTGCAGTCACGCGGATGGAGGAGCTGCTTGAAACAAAGCCTGAGTTGGCCGTATGCGATATGCATCCGAGGTACAATTCGAGTGCATTTGCGGAAGAGATCGGAATCCCGGTGAAGAAGATCCAGCACCACTACGCGCACGTGCTGTCCTGCATGGCCGAAAACGGGGTGACGGAGAGAGTCATTGGCATCTCGCTCGACGGCACCGGATACGGGACTGACGGGACGATCTGGGGAGGAGAAGAGCTGCTTGCGGGGCCGGATGCATTTGAACGCGTCGGAATGCTGAAGCCTTTTGTACAGGCAGGCGGCGATCTGGCCTCGAAAGAAGGCTGGCGAATAGCTCTCTCCCTCATATATGACGCGACAGGTTCGCGGGAGGAGACACTGGCTGCAGCCCGGGAGCTTGAGCCGGCTGCGGAGAAGGATCTCAAGATGCAGATGCTCATGATTGAAAAGAGGCTCAATGCCGTGACTTCGACATCGGCGGGCAGACTATTCGACGGCGTGTCAGCGCTGCTCGGCATCCGAAGCGCATCGACATTTGAGGGCGAGGCCTCGATGGCGCTGGAATTTGCGGCGGAGAGATGGCTTGCGGCACGTGAAAACACTGTTTTACAGGACTCTGAGCAGGCGCAATCTGCTGCCATGGAAGGTCAAAATGAGAGTGCAGTTCCGGATACACCCAAGGTGGAGATTCTTCATGAAAATAATATACTTGAGCTTGATTACAAGCCGCTTATTATAAGTATAATGAATGGAATTCGGAACGGTGAGAGCAGGGACAGACTTGCTTATATGTTCCATGAATATCTGGCTCACGGAATGTGCCGCATTGCATTTGAGACAAGGGAGAAGACCGGCGTGAATATCGTCGCTCTGAGCGGCGGATGCTTCCAGAACCTGCTGCTCCTTAAGCTCTGCAGGGAAGAGCTCGCGAGTGAAGGGTTCAGGGTACTGACGCACTCACTTGTTCCCCCGAATGACGGAGGAATAGGTCTCGGGCAGGCATTTTACGGGATGTGGAGCCTTAATAATGAACAATAACTCGTAAAGAGAGTGCGCTGCGGGGCACAGGAGCCGCAGGCGGCGCGAAATAAGGAGGATTTAAATATGTGTGTAGGACTTCCGGCAAAAATAGTTTCTATGAAGAACGGCACGGCCGTTGTCGATGCGACAGGCGCTCGCCGCGAGATTTCAACGGAGCTTCTTGACAATGTAGAGCCGGGCGATTTCGTCATGGTGCATGCAGGCATCGCAATCGCGAAAATCACAGCGGACGACCAGGAGGAGACAAAGAGTCTCATGGACGCACTGGAGGCATGATATGGATACAAGAGCACTCGATATTATCCGCGGATACAACGGAAGACCGATCCGCGTGATGGAAGTGTGCGGCACGCACACACACGCGATTTTCAAATTCGGTATAAGGAATATCCTGCCGGACAATATCAAATTGATTTCCGGACCCGGATGTCCGGTTTGCGTCACCGAGACCGGGTTCATTGACGAGGCCATATACTTGGCTATGGAGAAGGGTGTGACGATAACGACTTTCGGCGACCTTGTCCGTGTCCCGGGAACCGAGATGAATCTTGCGGGAGCTCGGGCTAAAGGAGCGAAACTTAAAATCGTCTACACGCCGCTCGACGCTGCTTTGTATGCCAAAGATCATCCGGACGAGAAGGTCGTATTCCTGTCGGTCGGATTTGAGACAACGGTTCCGGCTGCCTGCCTCGCGGTGAAGAAGGCTAAAGAGTGGGGAGTTTCGAACTTTTCGCTTCTCACCGCCAACAAGACCATGGATGAAGCTTACCGTGTCCTCAAGGGAAGTGCCGACGCGTTCCTCTATCCGGGTCACGTGAGCGCGATCTCAGGTATGGGAATTCTCCGCGAGCTTCGCGATGAGGGGATTTCCGGTGTTGTCTGCGGGTTTACTGCGGATGAGATCCTGACTGCGCTTGCTATCATAGTGAAGAAGATTGAGAAGGGCGAACCATTTGCAGAAAACGCGTATCCGAGAGTTGTCGCCGATGACGGAGCCCCGATCGCGCGGAAGCTCATTGCCGAGACAATGCAGCCCTGCGAGGCGACATGGCGAGGCATCGGCACTATCCCGGGATCAGGTCTTGAACTTAACAGCGAATATGAAGCATTCGATGCCCGAAAGGTCTACGATGTACCTGAGATGCACGGACATCCGAATAAGGCCTGCCGCTGCGGCGATGTCCTGATGGGCAGGATCAAACCTCACGAGTGCCCGGTCTTCGGCAAGGTCTGTACGCCGGAGCATCCGATCGGAGCCTGCATGGTGTCGTCGGAAGGGACGTGCTCGGCCTACTATAAGTATGATCTCGGCTGAGTGGGAACGAAAAGATCTACTGTGTTTCAATCTTCAACACAGGATTCTCGTGACTTCAGTCGTGAGAGGAATGTGCAAAACAAACTTGTTTTCAACATGGGTTTAGTGTTGAAGATTGAGCCTCCGGCGGATCGCAGAGCTGCGCAAAGGGAGACGCACAGAGTGCGTCGCGCAGCTCGCGCGCGATCAGAGATCGCGATTTACCAAGAAAAGAGAAAGGAATAACAGAGTTTATACAGCAATCATGACAGAACTCTGAAAAGATATCATGGAAGAATTTATCACACTGGCCCATGGCTCAGGCGGACGCAAGACATCCGAGCTCATTGGAAACCTGTTCAAAAAGTATTTTGCAAATGACTACCTCACCGCCGACGATGCCGCCGTCCTCCCGGGGTTATCCGGCAGGATCGCTATGACGACAGACGGCTTTATCGTATCGCCCTGCGAGTTCCCGGGCGGAAATATCGGAAAACTCAGCATATGCGGGACAGTCAACGACCTTGCCTGCATGGGCGCTAAGCCGACCTATCTCACCTGCTCCTTTGTCATTGAGGAAGGCTTCCCGGTCGCAAAGCTCGAGGAGATTGCCGCAGCTATGGCGAAGACCGCAAAAGAAGCGGGTGTGAGCATCGTGGCAGGTGACACCAAGGTGGCAGGGCGCGGTCAGGTCGACGGCGTCTTCATCACTACGACCGGTGTCGGTCTCATCGAGGAGGGTGCAGACCTCTCCGGGGCTTACGCGAAGCCAGGTGATGCAATCCTTGTGACCGGTGACGTCGGCCGCCATGGGACGACGATCCTGCTTGCCCGCGATGAGTATGGAATCGAGGCGGACGTCACCAGCGACTGTGCGCCGCTTTGGGGGACGGTCAAGTCCATGCTCGATGAGACTAAGGATATCCATGTGCTCCGCGATGCAACCCGAGGCGGTGTGGGCACGGTTCTCTATGAGATCGCCGAGGAGAGCGGCGTCGGCATCACGATCAATGAGGCTGTCATTCCGGTAGATCCGGCTGTAGCCGGTGTGTGCGGTATGCTCGGACTCGAACCGCTGTATCTGGCGTGTGAGGGACGGCTGGTCGTATTTGCACCGAAGGAGAAAGCCGAAGCTCTGCTCACGGTGCTGAGACAGGGTAAATACTCCGAAAGTGCGGCTATCATCGGCGAGGTCACCGATGACCATAAAGGCCGCGTTGTTGTCCGCACCCCGATTGGCTCGGAGACACTGCTTCCGCCGCCGGGCGGGGAGCTGCTGCCGAGGATCTGCTGATAAGAAACAGATAGCAGAGAGTACAGTGGTTGTACTCCTGTGTAATAACAGCCATTGCAAATTATGCCGGGCGGCACATGCGTTTTAACATGTACCGCTCGGCATAATAGTAATAATTAAAATTGGCCCGGAGAAAAACACTCCGGCAGCAGATATTTCACTCCTGGCGCAGATTTTCGAGAAAATCCAGTTCCTTGATTATCTCCGACAGATCTACGTGGCACCTGTTCTCCCAGATACCTACCGGAACTTTTTCGGAAAAATTATAGGAATGGAAGGACAGAGAATTCACAGCGTTTTTGAAGACGATAATCTGTCTGCTCTCCGGATTCACCACCCAGTATTCTTTCACACCGGCCTCTAAGTATTTATGCAGCTTTACGGTCATATCTTTTCGGGCGGTTGCGGGTGAGAGGATTTCAATCACCAGATCGGGCGCACCATAACATCCGAAATACCTCTGCCTGTCACGGTTGCAGATTACCACAATATCGGGTTCTACCATCGTGCGGTCATCCTGATCAAGCTGGACAGCGAACGGAGCAGCATGCACCGAGCATTCCCCATAGTTCTGCCTGACAAAAAGTGAAAGTTGGAAGGACAACTCCATAGAGATAGTCTGGTGGATATTGGAAGGCGCGGCCATATCGTAGAACACTCCGTCAATCAGTTCCACCCGCTTGTCATTCGGCATCGCGAAATAATCTTTTACCGTATGTATACCCTTTTGAATTTCTCTGACAGCTGATGTTCCATAGCCGGCGGATGGCTCTCTCAGACAACTGACTCCGGAGAATGTTTCATTGCTTCTGACGAAAGAACTATGCTGCGTCCTCAATGACTTGTCCAGAACTTTTTCAAGCCCCTCTATAGCAGCTCTTCTGGGCGCTTTCGTCTCTCCGCTGAGGATTCTCTGTACGGTTCCTAATGGAATGCCTGAAAGGGCTGCGAGTTCCCGGTTGCTGAGACCCATTTCTTTTTTTCTGGCTTTCATTTCTTCAAGAGTCATAGTAATTCCTCTATCGTTGATTTCATTTTCATATATTTTTATTGTATCAGGAACTGACGCATTATTCAACCATTTCATTGGTGGAAAACTGTTTTGATACCATTACAAAACTAAATACAAACTGTAATTCGGGGCGTGTGAAATGGATAAGTGCGGCATTCAATTAAGCGTAGCAGCAGAGTACTACGTCCATAGGAGCTGCCGCACCGCATGGGGGTGGAGGTTCATGAAGCGGATTCTCCTTGATGCGACAGACCCTTTGCACATAATACTGGTTAGATCATCCTGTTTGTTGTAAAATAGCTACCAAATCAGAACAAATATGGAGACGGAAACATGTCAGTAGAACTGGTCAAAAAATACTTTGAAGGTACAGAGCTTGCGGGAAAGGTTCTGGAATTTCCCACCTCGTCGGCCACCGTCGAGCTTGCTGCGGTGGCAGTAGGAACTGAGCCGGACAGGATCGCGAAGACAATGGCATTCCTTCTGGGGGATGAGGCAGTTGTCATCGTTGTGTCCGGCATGTCGAGGATTGATAATAAGAAGTTCAAAGCTCATTTTCACACAAAGGCAAAGATGATCCCCTTTGCTTCTGTGGAAGAGTATCTGGGACACCCGCCGGGAGGAGTATGCCCGTTCGCGCTCAAGGAAGGTGTGAAAGTATATCTGGATGTCTCACTTCGTGACCATGAGACGGTCTTTCCGGCTGCAGGATCTGAGAATAGCGCGGTTGAGACCACTATTGACCAGCTCGAGCGGTTCACTTCCTTTGAGGAATGGGTGGATGTATGCAAGAAGTGAGAAGAAATATTAAAGCGGCATTTTTTGATATAGACGGGACCCTGTTCTCTCACAGGACGATGTGTATTCCGGAAAGCACCCTTCGCGCGCTGAACTGCCTTCACGAGAAGGGGATTCTCTGTGTGATTGCGACAGGCCGGCATATATCTGAGATGAAGGAACTGGGGCTGCTGGGCTATGGATTCGACGCGTATCTCACACTGAACGGTCAGGTCTGTCTGGACAGCAGCCTGGAAACGCTGTTCGGGTCACCCATGGAAGGTGAGAATCTCAGGTCTATGGTTAATATATTTGAGAGTGGTGAGATTCCGGCTATTCTGACTTCCAAAGACCGCATGTATATCAACTTCGTGAATGAAGCTGTGCGGTCGGCCCACAGGGATATTCATACCAACATCCCGGTGATCGGGCAGTATGTCGGCGAGCCGATTTATATGGGAGTCATCTACTGCAGCAAAGACGAGGAGAGACCGTTCATAGAAAAGCTGCCCGGCTGCAACATAACAAGGTGGAGCAGGCATGGGCTTGATATCATACCGGGGAACGGAGACAAGCTCGAGGGAATCCGGCAGTACATCGAGCTTAAGGGAATCTCGAGGGATGAAATCATCGCGTTTGGTGACGGGGAAAATGATATCGGGATGCTCAAATATGCCGGAATCGGTGTCGCTCTCGGGAATGCCGGTGACCAGGTAAAAATGAGTGCCGATTATGTGACGGCTGACATCGACGATGACGGTGTGTGGAAAGCATTGCAGCATTTTCAAATAATCTGATGCGGCAGCAGAGATTGGAAGGGAAAAATTGCGGAACAATGTCAATAAAACGCGGAACAATATCAACATGATTTGATATTGTTCCGCGATTTGCACTATAATGAAGTCAATTAATGAGCGGTTATTAACGAAATGCAGGATAGACCGGAATATTTATGGAGTGTAGTTTATGAGAAAAGTTCTTTTAGTTGCCGTCAACGCCAAATATATACATTCCTGTCCCGCCGTCTACAGTCTTCGTGCGTCATCCGGTCATGCCGAGGTCGTGCAGATCGCCGAGTTTACAATCAATGACCGATATCAGGACATATTGGCCGGGATCCTTGCTTATCATGCGGATATCATTGGCTTCTCCTGCTACATCTGGAACACGCAGATCGTGACGGATCTGATTGCTGATATTCGGGCTCTGCTCGGTGATACAGTCATCCTTTATGCCGGCGGTCCCGAGGCATCCTATGGTCCTGAAGTGTTTCTTGGACCCTGCGATTTTGTGATGTGCGGGGAGGGGGAGAAGCCGTTTGCCCTGCTGATGGAGGCTGTATCACAGGATGATCTGGAGCAGCATGGGCTCCGGGAGTTCGTCCGGACTCTTCCCGGTGCCGCATGGAAGGATGGAGGACGTATCGTTTATAATCCAATCAACCCGGAGGCTGGTTCGGATATGAACAAGATTCCTTTCCTGTACACGGACCTTGGGAACTTCGACAACCGCATTATCTACTACGAATCGAGCCGCGGCTGTCCGTTCCGCTGCACTTATTGTCTGTCGTCCATTGATAAGACGGTTCGTTTCCGTGACTTGGAGACCGTAAAGCGGGAACTTCAGTTTTTCATTGACCACAAGGTTCCACAGGTCAAGTTCGTGGACCGGACCTTTAACTGCGACAGAAAGCGGGCGATGGAGATCTGGCAGTATATTGCGGACCATGACAACAAAGTCACGAACTTCCACTTTGAGATAGGAGCGGACCTTCTCGGAAAGGAAGAGATTGCGCTCCTTGCGGGTCTTCGGCCTGCTCTGATCCAGCTGGAAATCGGGATCCAGTCGACCAATCCGAAGACAGTGGAAGCTATTCAGAGAACCATGGATTTTGACAGGCTGCGAAAGAACGTGCTTGCCCTTCGGGAAGCCGGAAACATCAATCTTCATGTCGACCTCATTGCAGGGCTGCCGTATGAGGGGTTTATTTCATTTGCAAAATCCTTCAATGACGTGTACGCACTGCATGCAGACCAGCTGCAACTTGGATTCCTGAAAGTCCTTAAGGGGACGGTGATGGAACTGAGGGCGGAAGAGTACGGAATTCGCTATTCGGTCAGACCGCCCTACGAGGTCCTTGCGACGAAGTGGATATCCTTTGAGGAGCTTGATCGCCTGCGCCGGGTATGTGATGTTCTGGAGATGTATTATAATTCGCAGCAGTTCATAAGAACTCTGCGGTTCCTTGAGGAGAACGGCGGCATGGCAGACGGCGCGTTTGCGTTTTTTGACCGGATGGCTGATTTCTTTGTCGAAACAGGATATAATAAAAAGCGCCCGTCGGCTGCAGCGCGGTATGAGGTGCTTGATACCTTTGTGAGCGGGCTGGATCTGCCGGAAGGGCAAATGAAGATATTCCGGGAATACCTCCGCTTCGACCGGATGCTGCATTTCCACAGGAGCCGGGGAATGGCCAGGGAGGAGACATTTGATTTCGGCGAGGGGCCTGCTTTGATACGATTCGATTATACGACGGAGAATCCGGTGAGTCATGAGGCGGGATATATCATTAACTAAGACTTCCCGTACCGCGATACCCTGAGGAAGTCTCGTCGAAATTTTGCTGCCGCGGGACGCTGCACGGCATAAGATTGCTCGGTCTCGCTGGCATTAGAAGGAGAATTTCATGCTGACAGTTATACTACCGGCATATAATGAAGAGGAGATGGTGGCCGCAGCGGCAGGTGCTATCTCGCAGATCCTCATGGCGGAGGATATTCCCTATGAAATTCTATTCGTCGATGACGGTTCGACGGACGGAACATGGGCGGGAATAATGAATCTTTCAAATGAGAAAGATGAGGTCCGTGGAATCAGTTTTTCTCGCAATTTTGGAAAGGAGGCAGCTGTGGCTGCAGGCCTTGCCGAAGCACGCGGGGACTGCGCCGTGGTCCTCGACTGTGACCTCCAGCATCCGCCCGAAAAGATCGTGGAGATGTACCGGCTCTGGGAACAGGGCTTCGAAGTCATAGAGGGTGTGAAGAGCAGCAGGGGGAAAGAGAGCGGTCGGCATGCATTTGCAGCGAAGCTGTTCTATGGCATGATCAGCTCAGCCAGCGGCTTTGATATGGAAAATGCCTCTGATTTCAAGCTCCTTGACCGCAAGGCGATCGATGCACTTGTCAGCCTCAAGGAGAAGTACGCTTTTTTCCGTGCCCTCTCTTCCTGGGTCGGATTTAAGACGACGACTGTGTCCTATGACGTTCAGGAGAGGACAGCAGGCGAGAGTAAGTGGACGACATGGGGGCTCATGCGCTATGCCGTCAGCAATATCGCCTCCTTCACGACCGCCCCGATGCAGATCGTGACCATACTCGGCGTGATAGTTTTTATTGTCTCGCTGGTCCTTGGCGTGATCGCTATTGTCCAGAAAATCGCCGGCGTGGCCCTCGGGGGCTTCACGACGGTAATCCTGATGCAGGGATTTATCGGAAGTATTATTATGATGAGCCTGGGTATGATCGGGTTTTATCTGGCCCGTATCTACGAGGAGATCAAGGGTCGGCCCCGGTATATTATCTCGAAGCGGGCCGGCCGGACTGCGGAACCGGAGATTATGAAGCGCTGCTGAGAGGCTTAAGCGGAATAAGAGAGCAGTTATGCGTATGTTTGACACGCGAAGGGTGCTCATGATCTGAAACAAAGAGTGCATGGATGCCGGCGTTATTGAGTGAGATTGCAGGCATCTGCAGCCAGTTGAAGGAGTTAAACTATGGCACAGGGATTTCTCCCCGTCTCCCGCCTTGAAATGGAGGAGATGGGGCTTAAGCAAATGGATTTTGTCTATGTCTCGGGCGACGCCTACGTCGATCACCCGTCTTTTGGTCCTGCCATAATTACGCGTATTCTTGAAGCCCACGGTTATTCTGTGGGCTTTATCGCGCAGCCGGATTTCAGAAATCCTGAGAGTATTATGGAATTCGGCGAGCCGAAGTACGCCTTTCTTGTCTCATCCGGCAACATGGATTCCATGGTGAACCATTACACGGTGGCCAAAAAGCGCCGGAAGACGGACGCGTTCACACCCGGCGGAGTCATGGGAAAGCGGCCTGATCGCGCGGTCATCGTGTACGGCAACCTCATCCGAAAGGTATACAAGAAGACACCGATCATCCTCGGAGGCCTGGAGGCATCTCTTCGTCGCCTTGCCCACTACGATTATTGGTCGGATTCGGTCCGCAGGTCGATTCTGCTCGATTCCGGAGCAGACCTTATTTCCTACGGTATGGGAGAGCACAGCATCGTCGAGATCGCGGACGCGCTCGCCTCGGGTCTTAGTATCAGTGACATCACCTTCATCCCGGGGACTGTCTATAAGACCCGCGACCCGGAACGGATCTACGACGCGATACGCCTGCCTGATTATGAGCAGGTAAAAAGTGACCGGCGCGCGTACGCGGAGAGCTTTAGGATCCAGTATCAGAATACGGACCCGTTCCAGGCCAAAGTCCTCTATGAGGTCTACGACGGTGCCCTGTATGTTGTCCAGAATACGCCCGCGAAGCCGCTTTCGATGCTGGAGATGGACGACGTCTACGCGCTGCCCTACATGCGGACCTACCATCCGATGTATGAAAATGCAGGCGGCATCCCCGCCATCAAGGAAATCAAGTTCAGTATTTCGGCCAACCGCGGATGCTACGGCGGCTGTAATTTCTGCGCCCTCACTTTTCATCAGGGGCGGATCATGCAGGCGCGAAGCAAGGCTTCGATCGTCGAGGAGGCCGTGCAAATGACTAACGACCCCGAATTCAAAGGCTACATCCACGACATCGGCGGTCCGACTGCCAATTTCAGAGCGCCAGCCTGCAAAAAGCAGCTGAAAGTCGGTGCCTGCAAACACAGACAGTGCCTCACCCCCAAACCGTGTCCGAATCTGATCGCGGATCATAAAGAATACCTTGACATTCTGCGGACTGTGCGAAAGCTGCCGAAGGTGAAGAAAGTGTTTGTCAGATCCGGTATCCGCTTTGACTATGTGATGCTCGACCCGGATAAGACGTTTATGCGCGAGATCTGCGAGCATCATATCTCCGGGCAGCTCCGCGTGGCACCCGAGCACGTGTCTCCGAATGTGCTCGCGCTCATGGGCAAGCCGGAGAATAAGGTCTATGAGGAATTTGTCCGCACATACGAAAAAATCAATGAACGTACAGGCCGTGAGCAGTATCTCGTGCCCTACCTCATGTCGTCCCACCCGGGCAGTACGCTGAAGGACGCGATTGTGCTGGCCGAGTATTTGCATAAAAAGCATGTGAGGCCGGATCAGGTGCAGGATTTCTATCCTACGCCCGGCACGGTGTCGACGTGCATGTATCACACGGGGCTGAATCCGCTGACCATGGAGCCGTTCTTTGTGGTGAAAAATCCGCATGAGAAGGCCCTCCAGAGAGCCCTGACCCAGTATTACGATCCGGACAATTATGAGCTCGTGAAGGAGGCTCTGCTTCGGGAGGGGAGAACAGACCTCATCGGGTTTGGACCGGAGTGCCTGATACGGCCGAGGAAGATGAAGGAGCGGGGCGGAGACGGAAGGAAGCACGGAGGTGAAAGAAAGGTGTCTTCAGGCAGGAAACCTGGAGATGAAAAGAAGGCGTCTTCGGGCGGGATGCATGATTTTGGAAAAGCAAAGGGCGGGAGACCGGGGAATAGTGCGCATGCCGAAAAGAACAAGCCCGGCAGACCGGGCTCGGGCAGGAATGCGGTGCACAAGAAGCGTTAATAACGCGGTGAGATACGTCTTTGCGACCCGCACCTACAGTAGGATATAGGAAATTTTATTTTTGGACTGTCGGCCAGGATTTTGGGCGACAGTCCAAAACTTGCTTTTATGATTCCCTACTGCCAAGACCTCATAAAATGGCAGTACAAAAGCAAAAAAGTGTTTCTCATACTGTCACGTGTGCAGACTCGAAGGCAGCGGCAGCAAAATCTTGCTTCTGAGGAGAGAATGCTGCCTTTGGTCTTCGTGAGTTTCATCGGGCCAGGAGCCGCTCTACGCAAGAAGCTCCAGCAGATCCTCGCGGCTCAGCGCAGCGGAGGCGACGCCCTCGCCGGAGAGGATGTCATCCGCAAGCTTCTGCTTGCTCTGCTGCATCTCCACGATTTTTTCCTCAATCGTGCCCTTGACGATCAGCTTGTAGACATTGACGACCTTTGTCTGACCGATTCTGTGAGCTCTGTCGGTAGCCTGATCCTGAACCGCCGTGTTCCACCACGGATCGTAGTGGATGACCACGTCCGCCCCGGTGAGATTGAGACCGGTGCCTCCGGCTTTCAGCGAGATCAGGAAGAGGGGCACGGTACCCTCGTTGAAGGCCTTGACAAGCTCCATTCGCTTCGCCTTGGGCGTTGCGCCTGTAATCTTAAAGTATTCGATTCCCCTCTTTCTGAGATCCGCCTCAAGCTTTTCCAGCATACTTGTGAACTGGGAGAAGATCAGGGCTCTGTGGTCGCCATCGATCAGAGAATCGATGAGTTCGAGGCACAGCTCTTTCTTGGCAGACTTGCCGTCATAGTCCTCGAACATGAGGGACGGGTCGCAGCAGATCTGACGGATGTGGGTGAGTTCGGCCAGAATCTCGATCTTTCCCTTGCGGAAGTCCGTCTCGCTCGAGCTCTGCAGCTTTTTGCGCATGCGCACGACCTGACCGTCGTAGAGCTTTTGCTGCTTGCTCTCCATATGGGCGTAGCGGACCTCCTCCAATTTATCCGGCAGATCCTTTAAGACGTCTGCCTTTTTTCTGCGAAGGATAAACGGGGTCACCATTTTGCGGAGCTGCTCGCGGACCTCTTCATCTTCTGATTTCACGATCGGAGCCTCGAATCCGCTCTGGAACTCTTCGTAGGAATAGAGAAGGCCCGGCATCAGGTAGTCGAAGATGGACCAGAGTTCGCCCAGCCGGTTCTCGATCGGAGTTCCGGTCAGCGCGAAGCGGGTGTCCGCGGCGACGAGCTTCAGGGACCTGGCGGCTGCGGTGGTCCGGTTCTTAATGTACTGGGCTTCGTCAGCGACGAGGAAGCGGAACTGCTTTCCTTCGTACTCCGCGATGTCGCGCTTTAAGAGATCGTAGGAGGTGACGAGGACGTCGCTCTCCCGCCAGGAGGCAATCATGCGCGCGCGTTCTCTTGCCGTCCCCGCGACAAGACTGACTGTGAGAGAAGGTGCAAATGCAGCCAGCTCCTCCCTCCAGTTATACACCAGCGAAGCAGGCGTCACGATGAGAGACGGCCTTGGATTTTCCGGGGCCTCATTCTTCACCGCGAGCATGACCGTGATGACCTGCAGCGTTTTTCCGAGGCCCATGTCATCCGCCAGTATACCGCCGAAGCTGTGGGCGTCCAGCGTCCGCAGCCAGCGGTAGCCGACGCTCTGATACTTTCGGAGCGTGCTCTTCAGTGTTTTCGGCACTTCGAAGTCCGCGTCCTCAATGGTCTTGAATTCCTTGATCAGCGATTTGAACCGGTTGTCTCTTGTCGCGTAGATATCCTGCGAAAACTCCATCATCTTGTCGAGATAGAGGGCGCGGTAGGCCGGGATATGCATTTTCCCTGTGACGAACTCTTTCGCGGAGACATGAAGCGCGTCCATCATCTCCGCAAGCCGTGCAATCGTCTCGTTGTCGTCGATCTTGAAGAAATCGCCGTTCTTTAATGTGATGAATTTTTTCTTCTTTTTATAACTGTACAGGATATCGAGGAGCTCTTCCGGGGAGAGATCGCTCGATGTGACGGAGATATCGAGCAGGTTGCTCTCCACGGAGAGACCGATGTCGAATTTTGAGCGGTTCCGGATCTTCAGCGCTTTGAAACGGTCCGTCATGCGGACTTCACTTTTTGCCATGATTTCGGGGATGCCCCGGTCGAGCAGGTCGAATGTGAGCTCGGCGTCTTTTGCCGCAAAGAAAATGCGGTAAGACGGATCATAGTGGGGAAGATACTGAAGCAGCAGCTGCAACATATCGCTTTCCGCCTTATAACTGCGGAACGATTCGATGGGCTTGTCATTAAAAATATCTGTCGGCGCGTAGCCGGTGCTGTCGTAGTAAACGTCGCATCGGCCGACCAGATTGCCGGAATCAACGTCCAGATACGTGATGAATTCCGGTTCCGGAGGCAGGACCGTCCGAATGAGATCCTCGTCATTCTGGGAACTTTCAATATGGACGATCTCGCGGAGGGCAGGCAGCACTTTGTGATAGAAATCGGACAAATGATGCCGCCCGATCATGATCCGCACGTAGCCCCCGTGTTCCGCGTCCAGAATCGCCTTGAGGGCGGCGGAGCGCTCCTCGGGAATGCAGTTCAGAGCGTCGGCCGTGACATAGTAGCGCCGATTTATACCTTTTATGATTTCCGGCAGATCGCCGGTCATAAGGATGCCGTCGACGATGCCGCCGGGGCCGCGGCTTGCGCTGACCTTCAGCGTGACCGGCAGATCGCGCATCCGGAAGGCGATACTGCGTTTTGACTTTTCAATGGCTGTCTTATCCGTGTATTCAATCGTCTCGCCGACAGCTGTATCGAAAAAGTCGTCGAGAGTCTGACCGGTCAGATCAATGCGGTCCTTGGTTCCCGGGATGTTGTAGGAATAGTAATTATTGTATCTGAGCCTTGCGGTGAACTGATCGAGCTGTATTTTTTCACTGGCGAGATAATCGTCGATGAAGGACATCCACTTGACTGACTCGGGCTTTATGTACTCTTTCCCCAGAGTGAGATCGGTCTTTGTGCCGAACCGCATCTGTCCGCCGGAGGCGACCGTTTTGGAAAATTCCGGAAGATTTTTTATCTTATACAGTTTGCCGGCGCCGACGCGGAAGCAGGCGAAAATGCCGCTCTCGTCCCGCGTCAGGTAGGGGGTGATCGTCAGTGTCGGGACAACGTCGGCTGTCTCGGCCTTTATATCGCCTGCTATGCCGGAAAGAAAACGTATGCCGGACAAATTGGTGGAGTCGCCCGGATTGTTGGTCTTCAGATATTCCTGCAGCAGATAGACGGCCGCAATCTGATGCTCGCACGCGTAGTCATCCGAACCGTAGTAGCGCGCGTTCCTGCAGCGCCATCCGGAGCAGGAAGAGGAGAGAATGTGCTGGCGGTTAAAGGTCAGGTGGACCGTGTTGTCTTCGTAATAATAATCAGACGGAGTCGTCCAGTAGGCGTCGCCGACCATATCTTCCTGACCGGTACCTTCCCGGTACATGAATCGCACGTTGATGTCATCCCGGTCTTTCTTCCTGACCAGAGCGCGGGCCTTTTTTCTGTCGGATTCCCGTGACTTGATATCAGAGAGATAATCGGGATTGTCGAAATAGCGGTAATCTGAGGGCACAAAGGGAGAGGCCGGAGTTTCCGACTGCCGGACCGCCAGCTCGTTTTTCTGGAGCTTTGCTATATCTGAAAAATAATCCGCGCCCGCTGAAGACCCTGACCGGGCGGATCCGCCCGTGTTTTTTGACGCAGCTGTCCCGGTATTTTCGGATGCGCTCGTTTTTGCTCCGCCGGATGCTTTCGGCTCTGCGCTGCTTTGAGCATAGAGCGGTGGAAGAGAGCTTTCCCGATTCCCGCCATTTTCAGTCTTTCCTGAGGAGGAAGCGGCTTTGGCGTCATTGTTATCGGAAATCCAGAAAGGTTCCCCGTAATAGTTCTCGAGGTAATAGAGGGCGGCCGCCATATGCTTGCAATACTCTCCTCCTGCAGCGTAGGGACAGGTGCAGGAGAACGACTCTACATCGCCGCACCAGTCAGTTCCGATATGGACAGTATAGTTTCGGGAGCCTCTGACCGTCAGGCTGTAGCCGTTCGGCTCTTCGATGAGCTTTTTGGTTTTTCCGCTCTGAAAATAGGCTTTGCCTCTCTGCAGAATTGTCTTTGAAAAGAGTGCGGTCCAGTTGCCGTGCGTTTCTTTCATTTATTATATCCTCGTACGATACTTGTCTCATGTGGAATGGCGTCCCGGTTTCACATTATCTCCGGATGGGACACGGGTATGATTGTCAGTATAGCATCTGATGCAGGCAGCGGCAAGCGGCACGGAATGTGAAGGCAGAATTTCTGTTCGCCGACAGCAGTTCGGACGGGCTGCCTCGAAGTTCATGTATCGGCAGCAAACATCATAAGAACAGCCCGTCTGAACTGTTACCCTATCTGTACCTTATGGGCAAAAGCAAAGATGGAAAAATGAAACACTCGGGAATCTTTTTGAAATAATGCACAAAATGAGCGCAAAAAACTGTCAAACCTCATAAATCTTTCGGTTTATCTCCGGTTTTTTTGTCTGATTTATAGATAAAATGTGCAGTGTAATGCTATAATAACAGATGATTATCGGTCACACATTCGTGCGGCGCACCAAGCGGGGGCACGGCACACAAAATAATAAAATTAAGAAAAGGTGGGATTCAAGATGAGCAAAAAGTATGATGTTACAGCACTCGGCGAGCTCCTGATCGACTTTACAGAGAGCGGAATCTCTGAGCAGGGCAACAAACTCCTCGAAGTAAACCCGGGCGGAGCGCCGTGCAACGTTCTGGCCATGCTGAACAAGGCCGGCCGCAAGGTTGCCTTCATCGGCAAGGTCGGCGACGATATGTTCGGAAGAATGCTGAAAGCCAGAACTGTTGATCAGGGTATCGACATGGGCGCGCTCATGATGGATGAGGAAGTTCACACGACACTCGCATTTGTCGAGAAGCTGCCGAACGGCGACAGAGACTTCTCCTTCTACCGCAACCCCGGCGCAGATATCATGCTGACAAAGGATGAGGTCATTGCTAATAAGGATTACATTGCTGACGCAAAGATCTTCCACTTCGGAACTCTTTCCATGACCCATGAGGGCGTTGAGGCCGCTACGGTCGAGGCTATTAAGATTGCCAAAGAGAACGGCGCGATCATTTCCTTCGACCCGAACCTTCGTCCGCCTCTCTGGAGCTCCGAGGAGAAGGCAAAAGAGAAGATCGCTTACGGTCTGTCCCAGTGTGACGTCCTTAAGATCTCCGACAATGAAATCACCTTCATGACCGGCGAGGAAGATCTTGACAAGGGCATCAAGATGATCATCGACGAGTACAAGATCCCGCTTGTATTTGCGACATACGGTCCTGACGGCTCCAAGGCATACTGCAACGGCGTCGAAGCCTACGAGGCAGGTTTCCTGAATCCGAACACTGTCGAGACGACAGGCGCCGGCGACACATTCTGCGCTTCCGCTCTGCACCATGTCCTGAAATATGGTCTCGAGATGAATGAGGAGCAGCTGCATGAACTTCTTACATTTGCAAATGCCGCAGCTTCCCTGGTCACCACAAAGAAGGGCGCGCTCTGCGTTATGCCGACGGTCGAAGAGGTCGAAGCCTACAGAAAAGAGTTCGGTCGCTGATTCACCGAAATTTGAATAAGAACTAAAGCAAGGGCTGCCGCTTTCGCGGCAGCCCTTGTTATACTCTGCACCATCGTCACGGATGCCCCGGTCGGCCCTCCGCCATACCCTTGATCAGGTAATGCTCGTAGTAGGACAGATAGCTGTCCTTGTAGATAGCCGCCAGATCCTCGTTGTGCTCCCTGTACCAGAGGACATTGAAGGCCTCGCTGCCCTGATAGCCTGCTCTTATGCCCGTTGAGATGAAGTGGGCGAAGAGCCTCTCCTTGTCGTAGCCCACCTGCTTCCTCACGATCGGATACCGCATCGCGTAGTAGACAGGATCAAAGACAGGACTGAAGTCGATTCCCTCATATGTATAGCTGCCGGTATCTTCGGGCAGGGAGCTCACGAAGAAGGTCCCTTCCGCTGCCGGCTGGGCTGCCTGGCCGTTAACGATCATCTGCACCTTGAAAGTGCCGATGTAGCGGGAGGTGCCAAGATCGAACCGCGCGTGCCATCTGGGAAGCCCGGAATCACTGTCCTCGCGATCAGCCCGGATCCTCGTGGCTGTGCCCGCGCCTCCCGCAAGACTCCACACGGAAGCCTCTGTCTGGACAATCGACTGACGGGTCGAGGTCAGGTAGAAGTCGACATACCGGCCGTCCTCCGACATACTTAGACTGAACGCGTAGGGAACGACCTCGCCGACGACACCCTCGGGGGAGAAGTGCTCTGCCCGCTCACGGAGCCATGTGCGCTGATCGTTGAAATTCAGCTCATAGCTCGGGAAGGACTCGTGTCCTTTGGCATCCGTTCCGCCAAGAACATCCCAGCGGATATAATTCATATCGATGGACGATGAAATCCGGTCCCGGAGTGCGTACATATCGTTTGAAGCGCCCTCGAAGAGGGGCTGGCATTCATCGGCGTATATTTCCGAGATGAGCTGCTGGAACTCCTCGTGCTGGAGGAACCGGTTGTAGAACGTATTTTTATACACGTAATACTCGGCGGGATCCTCAACGCCGTCTCTCATGCAGGTGTCGTAATCCCACGCAGGTCCGGCGTGCAGCACGTCGTCCTCTCCGTCCTGATACCAGAAAAAGCTGGTGACAGCTGACTCGCAGTTGGCAAAATATTCGTTCACTAAAAACATTCTTGCAAATGACTCCGCGTCTATCCACTTTTCTATCTCCTGCCAGTCCCGCTTTTCGTCCAACAGGTAGTCCAGCGTGTCGACAGCCTCCTGAAATTTCAGAAAATCATTCAGCCCCTCCGGATCCGCCGAATCTTTTAGCGCAAAGTAATTCCCGAAGTAATCCTGAAAATAGATTTCATTATTATAGAAAGCATTGTCAAACTCCGCGATGATACCGTGGCCGCTCGTGAGATCCAGACGGTTCGGACCGATCTGAACCTTTTCGGTCAGGAGGTAGACTCCACGATAATCGCCGTTCACCCACAGGTCGACAAATTCACCTTCCGGGGCAAATGCCAACTTCATCTGCCGGGTGATATCATAGACAAGTTTGTTGCGCAGGAGTGTGGGGTCGCTGGCATTTGCAAGAAGTACCCACGTCTTGGCCCGATCCATCCCGAGTACCATGCGGGCTTCCCCGAGCCTCAGCTGATACCCTTTCTTGTCGTACACTTCCCAGGAGGAATTTCCGCGGCCTTTGAATTCACAATCGCCCGCAGAGACGAAATTGCTGCCCGGATCCGACGGATCAGTGAGGACAACGGAAGCCCCCGTGCTGATCCTGTCCTTGTCTTTGTGGATGTCATCCAGTGAATCCGTAAGAGAGATTTCCAGCGACGGAATTTTTGATCTCCTTATAACGACAGGAATATCTCTGCCGTCCGACAGGGAAGCGATAAAGGCTTCCATGGTACCTGTGATTGTATGGGCTCCTGTGTCCAGGTGTCCTTCGCTGACCTCCGTGATGTCCCCGGAGTAATTGATCTTAAGTTCCTCGCCCACTCCTTCGGGAAGGAAGAGATAGCGGGTCCCTCCGTTTGCCTCAAAATCGTAGTAGGGACCGATGGGTTCTCCGCCTGCGTTATGGGTCACAGCGAACATTACATTCTCCGGGAGTTCATCCGCCTGCACGCTTGCCGCGAAGCACATAGAGATGGCTGCCGACACGAATACGAGGATGACCCGGAGGATGATTGACAGTTTCTTTTTAATCATAGTGTTCTCCAATCGTCTGGCGCGATGTGCGCGCCAGACAACAGTTTATCACAAAACGTAACCAATCGTAAATTATTCGCAAAAAACAGAACACGATTTGCACACAAATGAATGATAAAAATAATCATGTAAGGGTTTTTCTGCGCTCTGATATGAAAGGGCGGTTTGCATACAGTCAGGAGGTGACCTATTGAAAATAAAAAATATGAATAGGGCCAGAATTCTGGTATTTGCGATAGCCGGAGTTTCTGTACTGACTGCGGCTGTCATGGTGTATCTGGTATGTATATTTATGATGGCGCCATCCATCAGCGTTCTTGACGCTGCACCGAAATGGTACAGAACGAGTGTCCTCGACACGGACGGGAATGTAACGCTGACTCTGTCGGGTGAGGAATCGAACCGGGTGTATGTGAGCCTTTCGGAGATTCCTGAAGATCTGCAGCATGCATTTGTCGCCATCGAGGATGAAAGATTTTATGAACACGGCGGGATCGATGTGTACGGTATCTGCAGAGCTTTTGTCCGCGGAGTAATGAGAGGCGGATTCAATGAAGGCGCAAGCACGATCACGCAGCAGCTTTTAAAGAATAACGTGTTCGAGGAGTGGACGAGCGAGACGTCATTTGCAGAAAAAGTGGAGCGAAAGCTTCAGGAGCAGTTCCTCGCGGTCTGCCTTGAGAAAAAAGTCACCAAGGAATGGATCCTTGAAAACTATCTGAGCACGATAAACCTCGGAGGAGGAAACTGGGGAGTCGAGACTGCATCCAGATACTATTTTAATAAAGATGTCTCGGAGCTGACTCTGTCAGAGTCGGCGGTCCTTGCCGCGATCACCAAGAATCCGACGACCTACAATCCGAGAAAAAATCCTGAAAATAATGCCGAGCGCAGGGAAATCGTTCTCGACAAGATGCTTGAGCAAGGTTACATCACACCGGGAGAGCGCGATGAAGCAATGGCGGATCCCGTCTATGACCGGATTGCCCAGGCAGCCACGGATAACAGCAATCCGCAGGAAATCATGAGCTACTTTGAGGACGCGCTTCTCTACACTGTAGTGGGCGACCTTATGGAGCAGAAAGGCTGCTCCGAGGAGGAAGCATGGGACCTCGTATACAGGGGAGGCCTCACAATTTACTCTACAGAGAACAGCCGTCTTCAGACAATCTGTGAGGAGGAAGCCAACCGGAGCGATTACTACTCGTCTGACCCGCAGGTATCCCTGGTCATCCTCGACACGAACACGGGCGCTGTATGTGCCATGGTCGGCGGCAGAGGGGCCAAGGAAGCGAACCTCATTCTGAACCGGGCGACAATGCTGAAGAGACAGCCGGGTTCGACGATCAAAGTGATCGGAGAGTATGCGGCCGGCATCGAGAGCGGAGCCTTCACACTGGGAACGACGATCGATGATGCGAGCTACGCCTATTCCGACGGGACAGAGATCGTGAACAGCGACGGTCAGTTCAGAGGGATGACGACAGTTCATCAGGCAATCACCCGGTCGAGCAACATTGTGGCGCTTAAGTGCTTTCAGGAGCTTGGCATGGATACGGTCTGGTCGAGTCTTTCAGACTTCGGTATCACGACACTGACAGATGAGGACAGGGTCGAAGCGCTTGCCCTCGGCGGGACCTACGGCGGTGTCACAAATCTTGAGATGACCGCAGCCTACGGCACACTTGCCAGGGGCGGCGAGTATATTGAACCTGTATACTATACGAAGATCGTTGACAGAAGCGGCCAGGTGCTGCTTGAAAAGACTCCCGAAAAGCATCAGGTGGTCACTCCGGAGACGGCAGCCCTGCTCACGGTCGCTCTCGAGGATGTTCTGGATTCCGGGACGGGCGTTGATGCCAATTTCGAGAATATGTCTCTGGCGGGAAAGAGCGGCACGACTAATGATGTGCGTGATTCGTGGTTCATCGGCTATTCACCCTACCTCACATGCGGTATCTGGGGAGGAAACGATGACAATTCCGCCCAGGAGAGCGGCGATTATGTGAAGGCTATCTGGAAGTCCGTCATGTCGCGGGCTCACGAGAGTTATGCAAATGCTGATTTCGCCTCGACCGGTCAGCTGGTCAAGTGCATCATTTGCACCAAATGCGGTAAAATTGCAGTCACAGGGCTCTGTGACGTGACGGAGCAGGGGGATATGACTGCGGTCGAGTATTACGCCGAGGGCACGGAGCCGACCGAAGAGTGTGACTGCCATGTCGCAGTCGAGGTATGCACATCTTCCGGTGAGAAGGCGGGGTCCTACTGCCCAAGCTCTAAGCGGCACGTCTACCTGCGGTCTGCGACGGAAGGCACCGAGGATGCAGCCTACGTAATTCCGGACAACATGAAGGGAAGCCACTCCTGCAGCGAGCATACGAGTATGTGGAGTCAGTGGTGGAATAACCATAACGGAAGTAACGGAAACAGCCACGGAAATGACAGCGGCAGCGGTCACAGCGGAAATTCCGGCAGCAACGGAAACTCCGGCGGAAGCTGGTGGAGTGACTTCTGGAACGGCGGAAGCGATAATTCCGGGAACGGCAGCTCCGGCGGAAGTTCCGGTGGCAGCGGCAATGGCGGCTACGACGGGAATACGGGAAGCGGCAGAGATGACAACGGCAACTCGGACGGCTACGACAGCGGGCGTGAAGACAGCGGCGGCTCGAACGACAATTCAGGCCAGGACTGGTGGGACTGGCTGTTCGGGGCGTGAGGTAGGCTTGATCTGGAGAATTGCCCGAACTTGACAAATATAATCGGATGCCTTATCATAAAACAAGAAAGAGGAACACTGCGACAAGCGGTTGACCTCAGGACAAAAACAGTGGTTTAATTACAGACAACCGTCACTTGGCCGAGTGGCGGTTGTTGCTCTTTACACGGACTGTGATGGTAAAACCAAACACATGGAATGTAAGTGTAATAGGCATGCAATCACCTCCTTTTGGAGAATGATGGCCAACCGCCTGCCGCTATGCAGTGCTCCTCGCCCGCATAAAGCGGGTTACATTATGTTAACAGAGTGAAATATGTTCGTCAAGCAGTGATTACTTACCAGGCGGCAAATCGACAATCGAGGTGCAATTATGCTGGATATATACGGTACAATCGGACCTGCCTGCCGCGAGGCAGCGGTCCTTCATAAAATGTTTGAGACCGGGATGACCGGCATTCGTCTCAATCTCTCGCATGTGACGCTGAAGGAGTCAGCGCCGCTCATAGAGAACCTGCATAAAGCTGCCGCGGAGGCCGGGGTGAGCCCACAGCTTCTTATTGATATGCAGGGACCGGAGCTTCGGGTCGGCAGTATGGAGCCTCTGCCCCTTCATGAGGAGCAGACGGTATTTCTGGGAAATCAGTGCAGCATTGCGGTGCGGGAAAACGGGTCGGCCGACGATAGTGATACGACGCATGATGCCGGCAGTTTACAACCTCTGCCGAAGGTGCCCGTTCCGGACAGCATAGTTCCCTTCCTTGCGGAAGGCCAGGAGGTCCTTCTCGATGACGGAAAAATCCTGCTTGAGGTATCTGCTCAGACAGAGGGAGGGGCGTTCTGCCGGATCATTCGAGGCGGGACGCTGACAGGCAGAAAGAGCATTGCGCTGCCGGGCGTTTCAATCCGCACGCCGACGATGACGGAGACCGACCTTGCCAACATCCGCGTCGCAAAAGAATACGGTGTCACGGCGGTCATGCAGCCATTTGTGAGAGACAGGCAGGACATCGAGACTGTCAGACAGGCGCTTTATGAGGCTGGTGCAGGAGATATAAGGATATTTGCCAAAATAGAAAACATGGACGGAGTGAAGTGCCTCGATGAATTGCTTCCCGTGTCAGATGAGATCGTCATAGCGAGAGGGGATCTCGGAAACGCGGTCCCGCTGTGGGAGCTTCCGGCGGTGCAGAAAATGATCGCGGAAAAGTGCCGGAATGCCGGCGTTCCGTTCATGGTCGTAACTCAGATGCTGGCGTCGATGGAGAAGAGCGCAGTGCCGACCAGGGCGGAGGTCTCCGACATATTTAACGCGGTCCTCGACGGCGCGGCGTCCGTCATGGTTACGGGCGAGACTGCGGTGGGACAGTATCCGGTGGATGTCATCAGCTATCTTGCGAAGACGGCGGCCTGCGCGGAAGAACTCACAGCGAGGTGCATCAAAGTGCAGTCCGGCAGCGGGGCAGGGGCTTCAGCCAAAAGTGATGTACTTCTTGCAGTCGGAGTTTATTTCAAATATAATCCTGTCTTTGACAGTAAGAATGCGGAAGAGCCTTTAAATTAAAGGGTTCTCCCGTATTTTCATTTATACAAAAACGTAGCTATATATTATTACTTTTTTTGCTTTTTTCCCTGCTTTTTCTCGGTTTGACCTTTGTCATCCGGATCACCTTTTTCATATTTACATCCGTGATTATCTCGTAATCGGTCCTGAAGCCGAACGTCTCGTGAAGGGCATCTGTCAGGTCTGTGCGTGTGTATGCAGGTATGTAACCGAGCTTCTCACCGGGGCGGAACATCATCATTGTCCTCAAAGTCTCTATGATATCTGTACAGGTATACTTTTCTTCCAGTTTCTTTTCAAGGATCCTGTATACCATGAGTGCTATGTAACAGGTCAGGAAGTGGGCCTTAATCCGGTCTTCCTTCCGCAGGTATACCGGCCTTGCCCTGAACTCTGTCTTCATGATCCGGAAGCATTCTTCGATCTCCCACCTTTTTTTGTTAATCCGGACAATCTCCGAGACGCTCTTGTTCTCTAGGTTTGTACAGACGGCATAGAACCCGTCATATTTCTCTTCTTCGCGGATCAGGTTTTCATCAAGAAAAACATCTTCTTTCGTGCAGGCCTCGCCGTCCTCAGTCATCGGATGTTTCCCTATGAAGCGGTGAGGGTCGTTCTGGTTCTTCGGACGCTGTTTATATCGTCCGCTCTTTATCAGTTCGTTCGCCCTGTCGATCTGCCCCTGCCGGATCTTTCTCTGATAATTCCTGTATTTCAGGGAAAAGGAAACGATCAGCCTCTGTTCGAGGGGCTTTGCTCCTTCACGGAGCTTCCTTCCGGACAGGTCTTCCTTGATCCAGCGCTCCTTATAGAAGATCCTGTCAAGATCAATGTCCTCATCGAGATCATTGAGGTCGTATTCCGTCTGGTCGTCTCCCGGCAGCTTCCAGCCGTCCGTACCGAGCGCGAACTCCTGTAAATAATCAGGGAGCTGCTTTACGGACTGGGTCGTTATATATCCCCGTATCTGTTTGCCGCCGATGGAGAGGTCATTGTATTTCCGGTTCCCTTTTGAAGAAAGGCCGGCATCGGTACATACTATGATCTCCTCCAGCCCGTAGTCCTTAATCACTTTCTTTTCAAGGGGCTTCAGGGTCGGCTGTTCATTTTTGTTCCCCGGGTAAATGTCAAAGGCCAGAGGGATCCCGTCGTGGTCCATGAACATGCCCATCCCGACGACCGGGAGGGGCTGGTGCTGTTTGCTCCGGCCATACTTCCGCAGGTCATCTGCTTCCTCTATTTCAAAGAAAAAGTTCGTGCAGTCGTAATAGAGGATATCCTTTCGGCGTTCAACGACAGTATGGCTGTTCTTATAGAGCCGGGACTGGATAAGGTCGTTCTCGGCCGCGAGGACGCTGAGCGCACGGTAGATGTCGTGGAGCCCGAAGGAAGGCTGCTCTATAAAGAGGGAAGCCTGCTTATTTGAAGAAAGTTTTGATCCCGGATAGAGGATCCTTGTAAAAACGAGCCGTGAAAGGATGTCGTTCAGGTCGTATTGGAAGTCGTACTTGTCCGTTATCGAAGCACAGATCTCCTTGAGGCCGAGCGAATAATAGACGGACTGCAGGAACAGATAGCCGCAGTTGTAGAGCCTCTGTTCGTTCTCTTTGAGGAGCTTGGACGGAGAGAACGGGATGATGATCGCTTTTTGGTCTTCATATTCCCTCCGGTTGAGCTCATTCACGTATTCCTGCGCCCACTTATAAGGATCCATGCCCTGTGCCCTGGTCTTCACCTCATCGAGGTTCCCGAGCTTTTCGATCGTGATGGTCGTCACGGAACCGTCGGGCTTCCGGATGCTCTTCTGGACATAGAAAGATGCCGAGTTCTTTGATTTGGAGACAGTCAGTTTCATGATATAGTACCCTCCTGGGAACATTATACCACATATAGCTACAAATAGCTACATAAAAATGAATAAAATTTGACACGAAAAAGCAGGCCCTATAAGGCCTGCCGCGATTTCTTCTCTCACAGCGAGGTGCATCAAAGTGCAGTCCGGCAGCGGGGCAGGGGCTTCAGCCAAAAGTGATGTACTTCTTGCAGTCGGAGTTTATTTCAAATATAATATGTATATCGTGTGGATTCAGTCCGGAATTGTATCAGACGACACTGTACGGATCCCGCGCCGGGTCTTATAGACAGGACCCGGAATATGACATGCAGTTATAAGTAAATTGAATCATAAAAATCAGGATGGAGGAAGTATTATGATCAATATCCAGGAAGTAACCAAGGACATTTACTGGATCGGCGGCAGCGACAGAAGACTGGCTCTCTTTGAGAATCTGTTCCCGCTCCCGAAGGGCGTCTCTTACAACAGCTATATCGTGCTCGATGAGAAGACCGTGGTCTTCGACACAGCTGATATTTCCATCTCGGACCAGTATCTCGAGAATCTTAAAACGGCGCTGAACGGCCGTCCGCTCGATTACCTGGTTGTTCTTCATATGGAGCCGGATCACTGCTCTCAGATCGCGACAGTGGCAGCAATGCACCCGGAACTCACGCTGGTCGGAAATGTCAAGACATTCCAGATGATGAAGAACTACTTCCCGGAGACGGCAGACATGAAGAAAATCGTCGTCAAAGAGGGAGAGACTCTTTCAACAGGCGCGCATACATTTGCATTCGTCATGGCTCCGATGGTCCACTGGCCGGAAGCTATGTTCGCATATGACACATTGACAGGCACACTCTTCTCCGCAGACGCGTTCGGCACATTCGGCGCGCTCGAATCCAGCATCTTCGCTGATGATTACGACTTCGAGAAGGACTATCTCGATGACGCGAGAAGATATTATGCAAATATCGTCGGCAAGTACGGCGCACAGGTCCAGGCTGTCCTGAAGAAGGCTGCCAAGATCGACATCAAGTTCATCTGCCCGCTGCACGGACCGGTCTGGAGAGGCGAGCACATCGCATGGTTCATCGACAAATACCAGAAGTGGAGCAAGTACGAGCCGGAAGATGACGGAATCGTCGTTATCTACGGATCTCTGTATGGACATACAGCTTCGGCGGCTGAGGCATTTGCAGCAAAACTCCGCGCAAAGAGCGGCAAGGATGTCAAGGTCTATGATATCTCCAAGACACATTCGTCCAATATCATCGGCGAGATCTGGAGAGTCGGCAAGATCGTCATCTTCTCCCCGACATACAACAACGGCATCTATCTGCCGGTAGCCAACCTCCTTCATGACATGGAGTGCCTGACAGTTCAGAATAAGGTCATCGCTCTCGCTCAGAACGGCACATGGGCACCGGTCTCCGCAAAGCTCATGAACGAGAAATTATCCACACTCAAGAATGTGAAGATTGTGGATAACGTGTTGACAATTAAGAGCGCGCTCCATGCGTCAGACGAGGAAGCCCTCGATGTCTTCGTGGAGGCGGTCACAGAGGCGTAATTTCATATCGTTTCAGTGTACATGAATTGGCTCAAAGGCGGGCAGTCATCCGGTAACGCGGGTGGACTGTCCGCTTTTTTCGTGA
Organism: uncultured Lachnospiraceae bacterium; assembly: GCA_902788035.1. Lineage (GTDB taxonomy): Bacteria > Bacillota > Clostridia > Lachnospirales > Lachnospiraceae > Chordicoccus. The sequence continues at coordinate 38,438 of CADAIL010000022.1, read as the reverse complement.
AAGGAGGATGCATTTGCGCTTTATGTCTGAATATTTCTTTGATTCGGGATGACAAAATGATTCGAAAACCCAATCGGCGTGCTGTGTGAACAGTGTGGGCGGTGGATTTGTGGATAATGTGGATGATTCTGTGGATGAATTTCATTCTGTGTGAATTCACCACTTGTGAATTCATCACGAATAACTGCCGAGCACTATGAGACAGTTCCGACAGGCTGCACGTGAGTTTCGAGATCCGGCGTCAAGCATCATCTTCATCGAAAAACGCAGCTCCTGCCCTGCGAGCTTGCGCGGGCGACAAGCCGCCCATGCGCGATCTCTCGGTCGGACCTGCAATGTTTTTCTCACGAAGATGGATACTTTGCCGCCGGAAGTGAATCGGAAGAGCAGCTTTTCGGAACTGTTACGAAGACCAAGAAGAACAACGCGCTGACCCGAATCCCGCGCCATGTCTTGCGAGCGATCCTTGAACTGGGAAGAGTAACAGCAGAGCATCACGTTCGTAGGAGCTGCAAAACCGCATGTGGGTGGAAGCTTATTTGGCAGCAGTTCATACAGGCTGCACATATACTTTGGTTACCGGCGGCAAAGCATTCATCTTCATGAGAAAACATTGTAGGTACTTCCCTGTGAGATCAAAAAGCTTTAGCTTTTTAAGCTCACAGAAAGGACCTGCGTTTTTCGATGAAGATGATGTTTGCGCCGGTCCTTGAACCTGGTTGCAGCCTGCATGAACTGCGCCGGTCCTTGAACCTGGTTGCAGCCTGCATGAACTGCGCCGGTCCTTGAACCTGGCTGCAGCCTGCATGAACTGCGCCGGTCCTTGAATCTGGCTGCAGCCTGCATGAACTGCGCCGGCCTTGAACCTGGCTGCAGCCTGCATGAACTGCGTTGGTCCTTGAACCTGGCTGCAGCCTGCATGAACTGCGCCGGTCCTTGAACCTGGCTGCAGCCTGCATGAATTGCGTCGGATTAAAATTATTTGCGAAAAATAAAAAAGTTTTTGCTTGTTATATGGACTGATTTATTGCAAAATAGGTAAGATAAAATGGACGTAGAAAGCTTACGCTTCGCATGAAATCAGTGTAAGCGCACATTTTAGAGGAGGATTTATATGCCACAGAGAACTGATATACATAAAGTACTGATAATAGGATCCGGCCCGATCGTCATCGGTCAGGCTTGCGAGTTCGACTATTCCGGTACTCAGGCATGCAAGGCTCTTCGAAGCCTTGGCTATGAAATCGTACTCGTTAACTCCAATCCGGCAACGATCATGACGGACCCCGAGATGGCGGATGTCACTTACATCGAGCCCCTCAACGTAGTCCGTCTCGAGCAGATCATCGCAAAGGAGCGTCCGGACGCGCTGCTCCCGAACCTCGGCGGACAGTCCGGCCTGAACCTTGCCTCAGAGCTCTACAAGGAAGGCATTCTCGATAAATATAACGTAAAGGTCATCGGCGTTCAGGTCGACGCGATCGAGCGCGGCGAGGACCGTATTGAATTCAAAAAGACCATGGACATGCTCGGCATCGAGATGGCGAGAAGCCAGGTCGCTTACAGTGTGGAAGAAGGTCTTGAGATTGCCGACAGACTCGGTTATCCGGTCGTTCTTCGCCCGGCCTACACAATGGGCGGCGCAGGCGGCGGTCTCGTCTATAACAAAGAAGAGCTCAAAGTGGTCATGGCCCGCGGTCTCCAGGCATCCCTGGTACATCAGGTCCTCGTAGAGGAGTCCATCCTCGGCTGGGAAGAGCTTGAACTCGAAGTCGTCCGCGACAAGGACAATAACATGATCACGGTCTGCTTCATTGAAAATGTAGACCCGATGGGCGTCCACACCGGCGACTCCTTCTGCACGGCTCCGATGCTGACTATTTCACAGGAAGTCATGGACCGTCTGCAGGAGCAGGCTTACAAGATCGTCGAGCATATCGGCGTCATCGGCGGCACGAACGTACAGTTCGCCCACGATCCGGTATCCGACAGAATCATCGTCATTGAAATCAATCCGCGTACATCCAGATCGTCCGCGCTTGCATCCAAGGCGACAGGCTTCCCGATTGCGCTTGTCTCCGCGAAACTTGCGACCGGCCTCACTCTCTCGGAACTTCCGTGCGGGAAGTATGGCACACTTGATAAGTACGTGCCGGATGGGGATTACGTCGTAGTGAAATTTGCAAGATGGGCATTCGAAAAGTTCAAGGGCGTTCAGGACAAGCTCGGCACACAGATGCGCGCCGTCGGCGAAGTCATGAGCATCGGCAAGAACTATAAAGAAGCCTTCCAGAAAGCGATCCGCTCCCTCGAGAAGGGCCGCTATGGTCTCGGCCACGTGAACGGATTTGACAAGCTCACTAAGGAAGAACTGCTGGCTAAGCTCGACACGGCTTCCAGCGAGCGCCATTTCCTCATGTATGAGGCATTGCGCAAGGGTGTAACGGTCGATGAGATCCACGAGCTCACAAAGGTCAAGAAGTATTTCATCGAGCAAATGAAGGAACTCGTCGAGGAAGAGGAAGCCCTCATTGCCCACAAGGGATCTGTACCGGCAGACGACCTGCTGATCCAGGCAAAGAAAGACGGCTTCTCAGATAAGTATCTGAGCGAGATCCTTGAGGTCTCCGAGGATGACATCAGGAACCGCCGTGAAGAGCTCGGCATCAGCGAGACTTGGGACGGCGTCCACGTCAGCGGAACAGAGGACAGCGCATATTACTACTCCACATACAACGCTCCGGACAACAACCCGGTCAATGAGGACAAGCCGAAGGTCATGATCCTCGGCGGAGGTCCGAACCGTATCGGTCAGGGTATCGAGTTCGACTACTGCTGTGTACATGCGGCCCAGTCTCTGAAGAAGCTTGGATTTGAAACAATCATCGTCAACTGCAATCCGGAGACGGTCTCCACTGACTACGATACATCTGACAAGCTCTACTTTGAGCCGCTCACACTTGAGGACGTCCTCAGCATCTACAGGAAAGAGAAGCCGGTCGGTGTCATCGCCCAGTTCGGCGGCCAGACTCCGCTGAATCTCGCTTCCGACCTGAAGAAGAACGGCGTCAAGATCCTCGGCACATCTCCGGAGGTCATCGATCTCGCGGAGGACCGCGATCTCTTCCGCGGTATGATGGATAAGCTCGGCATCCCGATGCCCGAGTCAGGCATGGCCGTCAATGTCGAAGAGGCGATCGAGATTGCCAATAAGATCGGTTACCCGGTCATGGTCCGTCCTTCCTACGTTCTTGGCGGCCGCGGCATGGAGGTCGTTTACGACGACGAGTCCATGGCGGAGTACATGAGGGCAGCTGTCGGTGTCACACCTGACCGCCCGATCCTGATTGACCGCTTCCTGAACCACGCCCTCGAGTGCGAGGCGGACGCGATCTCTGACGGAACACATGCATATGTGCCGGCAGTCATGGAGCACATCGAGCTTGCGGGCATTCACTCCGGTGACTCCGCCTGCATCCTCCCGGCTAAGCACATCTGGCCGGAGAACCTTGAGAAGATCAAGGAGTACACAAGAAAAATCGCTGAGGAGATGCATGTCGTCGGCCTCATGAATATGCAGTACGCGATCGAGAACGACAAGGTATTCGTGCTCGAGGCCAACCCGCGCGCATCCCGCACGGTTCCGCTGGTATCCAAGGTCTGTGGTATCTCCATGGTTCCGATCGCCACTGACATCATTACAAGCGAGCTTACAGGCCGCCCGTCACCGGTCGCAAATATGAAGGAGCGCAAGATTCCGTACTTTGGCGTCAAGGAAGCCGTTTTCCCGTTCAATATGTTCCAGGAAGTCGACCCGATCCTCGGTCCGGAGATGAGATCCACCGGTGAGGTCCTCGGAATAGCGAGAACTCCAGGTATGGCCTTCTTCAAGGCAGAAGAGGGTGCAAACGCTTCGCTTCCGCTCTCCGGAACAGCTCTTCTTTCGGTCAACAGGAAGGATAAGCTCGAGGTAGTCGCAATCGCGAGAGCCCTCTATGAGACCGGCTTCAAGCTGATGGCTACCGGCAAGACATGCGACCTTATTGAGGAAGCCCATCTGCCGGTCAAGAGAGTCAAGAAGCTCTATGAAGGCAGACCGAATATCCTCGACCACATGACCAACGGCAAGATCCAGCTGATCATCAACTCGCCGATCGGCAAGGATTCTGCCCACGATGACAGTTATCTGAGGAAGGCTGCTATCAAGTACAAGATTCCGTACATCACGACCATGGCGGCTGCTAAAGCCGCTGCGGAGGGTATCGCACTTGCTCAGAAGATGGGCAACGGCGAAGTCCGCTCGCTGCAGGAGTGGCATGCGGAGATCAGATAAGAGGCACAAGTGCGTCGTGTAGCTCGTGCGCGATTAGAGATCAGCATTTATATATGATATGAGAAAGGGAAGCCCTGAAGTTTGAGGGGCTTCCCTGTTTTTGTTGTTTATGGGTACTCAAATTGCTACAATACTATTATAGATACAGCCGGATGCAGAGAATCGGAGGAACACATGAGCACAATTAAGAATGTCACAATCATCGGAATGGGCGGACTCGGCACGATGTTCGGGTATCAGATCCAGAACAAAATCGGCAGAGAGAACGTCTCGTTCCTTATGGATGAAGTCCGTTATCAGAAAAATAAAGATGCTGCCTACAAGGTGAACGGAGAGCCGTATGATTTCAGGATCATTACACCGGCAGAGGCAAAACCTGCTGACCTGATTATTGTCGCGACGAAAGCCACCGGTCTTGCGGAAGCTCTTGACACGATGGCGCCGGCAGTGGGACCGGATACCATTATCATATCGGCCATCAACGGGGTCATCAGCGAGGAGATTCTTGCGGAGCGCTTCGGAGCAGAGAAGGTAATCCACGCGGTAGCCCAGGGTATGGATGCCACATTCTTCGGACGCGAACTCAATTACAAAAAACCGGGAGTTTTCTGTCTTGGAATCATCGATCCTGCCATGCAGGGGAAGTTGGATGCCCTTGACGATTTCTTTAATAGCATCAATTTTGTGCATACGATTGAAAATGATATCCGTCACCGCATCTGGAGCAAATTCATGCTGAACGTCGGTGTCAACCAGGCCTGCATGGTCTTTGAGACCGGGTATGGCGGAATCTCTGAGGAGGGAAGCCTGCCCCGCCTGGTCATGGTATCGGCCATGCGGGAAGCCAAGCTTGTCTCGAATGCGGAGGGCATCACTTTGACAGAAGATGATTTGGTGGGATACGTGGACCTTATGGCCTCACTCTCTCCGGAGTCCATGCCGTCGATGGCCCAGGACCGTGTGAATAAGAAGAGGTCGGAGGTAGAGCTCTTCGCAGGAACGGTGATAAGGCTGGCAAAAAAGCACGGTTTTATAGTGCCGACAAATGAGTATCTCTACAAAAGAGTCATGGAGATTGAGGCGGAGTATTGATGAACTATAGCCAATGCTCGCTCGATCAATGAGAAGAGTGCTGCTAACGGCAATCAAGGCGGTATGTAAAGTGTGGCAGGCACTTTTTTACTGAGTCAGTAAGGCAGAGAGCAAAGCTGTTAAGCTGCCTGTAAAGGCAGAGGAATGGAGATTATCATGAAATACTATGCAGTTATAACCGGAGCGAGCTCCGGCCTTGGAACGGAATTTGCAAAAATCCTTGCGGAAAAAGGATTTAATCTGCTTATTATCGCAAGGAGAAGAGACAGGCTTGAAAAACTTTCCGCAGAAATAAAAAGCAGATACGGCGTGGAAGCGGAAATCATGACCGCTGACCTTTCGGCCAGGGAGGAGCGTGACCGGGTACTTGCGCGGACCGAGGAGCTGCCGGTTGCGGTCTTCATCAACAATGCAGGCTTCGGCGACTGCGGTGTCTTCACGGAGACGGATCTCGACAAGGATCTGTCCATGATTGATGTGAACGTTGCCGCTGTTCATCACCTGGCTAAGGGAATTCTGCTGCAGTTCAAAAAGCAGGGCAAGGGCTATCTTCTCAACGTAGCTTCCTCCGCAGGCCTATTGCCGGGAGGCCCCTACATGGCGACATACTACGCGACCAAGGCATATGTTACCAGCCTCACCAGAGCAGTCGCCAGAGAACTTAAGGAGTCGGGCAGCCGTATATATGTGGGTGCGCTCTGCCCCGGACCGGTAGATACTGAGTTCAACAGCGTAGCGGATGTGGAATTCGCCCTTCCCGGAATATCAGCTAAATACTGCGTGAGATACGCGGTTCGTCAGATGCTGAGAAGAAAGACGATCATCGTGCCGACTCTCAGGATGAAGGTCGCCGTGACAGCCGGCAGGATTATCAGTCCTGCGGCAGCGGTCGCGATTACCGGAAGGCAGCAGAAAAGGAAGATGGATGATTTGCTGCCGGAAATGTAACATAAGATCAGCCTGTCTGAACTGAGGCAAGAAGTCGGAATAATTTTAAGACCTAATCTCAGTTAGCGTTGTCTATTGATGATTAATGTGCTATTGTTTAGAAAAGCGAAGATAGTCAAGATCCCGCCCAGATGCTGGGAGGGGTTGACATTAAAAAACAGAAAAAAGGAGAAAAAACTATGGCAAAATGGGTATGTTCAGTATGCGGTTATGTACATGAAGGTGACACACCTCCGGAAAGATGCCCGGTATGCAAGGTTCCGGCTGAGAAGTTCGTAAAGCAGAGCGAAGAGATGACATGGGCATCTGAGCATGTTGTCGGTGTTGCTTCTGACGTTCCGGAAGACATCAAGGCTGACCTTCGCGCTAACTTCGAAGGCGAGTGCTCTGAGGTAGGTATGTATCTTGCTATGGCAAGAGTTGCTTTCCGTGAAGGATATCCGGAAATCGGTCTGTACTGGGAGAAGGCTGCTTATGAAGAGGCAGAGCATGCAGCAAAATTTGCAGAGCTTCTCGGCGAAGTCGTGACAGACAGCACAAAGAAGAACCTTCAGCTTCGCGTTGATGCCGAGAACGGCGCAACAGCAGGCAAGACAGACCTGGCTAAGAGAGCTAAGGCTCTGAACCTCGATGCAATCCATGACACAGTCCATGAGATGGCACGCGACGAGGCAAGACACGGCAAAGCTTTCAAGGGTCTGCTGGAGAGATATTTCGGATAATATATTGGTCAATGATTCTTGATTTTTGGGAGAAGCGGGATAAATCCTGCTTCTCCTTTTTTGATCTGTATAGTGGATCGGCAGTCTTTGGTCGGATGAAAAAGTGTCATATGCGAGCCGGTTTGACGTTTGCGTAAAGATTTCTGCGACACACTGAATCCAATATGCTACAATGTAACTGCCAATCATTTGCCGGATGCATAGACCGGAAATATGACAGGATAAAGATGGCGAAAGGGGAAAAGGTCTTGTCGGTGTTGCGAAAGACGGATATTAAGTACATAGTGCTAACATTTTTTTTGAGCTGCGGTCTGCTATCCGGGTGCGGGGCAGTGAGTGGGCTGCCGTCTGTAGTGGAGAACACCGTTGATTTGGAGTCTGTGCCTGCTGAATCTTTGAATATATCTGATATGTCGGAGAGTACAGCTGTCGAAACGGACAGTTCTGACGCTGAGCCCGCAGAGCCAACTGTCACCGCAGGTGAATCCGGGGGAACCGAATCGGTTGACTCTGAGACTACAGCAGAAAATGAATCGGTAACGACGATGGAATCTTCACAGGAGACAGTCGAACCGGAAAGAGAGCCAGACGCAGAATTTCCGGAAAGCAATCCGTCTGATGAGGCAAATGCCGGCGGGAGCATTCTTGCGCCATCTACCGTACTCAGTCTGACTGCGGGCAGTATACTTATGGAAGACTCTGTTGACTGGAACAGAATCAATGAGTATTTCGCCGTGTATGAGATATATGAGGGCGACGCGGTCTATAACCGGATCATAGGAAAATCGTATCAGGTCAATGACAATATCGGTCTATCTGACCTTCGGTACCTGAAGCTTCTCCATTTCAACTTTGATGGGAATATTCAGGTCGGAGAACTCATTTGTAATGCCGCCCTCGCGCAGGACATGATTGATATTTTTACGGAACTCTTTTACTGCCGTTATCAGATATGTTCCATGCATCTCATCGATAACTACTGGACCGGTGACGGTGTTGAGTCGGATGAGGCATCGATCGAGGTGGACAATACATCCTGCTTCTGCTACCGCCGCGCGACGGATGCCGAGAATCTTTCCAATCATGCATATGGCAGAGCAATCGATATAAACCCGCTGGAAAATCCGTTTTATATCATAAGGCCGGACGGGAGCCTTGAATACTATCATACAAATGCGGAACCCTATCTTTTGAACAGGGATCCATCTATCCCCCACGTGATTACGGAAGCGGATGACGCATACAGGATATTTACCGCCCATGGGTTCTCATGGGGAGGGAACTGGAGTAATCCCAAAGACTACCAGCATTTTGAGAAGCTGACATGAATTTAATATGCTCGGGAGGAAACGATGAAACAATGTCCAAAGTGTGGGAAAAGTCTGCAGGACGATGTCCTGTTCTGTTCACAATGCGGAACGGAAATAATCACCGATGGTGCAGCCGGTAAACGAGTATGCATATATTGCGGCAATGAATTGCGTAACGATGAATACTATTGCAGTGTATATGGAGAATGAGCCTACGGCGGATCGCAGAGCTGCGCAGAGGAAAACGCACAAGTGCGCTGCGCAGCTCGCGCGCGATCAGAGATCGCGATTTACACATTGAGTTGCTACCAGCCTTGGCCTATAATTATTCAGCACTATAGGCATAAACTTCTGAAATACAGCAATCATGATCTCCGTTGGTCCCGACCACGACCTCAGCAATTGTGAATCGTATAGAGTCGGCTTCGACAGGTTTTGAAAAAGTGACATAATGGGGTTTCATCACATCTTCGAACTTTACCGCAAAGATCTTCCCGCTAAGCTTGATATTCAGCTCCGTCGGTCGGTTATTGCTCGCATAACGCGCAGCATCTCTCCAGTTGCCGAGACATAGGGTGATATACTTGATAGGCTTGCGTTCATTCATATGTAGTTCAAGCCATTCGCCCTGACCGTCTGTCTTTTTATTGCCTTCCTGCCAGGAGGTTATCGGATCGTTATCAAAGGCACGGCTGGGCTCGTAATGATAAAGATCATTTACTCTTTCGAGCACAGATGATGAGTCCCCCGATGTAAAAGAGACTTTGTGATAGTTATCAATATCATCGGGCATTGTCAGTGAGACTTCGGCTGTCAGCGCTGTGGCGCTGCCTGTTGTTGAAGAAACTTCGCCTGACGGAGTTAACGTTCCGGAAAGAGCATCCGAGTCAGATTCTGTCGGAGAAACAGTATCCGACGCAGGGGAAGGATCCGGAACCGGGATGACCTGCGAGTTTTTTTGTCTGATGATCCAGAAAATACTTCCGAGTATGACAGTAAACGAAATTACGACCGTACCTACGATGAGAGGGATGTTTACTGATCTGCGGGCATCCCGGTCGGTGCCATCTATTTTAATCGGCGGGGTAGGGACATTGTTCCATTCGCTTCCGACCTGTTCATGGGCAACTCCGCAATAGGGACAGAACTGACATGAATCATCAATGCTTTCACCGCAAACTTTACATGTAACCTGCATTTTGATTTATCGTTCTGAGGGATCAGAACTTCCTTTCATATAATGATGAATGAGCATGGTAAAAGTAATATTACCATAAAACAAGTAGAAGTGAAACAAATCCCGTACTTATAGTATAAAAGAAGGAAAAACGTGTCATAAAGCGGAAATCCACAGGATAATCCGCTCTTTTCATGCTAATTGTTAAGATGTATAATAATCGCATTAAGGCTGGAGGAGACAGATTATGAAATGCCCGAATTGTTCTCAGGAAATTCCTGAAAATGCAGGCTTTTGCCCATATTGCGGAGGCCGGACAAATATCACAAAGGGTTCTTCCGGTAATACCATTAAGGATGATATTACGGAGACAAATGAAATCGGCGGCAGATCCGGGTGGAGATATACCGGACCAATCAATGACGGAAGTGACGATCCGGGGAATTCCGAAAATGGTGATATTTATATAATCCCTCCGGAACCACAGAAACCGGAAAAGCCATCGGGATTACTCCCGATTATTATCATAACGGTTTCCTGCGTTGTCATTATTCTTTCGATGTGGTTTATATATAAACATTTAAAAGACCAAGAAAAAAATAAAACCGACAGTTCTGTTACGACCTCGGTTGAAGAATCTTCATCGATGCAGTCCTCTACACTGACGGAAACACCGCCCTCGTCGGTCGCAGAAACACCGATACCACCAACTGAAACACCTACGCCGATCCCGACATCAACAGAAACTCCGACACCGACGCCGTCTCCGATCCCAACACCGACGCCGTTACCAACGCCGACGCCTTCTCCGATTCCGCCGGTTGTTGTTCCGAACGTGATCACAATTTACGGAGGCATTCAGGCTGACGCATCGGATTTCCTGTTCCCGGAGAGCAGCAGTGAATATCTGACTACAGCTCGAATGAATCAGGTCATGGAATCCTCGGATTCGAATATGATGCATTACTATTCGCAGTTGGCCATCAATGAGCTGCTTGCAAGATATGGATTCAAATTCACAAGCACCTCCCAAACGGCTCAGGACGCCAGGGATAAATTTGAAGGCAAAGGCTGGTATGAGAGCGTGAAGCAGATCTGCCCGTCCAATAAGTGGGATGTACTTCGGGCAAATTACTTTAACAGCTATGAGAGAGCTAATTTTGATGCGTTGAACCAGTGGCAGAAAGACCATGGGGTCTATTATTAATTAAGCCGTACCATTATGGATAGTCTGTCCGGAAAATTTGTCATTTGCTGAAGCTCCCACTTCTAAGCGATAGCAAAAGCGGTGGGAGTTTGTCACGAGAACATTCATATAATAATTCTGATAGAGGGTAGGATATATGAATTTAATTATTGCTGCCGGTACGGACAAGGGTCCGAGAAAGCAGGTGAATCAGGACAGCCTTCTGGCGAGGCAGCTTCGAATCGAAGGACACCACGTTGCCGTCGCTATTGTCAGCGACGGTATGGGAGGAGAAGTCCGGGGAGATATTGTAAGCGCCTCGGTCGTGAAATCATTCGAAAACTGGATCGACAGACAGCTGCCTGTTCTTATAAGGGCAAATGCGACAAGAGACATGCTGAGAATCAGCTGGAAGCGCTGGCTTGACCATATAAACGAGAGGTTGAACGAATACGGAAAGATGCGCGGGGTGACGGTCGGAGCCACGGCCACGGCGATTCTTGTCATTGACGACGTCTATTTTATATTTAATGTCGGCGACAGCCGCATTTATCGAATAACATCCGATCAGGCCAAGCAGATCACCGAGGATCAGACGATGACCGCTCTGGCGGTTCGTCGGGGAGACATGACTGAGCTTGAGGCAGAAAATGATGACCGTCAGGGAATCCTTGCGCAGGCTGTCGGAATGAATGAATCATGTGTCCAGGATCTCTATGCAGGCAGGATAGTTGGGGACACCGTCTTTCTTCTGTGCTCTGATGGTTTCAGGCATAAGGTGACTGTGCAGGAAATTGCGCAGGAGCTGCGGCCGGATCGATGCATGAATAAAATGCAGATGAAAAATCAGATAGACACTCTGATTAAAAAGAATAGAGAACGGGGAGAGACGGATAATATTACGGCGCTTTTGATTAAAGCGTATTGAGGAACTTGAAAATGTTGGAGATCGGTACAGTTGTACTTAATAAATACCGGGTCGAACGGGAAATCGGTTCGGGCGGTATGGGAAGTATTTATCAGGCCAGGGACCGGAGCGGCAAACTTGTCTGCTTAAAAGAAGCCAGAACCGACGAGGATTCTATTGAATCTTTGAAGGAAGAAGCCGGTATTTTGTCTCAAATTCATCACTGGGGAGTACCCCGGTTCTATGAGGCTTTTGAGTGGAATGGGCACTTTATCATTGTGATGGAGCTCATCCAGGGAATAACACTGGCAGATCTGATAGAAAAGCGGGGAGCATGCAACGAGACGGCTGCTGCGGGATGGGCAAGGCAGATGTGTCAGATACTGTCATACATTCACACCCGGAAAAAGGCTATTATTCACAGAGATATTAAGCCGTCCAATATCATGCTGCGACCGGACGGAAGGATTGCCCTACTGGATTTCGGAATTGCAAGGGAGTTTAAGACCGGAAAATTGCAGGACACCCGGGGCCTTGGAACAAAAGGTTATGCGGCGCCCGAGCAGTACGGCGGAATGGGTCAGACAGACGCAAGGACGGATATTTATTCGCTGGGCGCAACACTGTTCTATCTTGTCAGCGGAAAGAATCCGACGGATGCATTACAGGAATTTCCGATGGTCCGAAAAATTAATCCCAATATATCTGCAGGGATGGAGAATATAATTGCCAAATGCACGATGACAAGACCGGGTGAACGCTATCAAAATGCGGTCGAGTTTGCGGCTGCGATTGACACGTTGAATCATTCTAAAGAATCCGGAATTGGTTTTATAGTCCTAAGCGCTGCAATTGCAGTTATTGGCCTTGCGCTGGTATTGTATGAGACAATTTCCCGCATCCCTGATGTTCCGATTTTTATCATCGGAGGTCTTCTGATCATGGCAGGTGTCTCCCTGTTCATAATAGAGAGAGGGGTATCGAAAACTTCCGCACCGGTGCCGACAGGTTCGACAAGACGAGGAGTTTTCCTGCAGAGACGCGATGATTTCGGATCAGGAAACATGTCGGGAAAAAGCAGCGGCAGTATTAAGGAAAGTGAGAGACATGGTATTGTCCTTGAGGACAGTATCTGGTTCCTTGCATCGGACGATTGGGTATCGGTCCTGGGACCGCAATGAAATGATTTGTTTATGAGGGGGAAGCTATTATGAAAGAGAATATGCAAGGGCGCTACTGTCCATATTGCAGCGCCTGGAATTCGATTACTAATAGACAATGCTCGGTCTGCGGGGAGGATCTTCCGGAAGTTCCTATGGGGTCTGATGATGAGCCCTGGCATGTTGTGCCGGATGATCCAACGGACTCGGATACGCCTATTATTCCGGTTGTACCCGTTAAGCCCGATCCGCGCCCCAAGTATCTTGTAGCTGCTATTCTCGCAGTCTGCTGCATTCTTGTCGTCTCGGCGGTCGGCTGGCTTATTTATAAAATTACAGTCAAACCACCAACACCACCCACACCAACGCCTGAGAATTCAACGCCGTCTGAAACATCTACCGGGGTAGATGAACACGAATATACAGCACCTGCGCTTCTGCTGACGTCCTTCGGAGGAGAGACGACCGGAGATGAGCTGGTCATACACACGGATGTACATGATAACTATAACAACAAGTATGACTCCGGGCTTGGCGGAACGCGAAGCAGCGTTGAGAATACTACGGAGTACTTGATCGGAGATCAGTATAAGTATTTCAGTTTCCGCGTTGTATTAAACTATGAAAGACGGACGGATTATCATCCGGATACCTACGTGCGGGTTTATGCGGACGGGTCGCAGGTATATAAATCGAAAATCGTACGCAGCGGATTCAAGCCGGAAGATGTCACTTTGGACGTGAGAGGCGTTGAGAAACTGAAGATCGGCATCTGCGGCTGGGGAGATATCCGTGTTGTTGACCCGGTGCTCCACAATGATGAAGGATATGAGCAGTATTCAACAATGGTGCCTTATTCCAATAAGCAGGATCTCGACCGTGTGCCGCTCTCATATTTAGAGTATTGGAACGGTTCCAGCGCCGAAGGCGGACTCCGGTACATTACGACAACAATACGTGATGAGAGCGGGAATATTTACGGTACCGGGTATTGCGGAACACATGAAGATCAGGACAACTGGGTCGAATATGATATCTCGGACTGCGGTTTTAAAAAACTCACCGGCACGGTCATTATGAATGCGGAACCGGGAGGTGTAGACACTGTGACACCGGTAGTCGCAGTCTATGAAGGTACCTGGCTGAGGGAACTCTATAAATCTGAGCCGGTAACCAAAGGCACAAGTATTCAGCACTTTGAAGTGAGTCTTGAGAATGCGCCGCAATTCAGGCTGCAGATCAGCGGCAGATATAATATCAGACTTGTGGACTGTTATATCAGTAAGTAGACCTCTGCATACGGGGAGAAAATGATGAGGTGTAAAAACTGCGGAAAAATGAAAACGGAGAGTGGAAATTTCACAGTTATACCGGAGACCTCTCTTTGAATCAGAATTGGTCGGTATATAATGCGTCTGTTTCATAAGCTGCATATGAAGTAACAAGCCATAGTATATAATGCTGTGCAAATGAAAAAAGAATTCGGAGGGGGAAGAAAGAAAAGTGAAGTATTGTAGTATAGGATTCAGACTGGCTGCGCTCATCTGTATATGCACCCTGTTTTTCGTCACAGGATGCGGCGCAGGCAGTAATCAGAGTGGAATTACGGAAAGTGCAGCTGCCCGGAATGACAGAGGGGAAACAGATACCGGCAGTGATGCGGATATAACGTCAGAACCGCCCGCATCCCCTGAATCGGATTCGGGCACCGCTGCGGATGGGGTTCATGCTATTCCTGAAACGGGTTCGGTCGCCGTTGCTGCAGAGCAGGAAGGGGGACTGGTCACAGACGCAGAGACGCTTCAGGCTGTAATCGACATAGCGGAGCAGAGCGCTGATCAGACCGTACTTGAGTATGCAGACTTTACGACAGAAGAATTTCTGGCGGAGGTGGCGGCAGTTTATCAGATTGCCCATGATAACGGATACGTCTACGGCGATTCCCAGACGACGCCGCCCTGTGAGGACGGTATTATCAGCTGTGACAGACTGATAGCCCGGGCTTTATGGAATCTGGGGATGACTGATCAGCCGGAAAAGGGAATGAACGTCGGCAAGGAAGTCGCATATCTTACTACACATGGATTTGAGCTCGTGACAGATCAGAGTCGGCTTAAGCCGGGAGATATTGTGATGCAGGATAACGGAGTCAGTGGAATCCCCAACTGGAGATGGCACACATTCGTACTCGTATCCTACGACCCTGAGACTACAATGTGTGAGAAGTATGACTGTGGACATTTTACGCCTGAAGGTAAAGACAGAATTTCTTCAGAGCAGCCTTTTGTGTGTCCGCTTGCGGATTATGGCATACAAAGAAGATTTGTCTGCGGACTACGTTTGAGACAGAAACCGGAAGATTGATATAGGACGCAATATGATGCTGTTATCATAGACATATCGCTTCATATTGCGTTTTTTTACATCTGCAGGTTGATGCGCCTTCGCTATCTGTGACAGAGGCCGTTCATCCTAAAAAAGATGCCTTCTGTCGGATAAGAACAAAACTTGTTTGTCTGTGATATACTCTTATAAAAGCAAGGAAAACCGTGATATGAAAATCGCAAAGAATAAGCATGTCTTAAAGATTATTATCGGGAGTTTATCCGTGATACTCGGTCTCGAAGCCGGATTAATATTGTATGCATTCACGTTGGGCGGGGGCAGTCTTCGAAGAAATCTGGATCTCGGCAATAAGTACCTGTTAGAGATGGATTATGCCGGTGCTATACAGGCATTCTCAAAAGCGATAGAGATTGATGGAATGAGCAAAGATGCATATATTGGACGCGGAGATGCGTATAAGGCACTTGGAGATTATAAAAATGCCTGGGAAGACTATGAGAAAGCGGAAGAACTTTCTGGCGAAAATACGCTTCTTGATGAAAAAATCGGCAGAAGTGATTTCCGGGTCGTATCAACGGAAGGCGGAGTGGGAGAGGCTTCCGTCAGCCTTCTTGGGGAGACGCACAGCTATGAATTCATGACGGACAGTGACGGATATTTTAGGGAAACTTTGTTTCCTGAAACATACCGTGTCCATGTGACGAAAGAGAACTATAGAACAGCCGAATCAATTATTCCAGCTGGAAACGGCGCTGTGCATGCCGAGGATATTCATCTGGAACTTGATCGTATACCATTTACATATGAAGTGCTTAATACTTTTATGAGTCAGGGATACCTGTCCGCAGCGTCATACACGCCTGACAGGTATGCACTGATAGATATTGATAAAAACGGAGTGCCGGAAATTGTTTTTGCAGATGATAATGAAGTTGGTTCTGGCCAAGTGGATTCAGCTTATGAAGTATTCTGCTATGATGACAACCAGGGAGTTATAAGATCTGCCGGAAAGTTGACCAATGCATTAAGACATTACGGGATTTATTATACGGAATCCCTTCCGGGCCTGTTCACGTATGACCGAACTTCCGGATCGCACATGGATTATGTTTATGAATTTGACGGATCTCATATGAACTGGCGGTTTAATTCAGGATGGCGGAGGACAGAGGTCGATCCATACCAGTACGAAGTCATATATGAGGATGCATCAGGTCCGGTATCCGAAGGAATATTTGATATTGACAACTATACTTCTGAGTATGGGAAAATATCACCAGAGATTACATTTGAGATTACCATGCAGGGTTTCAACCCGCAAGTCAGCCTTACGACCAGCGATATACAGGGCTGAAGAAACGATGGTATTGAGGAAAGAGTCTTTGCCAGGGAAGATATCAGGGCAGTCGTCAGGCGACTGAGCGCTTTACTCTGATAAATCAGAGTATTATAATCATAATTATTGAATGCAATCTATTTTAGGAGGATGCTGACATGTTTTGTCCGAAATGCGGTTACAAAAATCCGGACGATGCGAGATTTTGCGGCAAGTGCGGGGAGATGCTGCCTGCCCCTGATGAGGACTTCAATGGTCAGGATGATGAGTTTACGCAGCCGACGGAAATCATGCTCGGGGATGTAAACGACAATGCACCTGCGGCTGTGAGTGACGCTACCGAGCGGGTTTTCAGCAAGACTGCGCAGCAGGCAGAGGCACCGAGGGTGCCGGAAACGGGAAATCAGGATAGTGGGACGGAAGCGACCACTGCTACTGAGGGGATTAATTCTAACCCCGGCACCTGGCGGGTTCCACCTGCCGGGCAGAGCGACACGGGCGCTCAAAATAAAAATTCCGCACACGCACAGAACCCGTATTATATTCCCCCTGCCGAAGTTATACCTTCTGGGACCCGGCAGAAAGAGGATGAAATCCCGGAGAACAACACTGCGCTGATCATACTGATCATTGTTCTGATCACGCTGATCATTTTGGTAGGTATATTTGCATTTGCCTACATGAACGGGATTTTAGACATCTGATCGAAACTGAGGGGATATAGAATGAGTGAGGAATTATTGTATCAGGGTCAGCGTCTCGGCGATGGCGGACGATACATCATCAGACAAAAAAAAGATGAGGGCGGCGGCGGAATCATTTATCTGGCATTTGATCAGAATCTGCAGATGGAAGTAGCCGTAAAGCAGATCAAGGACGGGATGCCTTCATATCTGGAAAGCCGTGTGGAAGTCGATATCCTGAAGAAACTGAGCCATCAGCATCTGCCGAAAGTACTCGATTTTGTTGAGTATGACGGTACGATGTTCACTGTCATGAATTATATTCAGGGATTCAGTCTGGCGAAAGCTCTACAGAACCAGGGCAGGTTCATGCAGAGGGATGTTCTTCGATGGGCTATCGATATTTCAGACGCGCTTGCATATCTGCATTCACAGACCCCTCCGGTCATTCACAGCGATGTGAAGCCGGGGAACATTATGTATGATCCCCAAACGAGGCAGGTCACACTTATCGATTTTAATATTTCACTTGCATTTAAGAAAAATCAGTTGGAATCGACCTGGGTCACCAAGGGGTATTCACCTCCCGAACAGTTCAAAACACTGGCGGATTATTTTACAGCGGTGGACAATACCTATGGGCAGACAAGGACCGACCAGGAAAGGTACGGCAATGTTCCGGGGGCTTATAACAGCGGCCCCACCCATGTTTTTGACCGGTATACACTGCCCGTCGTTTCTCAGACGATCGGACGCGGCGTAGATACCAGATCGGATGTGTACAGCTTCGGGGCAACGATGTACCATCTTCTGACAGGTCATAAACCCGACATTGATTTTAATAAGATAATTCCTATCAGCCAGTTTAATATCGGGCTTAATCCGAGCTTTGCGTCAATCATAGAAAAGTGCATGGCTCTGAATCCCAATGAACGGTATAAAGACGGCAGGGAACTCAGCTATGCGCTTCATCACATCACGGAAATTGATGAGGAGTATATAGCATATAAAAAGGGCGTAAAACGCAGAAAAATTGCCAGTATAGCCTTGATTGCTGCCGGTGCGGCCATGATGCTGGGCGGCTTCACATTAAACCGGAATATAAAGAATTCGGAATATAACAGTCTTATCGCCCGGGCGGAAGCCCAGATTGATTCCGGAAACTTTACAGAAGCGCGTGATCTGGCCGATGAAGCGAAGGAAATAGATGCCTCCAGGATGGATGCTTATCTGGTAGAGGTGACAAGTCATTATAAATCAGGAGAAAACGCCGAAGCTATCGAAAAAGCTAATGAGGTACTTGGCAGCAGTACAATAAAAGGCACTGATCAGGTAAAGGGAGACGTTTATTTCGTTCTCGGAGATTCCTATATGGAAGATGAACGATATAAGGACGGAACCAATTGCTTCAGCAAAGCGCTGGAACTGTATGACGGCAATAACCTGTACTATCGCGATTATGCTGTATGTCTCGCGCGCGGAGGCGACCTGGACGAGGCTGAGAATATTCTTGATAAGGCGATCAAGGCGAACCTGGAGCAGGATTCGGTGGAATACGCGCAGGCGGAAATCGCATTTGCCAAAAACAACACTGAGGAGGCGGTCACAAAGTTCCAGGATGTTTTAAACACCGGAACGGATAAGGAGCTCAAGACCAGATCGATCCTGATGCTGTCCAAGTGCTATATCGAACTCGGTGATATTGACAGGCGAATTGACTTCCTCACCGAGCAGTCCACCAAAGCGGATGTTTCGATCCAGACCAGAGTGACACATGAGCTTGCTGACGCGTGGCTGACGAAAGCACAGACCGTCCCAATGGACAGCGTCGAGACGGCTGACTGCTATACAAATGCCCTGTTCAACTACCAGAAAATGTATAGTGGCGGCAACAGAACCCTTGAACTTCTGTGCAGTATCAGTGTCTGTCAGCAGAACTCCGGAAGAGAAGAAGAGGCCCTTGTGACGTCCGACGAGATAATACAGCTGTTTCCCGACAACTACCGAGGGTATTGCAGAAAAGCCTTTGTTCTCGCTGCCATTGAACAGAAAAAAGACCCGGCGGAGAAGAATTATACTGAGTTTAACGAGGTGTTCCAGAAGGCGAGAGAGCTTTCAGAAAAAGAGGGCGCAGAAGGGTCGGAAGACATGGCGAACCTGATCAGGACATACAACAGTGCCCGCGAGGAGGGATGGATCTAATGAACGCAGGAATTATAATGATGATCGTGGGCGGCATACTTGCGGGATCCGGCGTGATCCTGGGGATTCTTGAAATCGCGCTTGGCCCGTCCCGCCGGGAAAAGATAAGAAAACGCATGGCAGATAAATATTAATCTCCTGATAGTCCGTTCGACCCAATTGGATGACCATTCATCCGATTGATGAGAATTCGGCGAATCGTGTGATAGTATAGAACCATCGAAAGAAAAACATATACTCAATAAAAAAATATGAGGAGGATAGATATATGTCAGAAATCAAAGTAGCATCAGCGGAATTAAGGAACAAGGCGGCAGATTTTCAGAATTATATAAGCAAGTTCGAATCTGAACGGCAGAATCTTGTTACAGCGGAGCAGACATTGATGACGAAATTCGAAGGAGATGCGGCTACCACGTTCGATGCAAATTTTAAGGCTTTTAACTCGCAGATGGAGAATTTCAAGAAGGTTGTTGACGAATATGTGGTCAAGCTCAATTCGATGGCAGAAGCTTATGAGCGCAGTGAAGCCCAGGCCGCTCAGGCAGCCGGCCAGAAGTAAAGCAAGGTTGACATCTTGCGGATAGTGTGTGAAGAACAGAAAGAAAGATAAGGAGAATCGATATGGCTAATAATATCAGAGTAACACCGGAAGAACTCAGAAAGGCAGCCCAGACATTTACAAGCAGCAATAGTGCCATCGGAAACGCAACACAGAGCATGCTGAACATTGCTCAGGAGCTTCAGGCTACCTGGGGCGGTGATGCAGCAACGACCTATTACAACAAGCTGAACAGCCTGCAGAGCGGCATGTCAAAGATGCAGGCCATTATCACCAAAGAAGCTGCCAATCTCGAACAGATGGCGGGTATTTATGAGTCGACAGAGAGCGCCAACAGAGATCTGGCCAACACTCTTTCAAAAGAGGATTTTGTCTGATTCTTGACCGATATGTAAAGGAAAACTGTTATGAGTATAGTGCTTTCAATCTACAAGCCTGACAGCGCGTTTCGGGAAGTAGTACTGACTGACCGGGGGAATACCCGAATGCAGGTATTGGTAGAGAGGAACCTCTTTCATCTTCCCAGAGATATATTCCTCAATCTGGAGAAGGATGAAGATGCCGGATGGAAGCTCACATCAGGAAATTATAAAATCAGAAAAAAGAATAGTAATGAAGATTTGACTGAGACCGCCATCTATGACGGTCTTAGTCTTGATATTATTATTGAACAGAGATATAAAATCACTATTCTTGTCTATGAGCAGCAGCATCCTCTCTGCGTATATAAAAAATACGCCCTGTATGATAACGATGAGATTACCTGCGGCAGCAATCCGAATAATACAATTCAGTACGTACTGGAAAACTATGTAACCCACAATGCCCACTGCACAATCCAAGTCGAAAATGGAAAGGCATATCTTATCGACCGCTCAGTGAACGGAACGTATGTCAATTACAGACGTGTCCCATCTCAAAAAGATAATCCCAATGTACGCCCTACACTCCTAAAAGTAGGGGATAGTATACGTATATTCAGGCTGAATATTATTTATCTGGGCAATATGATTGCAGTCTATGCCCAGGATGGAATGTCCATTTCGCGTACTCCTCTCACAGCGGAGGAAATCAGCGAATATACGTTGGCTGAGCCGCCTTCCGGTGTACAGAATTCAGATAAGGAATTCCACCGTGCGCCAAGAATCATTCCGGCAATTAATGAAGAGCCTGTAGAGATTGAAGCTCCTCCGGCTGCTCAGAACGCGGATCCGCAGCCGCTTTTTATGACAATCGGACCGGCATTTACAATGACGATTCCGATGCTTCTGTCAGGCGGCGTCACTCTTTGGCTCTCCAGAAAATCAGGTTCCGCGACCAGTCCCTTCATGTATACGGGAATTATTACTGCCATTGCGGCCGCATTCATCGGTGTTATGTGGGCTATTCTCAATGTCCGGAATCAGAAAAAACGCATGAAGAAGGCGGAGGAGAAGAGGCAGGAGCGATACCGTTCTTACCTTACAGAGATAAGTGACCGGCTTGAGTCAGATTCCTCTCAAAATGCGATGATTCTCAACCGGACGTATATCAGTGCGCTGGCAGCCTGTGAGATGAATGAGGACTCTGTTTCTCTGTGGAATCGCAACGCGACCCATGAGGATTTCATGAGCTATCGCATCGGTATCGGCGATATAGATTTCCAGGAGGAAATCAGCATCCCGAAAGAGCGCTTTTCACTGGTGGATGATGATCTTGCAGATCGACCGAGACAAATCAGAGACCAGTTCCGGACACTGAAAAATGTACCGGTACTTCTCGATGTACGAAAAGAGAGACTTGTCGGTATCATCGGGAAAAAGAGCCGTGTGGAAGCTGTCGATATGGCAAGGAGTATTATTGCTCAGATCGTTACGGCCAACTGCTATACGGACGTAAAAATTGCTCTTGTCTATGATGAAAATGATGACGTCGACAGAGAAGCGTGGGATTTTATGAAGTGGTTCCCGCATGTCTGGTCCGAGGATCGTAAAATTCGTTTCATAGCAACCAATCAGGATGAAATGGGTGATGTCTTTTTCGCAATGTCCCAGATATTCCGCCATCGAATTGAGGAGAACAGTTTCTCTGACAGGGGCATTCTGAAACCGCAGTATATCCTGATCGTGAGTAATCCTAAGCTGGTCGAAGAGTCTATTATTTCGACGTATGTATTCGACCGCAATCAGAACATAGGGCTTTCGACGATCTTTCTTGCTGATATGTACCGCAATCTTCCCAATGACTGCGAGTGCATTATTAATTGTGCAAATAATACGATATCCTATACAAAGAGCAGCAAAGAAAGGGGTATTCCTGTCGAATTAGATCAGGTGAGCAATGAGCGTGTCCTGGCTCTTGCAAAACGCCTTGGCAATATCCGCGTGTCAGAATCCGGCGAAGAAGGTGAGATTCCGACAATGCTCACATTCTTTGACATGTATGATGTAGGAGGACCGGAGGAACTTCGGGCAGCTGAGCGCTGGAGACATGCCGATCCGACGGCTACGCTTAAAGCCATGATCGGCTACAAGACAGGCAACAGACCATGCTACCTTGACCTCAACGAAAAATACCACGGACCGCACGGTCTGGTGGCAGGTACGACCGGCTCCGGAAAATCTGAGACTCTGCAGACCTATATTTTATCTATGGCCGTATCCTACAGCCCGGAAGATGTCGGATTCTTCATTATCGACTACAAGGGCGGCGGCATGGCTAACCTTTTTGCAGGTCTTCCGCATCTGATCGGCTCCATATCGAACCTGTCCGGCAACCAGGTGCACAGGGCGATGGTATCGATCAACAGTGAGATCACCAGAAGACAGATGCTCTTTAATGAGTATGGAGTCAATAAAATTGATGCCTACACTTCGATGTACAAGAATCATGAGGCCAAAGAACCGCTTCCGCATCTCCTGATCATAATCGATGAGTTCGCTGAGATGAAAAGAGAGAAGCCTGACTTCATGCGGGAGCTTGTCTCCGTCGCGCAGGTCGGACGAAGCCTTGGTGTTCACCTGATTCTTGCAACGCAGAGACCGGCCGGCGCCGTTGACGGAAATATATGGTCGAACTCCCGCTTTAAGCTGTGCCTGCGTGTTCAGAATCGAGAAGATTCAATGGAGATGCTCCATAAACCTGATGCGGCATTCCTTACACAGACAGGCCGCTGCTATCTGCAGGTCGGCAGTGACGAGGTATATGATCTGTTCCAGTCCGGTTGGTCAGGTGCTTCTTATGACAAAGAACTCGGCGGAAGGAATCTCCTGATTGCCCAGATCCTTTCGGGCTCCGGAAAGGTCGATCTTGTAGGCAATGTCGCAAGAATCCGATTGAAAGAGAAGAGGCAGCAGGAGTGGATCGGCGATCTTATCCGTATTCTTGAAGAAACCGCCGATGAACTGGGTGAGGACATTTCCGCAAGGACTTTCAGTTTCCTCTCCCGCGCCGAATTTGCCGATCTGTTTTATAAGAAGGTCCAGAGAGAGTATCCGGAGTTTGAGAGAAGCCAGGCCACCAGCATGAGGATCGATGACTTTGTCACGGTCTGTAAGGCGGTCAAAGAAATGAACAGTGGCAGGATTACTGCTCCTTTGGTCATCGCCTATGCGGCACAGATGAGAAAACATCTGCCGGAAGTAAAATCTATTACTCAGCTGGAGACAGTTGTGGATTATCTCAGAAGAACCGCGGAAAGAGCCGGAATTCCCGAGATACGCAAACTCTGGCTTCCGCCTCTCCCGTCTGAGCTTTATCTGGAGGACAGAAAAACATTCAGAGAAAACTGTTTCGACGGAAACAGATGGCCGGATCCGCCAAGACGATTCCAGCTGCAGGCTGTGGTCGGTTATGGGGACGCTCCGGAGAACCAGGCCCAGATGGATGTCGGCATTGATTTTACGAACGGCATGCATCATATGATCTGCGGTATGATAAGTTCAGGAAAATCAACTTTCCTGCAGACTGCGGTCTATTCGCTCTGTATGACGTACGCACCTTCGCTGCTCAACCTGTATCTGATAGATTTCAGCACACAGCTTCTGACGGTATTTGACGGAGTTGCGCATATCGGCGGCATATTGACAGAGAACGATGTTGAAACGGATCACATCTCAAAGTTCTTCATGCTGATGAGAAAAATCATGGCAGAAAGAAAGCGCAAATACGCAGCTGCCAAACTGAACTTTGCGGATTATACCAATAAGAACGGTTGGGATGAACCCGCTATCGTGATCGTGATCGACAATTACGGTTCCTTCCGCGAAAAGACACGTGAAATGTATGATTCTGACATGATGGAAATTGCCAAGAACGGAATCGGCTATGGCATCTATCTGATGATAACCGGCGGCGGGATAGGCATGAGCGATATACCCAGCCGGATTGCAGACTGCATAAAGACCGGAATCGCGCTTGAAATGACGGAGGTATACGACTACACGGAGATCCTGAGGTGCGGCAAGCCGGATGTTCTGCCGGAATCTAATGTTCACGGGCGCGGCCTCATCCTGAATAATGAGAAGGTCATAGAATTCCAGACAGCTCTGGCGGCTAAAAATGAGGACGGAGAAGACCGGAATGAATTGATTCAGAAAAAACTGTCCGAGATGAATGCGGCATGGAATGGACCCTGCGCAAGGCAGATTCCGAAGATACCGGAAAAGCCGGTCAGAAAAGAATTCGTCCGAATGGAAAACTATACCGCGCTTCTTGACGACAAGAGGTATATTGCGGCAGGTTACAACGCTGACGATGCGGATGTCTACGCATTGGATCTGCTCGAACAGTATATCACGGTAGTCATGGGCGCAAGGGCAAGCGGCAAATCCGTGTTCATGAAAAATATAATCCTCACCTGTCTTGACCGCGATGAGGACTGCATGATATTCGAAACGGGCGGAGGACGTGATTACTCCGGTATAGCTGAAGATTATCATATCTCCAGAGCGACCGACAGTGAAGCTGTGAAGCGCATGCTTTCAGATATATATCAGATCATGCGTGCGAGAATCCCTCTCAAGAAGGAGGGGCTTGCTGAGCGGCTCTCAGAGGAAGAGATGTTCGAAAAGGTATCCGGCACAAGGAGACTCAACGTTTTTATTGCCGATTTCGGATCATTCATAAAAGAAATATACGACAATACCAGCCCGGCCTATGATTCGAAAAATGCTTTTGAGCTCATTGCAGAGGTGGGACGGTTTTATAATATCTTCCTCTATATAGAGGTAAAGGATGCTGATCAGAATTCACTCAAAGCTGAACCGATCGTGAGGGAGATCATTGAAAATAGCCGCGGGCTCAGATTCGGAGGCAGGCTCAATGATTCGAAGCAGGTCTTCTACAGCTTTGACAATGTGAAAATTATGAATCAGGGAGCAAAAATGCCGCCCGGCAACGCCGTCGTTGCATGCGATGACAGCAGTGCGCCGATAGAAAAAATAGTCGTCCCTCTTTACCGGGGATGACATAGAGACGGACGGTCCCCGGCCTGGTCCGGAGACTTGAAGGAGGATCGGAATGATTTCGGTATTTGCCTATGACAGAAATAAGGCGGATCGGGAAAATATAAGGAAGACCTGCAGTGAGCAGGTCTTCCGGGTGCCTGACGAAGACATGACATTTACGGAGGCCTGGACTTCTGAAGGATTTGTGCGAAAGATCACTGACACTAAAAAACTGGATCTGCTTTATTATGAGTATATCAAGGGGACAGGTGTCGAAGCTCTCCGAGATGTGCGTAAACGGTACGACGATGCGATGGTCATGCTCATGACGGATGCGCAGGTTTCCCCGCTTGAGTACCTGAAACCGGGTGTTGCTCCGGATTCACTGCTCCTGAAACCGTATACATACGAACAGCTCAGAATGAGGAATGAGGAATTTGTGCAGACCTGGTTCATGAGGAACAGAGATGTTGATGATGAGGAGAAGTTTCTGATTGACACGAAAGGGGAGAAGGTATTGATCCCTTACAGTAGGATCTTTTACTTCGAGGCACGCAACAAAAAGATGTATGTAAGAGCGGGCGATGTGGAATACGCCTTTTACGATACAATTGACGCGCTTGAAAAGAAGCTGCCGCCTCAGTTCAAGAGATGTCACAGAAGCTATATAGTAAACATCGGTAAAATCAGGAAGCTCAGCCTGACAGATAACTACCTTGAAATGGACGGGGGAGTTACCGTTTCCGTATCAAGGCGATATAAAACATTATTCAAGGATCTGATATGAAATGGAAAAATATCTTTATCTGACACCGGATGAATATGAAGCCATGGTCTGCATCTCCGGGCAGACGCCGGTAACGTGTTTTTCCAAAATGAAATATCTTGAAATCGAAGATAGAAGAAATCGGCTGCTGACTCTTTACAATAAAGGATTTGTCGTTAATACCGGAGAAGCATTTGTCATCAATGCCGAATGGAAGGATGCATTTGCATGTATTCATACGGCTAAATCAGCACTGCATATTACAGCAGGGAACCCGGAAGTGCCGGATCTTCTTGTGTATGTCGGGAAATCCTGTGTTCTTCTCGAAAATATATCGACGAAAACAGAGTCAAATTATCGGCTTTCATTTTGGAAACCGGCTGATCTTGCGCAGATGCTGGCAGACAGTGATCACTTCCCAAAGATAAGGGTGGAACAGAGCGAAGCTGATATCTTAAGAAGGAGCGATGATTCCGTTATACCCGAAGACGGGGCGGAGAAAATTGAATGCTCGATCACTAAATATGCTAACGGAAGTGAGGATGCGCTTTTTTCTGCCGGTTTTTTAAAAAAGGAACTGCTCTGGTATGTGATGAAGAATTCAGGAGATGCAAAGAGCATGGAACTGGCGGACTCCGGTACGGTCACCGGGATTCTGCATCAGATCTTAGACGTCAGATTACCGCTGTAGGGAGGTTTTTATGATAGTAGTGAATGTCACCGTGTCGGCGCTTGAAAAGGTTTATAATATGAATCTGGAAGAAAAAGCGCTTATAGGGGATGTAATTGCGGAAATCGCGGGTCTTGTCGGACAAAAAGAGCATCTGAATTATGACGGAGATCTGAGAGAGATGGTCCTGGGATCGAAGGATCTGGGACTGGTCTTCAGCCGTGACCGTACTCTTGCGGATTACGGGATACTGACAGGGGCGGAACTGATCATTGTCTGAAATACCGTTTGTCGGATTTTGTGTACAGTTTATCGGATGTTATTATTTGCTTATTCATGGTGTAGTATATTATACATAGCTTAAGAGAGGTGATGATTATGTTGATCCGCACTGATCCGGATGTCTTAATGATAAAAAGTGAAGAACTGCAGAATCTTGCGAATCGTATGGTCAGGTACACGGATGAATTATATGAAATAGAGTCCGGTATGAGACGAATGTCATCCCTGGCTGAATGTGTTATTCCGGTGAGTGCACAGATAGGAAGACTGACAGAAGAAGCAAGGGCACTGCTTGCCAGTGCTGATGCCCTTAGCGAAATTGTGCTCCTGTATAGAAGATGTGAGCAGTCATCCGTGGAAACAGTATATGAGGGAACTGCTATTACTACAAAGTATGTTAAGGCAGACAAGGTAGGGAAGATTGACCCTTCACAAGCCGGAAGTTTCTGGTAAAAAAGCGATTATCTGCGGAAAGGGAGAAAAATGAGTATTATAGAGACAGATACAAGCTACATGAAACGGGATGTAGGGGAGATAACCCAATACATATCGGAATTAAAGAGCGCGGCGAGTGAACTTGAGACATTACTTGGTTCCCTGCACTCCGGCTGGGTAGGTGTGGCGGCAACTACATATGAAACTTCACTCCGCGGGGATCTTGACAGGCTGAAAAATCTGACAGCCCTCCTTGAGGAATTGAATAAGGGTACAGATTTTGCCCGGTCGAAATACGAGAGCTGTGAAAACAACATATCAGAAATAATTTCGTCGATTACGATTTAGGGAGGTGCCTATGCCGAATGTTCAATTAAGAGTGAATCCGGAAGAGCTGAAAAACATTTCAATACGCATTGAAGATCAGGCAGCAAGGGTCCGCAGTAACCTTCAGTCAATAAAAGATACAATGTCACAGACGGGATCCTACTGGTACGGAGACGCGGCTGAAGCTGACAGATCAGAGTTCACAGGTCTTCGGGAAGAGATGGATACCTTGATCAGCAGTTTGATTAATCAGCCGCAGAAACTGCGTCAGATTGCCGGAATCATGGAATCAACGGAAGGAAATAATGTTATTCTGGCAAATGGACTGTCGAAAGAAGAGTTTGTCTGATAACTCCGGGGGAACAGAGATATGAGTGAAATATTAGATATAGTACTTGATATTGAAGAAGCAGGTAAAAAAGCACAGGAACTTGAAAATCTGGCATCGCAGCTGGAGAAGATCTCAGACACTGAGCTTGATGAAATTCTTACAAGTATTCAGAACGCGTGGAAAGGTGATAACGCCACGGCATTTATAAAGAAGGGAACGACCCTGGCCGGAAATATCAACACATCCGCCGGTCAATTGCGGCGAATAGCGGAGACGATCAGGACTATTGCCAAGAATCTGCAGGCAGCCGATGCACAGGCAGCTGCGACTGCAAGTAAGATTTGATCTTGAGCCTGCGACTAAAGGTATAAAAAGAGGGGGAACAGATGCCAAATTTTGAGGATCAGACCGTCAGGTTCGCGCCTGGCAGTTCACCATATAAGCCCACACATAATCCATCCGGAACAAAGCTATTAATTTTTGACGGAGATAAAGCACCGGCTGAGTACGATCTGCGGAGTTTCGGAAAGACAGAAATAACTTTCGGCAGAAATCCTGAGAACGATATAGTTCTGACGTCCAAAATCGCCAGCAGACAACAGCATGGATATTTTCAACTGCACAACGGCAGAGTCTTTGTGTATGATAACAACAGTACGAACGGGCTGATACTGAATAGTAAATATGTCCAGAGCGCCGCATTTGGCGCAGGCGATGTACTGCGTATAGATGATCCGAATAACAACATACAGAATAACATTCTCATGATGCTGAATACCGAGGAAGCTTCTTCCTGGAAAAGCATGAGATTGGATAGAGATGTCTTTACCATAGGCCGGGCTGCGGGTAATTCTCTCCAGCTCGGTCATATCAGTGTCTCTTCCAGACATGCGCGCATCGTACGGAATCAGGGAAGGTTCATACTGTATGACGAAAACAGTACGAACGGCACATACGTAAACGGCATAAAGGTCACAGGTGCCCGGCCTCTTTCTGAAAAAGATGTCATCATTATAACGAATACTAAGCTGATTTTTTCTAACGGTTATCTGTTCTACTGCACATATACGCAGGGCATAGGTATTCACGTATCGAATATCGTCAAGCAGGTAAAACAGAAAAGGAAATCGAAAGTTATCTGCAATGGCGTCACACTGGATATCAGACCGGCTGAACTGGTCGCCATTATCGGCGGTTCCGGCGCAGGAAAGACGACGCTCATGAATGCAATCTGCGGATACAATAAGCCGACATCCGGGCAGGTCATTATCAATGGTGAGAGCCTGTATGACAGGGACACTTATGAAGCACTGAAGAATATCATAGGATATGTGCCTCAGCAGGATATTGTGTACGATAACCTGACACTCTTTGATATGCTTAATTATGCGGCAAAGCTCAGGCTGCCGGATGATGTCACCCGGGAAGAGAGGGAAAACCGGGTCCTTTCCGTTATCCAAACGGTAGAGCTCACAGAGCAGAAGGATAATATGATACGCTCCCTCAGCGGCGGTCAGAAAAAGAGGGCATCGATTGCGGTAGAGCTTCTGTCTGATCCGCAGCTGTTTTTCCTGGATGAGCCCGCATCAGGTCTCGACCCCGGTACGGAACGCAACCTGATGAACACATTAAAGAATATGACTAAATCGGGGAAGACTGTAATCCTTGTCACCCACAGTACACTGAATCTTCAGAACTGTGACAAGATCCTTTTCATGGGAAAGGGCGGAAACCTGTGCTACGCCGGAGATTACGAGTCAGCAGAAAAATTCTTCGAGGTCGATAATCTTGTCGACGTCTACAACATGATTACTGACAATCCGTTGTATTGGAGAAGAAAGTACGACAGTATTGCAGCCGCCGGTCAAAGCGGGCGAATAGCGCAGGGTGCCGGCGGGGATCGCAAAAATAGAGCGAAACGAGATAAGCATAGCCCGATTAAGCAGATCGGAGTACTCAGCGCAAGATACGCAAAGCTTCTTCTGAACGACAGGCAGAGACTTGGTATGCTTCTTGCCCAGGCCCCGCTTCTCGCTCTGCTGATTTCGCTGGTCAAAGACGGGAATCAGTTTGAAAACTATGGTATTACAAAATCGCTTCTTTTCGCGCTTTCCTGCTCCGCATTCTGGATCGGAACCCTCAATGCCATACAGGAAGTCTGTAAGGAACGCGTTATTCTTCGAAGAGAATATATGACAGGACTCAAGCTGGGGCCGTATATTATCTCTAAGTTCGTTGTGTTGGGCGTCCTGTCAATCATCCAGTCGCTGCTCCTCACCGGAGTGTTTTATCTGACTGTCGGTGCGCCGGAGCAGGGTGTTATGATACATCCGTTTCCGGAGCTCTTCCTGACAACGTTCCTGACCGCAATCTCGGCATCGGCTATGGGCATTTTCGCGTCCAGTCTGTTTAAAAACCCGGATCGGGCAATGACAGTCGCGCCCCTGCTGCTTATGCCGCAGATCCTCTTTTCCGGCCTGCTCTTCAAGTTGGAAGGCGTTACCAAGATTATTTCCTGGTTCGCGATCTGCAGATGGTCAATGGAGGGCTATGGTACGATTGCTGATCTGAACGGGCTGAAGTATATGGTGGAAATTAACGGCGAAATGACAGAAATTGCCCATGAGGCAGAGGATTTCTTTGAATATACGGCGGGACATCTGACCCGGTCGTGGCTCTATATGCTTATCTTCGTCATCGTATTTGCGGTGCTCAGCGGTATTTCGCTTATGGGCATCAGAAAAGACCGATAAGTATAAATTTTGATATAAATGAGGGATATCAGGAGGTACTCTAATGTTTTGTATGTATTGCGGAACGCAGCTCGAGGATGGAAGTCAATTCTGCTATAAGTGCGGAAAAAGGGTCCTGGCGCAAAATGTAAAGAAAACTAAAGCTCCGGCACCTGAGAAAGTGAACAATATCAATGAAAACGATGAGCAGACAGTAGCTGTGCGCAGCACGCTGTCACCTCAAAAAAACGAAAACGGGAATCCTCCGACTGAAAGGTGGGATTCGGAACCCGGGAAAAAGCCGGTAGCAAGTTCTGCCCCGGTCAGACGGCCCGAAGCAAAATCCGTTACACCGCAGAATAATGCCCCGGTCAGACGGCCCGAAGCAAAACCCGTTACACCGCAGAATAATGCCCCGGTCAGACGGCCCGAAGCAAAACCCGTTACACCGCAGAATAATGAGCCGGTCAGACGACCTGGACCAGAAGTCAGTGCATCGCCGAATAACGAGACAGACAATATGGCTGAGATAAAAAGAGAAGTGCCGGCTGTTGTAACAGTACCTCCTCGACATACAGATGCTCCCGGTAATGGAAGTATGAATGATAGAACGCCGGGTACCGGTGCCCCGGTATACAATCAGACATATAAATTTACATCGATAGGGCTGCTTGCCGCCGCGTTAATTATCACATTGACGCAGGCGTGGTACTCTGTATCAGCGGGTCTGAGCAGCATTCTCGGGCTGGGTGGAGGATACTTCAGTATCGACAGTTATCTGCCCGAAAGCGCCCTGAATATCCTTAATTCAATGAAGAACGGTAAGCTCGGTCTGATTGACTCCTATCGGATCTTTAAAGCCATCTACGAAATTATGGATGTGTTTGGCGATGATGCGTCAGATATTAAAGCTTATGTTACTCTGTATCTCTTTTTAGTCGTTGCGATAATCGGTGTTGCGGTGATTGAGTTAATTCTCAAGGTTCTCGATAAAGGCGGCAACTTTGTGGCATTTGCCATGTATCTGCTCGGCCTCCTTATAACATATGGCTTTGCATATCAGATAAATGATGAAATTGGCAGCAATCTTTTGGGCATTTCCATATGGGCTGTCATCAGCACGCTTCTGGCACTTGCGTGTTCAATCGTATGGATTTATTACCGAAAGTCCGCGACCCAGGTCTCTTCCGGTGATGTACAAAAATCCAGCTGGAACGCTTCTGAGACGAGAGCGAGAGCCGGTCATGTCATCAATAAGAGCCGTGAAACGGCAGAAGTGATATGGCAGGGTTCCTGGGGAGACTATGTCAGACATCACAGAGTGGCGGTGATCGTGGCTGCGGCAGCTTATATAGGTCTCGCAATTTTACTTCGTTTGACAGGGTATAGTGATTTTCGCATTATGATGAGGTACTGCCATACTTTCTTCACGGCGGTATCACTCGGACTGGCTGTCGTTTATGCCGAACATAAGGAATACCGGTTCCTGGCGATCTTAGGCGCGTTGTGCTTTGCAGGTGATTTAATTCTCTATTACCCGGAGCTGTCTTACGCATCTACCAGGTATCTTTTCTATGTGCTGTTTGGCAACGTTTTGACGGTGGGAGCGATTTACCTGATAGGGAGATATGTACAGGGCAATACGCTGATTCTTATGACAGTCGGCGGTGCGCTTGTAAAACTGATGATTGTGCCGCTTATCGGGTTTGGAACAGTCTATTTTGACAGCTATAGAATGATCACCCTTACCGGTATTATCGGCGCTGTGCTCTTATATATGTTTGGAAATGAGGCGTTCTGCACAATCTTCAGCCTGCCGGAATGGCGGTTCGAAGGCGTGCAGGGAAAGCAGACAATAAAATGCCCGGTCTGCGGCAGTGAAGTGGAGGCAGGGTCTGCCTTCTGCAGCAGATGCGGCAGTAAGCTCTTTTAAGATGTAAAATATTCAAAGTATTGCGAATCAATACAGACATCATATTTACAGACTAATCGACTGAAGAATAATGTCACCGTGATTGTCCGGCAGAGGGATGTTTTTTCCGCAAAGCAGCTTCATGATATTGTGCTTGACAAAGCGCGGTCAGTGGTAATTCCTGGAAATGATACGAACAACACGCAGTGCAAATACGGGCTGAAGGAACTTAACAGGAACAGGACTAAAGGAAACCCGCAGACAATTAAACTCTTATAGACCCTGGTCCACGAACTTACACATATCTGGCAGCAATCGGCGAAATAGACAAAGCTAAGAGATATGAAATCAATCGAAGCGGTGATACGACAAGTCCGTATGGAATCGGTATGCAGATGTATTTGGAAAAATATCAGATACAGGAGACGCGGCCGATCAATACCAAGAGGACGCCGTTCAAGAAAAAATTCCCGCCAGTATAATGATCGTAGATCTTACAGAAATCGGCAGTTGAGACCAAATATAAGGTGGAGACTGCCGATTAACAACTTATGGAGACACTCAACATGAGAAAAAGAAAACTACTGAAACGGATCAGTATTGCATTGGTCGCTTTTCTGTGTATGGAAATAGGAATCTTTGTTTATCAAAGCAATTTCGGTACAATCGGCTATACCAGGAGACTTAATCTGGGTAATAAGTATCTCTTATCTGAGGACTATGAAAGCGCGATCAGCGCATTTTCCAAAGCGATCGATATTGATAGCATGAATGCTGAGGCGTACGTTGGCCGCGGCGATGCCTATAAAGCACAGGGTGATTATGTAAGCGCATGGTCAGATTACGAGACTGCTCAGGAGATTTCCGGAGATAAGTCAATACTAAGGAAGAAAATAGGCCAGACGGAAATAACGGTCATTTCAGAGGACGGCAGAGGTGTGGAGGGTGCCGCCGTTGTATTGAACGGCAGCGGACACTCATATGAACTGACGACCGATGAGAACGGACATGCATCAGAGGTCCTGTTCCCTGAAAAATACGATGTTGAGATTATCAAGGAGGAATATGACTCGTTAAATACAGAGGTATCTGCACAGGACGGGGGAATTGTTGTTGATCAGATAGAGATTAAAAAAAGCATAAAAGTAGTAGTGGATCCGGAAAAAGCGCTGCGCGAAATTGACCGAAACATGGGAAACTACATCTTTTTGGTCTTAATGCAGGAGTATGACAACAAGAACCAAAATGTAAATGTTGATGTAAACCTGTCTGATGCAGAAAAAATCAGAGCAGCAGCACTTGCGGCTGATTCGGATGGGGTCATAGACAGCTTCTTTAGAAGTGAGAACGGGAGAATTGTGCTTGACGCAAATGCAGAACCGGGACCGGCCGGTGACGAATACCATGGCTGGTCTGTTTCAAAACAGGGTGTTGAGGATAACTGCAGGAACCTGTTCGGAACAGAGGCAAAATGGGAAGAGATGCAGACAATTAATAAGGCTGTTTTCTTTGATGCAGTAAAGTATACCGATACTTCCGGAACATACGCTCTGTTCCTTGATTCGGAAATCGAATCGGAGACTGATATGGAGAGCCACACATACAAAGTCACGGAAAGCGGTGACGGTTATATTGGAGAAGTGGAGTTTTATTGGGGATATTGGGGTAAGCTGTCAAAGAATCCCGGCCTTTCGAATTATGTTGTCACATATGAAATGAAACCAAACGAGATGTCTTCATACGGATTAGTCGTTTCGTCAATGAGAATTACTAAAATTGATGAAGATACGGGCGAATTTGAGATGACAAATTCCGAGCCGGCTGCTGCCGAAACTCAGAGGAGTACTTTTTATGGTGTGTGGTGCTTTGCGTCAAAGGATCAGAATGAAGCGCAAAAGGTCGCTGACAGAATGAATGAACTTGGATTGAACGGAAAGATCTACATTTCAAGTGACTGGAGTAATCTGAACCAGGAGAAATGGTACTGCGTATCGGCAGGTTCATGTCATAGTGAATCTGAAGCAGAGGCGATTTTATCGAAGGCCATAAATGCCGGTTTTGCCGATGCCTATATAAAGTACTCGGGAAACTATTTGAGATGATCGAGGATTGGCAGAATGCTCGCTTGATAGGAGTTCAGGCAAATACAGTGGGTCCGTGTTAATGAAGAGCAATACGACAGCCAAGGAGAATTAACAGCAATAACAAGCTATGATTACGATGATTATGGAAATGTTATTCTTAGAAATGAAGAAGATCTTATGTCTATGAATAATTCCAGTCATATTTATCAGTATAATTATGATAATACCAACAGAACCGAGCCCCCATATGGAACTGCGTTTTATAATCGCGAATTTTCAGAAATAAAGGATGCCGAAGGCAACGTGGAAATCAGGGTATCTGACGAAGGAGGTTCTTCTGAGAAGTGGTCTGTTGAAAGTATTTATGCGAATGGTCGAATGATTGAAAAAAGTTTGTTTAGGAATGAAGAAATATGGGCAAAAGAGTCATTCACGTATGAAAAAGGAAGACTTACCGGCATTCGATATTCGGATATAAATCGTCAAAAAAGCCATGGCAGCTCTGAGTTTGAATGAGCGGTTATATGATAAGAAGATTTACGAATATGACGAGAAGGGCAGAGTAAGGACGGAGGAGCATTACCATGAACATCCCGATGAAGGATATGTCCATAATGTTTTTACCTATAATTATGATGAAAATGGTAATCCCGAGACCTGTGATGTCGAGCATGTATATCCTGCTCTAGGTCATTCTGTGATTCATTATACTTATGCGCGGCTCTCTGACGCGCTTGCAGCACAGTCTGATGCCGATATAGAAGATGATAATCAGACAAACGAGGATAATGAGAATAAAACTTCAGGAGTCGCTTTTTCAGACGTGATTTTTCTTAATGAGTGGGAGAGTAAGGATATCCACTCAGATGGTGATGTTGAAGGATATGTGTCGTTTGACGAACTTAGAGGTGCATCAATTTAGTAACAAAATTAAACAGGGGCAGAATGATGAGCAAAAAGAGAATCTTTAAAACTATTAGTATACTACTGGCGTTGGTGCTCCTTGTAGAGCTTGTGATAATCGTATTTAATATAAGGCAGGAACAAGTGTATGCGAGGAACCTGGACCTGGGAAACAAATATCTTTTGGAGGCGGACTATGATTCTGCCATTACGGCATTTTCAGAAGCAATCAAGATAAAACCGATGTCGTCTGACGCCTATATTAAGCGAGGTGATGCTTACCGGGAACTCGGCAATTATGAACTGGCGAAAGCAGATTATCAACAGGCCGGAGATTTGACCGGTGATTATTCAAAATATAATGAGCTGATGGAGGAACTTTCACCTACACCGACACCGGAACCTTCTTTGACTCCGACCCCAACACCATCTCCTGCTGCATCTGCCATTGACCCGGAAGAGATTTATAAAGATCAATTGACGGCTTACCGCTCGGAGTATGAGAAACATAGAAATGGCGAAGAGCCGGATGTAAATGCGGATATAAATGTAAACGCGATAATTCACCCAATAGGTGATGCTCTGGGATATTCATTTTTAGATTTATCAGATGACGGAGTGCCCGAACTTGTGATTGCCAGCATAGATGGCCAATCATATTACGCATGGGATATATTTGCTTACGACGGAACCTCAGTCCATAGGATCAATGAAGCGGGAAATTACAGGGATGAAGAACTGCGGATCCTGGAGGGAAATTATATAGAAGAAGGAACATTTTTGTCAGTAGGTGATGAAGTAAAAGTCTATCGCCTGGCACCAAATACATCTGAGAAAATAATGGTCTATTATTTAAGTGACATGAGAAATGAAATACTGATTCAACCCAATGAGGGAGAAGCCTCAAGGCCGGGGACAGAGGAAGAGTATGAGCAGCTTATGTCAAGAATTAATGATACACCGGCTTTGAAAGCTATCGAATGGAAGTATTTTTAATCTTTGACGAAGAATTCTCGTGAATTTATAGGAACTATATTATGCACAGTTTTTTTCTGCTATAGGCAGAGACATACTTATCGTATTTTTCTCAGACTTATATCACGAGAATTCTGCGTTAAGCTAGACTTTAACCTGCCACCGGACGCCGTATCCTGACGCATTCATCTATGAGAGCGCCATTTTCATAAATGTTGCAGATCAGATTGCCGTCGCGCGTATCAAATACTGCATATAATGTGCGGTCGCCAATCTGCTTATCCAACCTGTGCACATCGGTTTCCACAGTCCACATTTCATAAGCGGTTTCGCGACTTGGAGGTGTTGGAGTATATACAACACCGGGGTTATTGGGGTCGTCGTTGCTTGTATAGAGATTGAAAGAGTACTCTTCTCCGCTTGTTCCGAGATAAGTACCGCCATAATCTCCTCCATAGGTGCCATTTATGGGTGGCACGTAAAGAGCAGGAGGAGTGGTTGGGGTGGGTGTGTTGGTCGGTTCAGGTGTGGCTGTTGGCGCGGGCGTAGCTGTTGGTATTGGCGTAGCAGTTTGCACAGGTACAGCCGTAGGTTCTGGAGCGGCTATTGACTCAGCAGGAGTGAGTTTTTCAATCTTGGGAAGAAGCTCCTCCCGATAAGCTGCGTCAAGAGAGATAGCGTATTCATAATCGTCTCTGGCTTGTTCATCCATATTGAGGGCGGCATAAGCGTCACCTCGACCGATATATGCATCCGGCTTTTTGGGATCAATATCGATCGCTTTTGAGAACGCTTTCACGGCATCTTCATAGTCGAGGGACAAGAGGTATTTGCTGCCAAGATCCAGTGCGTGAGTATATCTTCTTTCGGGACTCATTGCATATGCAGCAAATACCGATACTTCCAGCACCAGGCATGCAGCAAGTATCGCGGAAACAATACGCAGTATGCGTCTTATGTGAATGGATTTATGATAATTGTTCATGATTACCTCCTCAGGCAATTGTACTCTACTTTTGAGGTCATGTCATCACAGTATCAATAGTTTCGGGATGGAAGCAATGGGGCTTATCATGTGGAAAAAACAATGATAGACTAATATATGTAAATCAGTATCGTATAAATCGGATGATTTCTGTCCTCATGCGACAGTGTGGCAGGCGGCGTAGTTCGGTTACTGGGGGA
Source organism: uncultured Lachnospiraceae bacterium (assembly GCA_902788035.1). Classification (GTDB taxonomy): domain Bacteria; phylum Bacillota; class Clostridia; order Lachnospirales; family Lachnospiraceae; genus Chordicoccus. Next base: position 446 of record CADAIL010000022.1, on the reverse strand, counting down.
AAGAAAAATGAGTGTCAGTAAAACTTTGAAAAGTAACCGGCGCATTCTCGTGTTTTTAAACATGAGTCTGCAGGGACCTGCGCTTGTTTCTTCGGTCGTTGTACACAAGGGATCTTCTATATATTTATTCAAGGGGCGTCAGCCCCTCTTTCTTTTTATTCTGCCGATCTGTGGACCAGGGCAGATATCGGTATTATGGATCCTGATCGGTGGGGATTGGGTTGTGATTGGTGATTGGTGTGGACATGGCGTCTAGGGTCATGTATAATGCGAAGATAGAACATTTGTTCTTATTTATGTTGACATACGGGCTAACATATGGTATAATACATATATGGGAAAAGATGTTGATTTTACTGTTAAGAACGACCTTGCATATGGTCGTGGATATGTCTATTCGCTGCAGTACCATCTCGTATGGTGCACGAAGTACAGGAAGAAGGTGC
>CADAIL010000021.1 GCA_902788035.1 uncultured Lachnospiraceae bacterium | reverse complement strand
GACGGATATATATCCCCGAGAACTGCTCCGGTCCGGCATCATTCAGCATGGGCGACCACCTCCAGGACCTGGCTCAGCATTACAGGCGAAAATCCTTCGGCCACATGGACCTGATACCCGTTCTTTTCAATCATGATCTGCGCGGGATGCCGATGCGTTTCCTGCTGGTCCAGACACATGCATATCTGCGGCCCTGATGCATGGTATTCAACAAATCCAGTCTGCGTCTCTAACTCATGATGTCCTATGGCAGGCGGCAGCTCGATCCCTTCCAGGTGACTGGTGTCCTTGTCATCAAGCATCCCGTTATTCAAAAGGATCTTATGCCAATAGTAATAACTGCCTTCCCTGATCCCGTGCTGCCTCATCCATTCGATTCTCGTACCTGTGTGGCTCTCCGCCGTAAGTATTATTTTTTTCCAGTACAGGAGCTTGTTCTTATTCTGTTTTATCGTGCTTGTCATTACGTACCTCCCAAAAATTAATTTGTCAGTATCGTAACACTAAAAGTAGGAAGCAGTCATGAATGCCCGTTTTCTACCGTTTACGTCTATGGTTGCCTTTGAAAAAAAGAGACCGCTGCAAAAGCAGCGGCCCCACGAGGATCAATGTTCAATTATCAATGTCCGCCGGCCATCCTTCTGGTCTCAGCTGACTTTTCATCATCATCGCAGCACTCATCAGCAGCCGCATTGGGCTTCGGCTTTGCGGATTTATCCACCGGTGTGGCATCTCCGATACCGAGGGACTCGGCAGCGAGGCCAAGGGAGGAAATCACGCCAGAGAGGTCTGTAGGCATGTAAATCTTAGTTGCACGGCCATCAGAAACATTCTTCAGAGCCTCAAGACCTTTCAGCTTCAGGACTGCAGCGTCAATGTTCGCTTCCTTCAAAGCTTTGAGACCTTCCGCCTCAGCCTGATAGACAAGCGCAATAGACTTCGCACGACCTTCAGCGAGCGCGATCTGCGCGTCTCTCTCAGCCTGTGCAGCCAGGATCTTAGCCTGCTTGTCACCTTCTGCGCGGGCGACTACAGATTCCTTGTGAGCTGTAGCTTCAAGGATTGTCTGACGTTTCTCACGCTCAGCCTTCATCTGTTTCTCCATCGCACCCTGGATCTCAGCGGGCGGGATGATGTTCTTAAGCTCGACACGTGTAACTTTGATGCCCCACGCATCTGTTGCCTCATCGAGAATCTTCAGCATCTGAGCATTGATAATGTCACGGCTTGTCAGCGTCTGGTCAAGTTCCATACCACCGATGATGTTACGGAGGGTTGTCGCGTTCAGGTTTTCCATAGCGGAAAGCGGACGGTCAACACCGTATGTGTAAAGTCTCGGATCAAAAATCTTGAAGTAGACGACTGAGTCGATCTTCATCGTGACGTTGTCCTTCGTGATAACTGACGACGGAGCAAAGTCACAAACCTGCTCTTTAAGGGATACTTTGTTGGCTATTCTCTCAACAAAAGGAGCCTTAAGATGCAGACCGTGCTCCCATGTCGTGCGGTAGCTTCCCAGGAACTCAACGACGTAAGCGTAAGCCTGCGGAACGACTCTGACACAGGAAATGATAACGTAGAGCACCAGTACGAAAAGCACAATGAGCAGAATTCTAAATGCCATATTGTTTCTCCTTTCTTGCGGCCATACAGCTTTCTAATCTGGCTGTTTTTATCTTCACCGCTGCAACTAGTATATCATTACGATTTATTAAGTACAATTACAAACATCTAAAATTACTTATCTGACATTATTACGGATATTTACAAACATCTGAACAATCCATCTTGCTGCAGAAATATAAAACCGCGCCGGAAACCCGGCGCGGAACTTTGCTCATTATAGAATTATCACACTCTCAGATGTCTTCTGACTGTGATGACCGATCCGACAAGACCGATACCCAGACCGAGACCAATGCCCACAGGCGCAAGCACGTGGAACACCTCTATCACAGAGGGCAGACTTCCCGAAATCGTATTCAGAACGCCGAAGCGGTTCAGAAGCCATCCGAGAATCTTGTCGTAAGCGATGAAAAGAATTCCAAGCGGGATCAGAGATCCGATGAAGCCCAGAAGCAGACCCTCAACGATGAACGGAGCGCGGACAAAGGAGTCCGTTGCGCCGATCAGCTTCATGATAGCAATCTCGTGCCGGCGTACAGAAATACCGACATTAACCGTGTTGGCAATCAGGAAAATGGATACGACCAGAAGCAGCGCAATGATCGCGACCGCCACATAAGTGAACAGCGAGTTAAAAGAGATCAGCGTCTTTGTCGCGCCGGCACTCTGGTTGACCTGGCGGACACCTTCGAGCCGCTTGATTCTCGTAACGATACTGGTCTGGTTCTCAATCTCATCTACTCTGACGGTGTAGCTGGCTGAATTAGCGAGCGGGTTCTCACCGTTCTCGGAAAAGCTCTTGGCATACTCCTCGTTTCCCTCGAAGTATTCCTGCTGGAACTTCTCCCATGCTTCCTCGGCAGATGTATATGTGACATCCGTTACATGCTCCATGGCTCTGATTTTTTCGCCGATCTCGTCTATCTTATCCTGCTCAAGTCCCTCGTCAAAAAGGACCGTCACACCGACCTCTTCCTCGAGCGTCCTGATCATGAAATTGACATTCATAAGGACTGAGAAGAACATTCCGAAGAGCAGAATGCAAGCTGTCATAGTGGTGATTGAAGCCACGGAGAACATACGGTTACGCCAAATATTCTTGAAACCCTGTCTGATACAGTAGCCAAGAGATCTAATCTTCATGATAGATACCCTCCTCTACGTCTCTCGAAATAATACCGCGGCGCATAGTGATAACGCGCTTATGGAACTGGTCGACCAGCTCCTTGTTGTGAGTAACAACCAGGACCGTCGTTCCCTGCTGGTTGATTTCATCCAGAAGTTTCATAATATCATATGAATTTCTCGGATCCAGGTTGCCGGTCGGCTCGTCCGCAAGCAGGATCTTAGGCCTGTTCACGATCGCGCGGGCTACGGCGACTCTCTGCTGTTCACCGCCGGAAAGCTGCATCGGTTTGCTCTTGTACTTCTCGGCAAGACCGACCATACGGAGAACCTCCGGAACACGCCTCTTCACGATGCGGCCCGGCTCTTCAATAACATGCTGTGCAAATGCTACATTCTCGTATACATTTCTGTCATTCAACAGTCGGAAATCCTGGAATACAACGCCTACTTCGCGGCGATATTTAGACACAGCCTTGTGCTTCATCGTGTTGAGCACATGTCCGTTGACCGTGATAATTCCCTTGGTCGGCTCCAGCTCCTTGAGGAGCAGTCTGATCAGTGTTGATTTACCGGAACCGCTCTCGCCTACGACGAATACGAACTCGCCTTTATCTACATGGAGCGAGATTTCATCGACTGCGGGCTGACCCTTTTCGTAAGATTTACTCACGCGGTCAAGATCAATCATGCAAATCCTCCTTAATTAGCTCAGTTTAAAGTTATACGCTTCCTATTGTATCACATAATGACAGGAAAATATCTCCAAATTATCAAAACGTGTTGTAAAAAAGTTGTAAAAAGTAACAGTTCAGACAGGCTGCCCGATAACTTCGGGATTTCGGTTCAGACTGGCTGCTTATTACGTCACGTTTCCGGCAGCAAAGCATCCCATCTTCATAAGAAAAACATTGTCGGTCCGACTGAGAGATCAAAATTGCGCAGCAATTTTAAGCTCGGAGGGCAGGACCGGCGTTTTTCGATGAAGATGGTGATTTGCGCCGGGGCATTGACATGCGTGCAGCCTGGCTGAACCGCTGCGTAAAAACACCCGCCTTCCGAAAGAAGGCGGGTGCCAGGGCTCTTGCAAATGCAATCAGTACTCAAGTGTCTCCATATACTTCATATAGCGCACAACCATCAGGGCGATCTTGAAGGTGATCGCGTCGTCAAATACCCGAAGGTCAAGGCCTGTGCTCTTCTGGAGCTTATCCAGCCTGTAGACCAGAGTATTTCTGTGGATGTACAGCTGACGTGATGTCTCGGAGACATTCAGACTGTTCTCGAAGAACTTGTTGATGGTCGTCAGAGTTTCCTCATCGAAATCATCCGGACTCTTGTCCGTAAAGATCTCTTTGATGAACATCTTGCACAGCGGGATCGGCAGCTGGTAAATCAGACGGCCGATGCCGAGCTGGCTGTAGGCAATAATGTTCTGATCGCTGAAGAAAATCTTACCGACATCGAGGGCCATTCTCGCTTCCTTGTAGGAGCGGGAAACTTCCTTGATCTCTGTGACCGCATTGCCATAGGCGACATGAGTCGTGTCGTGGACGTTGCCCTCCTGGGCAAGCGTTCTGGTTATGGACTCAGCGATCTCAGCAAGCTCTTTCTGTCCGTCTTCCTCTTTCAGTTCTTTAATAATAATGATACTGTTCTCATCGACGGCAGTGATGAAATCATTCTTTGTCTTTGAGAAAAGGTTCTTTACTGCTTCCAGTGTAGAATAATCCTTGCTCTGCTCGGACTCGATGATATAAACGACGCGCTTCGCATTGGTAGTAATGTGAAGCTTCATCGCGCGATTATATACATCGACCAGGAGAAGATTGTCAAGAAGGAGATTCTTAATGAAATTATCTTTGTCAAAATGCTCCTTGTATGCAACCAGCAGATTCTGGATCTGGAAAGCGGCAAGTTTTCCTACCATTGACATTTCTTCACCGCCGGTCACGATGACGACATACTCGATCTGATAGTCATCGTAGACCTTGAAGTACATGCTGCCCTTAATCTCCTGGGAATCAGCCTGGGACTCGGCAAAATTGACAATATCCGAACGACTTACTTCCGGCTCTCCCTCGGTAGACGCGACAAGCTTTCCCTCGAGATCGACAATAGTAAGCTCACAGCGTCCAATGTTCTTTATGCCATTAATTGTGTCCTGCAGTACAAGATTGGAAATCATAATACTCTCCTACCTCATTCTTCTCAGGGACATCAAACGCTCTAGCTTTGACAGCCCCTTTACAATACAACATTTTTACAAATTTGTGAATCGGATTGTAATATTTTTAATAATTTCTTAACATTTATACTTCGAAAACCAGATCTGCGTAGGTGGGGACAGGCCATGACCTTCGGTCGACATATCCCTCCGCCTTATCCACCGGTCTCCTGAGAGCTTCCATAGCAGGTACGACATTGTCGCGAAGCGCAACTGCGCGTTCCCTTCCCTCAGGCACCTGCTCTGCATTGCGGATCGCTTCATCCAGCTTTTTCAGGGATGCATTCGCCTCTTTGAGGCATTCCGTAAGTTCAGACAGGATCTCTTCCTGCACAGATGCGTCAATTCCGCATGCGCGAACGGCATTTGCAGACTCAGCGAGCTGACCGCAATAAGCCATGATTGCGGGAAGAAGCTCCTTGCCTGCCATCTGCACCATTGTGCGGGCTTCGATATTGACTGCCTTAGAATAGAGCTCATACTTGACTTCTGCTCTCGATTCAAGCTCTATTTTTGTGAATACACCGAACTCCCTGAAAAGCTTTATCGCTTTATCCGTTGTCAATGCGGGAATCGCATCGACCATGTCGGGAATGATCCGAAGCCCGCGGTTTACGGCCTCCTCCTCCCATTCTTTTGAGTAACCGTTGCCGTTAAAGACGATGCGTCGATGCTTTGTCGCGTACTCTTTTATCAGATCATGGACGGCATCTGCAACTCTCTTATCGTTCTCCACCTCCGGTAGCTGCGGGTCGATGAAGGATTCAATATAGTCACAAGCGTCACGGAAAGACTCCGCAACAATTGTGTTGAGCACAGTGTTCGCGCCGGCGATTGAATCGCGGCTGCCGACCATGCGGAATTCAAACTTATTGCCGGTGAAGGCAAATGGTGACGTACGGTTCCTGTCAGTAGCATCTTTGGTCACGTCAGAGAGCGATTTAGCTCCGGTCTGGAGCATACCGCCCGTCTTGGAACTTGTCGCGCTTCCGGTACTGATCAGCTGGTCAAGTACATCTTCCAGCTGTTCACCCAGAAATACGGAAATGATGACCGGCGGGGCTTCATTTCCGCCAAGCCTTGCTTCATTTCCAATATCCGCAGCCGATTCGCGGATAAGGTCATAATGTTTATCGACCGCCCTCAGAATACAGCAGAGGACAAGCAGGAACTGCGTGTTCTCGTGCGGAGTTCTGCCCGGTTCCAGAAGGTTTATACCGTCATCTGTAGTCAGTGACCAGTTATTGTGTTTGCCGGAGCCGTTGACGCCGGCAAATGGCTTCTCATGAAGAAGGCACCGAAGCCCATGTCTGGTCGCCACGCGCTTTAATGTCTGCATGACGATCTGGTTGTGGTCGACGGCTACGTTAGCCTTTTCATAGACAGGCGCAAGCTCGTGCTGAGCAGGAGCCACCTCGTTGTGCTGCGTCTTGGCGGGGACTCCCAGCTTCCAGAGTTCCCAGTTGACATCTTTCATATATGACGCGATGCGCGGGCGAAGCGTTCCGAAATAATGATCGTCCAGCTCCTGCCCCTTCGGCGGCATCGCCCCGAAAAGTGTCCGTCCGGTAAATACCAGGTCGGTCCGCTTAAGGTACTTTTCTCTGTCGATGATAAAATACTCCTGCTCGGCCCCGACAGAGGGGATCACTTTCTTCGAAGTGTTCTTTTTGTCGAGCAGCTTGATCAGTCTGAGGGCTTCCTTATTAATCGCGTCCATGGAGCGAAGAAGCGGTGTTTTCTGATCAAGAGCCTCACCTGTATATGAACAGAATGCTGTCGGAATGCACAGTGTAGCACCACCCTCATCATGTCTGACAAATGCCGGCGACGTGCAGTCCCAGATTGTGTAACCTCTCGCTTCAAATGTAGCGCGCAGTCCCCCTGACGGAAATGACGACGCATCCGGCTCACCCTTGATGAGCTCCCTGCCGGACAGACTCATGAGAACTTTACCGCTCGGCAGCGGCGCGCCTATAAAGGAATCGTGCTTCTCAGCGGTCGTTCCCGTGAGCGGCTGGAACCAGTGCGTGAAGTGTGTGGCTCCCTTCTCAAGCGCCCACTCCTTCATCTCGTGCGCAATTACATCCGCCGTCTCAAGACTCAGCTCCCCGCCGACCTCGATGACCTCGCGCAGGGCGCTGTACACCTTCTTAGGAAGGCGGTGACGCATCACCGAGTCATTAAAAACATCTGTGCCGAATACATCCGTAATAAAAGTGTTTGCCTCGTTCATATACCCTCAAATTGTCTTCTTTGTAGGAATCCGGAGAAGACCTTTCAAAGCCCCTCCGGATTCCCTTCATTTCTTAATTAAATTAGGTCACAGATTGGGATTATGCCCCCTCAGTAATCAAATATCAAGCCTTGCCTGCGGAGCCGAAAACGCCGATCTTATACTTGACCATGTCTGTGATTGCAGCAGCGCCCGGAGCCAGAAGCTTTCTCGGGTCGAAACCCTTGCCCTGCTGATCCTTGCCGGCTTCGATGTACTCACGTGTAGCCTTTGCAAATGCGATCTGGCACTCTGTGTTAACATTGATCTTGGAAACGCCGAGCTTAATAGCATCCTGAACCATTGCATCCGGGATGCCGGAGCCGCCATGAAGAACGAGCGGCATTGTGCCGACAGCTGCCTTGATAGCCTCAAGAACGTCGAAACGAAGTCCCGGCCAGTTTGCCGGATATACGCCGTGGATATTGCCGATGCCTGCAGCCAGCATGGTGATGCCGAGGTCAGCGATCTTCTTGCACTCTGCCGGATCTGCGCACTCGCCCTGGCCTACAACGCCGTCTTCTTCGCCGCCGATAGCGCCGACTTCTGCTTCGATGGACATACCCTTCTCATTGCAGATAGCTACGAGTTCTTTTGTCTTGGCAACATTCTCTTCGAACGGAAGAGCGGAGCCGTCGAACATGATGGAGGAGAAGCCAGCGTCGATGCACTTCTTGCAGCCTTCATATGTGCCGTGGTCAAGGTGAAGAGCTACCGGAACTGTGATGCCCTGGCTCTCGATAACGTCGACTACGATGTCCCTTACTGTCTTGAAACCTGCCATGTACTTGCCGGCACCCTCGGATACCTGTACGATGACCGGAGAATTGGACTCCTGAGCTGCCTTCAGAACTGCCTTTGTCCACTCAAGGTTGTTGAGGTTGAATGCGCCGATTGCATAATGTCCGGCGTAAGCGTTTGCGACCATTTCCTTTGCTGATACTAACATTAGAACGTCCTCCTTATTATTTGCTTCAGGGGATAGTTTTCGTGCCCCTGAACACTTTGAGATAATTATATAGTAAATCTGCAAAAAATAAAAGACAGGAATGTGTGATTTTTAAACAAATTGTTGTATTTTTCGCTTAACTACGCGATTCTTTCACTCTGGACCCGCGTACGAAGCTGCATTCGCTTTCTCATGCGCAAGATTCGCGTGCGAATTCATTCATTCATCAAGCCCTAAGCTCTTCCTCAGTTCTTCAGTCCACTGTTTCAGAGGGAGAAAGATGTCTTCTTCCTGCCTGACCTGCTCATCTTCCTCGGGGTGCTTAAGATTCCGCCAGCCTCCAAGGACATCATTGTGATCACCATCGAGCACGAGGCGCACGCACTGGTGCCTCACACCAATCCTGACATATTCCGGATTTCCTCCATACTCTCCGTCCAGTGTCCATGGTACAGGTATTTCGGATGCAAATGTGATACGTTCCGTCTTATAGTACTCAACCAGATTCGTGCCGGACAGGTCATTGCTAAGCAGAGCCTGGCCGATCTCACTGAGCTCCATAAGGTTCTTCGGCATATGGATGAGCAGCACTTCGAACATACCGTCATCCAGATAAACATCCGGTCCTGTTGCACCCTTGATTCCTCCGACAGAAGTCGAGTTGGTCACCATTCCATATATATAGGATGCTTCGCGATCTATGCCGTCTACATGTATCCTCATATGGTAGGGCTTCAGGTCACCAAGCCTCTTCGCCCCTTCAATGATATAAGCCAGATGGCCTAGCGCGTTCTTCATATCCTGGTTCGTGTCATAGGCCACATCAGTAAAAGCACCGAAAGCCGCTACATAAACGAAAGTGTCATCGTTGAATGCTCCCATATCGACTGCCTGCGGACTTCCGTGCAGGATACAGTCCACCGCCTCCGAAATCGTGGTCGGAATAGAGAGACTGGCCGCGTAATCATTGGTAGAACCGACAGGGATATAGCCAATCGGGACATCGCGCCCAGAGAGGACAATGCCTGTGATTACTTCATCCAGAGTGCCGTCTCCTCCTGCCGCGACAATCAGATCGATATAGCCGGGGACTCTGGCAATTTTCAGTGTAGCGTCCCCAATTCCCTGCGTCGGATATACTTCCACCTTATAACCGGCCTTGACGAACTTGTCGATCGTTTCTCCCAGGCTCTGAAGAAAAAGACCCTTTCCCGCTTTAGGATTATAAATAAGAAGCATATGCAGCTTTGCCATAGTATTCCTCCGCGTCTTAAGTATGCTTGCACTAAGTCGATTCTACACCTTTGCTGAATTTTATTCAATCTGCAGTTCTATGACAGTTCAGGCAGGCTGTAACGATATTTCAAGAACCGGAGCAAATCACCATCTTCATCGAAAAACGCAGGTCCTTTCTGTGAGCTTAAAAAGCTAAAGCTTTTTTGATCTCACAGGGAAGGACCCGCAATGTTTTTCTCATGAAGATGGATGCTTTGCACCGTTTACGAACCACACTAACAGCCTGCCTGAACTGCCGCCAACTGCAATATCAGATCAGGTGTCTGAACCATTGCCAACTCCCACATCAAATCAGACACGCTACAATGAGGTATCACGAACTTATAAAAAGCAGTTCACAGGATTTAGACACGTTTTTCACAATTTTGGTCCAATTAATACACAATTCCTTCATAATTATTTTCGAAAATATGACTTGTAAAGAGAAAAAAGAAAGCACCGCCAAGGAACCGGAGAATCGGAACCTTCACAGCAGACGCGGCGTTTTGGAGGTAAATATCATGAAGAACAGCTTTGTTAAGAAACTCGGACTCACAGCAGCTTCGGCAGCAGTATTCGGACTTGTGTCCTCGGGAGTTTTCATCTCCGTGAACGGAGTTTATGATAAGGTCGCAGAACCGGCAGCCCAGGAAGCAGGGGCGGTCGCAGGTGAAAGCAGCACAAGCGGCACCACTATTGGGAACGCAATGAACGACAACTCGGTCACGACCGCTGAGGCAGATGCAAACGCAGCCGAGGAAGCCATCCAGACCGGCAACGACCTCGGATCCACCGAAGACGCCAATGACAAGGCAAAGGCATCCGGCACAATGACCGTCCAGGGAGTCGCGTCAAATTCAATGCCGGCCATGGTCGCAATCACGAACACTTCTGTAGAAGAAATCCAGAATTACTTCGGCGGCTACGGCTTCTTCTTCGGAGGCGGAAACAGTGAACCGCAGACAGCAGAGTCAGTAAGCATGGGAACCGGCGTCATCATCGGCGAGACCGATGATCAGGTCATCATCGCCAGCAACCAGCACGTGGTCACCGGGGCAGACACACTGAGTGTTGCCTTCATAGACGAGACAGCCGCGGATGCGCAGATACTCGGCGAGGATGCGAATACTGACCTTGCAGTCATCGCTGTAAACAAAGAGGATCTCAGCGAGGATACCCTGGAGCAGATCAAAGTTATTGAAATCGGTTCATCCGACAAGCTCGTTGTTGGCGAGCAGGTCGTAGCCATCGGCAATGCGCTTGGATACGGCCAGTCGGTTTCCACAGGTATTGTCTCCGCACTGAACAGAAGTCTTGTAGCCTACGACGGATCAAAGGAAGGCACAGACAACGGACTCATCCAGACTGACGCAGCCATCAACCCGGGCAATTCCGGCGGAGCACTGCTCAACATGAACGGCGAGCTGATCGGTATCAACTCTGCAAAATATGCTGACACCCAAGTCGAGGGAATGGGATACGCGATCCCGATCACGGATGCGCTTCCTATCCTTGAAAGTCTCAAGAACGGTGAAAAGCCTGAGATTGCTGCTCCGGCTGAAGGCAGCGGCGTAAAGCTCGGCGTCACAGTGGCTACAGTTTCTAAGGAGAACTCTTCTTACTACGGAATCCCGCAGGGAGCTTATGTCAAGGAAGTCGAAGAAGGCTCCGCAGCTGATGAAGCAGACATCGAGGCAGGCGATATCATAACAGCAGTTGATGACGTAAAAATCACATCTGTCGATGATCTGACCAAAGCGCTCTCCCGTTACAGCGAGGGTGATTCCGCTGAGGTAACAATCGCCCGTGAAGTAAAGAGTGCCTACGGCATGTTCGAGGGCAACACCGGTTCCTACAGATCAGGAACAACGACCGTCACATTCGGCAGCGGGGATGAGAGCGGTGACGAGAGTGTTCAGACCACAAATGCCTTTAATTTGAGATAATACAGCGCAGGCTTTGATTCCGCGCCGGCTGGAATAAATCATAGGTCTCAAATCAGCACACGCTGACATTAATAAAGGGTTAATGTAACACACATAAATATTCAAGTCTCGCTCGTGAGATTTGCGCGGGAATAAAACTTCCCACTGAAGTTAAATGCAGTCTTACCTACTTGCATCTAACTTCAGTGGGAAGTTTTTGTCTATTTCTTCTTTGGTTTTCTGTAAGCCGTATTCTCCATCGGGAGCTTATTGCGCAGCACATGGTCGCGCGCATAGTAAGCGTTCTGAATGGCAGGCGCTGTCGGAATGGTTGCGATTTCTCCGATACCCTTGGCACCGCAGGCGACCTCGAGAAGTTCATTCTTCTCGACATAAATCGCATGGATATCCGGAATCTGGTTCGATCGAAGTAAGCCGAGGGTTCCGTACTTGGCTGTCGGTACGCAGTCCTTAAGCGGGAAATCTTCTGTCAGCGCGTAACCCATCCCCATGAGAACACCGCCTTCAATCTGGCCCTGAATGGACGTCGGATTGACGACCTTGCCCGAGTCGTGTGCTGCATACACTTCTTTGACCTTGCCGGCGTCATCCAGTATGACAAGATGCGTCGCGTAACCGTACGCGATGTGGCTCTTCGGGAAGGGCTTGTCTGCGCCCAGCTTATCCGTTGGCTCGAAATACTCATAGAAGAATTCTCTGCCTTCCAGCTTCGTCAGATCGCCGTCGACTTCGTCGAGAGCTTTCCTGAGCAAATGCGCCGCACCACGGACCGCCTCACCTGTGATCAGGGTCTGACGTGAGCCGGACGTTGTGCCGGAATCCGGAGAATTCTCAGTGCTGCACTCTGTATACACAATGTCTCTCCACGGCAGTCCCGCTGCTTCAGTAATATACTGTATCATGACAGTCGTACTGCCCTGACCTATATCGGACGCAGCTGTGTACAGGCGAGCTTTACCGTTCTCAATGCAGATCCTTGCCCGCCCCTTGTCAGGAAGACCGACGCCGACGCCTGCATTCTTCATGGCGCAGGCAAGACCGGCATGACCTCTGTTTTCATAATATTTATCCTTAACAGCCAGCAGCGTCTCCTTGAGAGCAGTGGACTGATCGGCGATCTGACCGTTTGGCAGGACCTTGCCCGGCTCGATTGCGTTGCGGAAACGGATCTCCCACGGGTCAAGTCCGACCTTCTCCGCGAGAAGATCGATCAGCGATTCGAGCGCGTATTCGCTCTGGCACACACCAAAACCTCTGAAAGCGCCGGCAGGCGGATTATTGGTATAATATCCATATCCACGGATGTCTGTGTTCTGATAGCAGTACGGTCCGACCGAATGCGTACATGCCCGCTCGAGGACCGGGCCGCACAGGGAGGCATATGCGCCGGTGTCGAAATAGATTTCACAGTCGAGACCGGTGAAGATGCCATCGGCATCACAGCCCAGAGTGAACGTGCCCTTCATCGCATGGCGCTTCGGATGGAAATTGATAGAGTCTTTGCGGCTCAGTTTGCATTTGACGGGCAGGCCGAACTTCCAGGCAGCCAGGGCTGCGAGGTGCTGGACCGACACATCCTCCTTACCGCCGAAACCGCCGCCGATCAGTTTATTTTCGACGACGATCCGGGAAGGATCCCAACCAAACATTATGGAGCATTCTTTCCGCGTGTCGTACGCGCCCTGGTCCGTGCTGTAGATTTTAACGCCGTCCTTATAGGGAAGAGCGACCGCGCACTCAGGTTCGAGGAATGCATGCTCCGTGAACGGTGTTTCAAATGTCTCCGTCACAGTAAACGCAGACTCCGCCAGAGCTTTCTTCGCGTCTCCGCGCGTTACATGGCGGCTCTGGCAAAGATTTCCCTTAGAATGAATGAGCGGAGCGCCCTCCGCCGCTGCCTCCTCGCAGTTTCGGACAGGTTCAAGCACTTCATACTCGATCTTAATCTTATCTTTGGCTGCTGCCAGGATCGCTTCATTTTCAGCGACCACCAGACAGATCGCGTCGCCGACGCACCGTGTGATATCTCCTACGGCGATCATAACATCCCAGTCCTGTTGGATGTGACCGACCTTGTTATTGGGAACATCCTCGGCCGTCAGAACACCGATCACACCTTCCATGGCAAGCGCTTCCGACGCGTCAATACTAAGGACACGCGCTCTCGGATATTTCGAGCGGACTGCCGAAGCATGAACCATGCCATCCATCTCTATATCATCCGGGTATTCACCGTATCCCAGGACTTTCGGTCTCACATCGACGCGGAAGCCTCTACCGCCAACGCCGGTGTGACCGCCCGCCTCAGCTTCAGGATCAATCTTCTCATCTCCTCGAAGGATCGCTGCCGTGAGCATAATCCCCTCGATGATTTTCTTGTAGCCGGTACATCTGCAAATGTTGCCTCTGATTGCAGCCTTAATCTCATCCTCGGTCGGGTTTAAATTGGCATCAAGCAGAGCCTTGGCAGACATGACCATACCCGGCGTACAGAAGCCGCACTGGACAGCGCCCTTGACGCCGAACCCGTAGACATACGCTTCCTTCTCAAAATCGCTGAGGCCCTCGACAGTAATCACATGTTTACCTGCCACTTTCTTGGTCGTGGTGCAGCAGGCCTTGGTTGCCTTCCCGTCAATCACAACGGTGCAGGTACCGCAGGCGCCTTCAGAGCATCCGTCCTTGACCGAATGAAGGTGCAGATCATCCCGCAGGTATCTGAGAAGCTTTTTGTCCTCAGAAACAGAACATTCGAGGCCATTAACAAAAAAAGTATACGTTTCAGCCATTTCCTTCACCCCTCCGCACACCAACCTCCGTTGGCTATAGTCCGATAACTGTCTTCAGTTCCTGTTCGAGCACTTCAATTGCTGTATTTCAGCCCAGTCCAAGTACCTCAGGTACTGGGGTTATGCTGCTTTTATCAACTGTGAACTCATCAAAGGTCATGAGAAATCCGCCTCAGAGATTAAATGTCCCCGGCACTAATCGCGTCTCTGACTTCTAGCAGTGAGTTGTAAATGCCGACACAATTCTCTCTGACAAAATCATTCGGCTCTGTTAGATCGACGACCATGATCGTCGCGCACCCGGCTGCGATCCCGGCTCTGAGACCGTTCAACCCGTCCTCAAGGACATAACAATCCTTCGGGTCGACACCGATGTTCGAAGCTGCCATGAGGAAAATATCCGGCGCCGGCTTTCCCCGCGTCAGGTTCTCCCCCGAGATTATAAATTCAAACTTGTCATACAGTCCTGCCAGCTTCAGTAAATGTTCTATTTTTGACTGCTGGCTGCTGGATGCCACTGCGATCTTTACACCATTTGCCCTGAAGAAATCAACAAGCTCGTGAAGCCCTTCCTTCTCCGGCACCGAATCCTTCGTCGCTGCGGCAACTGCCGCCCTCACATCAGCCCGAAATGCCACCGCATCAATTCCCGGGTAATGTTTCCTGATGACCTCAAGCATGTGCTCACCGCTTGTGCCGCACACCTCTTTCGGAAATGCAGGAGCCGGCTCGTACCCATACTTAGGCACGATCGTGTTCCAACTTTCCTTCCAGATCCTCTCAGTGTCAAACATCAGGCCATCCATATCAAAAATTGCTGCTTTTTTCATTAATTCCTCTCCTTACCCTATGAACCTCCGCTTCGATACGGCGCGGCAGTTCCTATGAACGCAGTACATTGCTGCGCTGCATAGTTTCACATATCTGTGGACCGATGTACGAATTTAATTTTCCAATCATCAATTCCACGATCACATAACGAACATCATCTGGTACAGATACTCATATGCCAGATCCCACTGATCATTGGGCGGATATGCAAATGTACTCTGCGGCAGCGTGTACACATGTCTGTTCCGCACAGCTGTCATATCTCCCCAGAATTCTCTGGATTCACAGATTGCCTTATAAGTCTGTTCCGCAGCTTTCTCTTTTCCCTCATATATTACAAAAATATAATCAGGGTTGCGGCTGAGAATGGTCTCGAATTCAATCTCGTTGGCCGGACGGGCGCTGCTATGAGTTCCGGCATCGTCTACGGCTGCCTCACTGTCCTTTTCCCCGGCATCCGCCTTGGCATCGGCGCCGGTGCTGCTGTCGGCAGCCTGGGCGTCCGTGGATTCACTGCCGGCTGCCTGGCCATTCACCTCTGCTGCTGACTCCGCGGCAGGGTCAGCCTCCGGACCTTCCACAGCCTTGCTGTCCGCTTCTGCTGTCGACTCCGCGGCGGGGTCATCTTCCGGACCTTCCGCTGCCTTGATGTCCGCTTCTGCTGCCGACTCCGCGGCGAGGTCATCCTCCGAACCTTCCGCTGCCTTGCTGTCCACTTCTGCTGCCGACTCCGCGGCAGTATCCGTCGCTCCGCTCTCCGTCTTGCTCTCTGCTGCCTTATTAACCGGTGTCTCTCCCTTCCCGGCGGCGCTTGTAGCCTCATCTTCCTTCTTAGGAAGAGTCACCCTCACCTCTTCATAGCCCGGATTCACATTAATGAGCCCGAAATCGGCAAACATATTAGATACATAGTCATGACTTCCCTGAATCGTACAGCCCTCCGCGTCGACACGCATAAGCAGTACAGTAACCGAATCACGCTTATCAGCGACCTTCTCAGCATCAGCAGGGTAGGATTCCGCACTCGAATCCAACGCGGACTCCGTCATCTGGTCCAAGATCGAATCCGTCTCTGACTCAGCAGCCTGGCTCATGTTCGAATCCGTCCCTGACTCAGCAGCCTGGCTCACGTTCGAATCCGTCCCTGACTCAGCAGCCTGGCTCGCACTTGAATCCACGGTGGTCTCTGCTGTGCGGCTCTCGGCAGAATCCGAAACAGAATCTGTCTTCGCCTGATCAGAAGTTTCCATCACCGACTCATCATCTTCCGACAGGAGACTGCCCTCAGGCAGCGGCATTGTCTGGATCAGCACCTTCAATGCTTCCTGTCCGTGGGCGATGACCTCCGCATTCTTCCTGCGGACATCGATAACTCCCAGTTTGTATGCCTCGACATCCTTCGTGTACTTTGCCATCTCAAACATAGAGTCCGCATAGTCATCAAAGCTGTGAATGTCTATTACAAGATAAGGCGGAGCTCCCTCTGTCATATCAAGCAGAGAGACCATATCCTGATAGTTCTCTGATACTTTATCGACCAAAATAAGATCCGCTCCAAAATTCAGAACAGCCTCAATATCCGGATCATCCTCCGTACCGAAAACTGCGTTTTTCGGGACACCGGATGCCTCCTCCACACCGGCGGCTAATTTCCCGCCGGCAATCTTCCACATGGAAGCCGCGTTCCTTGAGAGTGCTGCCACCCTCTCCGGAAGAACCTTCTCTGATGTCTCTATCTCTTCCATCTCTCTCTCATCCCGGAGTTCTTCCTCAGTTTTTACAGCCTCAATCCCGCTCTCTGTCGGCGGTGTTTTCTCCTCTTTTTTCCCACACCCGGCCGTCAGCGCCAGCATGG
Source organism: uncultured Lachnospiraceae bacterium (assembly GCA_902788035.1). GTDB lineage: Bacteria > Bacillota > Clostridia > Lachnospirales > Lachnospiraceae > Chordicoccus. The sequence goes on along the minus strand of CADAIL010000021.1, from coordinate 23,784 downwards.
CGGCGAGTGCTACAGCGATTATTCTTTTTCTCAATATTATAACCTGCCCTGATAAGGATTTGAAAATACGATCCTGCAAAGGCGTATTCTCCATTTTAGTATACCACAGATTTACGTTACATAATCCAATTCATAAAAATTTCAGATAATTCAATGCGAGCATTTGCTATAAATCATGCCACAAGTAAAAACCCCCGCTTCCCTTTAGGAAGCGGGGGGAGATGATTTTCAATCAGCGATTAAGCATTGACCTTAACGTCGTTGTAGTCATCAGAGTTTGTAAGAAGGAATACGACTGTGTCAGCGTAGCCGGCCTTGTGAATCTTATCGATATCGAAGTTCAGAAGGAGGTCGCCCTGCTTAACTGTGTCGCCTTCAGCAACTGCCGGTGAGAATCCATCGCCGTTCATCTGAACTGTATCAACGCCAACGTGGATGAGCAGTTCAAGACCGGACTCTGTGGAGATACCGATTGCATGCTTGGACTCTGCAACTGTGGAGATCGTGCCATCGACCGGAGCAACAACGATGCCCTTGGACGGTGTGATACCAAGGCCTGCGCCAAGAACGCCAGATGCGAATGTAGCATCCGGAATCTGATCCTGCGGTACAAGTGTTCCGACTGCCGGAGACTTGACCTTGTCAGCGCCAACTTCGATGACGACCGGCTGAGAAGCCATGTCTACAAGCGGAGCAGCCGGAGCAGCTTTCTTCTTCGGAGCCTCTTCCTTGAAGATAACTGTTGTGATGAAGAATGCAAGACCGCCGGAGATCGCAAGAACGATCGTGTAAAGCAGTGCATTGTTGATTGTAAGATATCCCGGGATACCTGTTACACCGTATGCGGAAGCACCGATGCCCATGAATGCAGCAACGAGAGCGCCGACAGCACCGCCAGCCATACCAGCGACGAACGGCTTGAAGAATCTCATGTTAACACCGAAGATAGCCGGCTCTGTGATACCAAGAGCTGCGGACATAGAAGACGGAATAGCAACAGCCTTTGTCTTCTGGTTGTGAGAACGAAGACCTACTGCAAGGCAGGCGCCGAACTGTGCGAAGTTCGCTGCGGAAGCGATCGGCATCCATGTGTTAAGGCCCTTGGATGCAAGCATACCAGCCTCGATAACGTTGTACATATGGTGAAGACCCATAACAACAGTAGCCGGATAAATAGCACCCATGATGCAGGAACCAATCGGGTTGGAGACCAGCTTCTCAGCACCGGCAAGAACGATTGTCTCAAGACCGGAGAAGATAGGTCCAATGATGGTGAATGTTACGAGAGCTGTTACAAGAACAGTTGTCAGCGGAGTTACGAAGAGGTCGATCATTTCCGGAACATGCTTATGCAGCCAGGACTCGAGCTTACTCATAAAGAGTACGGCCAGCATGACCGGGATAACATGACCCTGATAACCTAACTGGTTGATCTGGCCAAGTGTGTAGGAATCTGTGATCTTGATATGTCCGAACAGATACCATACACCATAACCGTCAGCAGCATTCCAGCCATTGGTCAGTGCGGAGTGGATCATCATAAGACCGATAACAGCGCCGAGGAAGATATTTCCGCCGAAAACTCTGGCTGCGGAAATAGCAACGATAACCGGCAGGTAAGCGAAAGCTGTGTTGGCCGCCATATCGAGGAATGCGAACCAGTCTGTGTCACCGAAGCCAAGGCCCGGAATCTTAGCAAGAGCCTCGACAAGACCCATCATAAGACCGGAAGCAACGATAGCCGGAAGAATCGGAACGAAGACGTCGCCGATGGGCTTCAGAAGTCTGATGTACCACGGCTGTTTAGCAGCTGCAGCTGCCTTGACATCTTCCTTGGAAGCTGCGGAAGCGCCGGTGATGGAAAGGAACTCATCGTAAACTTTGTTTACTGTGCCGGTACCGATGATCAGCTGAAGCTGTCCATTGGACTCGAACATACCCTTGACGCCATCGACGTTCTCAAGGACTTCCTTGTTGACTTTGCTGTTATCAGCGATAACAAGGCGAAGTCTTGTTGCGCAATGTGCAGCAGAGACGACGTTTGCGCCGCCACCGATATTATCGGCGATCTCCTGCGCGCATTTTCTGTAATCAAGTGCCATAATTTTTCTCCTCCCTATGGTGAAATTTTTGTGTAGCAGCACTCAAAAGTTACTATTGTATCAGCACCCGGGTCTCACTTCCCGGGAGATGATCACATGTATCGGCCGCCGCAAGCCATGGGTCAACAGCCTGCGACAGACCTCGCTCGCCGACCTTTAGGGCAACAGTCCCAAATCCGGTCGAACTTCACAGAACAGATTATAACATAATGTACAGAACGATGCACTAATTCATTTGCAAATATGACCAATTTTTAATCCATGCCCATCTCCGTATCACATCGGGCTGTACACTATGTCTAAGGGTGGCCGCCTGCTTTTATACTTGAACCCAGACGGCCTTCGCCGAAAGCTGCGTCCGCTTATTATTCTTCAGCCTTAGCGGCCTTCACCGAAAGCTGCGTCCGCTTATTATTCTTCAGCCTTAGCGACCTTCTTAGTCGCGCGCTTCCTTGTGGTCTTCTTCGGAGCTTCCTCGGTCGGAGCGTCAGTCGCCTCGACCTCTGCAGCCTTTTTTGTCGCGCGCTTCCTCGTTGCCTTCTTCGGAGCTTCTTCTGCCGCCGGAGCGTCAGCCGGAGCCGCTGCTGCCTTCTTGGTCGTGCGCTTTCTCGTGGTCTTCTTCGGAGCTTCCTCTGCCGGAGCGTCAGCTGTCGCTGCCTTCTTGGTCGCGCGCTTCCTTGTTGCCTTCTTCGGAGCTTCCTCTGCCGGAGCTGCAGGCTCTTCTGCCTTGACTTCCTCTGCCGGGGCTGCAGGCTCTTCTGCCTTGACTTCCTCTGCCGGAGCTGCAGGCTCTTCTGCCTTGACTTCCTCTGCCGGAGCAGCGGCCTCTTCCGCCTTGACTTCCTCTGCCGGAGCAGCGGCCTCTTCAGCCTTGACTTCTTCCACCGGTGCTGCCGGCTTCGGATTGAAGTTGTAATACAGCCATACAAAGTCGTGAGCCGGAACGCCGACAGCCTTAGCTGCGCGCGGCTTGCCTGTCACGAGATCGATGTAGTCCTCATCCTCATTGATCCAGGCAGTCTCATCTTCCTCGCCGAAGTTGAAGAGCGCAAGAAGCTTCTCGCCTTCATAATAACGACCGATTCCGAGGATCTTATCATTGTATGTCTCAAGTGTCCACGCATCCGCGTCGCACTCAAAGAGCTGATATGCTTTTCTGATGTCCTCAAGTTTCTTGATGGTCTGGAACAGCTTGCCCTGTCTTGTGGTCTCATCATTTCTGAGAGCTGCCTCATCCCAGTTGAAGTTGCCGCGGTGGAGGTAGCGGCTGTCCTCGCATTTGACCGGATCATCATGATATGTATAGTCATTCAGCTGGCCGATTTCATCGCCGCTATAGAGGACCGGCATACCTGTCTGAGTGAGCAGGAACGCGTGAAGCATAATGTCAAGCTTGATAGCTTCCTTCTGCTTGAACTCGTTCTTCTCATACTCAGCAGCCTCGATGCCGCACAGAGAAGCGGTCGTGCCGCACATACGGGCATCGCCGAGTCTCGGATCATCATTGTAGAGCTCGCCGCGGGAGTTGGATCCCCAATAAGCGCCCTTCAAATAGTCATTGATATATTTCTTATGAGCAACTTCCTCGATACCGAACTGCTTGAGGTAATCAAAATCGAGACCCCAGCCGATATCATCGTGGCAGCGCAGATAGTTCAGGAATACGAACTGCTTCGGAAGCGCAAATACAGAATCCAGCTGATGCTTAAGTAGACGAACGTCTCTTGTAGCGACTGTGTTCCACATCGTGCACATTGTTGTGGCGTTGTAAAGCATGTGGCACTCCGGCTTGTCAACTGTACCGAAATACGGAGCAAGCTTGGAAGGCTCCATAACGACTTCGCCGAGGAGCAGCGTGCCCGGGCAGACAACTTCTGCAGCCATGCGCATCAGGCGGACCAAAGTATGGACCTGCGGCAGGTTGCGGCAGTTGGTGCCGAGAGTCTTCCAGATATACGGAACTGCGTCAAGACGGATGATATCGATACCGTTGTTGCAGAGGTTCAGCATATTTGCAGTCATGTCATTGAATACGACCGGGTTGCGGTAATTCAGATCCCACTGATACGGGTAGAAGCAGGTCATAACGACTTTCTGAGCTTCCTCGCACCATGTGAAGTTGCCCGGTGCCGTCGTCGGGAATACCTGCGGGACAGTCTTCTCGAACTCATTCGGAATTGTCCAGTCATCATAGAAGAAATATCTCTGCTGATACTCGATCTCGCCCTTGCGTGCTCTGACAGCCCACTCGTGATCTTCACTTGTGTGGTTCATAACAAAGTCAAGGCATACGCTCATGCCCATCTTGTGGCAGTCAAGCGCGAGCTCATACAGATCCTCCATCGTGCCGAGTTCCGGCTGGACCTTGCGGAAATCAGATACCGCGTAGCCGCCGTCGCTGCGGTCCTTCGGGCTCTCAAGGAGCGGCATAAGGTGTACGTAGTTGACACCGCACTCCTTAATGTAATCAAGGTGCTTATGAACACCCTTCAGGTTGCCGGCGAAGCAGTTCGTGTAGAGGAGCATTCCGAGAAGATCATTTCCCTTATACCAGTCCGGGACGAGGCATCTGGCGTCATCCCACTCCTTCAGTACATCAGGTCTCTTCTCATAGTACTCATACATCATCTTTAAGAAGTAATCAAATGCTGCCTGGTCATTGTTGTAGAGCTCAGCGTAAAGCCATTTCATCTCGTCATAGTGAACGTTAAGACGTTCTATGAACTTAGGATCCCAACTCTGATCGATCATTTCTTTCCTCCAAATGCTGTAAAATGCAATATCATCTTTGTGCACATTGCAATTACATAAATATGCAAAATGCACATAACATATATAATTTACTATAGTTTACATGCGCATTTTTTGCAAATCGTTTTTATACTTTCGTTATTTTATTCATACTTTTTTTATTTTTTTGTCTGTTTTGCACAAAGTAATTGTGGAATAGTTAAACATCCCGCAATAAGAAATTCATCGGTTCAAGACACCCAAGTTACAGACTATTATTAATATACATAAATATTCTTTACCATTATTGTAAACTCACAGTGCACACCGGTCGCAAATTTTAAGAATTCTTAATCATTTTTTTGCATTATCGGCAATTCTCAACTTTTGCGCATAAGTGTCATATGTAAAAAAGCCGTCTCAAAAGAAAAGCTGCCACAATTGCGGCAGCCCTTAACAACATATTCATTTAATCTCCGAGATTTTGAACAACTGCGTTCCCAGTCTTACTCAATCCCCAGAACCTTGTAATCCTTATCCTCAACCGCCTGCGTAAGCACAGCATCGTCAACGTCTGCTGTGAGCTCTACGACAGCCGTCCCGGCCTCATGGCTGACCTGCGCAGATACTACTCCGTCAATCTTCTCCAGAGCCTTCTTTACTGTTGCCTCACAGTGCGGGCACATCATTCCTTCAATCTTAAGTGTTTTAGCCATAGTGTTTTCTCCTTCTCCGCCATCTTCAGCGGTGTTGTATTTATCTGCAAGAAGCTTTCCGTTCTCGTCCGTCTCCACACGGAACTTCAGCTTCTTATCATGAACTGTATCGTGAATCTTCATGAGGTTGAGCCGCAGCGCGTTCGATACAACGCAGAAGCTCGAAAGACTCATTGCCGCAGCGCCGAACATCGGGTCCATCGTGATCCCGAATGCATGTGCATAGGCTCCCGCTGCCACAGGTATCAGCAGCGAATTATAAAAGAGCGCCCAGAATAGGTTCTCAAGGATGTTCTTATATGTGTTCCGGCTGAGCCTTATAGCTGCTGTGACATCCGTAAGCCGGCTCTTCATAAGGACAACGTCCGCTGCGTCAATCGCAACGTCCGTCCCGGCCCCGATCGCGATACCGGTATCCGCTCTCGTCAGGGCCGGCGCATCGTTAATGCCGTCGCCGACCATAGCCACCTTGTAGTGGTCTGGTGCTTGTCTTCTTAAAATGACATCCGCCAATGTTCTTTGCCGTTTTCCGCTTCCCTTCTCCTGGAGTTCACGAATGACGGCTTCCTTTCCGTCAGGCAGAACACCGGCAATCACCTCGTCGACTCCCGCCTCTTTTCCGATAGCCTCCGCTGTCCGCTGATTGTCACCTGTCAGCATGACCACATGAATTCCCATGTTCTGCAGCACTCTGACCGCCTGCGCACTGTCCTCCTTAATCGTGTCCGCAACAGCGATAATACCGAGAAGCTTTTTATCTGATGCGAAAAACAGAGGTGTCTTTCCAAGGGCGGACAGCCTTTCTGCCTCCTGCCTCATGTCGGAAGGCACATGAACTTTCTTTGTGATAAAGCGGAGGTTGCCTCCGTAGAGATGCTCGATCTGCTCGTCGCCGGTTTTCAAACCGTCCTCAAACACTCTCCCGCTGTCCGGCTTTATCTCACCATGTACGCTGCCATGGGGGATCGTCTTAAGCCAATCCCCAGACAGCACAGCAGTAAGCCCATTACCGGGCAGAGCCGCGAACTCCTGCACTTCGGGAGCCGATATACCGTTCTCATTCGCATAAGCTAGGATCGCCCTAGCGAGCGGGTGCTCGCTCTTTTCCTCAAGAGCGACAGCTCTCGTAAGTAAATCGCTCTCACTCACGCCCCGGGCAGGAATGATATCCACCACGCGCGGCTCACCGCTCGTGATCGTTCCTGTCTTATCGAGGGCAACGACCTGAACATTTCCTGCTTCCTGCAGGGCTTCCGCGTTCTTGAACAGGATGCCGTTCTTTGCTCCGACTCCGTTGCCGACCATGATTGCGACCGGTGTTGCGAGGCCAAGCGCGCACGGGCAGCTGACTACAAGTACGCAGATTCCTCTTGCAAGTGCAAATCCAACTGTCTGGCCCACAGCCAGCCAAATCAACGTAGTCACTATTGCGATCGCTATGACTACGGGTACAAATATTCCCGAGATTGTGTCAGCAAGTTTTGCCACCGGCGCTTTTGTTGCAGCGGCGTCGCTCACCATGGAAATGATCTGGGCAAGCGAGGTATCCTCACCGACCCGGGTGGCTTCACATTTGATGAAACCGGACTGATTCAGAGTTGCGCTTGAGACTTCGCTTCCGGGCTGCTTATCGACCGGAAGACTCTCTCCTGTCAGGGCCGCCTCGTTAACTGCACTTGTGCCCTCAAGAACAATACCGTCGACCGGGATATTCTCGCCGGGACGGACCACAAACACATCACCGCGGCGGACCTGGTCGATATCGACGGTGACTTCTGTGCCGTTTCGGATTACATTTGCAGTCTTCGGAGCAAGCTTCATAAGCGACTTCAGCGCGTTGGTCGTCTTGCCCTTCGAGTGAGCCTCAAGCATCTTACCGATCGTAATAAGCGTGAGAATCATCGCGGCAGACTCAAAATAGAACTCCATCATGTACTCTTCGACGAGAGCCATATTTCCATCCGTCTGAGCCCGGGTCATCGCAAATAGCATGACCGTCGAGTAGATAAATGCCGCCGACGAACCCAGGGCGATCAGGGTGTCCATATTCGGCGCGCCGTGAGCGAGGGACTTGAAGCCGCTGACGAAGAACTTCTGGTTTATGACCATGACAATCGCCGCCAGGACCAGCTGTATGAGGCCCATGGCAACGTGGTTGCCGTGGAAAAATGCCGGGAGAGGCCAGCCCCACATCATGTGTCCCATCGAAAAATACATTAAAACGAGCAGGAAACCCAGCGATGTGATGAGGCGCTTCCTGAGAACAGGCGTCTCGCGGTCCTTCAGAGCATCTTCTTCCGCTGCCAGCTTGGCCGAATAATCCCCCGAGGATTTCTCCTCGCCTTTCGGCTTCGCTCCATATCCGGCATCTTCAACGGCTTTAATGATATCTCCCGGCGAGGCTTCACCCTCGACACCCATTGAGTTGGTCAACAGGCTGACGGAGCAGGCTGTAACTCCCGGGACTTTTGAGACGGCTTTCTCAACGCGCGCCTGGCAGGCAGCGCATGACATGCCGGTTACTGTGTATTGATCCATAGTGTTTCTTTCTGACCTTTCTTAACAACGTTGTCACTTTGAGTTGGTTCCAATGATGCTGACATGGCTGTCTTTGCTGTCATGGTGCACTTAACAGTGTTCCGTCACATGGCGGTATCTGAGACTATGCCATGATACTACCACTCATTTCATGAGTTTCTGCAGGGTTTTAACCAGCTCGTCGAGCTTTTCTTCACTGCCTTCCTTCACGTCTTCTGCGACGCAGGATTTAATGTGGTTGGCGAGAATGACCTTGGTAAAGCTGTTGAGCGCGCAGTTGGCAGCTGACACCTGATTGATGATGTCAATACAGTATGCGTCCTCCTCAAGCATGCGCTTGATTCCCCGGATCTGACCTTCGATTCGGTTCAGCCGATTCATGAGATCCTTGATTTCCTTCTCATTGCGGACTTTCTTTTGGCAGCAGCAATTTGACATATCTTCAGTGTTCTCAGCGCCTACGATCCCGGTTTCTATGTTCTCGGCTTTAACATTCTCGGCTTCATATGAAGAATATAATGTTTTATCAGGCATTATGCCTTCCTCCTATAGTGCCACGCGGCAGGGCATATACCCCACAGGGGTATCTTTGATTCAATTATACCCCCTATGGGTATATTGTCAAGGACAAAAATTCTATAGTTTCTTTCCTTCTAAAGATTTTTCAGCCTAAGCTTCTCTGATATGCGTTAAAAAAACTGACGCACCGTTTCCAATGCGTCAGTCCTCTCAAATCTCATCTTTTAATTACTTGTTCTCCAGTGTCAGCGTCGTGAACATTGAATGGAACCCATTCTGATAATAATCATAGACATCCGACTGCATGTCTGTTGTGTAGACATATACATAGCTGCCGGCCTCAACGACAACACCCTCTACCTTGCGGGCACCGCCGCCATAAGTCCAGGTGCACAGGTATGACGGATAGCCGAGCGCTCCGGAATAACCTTCGCTGTAAGTCACCGATGTATTCTCATTCTCGTATACATTGTTGACAACTTCTCTCGCAAGGTCCGCGCCGGTAAGCAGACCGTTCGGGTTCCTGAGGCACTGATTACGCACCATGGCAGTCACACCATTATTATAGCCGATGTTCGATTCATAATAGTACGTGCCGTCGTCGTTATCATTTTCAATGACATTCTCTGTTGCCGGATTGAGCGGATCACTCAGATACTTTGTGTTGCTGCCCGGCGCAAGAGGTTTCTTAGTCGGCTCAGGGCTCTCGGTAACTTCAGCCTCAATCGCCTCGTCCGGCTTGGACTCCTTCTCTTCAGCCGGGACAGTGCTCTCTGTTGTCTCACTCGCAGCTGCTACTGAGCTTTCATCCGCTGCCGCGACAGTGGACTCATCAGCCGGAGCTTCTGTCGGTTCCGGAGTCACCTCTTCCTCCTTCGGATCTCCGAATGTCTGAAGGATCTCGGGGATATACTGGGACAGAGATGTGTAAAGCGCCTCATTCTCTTCCGTTTCTTCATAAGGTTTGTTCTGCGGGATGATTGCGTAGAAAGTCGTACCATCGGCGAGTGCCGGAAGCTCCTGAATCAGTGCGCTCGTTTCACCGATATCTGACGGACTTCCCTTCATGATTGTCATCAGCATGCCGCTGTGTCCGACGACCTGCAGGTCGGAAACATAGAAGCCGTCTCCGCCGTACTCGTCTTCCGCAACGTATTTGCCGCCCCAGGCAGCCGGGATCTGGATTTCATAACCGAAGCGGCTCCGGAACACGATGTTCTCGCCTTCCCAGTTGCTGCCCGGTTCCGCCGCCGCTGCAACAGAGGACTCCGTCGGAACGCTTTCCGTGTCCGCTGCAATAGAATCGCTCTCTGTACTAACTGCCGCCACACCGCTCTCAGCCGGAGCTGCGACCGAGCTCTTATCTGCAGGCACGACCTGCGACTCGACTGAGGATGTATCCGCCTCAGCAGTATTATTGCCTGAATTTCCGCATCCTGCAAATGTCAGCACTCCCGCCATCAAAACCGCCACCGCAAGCATTCTTTTCTTCATCATTTTCCCTTACCTCTTATAAACACATATCATATATCGTACTAATATAATCCCCAGATGCTCACACATCAAGAGTCATTTTAGCATATTAGGTCAAATTTGTGTAGAAAATCTGAGCACAAAATTAAAGGCAGCTGAACGCCCGCTTTCGAAGCTCTTCAGCTGCCTTTGTGACTAAAGTTCATAATTCAAGTCTCGCCAGCGATACTTGAAGCAGGATTCGGGTCAGCGTCAGCTGACATAAACTTAGTCTGTCAGATCAACATCGAGAGCGACATTGACCTCATAATCCGGATAAGCCTCCCGGACCTCCTGCACAATATGATTGTACAGAGCAAGGCGGTCAGGCGCGTCAAAATCAATGATGACATCGAACTGGATGCGCTTCTCCTCCTCATTGAAGTAGAAGCCGTGCATCTGCAGAATGTAATCGTGGTCGCGCAGCATCTTGATGATTTTGGCTCTCACGTTAGCGGCGCGGGAATTCGTTGTATTTCTCGAGTAGATGCCGACGCTGGTCATAATAACATTATTCTCGCGCAGCACCTTCTCCTGTATTTCTCGCTCAATGGTGTCGATTTTATCGGCAGTCATAGTGTCCGGGACCTCGATGTGAACAGAACCCAACACGAATTCCGGTCCGTAATTATGGAGCAGCAAATCATAGACTCCATAAACACCTTCAACAGAGGAAACAGTCTTTCGGATCCCGCTTGCCATTTCAGCATCAATCCTGACACCTACAATCTGGTCATATGCGCTCTGCAGCATCTCTATACCTGCCTTGATAATTATGATTGAGATAATCACGCCGAGGTAAGCTTCAAGGCTCAGCCCTGTCACAATGAATATAATTGCCGCGACCAATGTAGAAGCAGAAATAATAGAGTCATTCAGAGCATCCGCTCCTGAATTCATCAGAGACTCTGACTTAACGCTCTCTCCGGTGCGCTTCACGTAAAGACCCAATACAATCTTGACAAATATAGCAGCACCGACAATGATCAGCGAAGCAGTCGTATACTCCGGAAGTTCGGGATGGATGATTTTCATCACAGATTCTTTCAGAGACGTGATGCCGGCATAGAGAACGATGACTGCGATAATCATTGCCGTCAAATATTCAACTCTGCCGTGACCGAGAGGGTGCTCCTTATCCTGTCCTTTATTAGCGATTTTGGTTCCTATTATGGTGATGACCGAGGAAAGAGCATCACTCAGATTATTGACTGCATCCAATATAATTGCGATTGATCCTGTGACAACTCCGACGAAGGCTTTGAAGCCGGCCAGAAGGGCATTGGCAATTATTCCTATTATGCTGGTCCTTACAATTATCTTCTCCCGCGATTCCATCACGGAATCCTTTTTTTCAACTGGCATGTCAAGTCCTTTCCCATTAGTGTTTCAATGATTAGCATGGCACTTTTCTTAAGTGCAATTATATTTTATAAAATATAATTGCACTTGTCAATACTATTCCCTACGTACGAACTAGCGGAATTCAGAACATCTAGGAACCAACCTGCACGATGCAGGCAATTCTGCTTAACACATGCGAAGAAAGACCATCCAAGATCACCCGGATGGTCTTTCGCTGAACCGCTATTCTCTTATCTTACTCTCTTCCTTGCAAGCACCACCAGAACAACTGACGCTCCGAACATAGTCATGATCGGGATCCAGATATTCTGATTATCGCCTGTATTAGGTGATGTGCGTGATTTCCCTGTCACCTTCGGCGTCGCTGTTGCTGTCACCTTGCGGGTAACACTGCTCGATCCTGACTTACTGCCTGAATCACTACCGCTGCTCGTCTTCTTATTGGTAATTGTAAACAGCTTTGTATGTGCAGTGCTATTACTGGTCTGTGTGATACCAACTTTCGTGTAGCCGGACGGGATTCTTGGCTCCGTTACCGTCCAGGTCGAACCGTCATCCGGTGCTGTCCATGAATGCGTCCAGTTATTAGACGGAAGAAGCTCTATTGAATCGACCTTCGTGTAACTTGTCTCACCCTGCCTCTTACGATAAATATCAACCGTCAGACTCGACACTCCGGTCTGTGAATTGCTCAGCGTTCCGCCTGATGCGGTCTGCCACTTCTTCACGACGCTGAACGATAGATTAGGTTTCTTTGTCGGTGTTGGTGTCGGTGTATTCGTCGGCTTTTTAGTTGGTGTCGGTGTCGGCGTATCCGTCGGCGGTGTACCTGTCGGTGGTGTTGTCGGTGGCGTATCTTCGCCGGTAGTTGAAATATTCGTCACCCTGAACTCAAGCTTCGTATTAGCCGCATTATGGGCAAGCCTGATCGGTGTCTGAAGAACGTAGCCTTCCGGCACATCCCTCTCTGTGACCGTCCAGGAAGCGCCATCATCAGCTGCGCCCCAATGGTACTCCCATGCGTTTTCTGCCGTCAGCTCTGCAGTCTTAAAGAGTTTCCAGGCTTGCGTGTCTTTCTCTCTTCTGTAAATCTGAATCGGAAGAGATTCAACCTTGATTTCTTTATCATCGAGGTCGTTTCCGTTCTTATCTTTCCAGTACTTGACAACACTCAGCTGAACCGGTGCAGGTTTCGCATCTGCATTGGACATGTTGGTGACCTTGAAATCCAGCGTCTTCTTGACGGTGTTCTTACTCTGCTTGATTGTCATCTGAGTAAAGCCGATCGGTACGACATCTTCAGTGACCGTCCATGTCGCGCCATCGTCAGGTGCCATCCAGGAATACGTCCATTTATTCTCGGCGGTGAGGTCAACAAGCTCTACTTTTTGCCACTTTGCGTCCTCAGACGCTTTCTTCCAGATCTGTATTGAAAGTGAATCCGGTATAGTCTCATCCGTTGCCGGAAGCGCAATATTGTTCTTGTCGATCCAATACTTTGTCACAGACATCTGCCACATATTCGGATCCGGTGTAACTGTGATGTCCGGGATTGAGCTGTCATCCGGCGGGAAATCCGGGTTAGAATCATCAGAGTTGGTACCCGGTGTCGGAGTTGCGCTATCTGTCGGATTACCCGTCACGCCCGGGGTCGGTGTTTCACTATCTGTCGGTTCACCTGTAACACCCGGAGTCGGTGTTTCACTATCTGTCGGCGCCACTGACACACTCGGTGTCGGAGTTGCGCTATCTGTCGGAGCCTCCATATCCGTCGGTGTCGGGGTTGGCGTCTCTGTCGCCATCAATGTCGGGGTCGGCGTAAATGTCACCATCGGAGTCGGACTCGGCGTCTCCGTCGGCTCCTCCGTCGGCGTCGGACTCGGTGTCTCTGTCTCCATCGGAGTTGGGCTCGGTGTGTCTGTCTCCGTCGGTGTCGGGCTCGGGATTTCCGTTGCCGTCGGCTCCTCTGTCGGTGTCGGGCTCGACGGTGTTATGCTTGAATCCGTTTTAGATTCATCATCCGCCCCGACCGTCTCATCTTTCGCCGGACTTGTCGGCGCCTTCGGGGTCGTTGTCGCAGGAACCGGAGTTGTCTTAACTTCCTGGCCTTTAAGCTTGACCGCCACATCATACTTCCATGAGGATTTCTCCGCAGCCGGTACAGCGACAATGACAGGAGCTACCTCAATCTTTTTGGAATCACTCCCACACTTGTCAACTACTACAAGATAATAACCGAGCTTAAGCTTATCGAACTTGACGCTTAACTTGGCATCTGTCTTGCCTGTCGCTGCGACGGTCTTGAGTTTCCCCGTCAGTGTCTTCGCTTTCTGGCTGAGGGTCGCCTCAGATTCCTTTCCATCAATTGTCACTTTGAGGTCTTGTGCCTCCTTCTTCATGACAATCTTGGAATCGCTGTCGTATTCGGCAATCTGATACAGCTTTACGCTGTCGCTGGCGCCCGGCAGTTCGAGCACAAGCGATGCGCTCCCGCTCTTAGAAGTATCAACTTTTTCTGCCGCTGCGACACTTGCCGGGGCAAGAACCGTCGTCAGCACGACAATCATCGCTGCTATCATGGAAAGCAGTCTTTTACCTTGTTTCTTCATATTAATGCCTCGCTTCTCTTAGTTTTAGATCTGATCTGGCACATTATGGCAAATGTTCTAAATGCTCTGCAAAATATGCAAATTGTTCTTCATATATTCCATATTATTTTACCATTGTCCACTAATACTTACAAGAGTATTAGACTAGTTATATCTTAAGCCGAATACTCCTCACACAGCACATTGGCGAACATGAAAATATCATGCCGGTTTGCGCGCAATGGGCAAATGTCAGGAAAAAAGCAGCGGCAGGATCACCCCGCCGCTTCCTGATTTTCTTCATCTTCAGTTCTTAACAATCCTGCGACCCTGACATAGGTCATAAGGCTTTTCCGATACTTTAATATGAGCTCCGGGGTCTTTTGCTCCACTTTCACCTCGTTCTCATTTTTTTTATCGTCATTCCCTGTAACTGTCTCTACGCCGGGCAGATTCTGGATCGTATCGTCCTCCTCTTCTTCCGGCTGCTGCTCTGTTTCTACGATCGCAGCCGCCAGCCCGGATTCGGAACTGTCCGTTCCTTCGAGCATGGCGTCATCCATTGCCTGAAGCTGCTCTTTCGTACCGCTGACAATACCGGTGATCTCATAAGAATACTGATACCCGTAGAGATCGACAAATACCAGATTGTCCTTCAATTCCAACTGAGAAAGCTGACCGAACTGCGAAGAATAGCCAAGGGCCTCGATCACAAAATCCGTTGAATTCGGCGTGCCCGAAATGTGGATCGGCGTGAAGCCGATATCGGAGCCACTGTTGGCGACAGGCAGTTCAAGACCCAGCTTCGGAACCTTCAGGATACCGATACAGGATATGCCCTTGATCTCGACAGCCGGCACACTGTCCGCATCTTTATAAACAGGATCCTGTGTCATAACAGGATCCCTTGGTATTATTCTTTCAAGTTCTCTGAGCAGCTCTCTGGAATTGTCATCCATATCTCTGGTATTGGAACGATACCTGAGCAGGAAAAATGCTGAAAAAAGCATCATGCATGTCCCTGCTATAACAAGAGCCACGGCAATCAGATTACGAGCTTGTTTCATCATTCTCATTTTCAGGTTTCTTTCTTAAATTAAATCCCAGAAGAACAAGTACCAGACCTGCTGCCAGCACTCCGATTACCGGAAGAAGGATGTTCTGATCGTCGCCGGTCTTCGGCGTCGTGTGGGTGATCCTGGTCGTTACGTTCGGTCTCGGAGTAGACGTCGGTCTGTATGTCCTCGGCGTAGGAGTAGGCGTATTTGTCTTTCTCGGCGTCGGTGTCGGTGACCCACTCGGCGTTACCGTTGGCGTAGGAGTCGGCGTTTCGGTCGGCGTCGGGGTCGGGATAAATCTGTTCGTGATAACGAACGTGATCGTCTTTACCGTCTCACCGTCTTCGACCTTGTCGATCTTCTCGATCGCGTAATTGCTCAGAGGCTCTTCCTGAACGTCCCACTCTGATCCGTCCGCTTCAGCGTCCCAGCTGTAGCTCCATGTGTTGGCTTCGCTGAGGGTGACCTCCTCGATCTCATTCCATTCCGCGGTTTCAGTAACTCTGTTCAGAATCCTGACTTTCAGCTCTTCCGGTCTGGATTCGCCTATGCCGTCATTGGTCCACTGCTTTCTTACCGTATATCTGACCCTCTCCGGTATGACAGTCGGCTTGGCTTCATACTTCAGGGTCGCATTCACGTCATAAATCCACGTTTCACCGTCTGTAGAGTTCGGCACACTGATGAAATTCGGGCTGACGGTGTACTTCATTGTATCGTTCGCGCACTCATCAACTACGACCAGATAGATACCGAACGCAAGATTCTCGAACCTGACCCGGTTGTTCTCATCCGTCGAAGCCACTGTCGGTTCGATGCCGGAATTAATGAGCTGTGTGCTCATGATCGAAGCCTTTGTAGCCCATTCATCCTGGCTCTCCGCATCACCGATATTAACGCCGAGCCCTTTATACTCATCCTTCATCGTGATATGAGTCTGCGTATCCATATCAGCGACGAAATACAGCTTTACGCTGTCACTCGCAGCCGGCAGCTGGAGTGTGAGCGATGCACTGCCGTTTTTCGCCGTATCCATATCTTCATACGCATACACATTCGTCGGTACTACGACAGAAATGAATACAACAACCAAAGCGGCCAATAATGCTATTGTTTTTCTGATGAACATTCTTGACATAACTATACCGCCTTTCATTATTCCCCTAAAAAATGCCTTTTTACAGACATAATAATATTATCATTTTGGTGCAAATGTTACAAGTGCAAAACCTCATTCTCAGCGCATTATGCGATTATAAATATCCCTAGCGAGACAAAATAGCAGGATTCGGGCAGTTTTCAACCGCCATCAGTCTCTGCTCCGCCACAGTCGACAGGAATATTATGCATTTTGCCGATCCTCAATCTCCCGCAGTACTCTCCAGAGACCGCCGTCGCTCTCCAGCACATAACGCTGATCTCCCATGCGAAGGATCGCAATCGTGACAAAATCGAAATGCGTCACCGTGCCGTCCTGAAGCACATACTCCACATAATACCCGTGGTCCTGAACGGAGAGATTTGTCTGACCAACGACGATCATCTCCGACATCTCACGGTAGATGGCACGAATGTCCTGTTCATCCGTCGTCTCATAGCGCTTATCCAGCTTCCATCTCGCTTTCACCGGTATGCGCCTTGCATCCATGTCATTTTTAAGGCTCTCGGTCGCGGAACGGTTGTCGAAAACGAACATGAATCCGTTGACACGGTCCTCCTGTCCAGAGGAGACTTCCACCTTGTCTTCGCCGCACGAACACATAAGCAGCACAAAGATCAGGGCAAAAATACATAAAGAATACTTTTTCATATTAAAAAAGCCGGTCAGGCTCTGATCCTTTCAAAGCAATACAGAATAATTATAAAACACGATTGGCATATCGGCAATAATACAATTCTTACTAAAAATGAAGTCTCGCAGTATGTGGAGCGCACAGTGCCTGCTCTGATGTTGGTTCTCTAAATTTTACTGATTTTTACTCGCCTTCCTGCAAAAGCAACCCCGATTTTGATAATCTCTTTAATACCGCGGGACTGCAATTCCACATCATAGTGCTTTTTCTCTATCTGTCCAACAGCCTCTTCCAAAAGAGCATCCAAATCCGCCTCAGGATTACGGTCAAACTTAAGTTCAAAAATAAAACCGGGCAGATCTTTGTTCATCGGTTCCAGTTGAATATCGAACCTTCCGTACCCGCTTTCTCTGTTCGAGCGAACATAATATCTGTTGCTGAAAATAGCACAGATCCCAATCATAAAGCCCTGATAAAAGCCCTCATTGCCTGGGTCAAAGCAGCTAACTGTCTGAATAACATAATCCTCGAGAAGCTTTTGTAATCTCTCAAAGTCTTTTTTAATGATTGCCTGCTGAATTCCAACTGCAGCCGATTCAATCCCTCCCTTTGGAAAGCGATCTATAATCTCAGTCACATATACTCCGGAAATTTCGCGATTTGGAATCGAGGCTTCGCACATCATAACACCGTCTGTTAACGGATACATGCTTTGAATTCTCAAATACCCGGTAGTAAGAAGGAAGCTGAACACACTTGATGGTTTTTTCTTTATCTCAGGGTAAATAACGCCTGTGTCAACATAGGTAGTTACACTTTCACCTTTCATCAGTTTGAGAAGATTGTCCTCAATAGCCGGCGAAGCCTCTGCAATGATTTCTCCAATAATATCGTTACTGCCGGTCGACTGCCAGAAAGGTTTTGCAGTACAGTCCTCCGCGATATAGTTCACAACTGACCACGGATTAAATATCTCCTGATTGCCAAAAAGATAGCCATCATACCATTTGCAGACCTCGTCATATTTATCATCGACCCCATAATATGAAAGCATCTTTTTTATCTCCGGTCGGGTAAATCCAAAATACTCGCTGTACAGATTATCCGTAATACTATAAACCTTCAAATTATTCATTCCGCTGAAAATGCTCTCCTTCGCAACACGAAGAATACCTGTTAAGAATCCGAAAATCAGGTACTGATTATCTTTGAAGCCGCCGGAAAATAAATTGCGGATGAATTCTATGATCTGATTGTAATATCCGGCAAGATACGCCTCCTGAATCGGAGTATCATACTCATCTATCATAATAATCGCAGGTATCCCATGATGCGCAGCCAACATTTTGGAGAGAACTTTCAACGAATCCGCCAGGTCTACCTCGGACGCCTCTCTGTCCAAAACTCTTTGAAAATATCTCTTCTCCGCCTTACTGCACTGCTCACTATCAAGAAGGTAGCGATGGCGATCGAATTCCATGGAAATTAAACCGGTCATATTTGCAAATGCATTTTCCCAGGAGCTGTACTTAACATCTTTGAACGAAAGATAAATAACAGGATATTTACCCTGATATTTTCTGTAGGCTTCACCGCAAGCCCATATATTTTTGTCTCGAAAAAACTTACTCGTATCTTCTCCACTGATTTCGAAGAAGACGCGGAGCATATCCATATTCAGCGTCTTTCCAAAACGTCTCGGTCTTGTAAATAGTGAGACCTGAACTTTGCGATCCAAAAAATCTTTTATCAAACGCGTTTTATCAACATAATAATAATTCGTGACAGCATTGCGAAAATCAGAAATGCCGATTGGCAGACTTCGACGTGTTTCTACCTGAGTATCGTTCTCATAAATGCCGGATATAGTATCCGGAATCAGCCAGCGATTCCCTTTACGGATTGCTCCATATATTTGATTGTTTTGACATAACTGCTGAACACGACGAGGGGAAATTCCCATTCGAGAAGCAGCTTCCCTCACTGATATATATCCCATTAATTCAGCCTCCGACTAAATATCCTGTGTGCATTATAGCGCAATTTGCGAAATTGCTCAACTCTTCCATTTCGCAAAATTTCGCTAATTTCGCTTACTGCGCAATTTACTAGTATTTGCCTTCGTCTGTCAAGCCGCTGTTCTCGCCCTCATAAGTCGTGATGTAGCCTGTTGCAGGCGAAGTTTCAACAACATAGTAGTTCTCATGAATCCAGCTGAGCGTATCCGGCAGGGCCTCCGCCACCGTCTCCATGCAGCCGGGAATCGGATTATCCGTCACTGTGAAATACCGGACAGAGTCATACATCTCGACGCCGGTGTCCGTATTCTTGCTGGCCCCTTTGGGCTTCGTGCCCTTAAGCCACAGATGAATGCCATCCCCGGACGGGGAGAATTCCATATAGGTCGGCTGCCTGCCCATGATCGCCGTCGCGATCTCATTGAAGGTATTGGTTTCCGGATCATAGCAGTGATCAACATCAATCCCGACGAATCCATCTTCCTTCACAAACATGAACCCGATGCCGTTATACCCGTACTGGTCAGCAGCATCCTTCGCGGTCTGATAATCACACCACGTGGCCGGATCATTGGACTTCGCATTCTGGCCGGTCACCGCATTGATCGGCACTTTCTTCGGTTTCCCGCCGTCCTTGTCCGGTACCAGGCGATATCCCACCCAGCGATTTAATTATTTCAGTTCCTCTGGAAATCCCATCACGACCCCTCCTTATAAAGCTCCTTGTAAATGACCGGCTTATGCAGCCGTTTTGCCTCTTCAATCTCTGCTGCCATCCCGGGAGAAATGTCGCCAAAGACCCAGACCTCATCGCAGCCCTTCAGCAGGGCCAGTCCGAACATAAACCCCAGCTCCCGCTCCGCCGGATCATTGTCCTTCAGCATCCCGGATGCGGCATACAGAATGTGGCTGGCGACCGGCATATGGCCCGCCTCAATCACGCTGCGGCAGTACCGGATCGCAGCTTTTGTATTGGTCTGAACACTGGCCCGGGTATCACCGGCAAATCTGGATGCCACATAGATCTTTTTCCGGTTACGGTCTGAAAACCGCTGTTTCTGCTTCTGCCTGTAATCTCTCATCATACGGCTCATGGCGATCCCGGCAGTCGGATCAGCATAGCCCTCTGTATTTTTATGGCTCATAATCGTTCCTCCGCGAATTAATCATCCAGTTCTTCCATCGTTCCAAACGAGTGCCCCGCTGACGCCTCTGCTACCAGCGGAAGGGAAAACTCCGAATACGGCTGCGGCTCCATGCATTCTTTGATAAACTCCACTGCTTCCGATAATCTCTCTTCCGGCAGTATGAAGGTCAGCTCATCGTGGATCTGCAGGATCGGTTTTAACCATGGCCTGTCGGGCAGCCCCGCAAGGATCCTGCCCATGGCGAGTTTAATGATATCTGCAGCCGTTCCCTGTATCGGTGTATTCATGGCGCAGCGCTCCGCAAACGACCGCTTGCCCCAGTCATCAGAATCAATGTTCGGAAGATAGCGTCTCCTACCAAATGCCGTCTCTGTGTATTTCTTCCAGTGCGCATCGGCCTTCACTTCTTCCTGCCATACCGACAGTGCCGGATACCCGGCCTTCAGGCTTGATATGATCTGCTCACAATCCTCCACCGATTTCTCAAGCCCTGCCTTAAACTTCAGTGTCTTCTGCAGTCCTCTCGGGAACAGACCATAAAACACGCCGAAATTACAGTTCTTCGCGATTGTCCGGCGCTCCTTATAATCCGGGTCGTGTTTATCAAGCGCCTGCTCATACGGGATTGAAAAAATAGCTGCTGTCGTTGCCGCATGAATATCGCCGTTCATCTTATAGGTATCCATCATGACCTGATCCTGACAGTACTGGCTGCCCACCCGCAGTTCGATCTGGGAGTAGTCACA
Source organism: uncultured Lachnospiraceae bacterium (assembly GCA_902788035.1). Lineage (GTDB taxonomy): Bacteria > Bacillota > Clostridia > Lachnospirales > Lachnospiraceae > Chordicoccus. The sequence continues at coordinate 2,951 of CADAIL010000021.1, read as the reverse complement.
GGAAACAATGAGATGCCCTTCCGGCGCTTTAATAAAGTTTCTTACACCAATCGGATCATTTGTTTTCCGGGGCATGTTCTGGAGATTCGGGTTATTGCAGCTAAAACGCCCGGTATCTGTCGACAGTGCATAAAAGTTCGGATGGATGCGCCCGGTCGCAGAATCAATATATTTCCGGTACCCTGTAATATAGGTGCTGGCGATCTTGTTCCATTTCCGGTATTCCTGCACCAGCTCAAACAGATGCGAGAGCTCCGGCTTATGGACATCGCGCCACTCTTTCAGCTCGATCATTACTGCATCATCGGCAGCTTCCTTATTGGATGCAGTCACCCGCATGACCGGCAGGCCCAGCGTACCAAACAGACAATTCTTAAAATCATTCGTGGAGCAGTTGGAGCCAATGTTGACATCCGGGCCGATAATCGACGCAATCTCTTCTCTGATCCGGGCCATCTCTTTTTCCGCCTCCTGCTGCCGTTCGGCCATATAGCCTGCATCGATCGGGACGCCATTGTATTTCATGATCCCCAGGTATACTGCCGTCGGCGACTCAATGTTCTCCACGATCCATCTATGATTCGGCAGGTATTTATCGAACCAGTTATTGCAGATGTGATAGAGCCGCAGGGCAAAGTCTGCGTCGGCACAGCAATACCGGATCGTCTCCGGATCGGCAGGATCAAGCTCATCAAAGTTCCGGCCCTCTGTCACAGCTGTGAAAGACGGCAGCGGTTCCTTGCAGAGATTCAGAGCCAGCGTCTTAAGTCCTGAGTCCGATAGCTTCCGAAACTGGCCCGGAGCCTTCAGCGTCATCTGCGCCGCACAGATCGTGTCATACACCGGGGCTTGGATAACGATGCCGTTCTTGTAGGAAAAACTGGACTCGAACACATAGTTATGACAGATCTTCGTGTTATTTTTATCCGTCAGGAATTCCCGCAGGAACTGATAAAAAGTGTCAGTGTCCATGTTGGTGCCGATCAGATGCGCCACTGGAATCATGATGCCGGTATGCTCCTTAACCGACAGGCTCATGGTACAGATATGGGCCTTCGCCGGATCGAGCGCCGCCTTCTCTTCCATGCGGTACGCTGCGTCCGGTGCGGTCTCATAGTCAAAAGAGACGAGATCATGACCCGCCAGGTATTCCCTGACTGCTCCGATCTCCGTCACACATTTATAATCAGTACTCATAGCATTCTCCTCGTAAACGGGTACCCCGGAGGAGGTAACCCTCCCCCGGAAAGCCCTGTTTGCTTAGTTCAGCGTTAATACAGTGTCAGTTCAGTGCTTCTACGATTTCGCCGGTCTCCGGATCAACGAACGGAATATCATCATCCGCAATCATGGCCGGGGACAGGTTGGCAGCATATGCCTTGCAGGTCTCCACGACACCGGACAGTGCTGTAATTTCCTCCGGAGACAGTACCCGCTCAAAATTAAACACCGCCTGCGAATAGGCAATGCCCGCCGAGCTGGTCGCCTTCTTCAGGGAAATCCTTGTCACGATCTGGGAGAGCTTTTTGCCCTTGGTCAGCTGGTGCTTCACATAGTTCGTGAAGGTTTTGAGGCTCCCCGTCGGAAGGGACAGGGCCACCGGGAACAGCTCACCCTCGCGCAGGATGTACAGCATCCGCTTGTTCTTGCAGAGTTTGCTCTGGCCGTCGCCGGAACCGAACTTATTAAACGGGCATCTGCGGCAGTCCCCGCCAGGTGTGCCGATGCCGGTCGCGCCGTCAATGGACGAGCAGTCAGGGGCAGCATGTCCACCCGCAAAGGCCGAGGCGTAATACGCGTATGCCGGGTGGTTATACAGAATCACGCCAGTGATATCTTTCACCATCTCGGTGTCCTCCCCGTCTTCCGCTGGTACCTCGAAGGCTGTCCCGCCGCCTGCCGGGAGCTTCACACGGTCAATGGAAAACTCCAGACCGGCGTATTCATCCGCCAGTGCTTCCTCGACAATGTTGTTGTTTGCAAGTGCCGTAAAACCGGTCTCTACTGCAGCGATCTGCGTATTCTTTCCTTCTGACATAATTCATGTCCTCACTTTCTGTTATTTCTGATAATGGTTACTTTCATTGCTGCTATGAATCTTCAGCTTTGAATCTGTGTATCCGTGCGTCTTTGTTCCAGTGATTCTTCGTGCTCTGGATCTATCTCATCCCTTACGGATGCCGACCGTCACTTTGTCGTGGGTATTCACAACCTCGGCCAGCCAGTCAGGGATCTCATCTTTGTTTGCCTCCCGCTGCTCCTTGCAGAAGGATGCCAGCGTGTTGGCATTCACCGGTAGCCATGAGCAATCAGGGCTGCAAACATCTCCTCCTTCCTCTCTGCTCTCGGGGATGCGAACAGGCGGCTGTTCAGATAGAAGGTGCTGCCGTTTCTGGTGAACTTCTCAAGTTCTGATTCCGCCATGGCATCCGACAGGGCCTTATCCAGTTCCTCGATCCGGGCATTCACTTCCTTGACCTGCGACTCCAGAGCCTTCTTGTGTTCCTTCGCGGATTTCAGCTCATCCGCCATTTCAAAAATCTGTTTGTTATCCATGGATTTATTTCTCCTTCCTGGTACAATCCGAAAAAGTACGTGGTTTCTATTTGTGGTTTCTATACAGGTGAATCATTTGAACGGCTGCCGTCCGGCGCGGTAATCATCTACCAGCATCTTGGCCAGGTTCTGTTTGTCTCGCAGCGCCTTGAGCACCTTTCCGTCGATGCTGTTCCTGACAACCAGGTAGATGTACAGGCAGTTATTCTTCTGGCCCGCACGATGAATCCGGCTCTTGGCCTGATCGAAATTACTCATGCTGTAATCACAAGAGTAGAAAACCATCGTGCTCGCCTCCGTCAGCGTCAGGCCCATGCCTGCAGCCTGTATCTGGCCGATAAAGATCATGCAGTCCGGGTCATTCTGGAACCGGGATACCTGTTCGGCACGGTCAC
>CADAIL010000020.1:41957-101355 GCA_902788035.1 uncultured Lachnospiraceae bacterium | reverse complement strand
TCGACATCAGGGACAATTTCTAACTTATATGGAAGACTCATATAATAGTCAATCGTTTTCATTTGCAGACTCCTCCTCGACCACTTTCCTGACCATTTCCACGTAAATCCGTTTAATCGGTTCATGTTTAGGAATTGTTATCGGATGTTTTCTTGGTTTCCGAAATGTATAATGACTGCTTCCGCTTCTTGGTGCATACATAGTATAGCCATAGCTTTCCAATATCTTTCGCAATTCACTGAACCTCAGATCTTTTGATAATGAGAAGATGCGGCTAATCAGTTTATCCCATGTAGACATATGTTACTCCTATATTATACTTGGTGTTATATATGGTGTCAACATTGTGCCTGACCATAATTTAGCTTTTATCAAATTCAACCTGCTCTTACACCTGCTAAGCAAAAGCCAACAATTACCATCTATGCTTTTGCCAATAGCTTTTAACTCATCCGATCAGGAACAGATATACCCAATGGATACGACACACTTCATATAGTACCGTATCCATTGGGTATTGTCAAATTTTCTACTTTCACCAAAATATAGTAACAAACATGTCCGGTGAATAACTCCGTTGCATTTCTCTGGATCTTATTTGTCAATTAATATCGAAACGCAACCTCAATACAATTTTCTTCCATTAACTATATGCCAGACGATAGACTGTATCCTTCCACTTTTGGACGGTCTGTGTAAACACCTTCTGATCCAACTTGCGTCTGCCTCCTGTCTTGCAAATAACCTTCATCTTTCGTATACGTGACTGAAAAGCTTTTCACTTATAATACGCTTCAGGGAGACAATGTGTTTCATTCAGGCAGATTTTTTTAAGTGCAATCTTGACCTTCGAAGAGGCAAGTAAGAAAAATTATGTAGACACTTTGCAGACGAAGAAAATAAGAATCCGCTGTGTGGATTCTTAGTATTTTCTGTCATAAATGTACCCAGGCAAGCGCTGGGTGCAATAACTACCGAAAACAAAAGATTGCGGACAACCACACGGATTACCTGCAATCTTTTATCACGCTATGTACAATGCGGACGAAATGACACGAATCTGTCACTCAAGTTCGACAATGCCATCTATATTTTGTGTCGCTCTGATGAGCAACATCCTATATGTGGTGCAAATCACACTCATTAAACCTATTATTTCTCGTTTACTGGTTTTTTGCAAGCACTGCAGGAAATACCCTCTTAACTAAAACTGACTCAGCTTTGCGGAATGTTTAAGCCTGACATTTTCACTTCTTAAAACTTGCTTCTCCCATGTTTTGACAGTCTGTTCTTTCAGGAATTGCACCATTTGCGTTAATTCCTGAGATTCATCCCAGACTTCCAGCGCTGAATAATAATCTTTGCGGTCCTCTTGATGGATTGTAATTGGAGGATGCCCATTAATGACAAGGAAATAATTCATGGTCAGACGACCGGCACGTCCGTTACCGTCCGCAAAAGGATGGATATTCTCAAATTTCACATGGAAATAAGCGGCGGCAAGCAGTGTTTTATCAGATGGAATGTCATGCATTTCATCGAGCAGCTCCCGCATTTCCTCCCGGACATCTTCTGGGGAAGCACCAATCTCATTCCTGCCGGTCACGTAATCATGTTTTTTATATTCCCCGGGACGCTCGCCCAATTGATAGCGCCTCGTGTCATATGTGTTCCGGGTAAGGCGTTTATGAAAATCTTTGACGAGAGTTTCGTCCAGAGGTCTCTTTTCCTGAAAAGCTTCCAGAAAGAGCTCATGTGCATCTTTCAGATTCCGGATCTCAAAGAGCGTTCGAAGATCGCCTGTATATGAAGTGACGCCGTCATGATCAAAGATCTCTCTGGTGTCATTATAAGTGATATGCTCGTTTTCTAGATTTCCGGAATTGTACGCAAAGGAGACCCTGTAACCATTCAGAACTTCCGCAAGCTCAGCATCTGTCTGTATATTTTTACTCTTCCAGAATAAAAGCGTTTTATTATAATCACTTTGACTCATTTCTTTCTCCTTATAGTGCGGCACTAACGGTACTCTCCTTCCAGTACAAAGGCAGCATCGAAGAGCTTCTTTATGCTTTCTCTGTCAGTTCCTGATACATCTTCATGAGCGCAGCCACACAGTCAGCCTCTGACATACTGGTCAGGAACCCGTAGGCCTTCATAACGGCTACGTTGTTCCGATCATGCGCCTTTCGAAGCTCCGGAGGCATGGTCAGAGGGTCATACAGATCCGCAAGGCTGCTGTCCGGATATAGGGCACGGGCATCCAGGATTCCTTGGGCGGTCTGCTCGATCATGGCTTTCTGCTCCGGAGACGGGGAAGGCCAAGGGAAGTTATTGTAAACTATATCTTTTGAATACCTGTAATCACTCTTTAGTCGTCCGCAAACTGTACGCATCCATGCCATATGGACATTCGAGGTCAATATGCCAAAATGATATAGAGCGGCTTCCGGGATTATTAAATTCAGATTCGTGGAAATTACATTTTCATCAAGGAATCCCAGCGGAATATAACGCCTCCTCTCCGATGACGTGCTAGGCACGACGATATAGGTCTTGGGATTGTAAGTTTCGCGAAATACTGTTGGCGTTTCCGCAAGCAAGCGTGTTCTGGGATCTGTACTCGCAAGGCGCATGTCTCTAACCTTTTCAACTCTCTCCATGACCAAGGGCATCTTCCTTAACTCCGCAGGGCTAACGTCCACCAGCCAAAGGCAATAGCGATTCTTGTTATTTATGAACTCTCTTGCGCCAATTAACTGCTTGATATATTTCCGCGCAAGCGGCTCTTTCATTAAGAAACTCTTGAGTTCATCCTCTTCAATTATCAGATTTCCCCCATCTGTGGGTTGACACCCTTTCGTAATCGCCGGCACATCACAAAGCGGCTTTTTTCTACTCACGATAAACACTGTCGGCCCTTCGGTAAGATATGGAGAGATGTTATATGTGCATTTGCATCCATCACTTGAAAATAACCTCCTCCTGCCTGCATCATTCCCAAAAGAGAAACCGATGATGACACAATGAACGTGGGCTTTTAAATTCGCCTCGCTGGACCAGACAAATGTAGTATGCGCAAAGTCAATATGAATGCCCTGGACCTCCATCAGGTGTTTCCAGAGGACGGCGACCTGTTCCCCCTGCGTGATGGAATTGGTAGAGACAAATGCTGCCTTGATATTTGTTTTTTCAATGAGATTTGCAGCCATGGCATACCACCCCGATACATAATCCAGTACGCCCGCTCGTTTATTCTTTTCAAATAGCGACATTAATTCCGCTTTCTGAGCCTTAGTCATGTATTGGGCTCCGACAAACGGCGGGTTCCCCATGATATAGCTAAGCTGTTCCTTCGGCACAAGGCTTGCCCAATCCATCCTCAGCGCATTCCCCTGCACAATGTTTGCATAGGACTTCAGCGGCAGAAAATCAATATTCGTGTGAATAATTTCCTGCGTCTCCCGAATCATCTGTTCTTCGGAAATCCAAAGAGCCGTCTTTGCGACAGTCACAGCAAAGTCATTGATTTCTATGCCGTAGAACTGGCCGATTGACACCTTGATGGAATACGTACCACCGAAATCCAGCATTATCTGTCCTGCGACTTCATTCCGATCAGCGGCGATCCGCTGCCTGATGACCTCATTTTCTAGCCTCCGGAGCGACAGATACGTCTCCGTAAGGAAGTTTCCGGAGCCGCATGCCGGATCCAAAAAAGTCAGCGACGCCAACTTTTCCTGGAACTTTTCAAGCCGGTTCTTACGTGTACGGACGACCGGTATATCCTCGATTTCAGCCAGTTCTGCCCGCAGTTCGTCTAGGAACAACGGGTCTATGACCTTGTGAATGTTCTCGATCGACGTATAATGCATCCCGCCGGACCGCCTTGTTTCCGGATTCAACGTGCTCTCAAAAACAGCTCCGAAGATGGTAGGAGAAATACTGCTCCAATCAAAATCCTCGCTGGCATTCTGCAGGAGAAGAGAACGTATCTCATCGGTAAAATGGGGGATTTCTATATTTTCATCAGAAAATAGGCCGCCATTCACGTATGGAAACTCAGCAAGATCTTCATCCAGATACGGATCCCGCTCATCTTCAGGCTGATCCAGCACCCTGAACAGATCAATCAGGGCTTTTCGCATGTGTTTTGTCGGATAGGAAGCCAAATAGTCATGGAACATACCATGCGTGCCGAAAAGGCCTGAATCCTCGGCGTACAGGCAGAATACAAGACGTACACAGAGGGCATTCAGACTTTGCTGGGAGTGTTCATTTGCAGGATCCTTATACTGTTTGTAGAAAGCGTCATAGAGCCTGCCGACGATCTCGCCTGCCTGCATGGAGATCTTCATCTCCTCGGAGAGGGATGCATGCTCTTTCTTTACAAGGAATTCCATCCGATAGGCGGCATCCTGCAGGGCCTCCAGCCGGATGACTTCCGGATCCTGTCCGGGCTTGTTCTGGTCGTAGATACGAAACTCCTGAAAATTGCATGTGACGATATAACGCGGCATCTCATCCAGAGGCATGTTATTGGCGTATCTCTTCGCCTGCTGATACGGAGTGAGCATGATGCCGCCGGACTGAGGTTCCGGCTTCGTGAGGTCATGCGTCATGCCTTTCTGCTCGATCATGACCCTTGTCTCCGGAAGATACACATCTATGTACTTCTGTTGTCCGTCCACGATAACGCGGCGCTCGAACTGTACGTTTTCCTTGACGCTCTCCATGCCATAAACATCCTGCAGGAGTGAGACCCAGAAGAGCTGGCTGTGCTGCTTCTCATCCCCAACTCCTCTCCAGTGGTTTATAAATTTCCTGGCAGCTTCTCTTCTTTCCGCTTCTGTCATTCCTGTTTCCCCTCATTTTCTCAGCGAATCTGTCATCTTTAGTTACTGTCAGCGTATATCTATCCGTGATCAGAGCGTTCTATCGGCCATTTTCAGGACGTTTCTGTACTCACCCTGCCCCATGTCGATATCGATTTATGTGGCTCCTACAGCCCTCTGAGGGCTTTTGAGAGCGTCTATGCTGCTATCGCCCTTTGACTGTCCAAGAATGCCGACCCGCATAAAGCCATATATCATAGACGCTTCCATTATACCGCTTTTTACTCTTCATTTTGGCATCAATTTTATCGCTTTTTGATTTTAGCGTCAGAGCTTTTAAGTTATGGTACAAATGACAGAGCATCAACTCAATTCGGGCTGCCATCTTTCCCGCTGTCCGGATCGGGAGTGAGGGTATTAGGGTTTAAATAGGAGTTTGCAAATAATACAGCTTTTTCCGTATACCCGTCCTTCATGCTGTCGGATGCGAGAATGCAGCCAATCAAATGCGGTGCTGATAATCAAACTTCAGACTCAACCTCCGTCATGAACTTCAGCCGTGCATAGGAGTTGATATGCGCCCCGATGTTCACGATCAGGAAGATGATGCTCCACACGATCAGCTTCTCACTCCCGAACGCCTCGACTCCCGGATAGAAGCATCCCCGCCATATTTCTTCCAGGGATATGGTCCAGAAGACTGTTGCGATCACCGACAATATGACAGCCGTGACCTTCTTCGTGGACAAAGCCAACAACGCGAAAAAGACGGCGATACCAATCAACCACGATGCCCCAAGCCCCATTCCGCGCCCACTTTCCATATGAAGCCAGACTCCGGTGAACATTGCGATCACCAAACTATCAAAGACAAGTACATGGCGCAGTATTGTAAGAACCAATCTCACAGCCGACTGAAACAGCCAAATAATTATAAATGTAACCCAGTCCATAGTATCCTCCCCCGTTATATTATTTCCTTGTATCATAGTGGCAGGCTTGTCCGTCCACGGTAACACCTTCAAACATCGTAAATATTGCAAATTCGGACCACCCCCATCTTTTCTCTTTCTTTAAGATCCTGAAGCTCCTCTTCCGTACAATACATTCTGTAACTTTTTCCTGGTTCCAGATGTTTCTCGTAATAAACCATTGCCACATTTGCTGCTCTGAATGCGGTATAGCCGTCCATCGATTCCCCATAAATCCCATAACAATCTGCCATCTTTGTCTCCTCCCTTTTCATGAGTTAATATATACCATAGTTGACATAACTTCTTTTATTTTTCAATAGCTTTTTGAAAGAATGTTTGATATTGTCTCTAAATAGTTACTGAGATGCAGATGACCGGCAAATCACTGACCATAACTTATTTTATTCCTGTGACATCTTTCAGCGTGAGCAAAAGCCAAATCGATGATCTGTTGAAATATCTGAAAACTGAGGAAAATGACTTTACGCGAGATACGTTTGAAATGATGTTCGAAGATGGGCTGAAGACGAATTATAACAACATAGAGGATGAAATCAGGTTTTACTGTAATAAATAGAAGTACTGAGGACATTTTGCAGACGAAAAAAGAGGACTCGCATAAACAGCGGGTCCTCAGCGTTTTACGGTCTCTTGAATACACGCTTATATTCCAACTTTAGCCAAGCCAAAATCTCGATAGCTATTATATTTGTGCAGTTGCTCCTGCTAAATTACGATATAGCCCAATGACAGCATCCATTACATCATGCCACCCTGCTTCTGCCGCATATTCTTCTGCCGCATATTCAAATCTGTTTTGATAGTTTTCCCACAGCGATATCATATCCTGACTGTTGAATATTTCACTAAGAATCCGTTCACCGTCCAGAATCACTTTTTCCGATCCTCTTTTTTTGCTGGTTGCCATCAGGGCGCTATAGACATTCTCAGCCATGATTTCATCAGCATATTGTTGGCTACTATCACTATTAGAACGATTTCTGACCAATGCTTTCAACTGGCGGGCTGTATGGATCATAGCAGCACCTCCATATATGACTTTAGTTTCTTTGTCACACGGAATGTCTCTCCATAACGCATAAGAAGCGGAATATCCCTGTCTCTCCGTTTTACATATGCCTTAAACGCATTTGTTAATTCCTGATAATCCACCGTCCTCTGGCTTCTTAACAGGTCACACAATGTCCTTTCGATATTATAACAGCGCACCGGATAACCTGTTGGGGATTCCTTCACTGTGAGTCCAATAACGATATTTGCTGGTGAAATGGTATAGATTTTCAATCCATACTCCTTCATACTGGAGGAATGATAGCCCCGCTTCACAGTAATCGCAATCGGATCAGGTTCCCTCTCTGAAATTCCGTGCAGATACAGCGAACTTTCATGTGAAAAAATAACAGATGCGTACTGCATCTGAATCTGCCTGAAAATATCCGGCCACGCATCATCCGAGGCATAAATCCCATGAGCCATTTTTCTCAAACCCATCTGTTTTACATATTCAAGAAAAACAGGTTTTGAAATCTGATGTTTCAAGGCATCTGCCGTAGTAATCACACCATCTTTTTCCAGTAAAATCGCTTCGATCAGTTCTTGTCTGTTCATTTCATCACCTTACTTTCACACATCAATTATAACTAAATGTCGTGTTAAAGTAAATACTAAGTTCTTTCAACCCCTTGTTGCACGCTTTCCCAAGAAAACAACATTTATAGTTGACATATATCGAATTTCGATGCATAATATTGATATCCGATATATCGATATTCAATACATTGGAGGTGGAGCTTATGAGCAGCATTGATAAGACATTGTTATCCGGAAGTATGGGAACAATGCTTTTAAAGCTTTTGTCGGAAAAAGATATGTACGGATATGAAATGATAGATACTCTGCGTTCACGTTCTCAGAATGTTTTTGAGCTAAAGGCAGGGACTTTATATCCATTACTACATTCATTTGAAGAAAAAAACTATCTGACTTCTTACGAACATGAGGTCGCCGGCAAGGTCAGAAAATATTATTCCATCACAGATCAAGGAAGGAAATATCTAAAATCTAAGCTTGATGAATGGGAAACATATTCAGTTGCAGTTGCTAATGTATTAGCGCCCACCGGCATATAGGGAGGGCTAAAAAGATGACCTTAGAAGAATACTTGAGTGAACTGGGCGGACAGATAAGGGATGATCAGGCAAGGTCATTTGTGGAAGACGAAATACGCTGTCATATTATGGATCAGGCGGAGGCTTATGAAAGCGATGGCATGGTCCGCGAGGATGCTCTGATCACCGCTGTCAGAGAGATGGGCGATCCGGTCAGCGTCGGTATTGACCTGGATAAGATACATCGTCCCCATATGGAGTGGCGATTTCTTATATATGTGTTATTCATCAGTATCCTGAACCTGGGAATTCAGTATCTGATCAACAAATACATATCGTTTGAGAGCGATGGCAATATTGTTACACATTTCTCAGGGACAAGCATAATTAGTACTTTTGGTGGCTTGTCAGCAATGCTGGTCATGTACAGGCTGGACTATACAATACTGGCTGGAAGAAGCAGAATAGCTGGTCTGGGATACTTAATCATTATCACGATTCTATCCAGTTTGTGTGAATCATATGTAAATGGCGGTAAAACATGGATCAGTATTGATGATTTAAGCGTTTCATCATTTGCATTAATGACTGCATTCTTACCGCTATTTGCCGGAATTCTTTATGACTACCGCGGAAAAGGAAAATCTGCCATTGTCAAAATTCTTCTGTGGATGTTTGTGCCGGTCTCCGTGGGGCGTTGTTGCTGCCGCCTGATCTCTACTTCTGCTATTTTTATACTTTCAGCAGAGACAATTCTTTTTATTCTCGCTCTTTATAAGGGTTGGTATACAGTCAACATTAAGGCAGTTCTGCTCGGAGGCGTTGGCATTACAATCATACTCGCTGCAGCACGGTTGATGCTTGCTGCAGAATATCAAAAACAAAGAATAATGTACTGGCTGGCGCATTTTGGTATAGGCAATTATTCTGCAAATGCAGATCATACCATCAATTATGTCCGTCGCCAGTTGGCCAGCGTGTTTGCACATAGCAACGTTGTGCGGAAAAGCGATGAAGCCATCGCCATTATGAAAGAACTTCCGTCATTTCAGGGTGATTTGATCTTAGGATCAGTGGCTGCAACGTGCGGTATTATAGCTGCTATAAGTCTCCTGGTGTGCCTTCTTGTCCTTTCAGTATACATTTTTAGCATATCGTTGAGGCAAAGAAATGCTCTTGGGTATATCATCGGATGTTCCTGCGGCGTTGCAATCGGACTTCAGAGTTTCGCTAATATCCTTGCTGTTTTTGGTATCCTGCCTTTTATGTTTACATTTCTTCCTTTCTTTGGAGGCGGGTTCTCAACTATTGTCGTTGATTATGCCTTGCTGGGACTTGTACTCTCAATCTACAGATATAAAGATATCCGAAAAGAGAAACCGGTTAAGACTATGGTTTTTAAGAAAACTGAAATAATGTAGACATTTTGTAGACGAAGAAAATGAGAGCCCGCTATTTATGCGGGCTCCCAGCGTTTTTACATTATTCCAGCTCAATCGTCCCCGGCGGTTTCGACGTAATGTCGTATAGCACTCTGTTTACCCCGGGCACCTCGTTTATTATTCTGTTCATGCACTTCTGCAGCACCGGCCACGGTATCTCCGCCGCCTCCGCCGTCATAAAATCAGATGTCAGCACCGCGCGCAGCACGACCGCAAGACCATACGTCCGATGGTCTCCCATGACACCGACACTTCGCATATTGGAAAGCGCGGCGAAATACTGTCCGAGATCTTTGTCGACACCGGCGCGGGCAAGTTCATCGCGGAAAATGTAGTCAGCTTCCTGAACGATTTTGACCTTGGCCGGCGTGATCTCACCTATGATACGGACACCGAGTCCGGGACCCGGGAACGGCTGCCTCATGACCAGCTCCTCCGGGATTCCGAGTTCAAGACCGACTTTTCGGACCTCATCCTTAAAGAGCATTCTGAGCGGCTCGATCGGTTTCTCATCAAATCCCAGCTCACGCACGAGCTCGATCGGCAGACCGCCGACATTGTGATGGGACTTGATGACATCGCTCGTCTTTCCATCTCCGCTCTCGACAACGTCAGGGTAGATCGTCCCCTGCGCAATGTATTTTACAATCCCCTTTACTTTTTTCGCCTCATCACCGAAGACCTGCGGGAACACTGCGCCGATGACCTTGCGCTTACTCTCAGGGTCCGACTCTCCCATGAGCTGCATAAAGAATCTTTCCTTCGCGTCGACCCGGATAAAATTCAGATCAAAATTACCCTTCGGTCCGAAGATAGCCTCGACCTCGTCTCCCTCATCCTTTCGCATGAGACCGTGATCAACGAACACACAGTGCAGCTGTTTACCAATCGCTCTCGACAAAAGGGCTGCCGCGACTGACGAGTCTACTCCGCCGGAAAGGCCAAGAATGACGTGTTTGTCGCCGATTTTTTCTCTGAGTTCCTTGATGGTGGTTTCTGCAAATGCAGCCATCTCCCAGTCCCCCGCACACCCGCAGACATCCATCACGAAGTGCCTGATCATTTTGGTTCCCTCTTTGGTATGAGAGACTTCCGGGTGAAACTGGGTCGCGTAGAGTTTCTTTTCGGGATTTTCCATAGCGGCGACGGGGCAGTTTGCAGTATGAGCGGAAATGCGGAACCCTTCCGGAACAGCCGCAATATAATCCGTGTGGGACATCCACGTCTGTGTCTCACCGGATACATCGCTAAAGATTGCTGAATCCGGCGCATCAATCACCACATTGGTATGTCCATACTCGCTCGTCGGGGCAGTTTTAACATCACCGCCCAGCTTATATGCCATGAGCTGAGACCCATAGCATATTCCCAGTACGGGAATGCCGAGCTCAAATAGCTTTTTGTCGTATGTGGGCGACGCCGGATCATAGACACTGTTTGGTCCGCCGGTCAGGATTATGCCCTTGGGATTTCGTGCTGTGAGAGCTTCCAGCGATGTCGTGTACGGGAGGATCTCGCAGTACACGTTGCACTCGCGCACGCGGCGCGCAATCAGCTGCTTGTACTGTCCCCCAAAATCGAGGATCGCAACAAATTCGTTCATCGGGACTCCTTTCTCAGATGTTGTAAATCAGGCTGCAGTAATTTGCTCCACCTTACTTATTGACGCGTTACACCGGTGTCGCGACCAGTTCTTATTGTCAATGTTTTCCGGAACACGCGCCCTGCGATGTTTATCACCTTTTATAATAGGTGATTATAGCAGATAGAAGTCCGGAGAAAAACTAAATTTTAATCTCATCCCACAAATACCAGATATCTGTAGAGCAGCATGAAATGGCAAAACGTCCCGGCCATCACAAACAGGTGAAAAATCTCATGCGAGCCGAAATGCACATGCTTTTCATTAAAGACATGCAGCTTCAGGGCATAGATCACACCGCCAATCGTATACATGACGCCTCCGATAAGGAGCCAGAGGAAAGCCCCAAAGGGCAGACTTCGCAAGACGGTCGGAAGAAAAAAGATCGCCAGCCAGCCCATTCCGATATAGATAAAAGATGATATCCACTTCGGGCAATAATACCAGAAAACTTTTATTATCATGCTTGTGGCTGCAAGCCCCCATATAGAGGCAAGCATTATGTAACCTCCGCGCCCTCGAAGCGCAGTCAGGCAGACCGGTGTGTAGGTGCCTGCAATTAGAATGCTGATGCTCATGTGATCCAGCTTTCTGAAGACATTGGTCACTCTCTCACCGGCAACGACCCAGTGAAAGGAAGTGCTGGCTCCATATAAGACAAGTGCTGATAGAATGAATATAATCATCCCTGCATATGTGAATGCGGAGCCGAATTCTCTTGCCCGCATGAGCAGCGGTCCGGTACCGACGAGCACACCGAGAAAGCCTGCAAGATGGGTAAAGGCAGACCCCGGTTCCCGTACTTTGATGGTGATTGAGCAGGGCATGTAGCCGTATTTAGTTGCATTTAAACGTTTTGTGCTTTCCATGTGGTCTCCTTTCTCTCTTCTTTATGCTGTTTTTTCAAGTTTGTTTTCTATTTTTTTGCATTCAGTTCTGTTTTGGCTTTCTTTCTGGAGCCTATTTGGATTTTCTTTTTGGAACCTATTTGGATTTTCTTTTTGGAGCCTATTTGGATTTTCTTTCGGTACTTATATAAGCTCTCATAATAGGTAATTTGAGGGCGTCACATATGAATCTGACATGCAGCTCTTGCAGCCTCCGCTAATCGCCTCATTGTTTTGTATCACGCATCATTCGCACTTCTTGATGTAGTTTTTAATACTACTTATATACATAATATCACTCTTTCATATATTTTCAAGTACCTTGTTCTGATATTCCTAAGGCACTTTATTAATGTAAAATCAATCAAAGCAACAAGTTCCAACTCAAACATATCCCATCAGTTCCCCTCTGAGGTCAAGTCCAAATTTGTGTGTAAATAACCTTTAGGTGTTATTTTATTTAGCTGCCAATAATCGCTGCTGCTCCTTGGCAATCTCTATCAACTTTGTAGTTGATGATCTATTCATTTCATCGAAGTCTTTCTTAGTGAGTGCTATCTTATGCTGAGTGATATATATATCGTTTTGTTCAAGTAAAACACTGCCTATTATTCTTATGATGGATTGAGCATTCGGAAATACATTTATTACAGTAGATCTGCGTTTTACTTCTCTATTTAAACGTTCGAGATGATTAGTGGTTCGGAAAAAGCGGCGCATCCTCTCGGGAAGAGCCATTACTGTCATTACACTTTCAAAACCGTTATCCAGGCGCTCCATGGCCTTATCCGCGACACCACGGTATTCTTCAATTAGCATATCCCGCTTTTTACGGGCTTCTTCAATTGTTTTTGAATGATACATATCCAGCAAGCCGGCATGGATTGCTTTCTGATATTTTTTTGGTGCACAATCCATAACATTTCTCGAAAAGTGTGTCTGGCATCTTTGCCAGGGCACCTCAGGAAACTCTTTGCTGAGAGCATATATGATCCCGTCGTGGGCGTCTGAAGTGACCAGCTTTAATCCTGTAAGACCACGTGCCTTAAGGGAGCCAAAGAACGTACGCCATGTTTCTTTCGATTCATTGTCAAAAACATCAAACCCTATTATCTCACGCTTGCCTTCGTCTGTTAGAGCCACTGCAATCATGAGGGCCTTGGATGTGATCCTATGGTTTTCTCTTGCTTTGAGATAAGTTGCATCAACAAGCAAAAACGGATAAACACCATTCAGCTGTCTGTTCTTAAATTTCGAAAAGGACGTTCCACAGAGCGTTTCCATTACCTTGCTGACCTTTCGAGTTGAGACACCATTAACGACCATTTCAGCCATTGATGCAACGAGAGAAGCCTCGCTTCTGGAGTAGTTTTCAAACACAAGGGTTCTGAATGGTATGTTGCGATGTCGCGGAACAGCCAGAGTAATGCTTCCAATCCTGGTTTTGAGTGTTCTTTCTCTATATCCGTTTCGGCTATCTGTGCGCTCAGGAGTTCGCTCATAAGGCTCAGCACCTAGTTGAGCAGCAGATTCAGCGTTGAGAATAGCATTCACACTGTCGGTTAAAAGTTTACGGAGAGCTTCATCATGATTATGAGATAATAACTGTAGAATTTCATCCTGATTTAAAGTAATATTGAGTTGAGCATATTGAGTTGAGCCATTGTGTTCTACCTCCGGTATTATTTTGGTTGTGGTGATCTTATTATACCTAAAGGTTGGAGCCAGTGGCTCTTTTTAAATTTTGATTTTACACCATTATAAGGACGTTACTCCCTCTGAAAAAGACGGGCAGTCGATCTTGCTAAATAACACACTTGTGCAGTGCCCTTTTAGGTCAAAATCATAGTTCATAAGCAGTCTCGCTGGCTCGTTTTAAGTTAATCCGACTTACCACTCAAACTGAGTCTGCAGCTTGGAAGCAGTCACTTTTTTGGATATTAGTAGTAGGTGACCTCCCCCACACGCAAAAATTCACCCCGCAAACGCAAAAATCGTTTCCCAACTCAAAAAGACCGCCCCGGCTCATAGCCCGGGCGGTCCCAATTTTACTTCATTTATCATGCTTTTCCAGCTGCGCGGCCGGAAATTATGCCTTTCCGGTTGCGCTGACCGGTGTCGGTCTCCTCGAGTCGAACACATCGTTCACATCGAAGAACTCTTCAAATACATTCGTCTTGGCCTCTCCCGACTTCGCTCTCCACATCTGGAGACCGTCGCAGTCGATGCGGCCCTGGCGCACGTAATCCTTGCGGATCTGGACCCAGTATTGGTTGGAGGCGTCTACATTTGCATAGAAATTATATCCCATGCTCTTGAAGTATGCGTAGACATCATTGGTGGAGGCGTCGTAATCCCTCCATGTTCCGATATCATTTCCGTGAGCAAATATAATGGTATCCGTCTTTCCGGTTATATTGGCCACCGTATTCTGCCACTTCTCCTGGTCCGTCGACAGGGTGTCCACGGACTTGCCCGTTACAGAGAGATGTCCCCATGTGTGGCAGGCGAATTCCCAACCGCTGGCCTTGGCTGCCTCCGCCACTTTCGTCGCCTCAGCGACTTCCTTATCCCAGTCAAAATCCGGATGCGCTTCAAGCCAGGCTGCCTGGTCCTTACTAAGCCGCTCGCCCGTCTTGTAGGCGACGTCCGTCCGGTAGCCGAACACGCCGTTGTAGCCGGTCATGGCAGCTATGCCGCGCGCGCCCTTGTAAGCGCCGTCGGGATGCGCTTCGAGGAATGTATTCAGTCTCGGAAGCACGTCGTAGTCCCCGACGGAAACATTTCCGTCCGCATCGGTGTACTGGATCTTCACCTTGCCGTTCTCATCGACAACGGCCTTATCGCCGTAGCCCTTGCCGTCATAGGAGTGATAATAACTCCAGTCATCGATTGAAAGCACGAACGGATGCTTGTCGGCCGGCAGGAGAAGGTTCTTATTCTGAGAAAATGACACCGAGCCGTCCTCATTCTTTGTCTCGACGACCAAATCTCTCATGCGAATGAGGACCCAACCGTTATCGTACATCTGCTGGGTGATCTTATCAAACTCCTCGACAGTGGTCATCCAGGCGTTGATGCCGGCGATTTCGTCCGCGGCCCACTTGGAACTGTCAAATGCCCTAGCCGGATCCACAATCAGCGAATGATAGAAGATATGCGGGACCGTTGTCACATCCTTGGCTTCGAGAGCTGATTTTTCAGCTGTATACTTGGCGATCGCGTTAATCAAGTCATTGTCGGTGTCATAGTTTTCCTGAGACTGGAGGAGAGCGATAGCTCCGTCATAGTCATAGATGACAGCCAGTTTTTCAGCCTCGGCGATTGACGCCCTGCGCGCTGCAAGAGCAGCCTCCTCAGCGGCAATTTCCGCTTCTTTCTGGGCTTTGTATGCCTCCTGCTCCTGACGGTCGTGCACATGATCGTTCACGACAAAGAATATGATCACTGTCAGCACTGTGAGGACAGCTACAAGACCGAGGGCACGTATGAGGATCTGCTGATGTTTTTCCTTTTTAGCTCTCCGCATACTCCGCTCTTTATTCTTAATTCTTCGCTCTTCTTCCTCACGAAGTTCATCAGACGATTCCACCTGATTGTCCCGTACAGCCTGCTGATTGTCCAGACCGGCCTGCCGCATCTCCCTTGCGGCGCGGGCAGCTCTCCGCCTCTCGGCTTCTTCCGGCGTCAGACGACGTTTTCTTTTCTTTTTCTTTCTTTCTTCCATGGTGCTACTCCCCTTCAAACGATCAGCGAAGCTCCGTTAAATCCCACCGCTTAGAAAGACGGGGCTTCTCCCACTTAGATATAAAGTATCCTTGATTTTTCCCGATGTGTCAAGCGCTTCATGCAGGCCGCTACTTATGTTCGGTTCCGGTGATGTTTGCGCCGAATCTGAAATATCGCTGCGGCCTGTCTGAACTGTGACATATTATTCATCGGCGAGCGGTCTAATAGCTAAGAATTATTACAAATAACAAAGAAATATGATATACTTAAATCGATTAACTACGGATCATATAGGCACGGGGGGTGCCATCGTGATTTTCACTCATTGTTTGTTTTACGAGGATGATGGCTATGGACAGAAAAAACACAGGAGATAAGGCTGACACACTGACAATTCAGGCTCTGCAGCGGATGCCGTACTATCTGCACTGCCTGGAAAAAGCCAAAGCTAAAGGAGAGACGACCATCTCTGCAACTTCAATTGCAAATGAATTAAAGCTCAACGACGTTCTTGTCCGCAAGGATATCGCTGCAGTCTGCTCGACCAAAGGAAAACCGAAATCCGGCTTCCCTGTCGATGAGCTGATCAGCGATATTGAAGACTATATGGGGATCAACGACAGAAAAGAGGCAATAATTGTAGGAGCAGGTTCACTTGGGCGCGCTCTGCTCGGAAACAGAGAGTTCGAAGAATATGGTCTGAGCATCACGGCTGCTTTCGACATAAACAAAGATATCACCGGCAGGACCGTCAACAATATACCCATTTTTGACATATCAGAGATGGAGCCCTTCTGCAGAGAGCATGGGATTCCGATTGGAATTATCACCGCTCCCATGGATGCGGCACAGGAAATTGCCGATGCGCTGGTCAGATGCGGCATCCGGGCAATTTGGAACTTTGCGCTTGTAAGGCTCAACGTACCGGAAGGAGTGCTTGTTCAGAACGAGAACCTCGCCTCCTCACTTGCGATGCTTTCACACCATATAACAAAATAACAAAATCGGGCAGTCGCGCTCTAAAGGACCATCTTCGCGTCGTCAGCACGGCCAAGGCGCTTAAATCACCTGCCTACGCAAACCAAAAGGGACCGCTGAATCAGCAGTCCCTTCTTTTATTATATCAGTGCTTTCTCTTTTTCTTTGTAGCTTTACGCTTTCTAGGGCTTCCGCCGCCGCTGCCGGAAGACTGTGTGGAAATGCTCTTCGGTGCCGGCTCACCTTTCTTCGCTGCCTGCTCGGCACGCTGCTCATCGCGAGCCTTGAAAGCCTTATCCTTAGCTTTCTGGAACCAGCCCTTCTTGACCGGTTTTGAATCCAGAGCGCCGCGGATACCCTTTACGTCTGTAATGTAAAGACCGGAAACTGTCGCACGGACTTCTTTTCCGACGGGAATCAGGTCAAAGATGGCTTCATCGGAAATCATGCGCATGACCTGTCCGTTGAATCGGACCATGACGATCGGGAGCTTGCTTCGGCGGAGGTACCACGGTGTCGCGTCAATGACCTGCTGAGGAAGCTTCGATTCTTTGAGCCTAAGACGTTTCTTGTCAAGCACAAGAAATGTGACGCTCTGTTTAGCTGCCTCGATCTGCTCCTGCTGTTCCGCCTGCTTCTTCTCCAGACGTCTGCCGATAAAGAACAGCGCTACCAGTATGGCGGCGAGAACAATTACAATTACCCATAATACAATCTGCCAAGTAGACACTTTTCGATCCTCCGAACTTGATTTTTTCGCTACATGGTATAGTACCATGATTTGCAGATGTGCGCAAGGAAAGAAATAGTATTTCATCTTTTGCGCATAAGCTCCGAAAAAGTTAGCCGGCACTTTATGGCTGTATTCATTTGCATTCTTCTATGATATATTGTGTAGGAGTACGCTCATATAAATGCAAATGATGAGGTAATACATGATAACAATTAAGGAACTTGCCAGAGAATTGAACCTCAGCACTACAACTGTTTCAAATGTCATCCATGGCAAGACGCATGAGGTCTCCGCCTCAACAATTGAACGCGTTGAAAAAGCTCTCATACAGTACGATTACGTACCGAATATCAATGCTCGAAATCTGGCCCAGAATAAATCCAAAATTATAGGACTCGCAATGAAGCCCAGGGCAGACAAGTCGTCTAATATTTTTATAGATCCCTTCATCTCAGAGATCGTGGGCGGTATTGAGAAGACAATACGTGAGGCGGGTTACTTTATGATGATCTACGCGTCCGATGAGATGAACGATATTCTGAAACAGGTCTCGACCTGGAATGTTGACGGTCTTCTTCTGTTCGGTCTGCTGGGCGAGGACGGTGCAGCGCTCCGACGCAAGTACAAAAAGCCTGTCGTGTGCATTGATATTTATAATATGGTCTGCGATCCTCCGGTATACACAGTCGGCCTTGAGGACGAAGCGGGAGCGTATGAAGCCGTCAAGTATCTGACAGACCTCGGTCACCGTAAAATCGCGTTCATGTCAGACGACATCATCGGTGTTGACCTGGAACGGTTCCGCGGCTATAAGAAGGCACTGGCTGATGCAGGGATCGAATATGAAGACAGGAATTTCCTGAAGCTGAATCCCTGGAAAGAAGCGGTCGAAAAGTCACTTTCCTGTATCTGTGAGACAGTCCGGGAATTCACAGCAGTCTTCTGCACCTCCGATCTTTATGCCGTACAGCTCATTGACAAACTCAGTGACAGCGGCATCAGAATCCCGGAGGATATTTCAGTGATCGGTTTTGATGACAATGCTATGAGCAAGTATCACAGACCCGGCGTAACAACTGTTCATCAGGATATGGAGAAAAAAGGGATCGTCGCGGCTGAAACACTCATCCGCCTCCTAAAGGGAATGGAAGTTGAGAAAAGCATGAATCAGCTGCCGACGAGACTGGTCATACGCGATACAGTGAAGGATCTGCGCAAGACTCAGTGAACCCACACATAGACAAAAAAGGCTGTCGCATTAAGGCGCGCCGCTACTATAGATGGCAGACGTTATTTGCAAACGCCTGCCATTTATAGTGGTGACACCGCCTAATGCGACAGCCCCTTTTGAATTTTCGGGGCCGCTTCGCGGCCCCGATACGTTATTATGAGCAAATTTTTATTCGGCGATCAGTTCCTGCGAATGCTCCTCGTTCATGGTCCTGACCATCTGACCGAGTCTTTCAAGCGGGACGCCGTGCAGCTGTTTCTTGCTGCCGCGGACTGTGATGGACACTGTTCTCTCCTCTACTTCCTTATCGCCGACGACAACGATATACGGTACCTTGTGGAGGCGGAACTCCTTGACCTTGGCGTTCATGTTCTTGTCATCGCAGTCGCAGACAACGCGGATGCCCATATCCATGAGCATATTCTCAATTTCTTTCGCGTACTCGTTGTGCTCCTCGCGGATCGGAACAATACCGACCTGAGTAGCGGCCATCCAGAATGGGAAAGCGCCCTTGTAGTTCTCGATCAGGATACCCATAAATCTCTCAAGGGATCCGAATATTGCGCGGTGGATAACGACCGGCTCCTTCTGGAGGCCGTCGCTGTCGCGGTATGTAAGACCGAAGTTATGCGGCAGCTGGAAGTCGAGCTGTACAGTGCCGCACTGCCACTCGCGTCCGAGCGCGTCCTTGATCTGGAAGTCGATCTTCGGACCGTAGAATGCGCCGTCGCCCTCGTTGATCTCGTAATTGCCTTCACCGTACTTGTTGTCAAGAATGCGCTTAAGAGCTGCTTCCGCACGGTTCCACACTTCAATATCACCCATGAAATCATCCGGGCGTGTAGACAGCTCGCATCTGTATGTGATGCCGAATGTCGCGTATATCTGGTCAGCGATATTCATGATATCAGCGATCTCAGACTCGATCTGGGACTCCATGACGAATGTATGGCAATCATCCTGGCGGAACGCCTGTACGCGGAAGAGACCGTTCAGCTGGCCGGATTTCTCCTTGCGGTGAACAACGTCGAGCTCATTGTAGCGGATCGGCAGTTCCTTGTAGGAGTGAACTGTTCTCTTGTAGGTCATCATCGCGTTCGGGCAGTTCATCGGTTTTGCTGCAAATACATCCGGATCGTCCTCACGGATCTCCTTGCCTGCCATCGACGGGATGACGAACATATTGTTCTGATAATGTGCCCAGTGGCCGGAAATGAGCCAGAGCTTTCTGTTGTTGATGACCGGAGCGGAGATCTCATAGTATCCGTGGCGCGCATGGACCGCTCTCCAGTAAGCGATCAGAGCCTGGTAGACCTTCCAGCCGTCCGGCAGCCAGTACGGCATACCCGGCGCTGTCTCATTGAACATGAAGAGATCCAGTTCCGGACCCAGCTTCTTGTGGTCGCGCTCCATAGCCTCGCGCACCAGATTGAGGTGTGCTTTCAGCTGCTGCTTGTCCGGAAATGCGTAGAGATAAATTCTCTGCAGAGAATCGCGGCTGCTGTCTCCTCTCCAGTAAGCACCGGAAGCGGATTTGATCTTGTAAGCCGCCTGCATCAGCTCTTTGGAGTTCTCTACATGAGGTCCGCGGCACAGGTCCACAAAGTCATCGCCTGTCCAGTAGATGGAAATGACTTCGTCTTCCGGAAGATCCTCGATGAGCTCTGTCTTATACTTCTGATCCTTAAAGAGCTCGAGAGCCTCAGCACGGCTGATCTCCTTGCGAGTCCAGTCTTCCTTGCGCTTAATAATCTCGGCCATCTTATCCTCGATCGTCTTGTAGTCGTCTTCTGTGATCGGACGCGGCAGAGTGAAATCATAGTAGCAGCCGTCAGCGATCTGCGGTCCGATCGCGTACTGTACATTTTCCTTGCCAAACATCTCGATCACTGCCTTGGCTAAAATGTGAGCGAGGGAATGTCTGTAAACTTCAAGTAACTCTTCTGTCATTTTCTTCTTCCTCCTAAAAATTCTGGATAAAAAAATCCCTCATCTTCCTTTCGGAAAACGAGGGACGCTAATCGCGCGGTTCCACCCTGTTTACTGCCGTAGCAGTCACTTCATTTTTTGATTATAACGGAATCACCGTGCCGTATTGGGGCCTCTCCGAGGTGGTCTTCGGCCAATTTCCGATAGAGCGCTTCCAGCCTCGGCGCCCCTCTCTGGGATCTTCCATTTCCTACTTTCCTCATCACAGATTTGTATGAAATTTAAAAGCTGTCCACTATAATATCTCAGTTTTCGGCAAATGTAAAGCGAAAAATTTACTTCGCGTCAATCGACATGTCCAGCATGCAGTCGGCGACCAGCTCGTCATTCATGCTGAGCGAATACTCTGCCTTTACGTCGATACGTTCCTCGGTTTCTACCACATCGATATCCGTCGTTGAAATTCCCATATCCAGGGTCCCGAACGGTGTCGAATAATAGGCCAGAGATCTTTTTCCCGGCTCAAAGACCATGTCTACAGTGATTGCTCCGACTTTCTGAACAATGATAGATTCATCCGCTATGGTAACTGTATTCACAGTCGGCTCATTTTCAAAACCCTCGAAAGTCTCCTCGTAGACGATTTTGTGCACGCCGTCTGCGTACTCATATACGCCCGGCGTCACGATTTCTATTGGCTCCTCCTCGTCCGGAGTGTCCGGAATGAACTGAACACCGCGGACGCGGACGATTACGTCTTTTGTCATAATTATTTATACTCCTTATTGCCGGAGCCCGTTCATCTGCCCCGGCATAAATTCATGTCAATACTCCCCGACCGATGCTGATCCGGATCAATACTCCCCGACCGTTGCCGATTTAGATCAATACTCCTCGATCGGCACGACCCTGGCATTAGTGACATCGATGGGCAGAATGGAATTGGCAAAATCCTTAAATTTCTTTGCGTCATCACTGACAAAGAACTTATATGGATACGGTTCATTCTTATCCATCGGCCTCACATTGGCCAGCCCCGACGCTGCCAGCATTTTCTCGAGCTCTTTGGCTGTCTCGTAAGCTGGGTTGATCAGGGTGACCTGCTCACCAAGCAGCTTCTTTATAGCGCTCCGAAGAAGCGGATAGTGAGTACAGCCCAGTATCAGTGTATCAACATCGTGCTCCAGCACATCATCCAGATAGCGCATCAGGATCTCGTCTGTGATCCGGTCGTGCAGCCAGCCCTCTTCCACCAATGGGACGAGCAGCGGACATGCCTGACTTATTACATTGATCTCCGGGTCAAGGTTGTTAATGAATGTTGTATATGTCCTTGCCTGGATCGTCGCCCGCGTCGCTATGACGCCGACATTTTTATTTCTTGTCGCCCTCACCGCCATGTGCGCTCCCGGATCAATCACACCGATGACAGGCATCCCCGCCTCCTCCTTGACCTCGTCGATGGCAAGGGCGGTCGCGGTGTTGCACGCAATAACGATTGCTTTGATATCCTGTGTCTTAAGAAATCTCACGATCTGCCTCGAATAACGCACGATCGTGTCCTTTGACTTGCTGCCGTACGGAACGCGGGCTGTGTCCCCAAAATACACGATTCTCTCTGTGGGCAGGTTGCGCATGATCTCGCGCGCGACCGTAAGGCCGCCGAGTCCGGAGTCAAATACTCCGATCGGTGCCTCGTTTATTTTTTCTGTCATATATTAAACCTCACTGTTCGCTTCGATGCTCGCATTGATCGCCCTCTGCTGGTTATCGATATGCTCGGTTATGAATTTGACCGCTTTGTCCGCGTCACGGCTGCATACCGCCTCAATGATGGCTATGTGCTCGGTAACAAGTGACGATCTCATTTCGGCATCCTTCAGATACTCAATGCGGAAACGATACATCTGTTCACGAAGATTTGCAAGTATCTGTATAAGCCTGCGGTTCTTTGTTCCCTGATAAATGGTATCGTGGAAAGCTACATCTGCCTCTGCAAGTTCCGTGAGGTCGCTGTCCTTCTCCGCCACAAGCGCTTCAAATGCCTTCTCAGCCCGGCGCATGGCAGCAATATCCTCCTCGGTCATGCGCTCGCATGCTTTGAGGATGGCCAGAGTCTCAAGACTCTTTCTGACTTCAAGCACATCGTTCAGCTCCTGGACTGTGATCTTGGCTACCTGTGCACCCCTGCGCGGTTTCATTACCACGAGGCCTTCATGCTCAAGCATACGGATGGCTTCGCGGATCGGCGTTCTGGAAACACCGAGTTTATTGGCAAGCGATATCTCCATCAGCCTCTCGCCCGGAAGAAGTTCTCCCCTCAGAATGGACTTCCGCAAGGTAAGGAACACTACCTCGCGAAGCGGCATAAACTCATTAATCTCATTCTCGTTAACCATGATGTCCTCCTTTGTTGCTTGGTCTGGTCAAAAAGATCCTTGATCCCGAATATTTATCGCGCATATGATTCCGGCATTTTCTGGCAGACGACTCATCGTCGAAAATTCCGAACACGGTCGGTCCGCTGCCGCTCATGATGGAACATAGCGCTCCCATTTTTTTCATATCCTGCTTCATCTCTCCGATGACCGGCCTGGACGGAGCCGTCACATCCTCAAGGACATTTGCGCATCGGTCACAGACACCGCGCAGATCTCCGGCCTTCAATGCCTCTACCATGCCGTCGATATCCGGATGGACCTCAATCTCATCGGCACGAAGAGCGCCGTAAACCTCCTTCGTCGACACGCTGACCGGCGGCTTCGCGAGCAGGATGCTGCATGACGGCATGTCTGGCAGCGGGGTCAGGACCTCTCCAATCCCTTCCGCCAGCGCGGTTCCCCCGAGCAGGCAGTAGGGTACATCGGCTCCCAGCTTCTTGCCGCGCACCATCAGTTCTTCCAGACTGAGGCCCAGATGAAACAATTTATTCGTGCCTATAAGGACCGCCGCCGCATCGGTGCTGCCGCCCGCAAGGCCTGCCGCGACAGGAATGAACTTCTGCAGATTAATAGACAGTCCATCACTTACTTCGAATTCATCCATGAGGATTTTTGCTGCCCGGTACGCAAGATTATTCTCATTGGCAGGAATATACGGCAGATTCGTACGGAATGAGATTCCCGGCCTCCCGGCTCTCGGGAACATACTGATCCGGTCGAACATACCGGTCATCTGCATGACCATTCGCAGATCATGGTATCCGTCCTCCCTTTTTCGAAGAACATCGAGCCCCAGATTGATTTTTGCGGTCGCTTTTAATTCCATATCGGTCCCTTCTTATTACGTACTGTGTCTCACTGCGAGGCTTGAACAAAGCTGCGCCGGATTGCTGCCGGCATGTCCTTAAAGACCTGATTCGGCAATAAGTATTACCCGGAGCCCTGCCCTATGCAGGAAGCGCAAAATTTGTCTGCACCCAAGCATGGTGTATTTATTTTAATACAATCTCAATATTTTGTATACAGTAATATTGGGGATTCGGGAAATCGGGTTGCAAATGGACCTGATTATGAATTATACTCTTTTGGAAAACATACTTTGTCCCGCGAGCATATCTCATTCGGCCTGTAATTCCTGTCAGCCGATACTGCCCCGGATTCCTCGTCGAATCGCGCAGGCGGGACCCTGATATACGGAGGTATATATGATCAGATTAATACTGGTGGCCCTGCTGCTCGGAGTCTATTTTATTCTCTCGGTTCCGATCATGGGCATCCTGTGGCTTGTCCGAAAGTTCATAACCAAAGATGCCGAGCTTTTCATGCAGCGCATCGTGCAGTTCGCGTTGTGGGTCGTCTGGCATGTATCCGGCGTCAAACTGACGACGATCGGTCTCGAGAATATTCCCGAAGACCAGCCGGTCCTCTTTGTCGGCAACCATCTGAGCTATTTCGACGTTGTCATTGCCTACAGCCAGATGAAGAACCGTACGATTTTCATCGGAAAGTCAGCCCTGGAAAAAATCCCGTTCCTCTCATGGAATATGAAGTTTCTCCGCTGCCTCTTTATCGACCGCACAAACATGCGGCAGGGTGTAAAGACGATTATGGAAGCTGCTGAAATGACAAAGGAAGGCATCTCGGTCTTTATTTACCCGGAAGGAATGCGCAACACGAACGGTGATGAGCTAAAGCTACATCCGTTCCACGACGGCAGCTTCAAGGTAGCGCAGAGAGGCCCGTGTCCGATCATTCCCGTAGCCATCACGAACACTGCCAATATATTCGAAAATCATATTCCGTGGATCAAAGCCACCCGGGTCGTGATCGAGTACGGCAAACCGGTCACATGGGATGAACTCGATAAAGATACAAGAAAACACATCGGTGACCATTTCCGGCAGGTCATCCTCGAGATGCTAAGGAAAAATCAGCCTCTCACACTTACGGACAAAAAAGATGCCGCCTGATCCCCGATCAGGCGGCATTCTTTATTTTATGCGGTAAGTTCCGATACGATCCGGTCGAAATGCATGAAGTGTGATGCCTTGACAAGCACGACATCGCCCGGTCTGACCACGTCTTTGATCTCCGGGAGGGCTTCATCGACGGTCGGGAACCACAGGATCTCGGCATCCGGCTTTACACTGCGGATACCCTCCGCAATGTTCTTGGAGAGCTCTCCTACGAGGACAAAGGTATCAATTGACATCTCACCTGCAGCTTCGCCGACTTCGCGGTGAAGGGCAGCTTCATTTTCACCCAGCTCACCCATATCGCCGAGGATCGCGACTGTCCTCTCCTCTACATCAGAGAGTACACTCAGAGAAGCCTTCATAGACATCGGGTTTGCGTTATAGCAGTCGTCGATGACAGTCATGCCGATGTTTTTAAGAATCTTGAAGCGGCCCCCGAGCGGTTCGAGGCTCTCAATGCCCGCTTTGATTTCCTCATCCGTGAGACCGTAGACAGAACCGACGATCGCGCCGGCCAGCGCATTCATGACCTGATGCCTTCCGGGCACGGGAATCAGGACGTCAAAAGACCTGTCATCCATGTTGATCGTGCAGGAAATGCCTTCGATGCCTCTCGGCTGAATATTATCGGCGTAGACTCTGAAGGAGTCGTTACAGCCGTAAAAGATCGGTGCCCTGCCGTGGACCTGGTCCACCCGGGCAAGCTTGTCGTCCTCACCGTTCAGCACGACAATGCCGTCCTCAAAGTCAACATACTCAAAGCATTCTGTCTTGGCCTCGAAGACACCGTCGCGGTCTTTCAGGAACTCAAGATGGCAAGTGCCGATGTTGGTGATGACCATGGTATTTGGACGAGCCGTCCGGGCAAGGTCTGTCATCTCTCCGAAATGACTTATCCCCATCTCAAGGACAGCGATCTCATGCTCATCCGTGATCCTGAAGATCGTGAGCGGAAGTCCGAGATTGTTGTTGAAGTTTCCTGCAGTCTTCAGGACATTATATTTCTGGGCGAGGACAGAGGCGATCATCTCCTTTGTCGATGTCTTGCCGACGGAACCGGTAATTCCCACGACCGGAATGCCGAGCGTTACGCGATAGAATTCCGCAATTCTCTGGATCGCGATCGCGGTCTTCGTGACTTTTATATACGGATAGGAAGCGTCTTTCGGAGCCTTCTCTACGACGACGCACATTGCGCCCTTATCGATAGCCGACGGCACAAAATCGTGACCGTCGTGGGTCCCCCGCATGGCTATAAAAAGATTTCCCGCAGTGACTGCGCGGCTGTCAGTCGTAACGCCGGTCACCTCATTCTTAAGTATATCATCACAGTTATGAAGAACACCGCCGCAGGAAGCGGCGATGTTTTCTATTGTCATATTTTTCATGTATTCAATCCCTTCGATCAGGCGTTGTCACATTTACATTTTGCCATTGATACTATAATCAAGTGTCATTGTTATTCATATTTTGCCATTGATACTTCAATCAGCTTCTCGCAGAATGTCGGATAATCCATACCCAGAACAGCTGCCTCCTGAGGCATCAGCGATGTCGGCGTCATGCCGGGCAGAGTATTGGCCTCAAGGCAGTACATTTCTCCGTCCGCGTCCATCATGAAATCCAGTCGGGCATATGATTTCATGAACAGAGCCCGATAACCTTCCTCAGCATAGTGCTGCATTTTTCTCGTAAGCTCTTCTGATATCCTGGCCGGGCAGTATTCATCCGTCGCACCGGCTGTATACTTGTTTTTATAATCATAAAAACCGACTCTGGGGACAATTTCAATGATCGGCAGAGCTTTACCGTCAATCAGACCGACAGAAAACTCCCGACCGTTGATATACTCCTCGATAATGACCTCATCCTCGAGTTCGAATGCCTGATCCAAAGCTGCGACGTACTCATCATCATTTTTGGCGATGTACACACCGACAGATGACCCCCCGCACGCTACCTTCACAACGACCGGATAGGAGAGACCGATGTCGTGGATATCCACAGAGTCATAGCCTTTATGGACCGTTGTGCCGTGCGGTACCGGTACATTGCCGTGCTCCAGCATAATTTTTGTCAGGGTCTTGTCCATAGACAGAGCGGAGCTCATATAACCGGTGCCTGTATATTTAATTTTATGCAGATCGAATGTCGCCTGCACCTTTCCGTTCTCACCGTTCTCACCGTGAAGAGCAAGAAATACGATGTCGGCCATGCGGCAAAGAGTGATGACATTTGCCCCAAAGAAACTCCGCGACCTGTTTGCGACCGCGCTTGCTACTCTGCTGTCAAATGTATGAATGTATTTTGCTGCCCCATCAACGTCATAATCTGCCGGGAACGCATCCATCAGATCCGCGTCCTCATTGCCGAAGAATACATCGAGGAGAATGGCCTCGTGGCCACGACTCCGCAAAGCCTTGCAGACCCCTACACCGGAAACGATGGAGATCGCCCGCTCCGTTGAAACTCCGCCGCATAAAACTACTATTTTCATTTGGCTCTCCTTACCATGTCAGCGCAAAATCTCTTTACCGAGATTTCCCGCATTATTCAGGTCATGCAGGCGGCATAAAAGCCTCCTGCATTCCCACACTTTCTTGAACATTCAGTTTATACGGTTTCCCTCTTAAAAGCAAGACTTTTATCTCAGTAATGTATCAGGCACCCGGCAGCTGCACCAGCACTCCTGCCGCGCACAGAAGCGCGCCGCTGACCATGTATGCTCTGCGGCAGAGCCCAACGCCGTAAGCCCGGCCCGCGAAATAGCCCGCTGCAGTGAAACAGACGGACATGCAGCCGATCACGAGGAGAACTTCCTTAAGGCTGTACTCAAGAAGCCCCAGAGCAACCCCGGCCATAAGGCTGAGAAGACAGAGGCGGATTCCGAGAATTGCATCGTGCCTGACGTCGATCTCATCCATCCGATGCTCAACGAGGGTCTTTCGCTCGAACGCAAGGAACAGCATTCGCATTCCTGCCACGACCAGAAGGGCACCTGCGATAATGTGCACAAGAAAAATATCCCGCTCCCTGAGATCAAAGCTGAGGATCCAGCGGCCGGTCAGATGCCCGAGCCAGGTCTCTGCCAGTGCGCACACACCCCAGATCACCGCCATAACTGCCAGCCTGCGGTCAAATTTCACCAGCTGGGCTCCACGCGTCGTGACTTTACCGAAAATACCTGCGGATATCGCCGCCCCTATGAGAAATATAAAAACAAATTGATTCATAGTAACCTCCCGGACTCGCTTTACCCGGCCGCGGCAATGATGCCGACAGAAAGAGCGGTGACTGACTCAGCCGACAGCGTCCGCTTTGATAATGAACTTCACGCTGCTTTCCATGTCTTCCGGAGCACCGCTGAATGTGCGGTAGGAAGATGCGGCTTCTTTCAGTTCTTCAATGCGTCCGTCAAGATCCTTTACATCGACTTCATAGAGTTCGGCGAGCTTGCGGATACCTTTCTCGTTAAATTTTACGAGACCGTCCTTTAATTCAACTGATCCGTCAAAAAGCTTCTGCATTCCTTCCGCAAGTTTGTCAGAGCCGTCAAGGAGCTCCTGTGTTCCATCGACCAGCTTCGAATTATTAGCTGTCAATGCTGCAGTCCCTGTGTAAAGTGTGTCAGCTCCGTCTGACAGAGTCTTAAGTCCGGCAGCAAGTTCATCCGCACCGCCGGTCAGTGTTCCGTTATTGCCGGCCAGCCGGGCTGTACCTGACTGCAGCGTCTTTGTGCCGTCAGTCAGTTTTCCAAGGCCGTCTGCCAGAGCAGCCGCGCCATCTGTGAGCGTTCCTGAGTTTTCGCTCAGAGCATTGGTTCCGGCAAGCAGTCTGGCCGCGCCGCTGTCAAGGGCTGCCGTTCCTTCCCCGAATCCGTCAACGACATTTTTCGCGACAGATACAGCAACAGAAGATGCTGTCTTTTCAGCTATCGATCTCGCTGTAGACACCGCCGATGTGCCGACGACACTTTCCGCCGTCTGCTTTGCGACTTCCGGGATCACCTGCCTTGCGACGGAGTCCGCTGTCTGACGAACCGCTTCGGGCACTGCCTGTTTCGTAACATTTTCCGCTGTCTGTCTCACAGCTTCCGGCACTGCCTGACGCACAACGCTCTGTGCGACGGAATCCGCTGTCTGTGTGACCGCCTGCTTCGTTACATTTTCTGCTGTTTTGCGAACGGCATCCGGAAGAATCTGGCCGGCGACACTCTCAGCCGTCTGCCTTGCGACCGCCGGAGCCACCTGCTTATAAACGGATTCCGCTGTCTGATCGGCGATCTCCCCGGCAGCGCTCAGAACGGTTTCCTCCGCCGCATTGGCTGCAGCTTCCGGAGCGACGGACCGCACGGTGCTTGCTGCCACCTCTCTGGCTGCATTTTCCGCAAGAGCTTCCGCTGTGCTCCGGGCTGCCGATCTTGCAGCTTCCGGCACCGCATTCCGGACAGCTTCCGATGCTGCTGCGGACGCAGCTGCCGATGCCGCATTTTGAAGCGTCCCCTCTACTGCACCGGTCTGACTGATTGCGGAAGCAATCGCATCTTCCGAGATTGATGAGCTGATTGCATCCGCCGCCTGCTCTGCACCACTTCTCGCCGCTTCCTGCATCTTTTCACCGACAAGTCCTGATATCTGAGCGTTGGCCGAATCTACTGCAGAGCTTGTATAATCTCCGACGAGGCCGGCCGCCATACTCTGGGCTTCTTCCTCACTGCAGCCTTTGGCAATATAACCTTCATACAGGGCGGAATATATAGCATCCATTCCCGGCAGTTCTATGCTGACACTCACATCCGATGAATCCGCGCTGACTTCCGGTGCAGCGATCTGACTTCTCACAGCTTCCGCCGCTGCGGCTGCCAGTCCGTTTGTCAGTTCACCTGCAGCACCAGAGAAATCCGCCGCAGCGGCTTGTGATGCGGCACTCTGGCCGATTGCGTCAGCAGAACTCTCAATGTCTTCCGAGGCCTTCCGGGCAGCTTCTTCACCGGCCATGGCAGCGTTCTCTGCCATGCCCTGTCTCGCTGCCGATGCAGCCTGATCTCCGACAGACTGAGCAAGTGTGTCTATAGAGGCTTCCACAGAAGCTCTGGCTTTTTGGCCGGCCTGCGACGCCATATCCTGAAGCTGGCTCCGCACAAGATCAGCTGATGCCTGACCGATGCCGGCAGCTCTCTCATCCAGCGTCTCATTCACAAAAGCTTCGGCGCTATCGCCCGCAGTTTTCACAGCCTCATCCACATTGGCAGCTTCTACAGCAGCGTCACCTGCAGCTTTCGCAGTCTCATCCAATGTCTCCTGTGCCGCCTGCCGAGCAGCTTTACCTGCGTTCTCCGCCTGCATATCCAGCGTCTCATTGAGGGCAGCCACTGCTTCCTCGCCTGCGCCTTTCGCCTGCGCGTCCAGATTCTCCTTGGCTGCTCCAAGAGCCTGTGAGGCGATACCTGAAACCTGCTCGTCAAGACCTTCCAATGCAGCTTTCTGCGCTGCCTCACCGGCAGCTTTTACCTGAGCGGGAAGCTGCTCTTTAGCCTGCGCTTCCGCAGCGTCTCCGGCCTGCTTTGCAGCTGCGTCACTTATATAAAGGAGTTTTGCGGAGTCATCCGGGAAATTTTTCACTGTCTCGTTCAGTTCCTTTGTCCCGGCTGCCAGAGCTTTCATCCCCTCATTGATCTGATCCGCACCGTCAGTATAAGAGCGCACACCGGACAGCAGCGTTCCTGCTCCGTCCCCGGCGCTTTGCGCGCCTTCAAGAAGTTCCCCGGCTCCGTCATTGACGGCAGATACGCCGTCGGTATACGTCTTTATTCCGGATGCCAGCTGAGCCGCTCCGCTCTCGGCGCTGCCCGCGCCGTCACTCAGCTGCTTAGCCCCATTGTTCACCTGAGAGACTCCGTCTGTATATTCGCGGATACCGTCGAGCAGCTTCTCAGTACCGCTCGTCAGAGCCGGCATATTTTCATTTGCCGTCCCGATGCCGTCCGAAAGTTCCGACGCCCCGTCCGCGACCTTGTCGCCGGTCTTTGTGATATCGCTGACAGCCTCGTCCATGTCGGCGAGCAGAGCTGCGTGATCTTTTTCCAATTGTCCGTCATCCTCGCTGCCCGGGAAATTCGAAAAGACCATGGTCATGCACATACCGACTTTGAAGCTGCTCGCGTCCATGTTGATTTCGACTGTCGACGGGATCTCGATGTCATCGATCCTGTCTTCAATCTCATCCGCCTTATCGTCGTCTTTGCCGCTATCGTCTCCGAGCTCGCTCTTTAATTCCTTTATGTCTGCGCCAAGGGTCTTCACCCGCTCCTTGGAGTCTTCCTTTACACCCCGAAGGCTCTCCATGAGTCCCGGGAATCCCATGCCGAGAACAACAGTATTCCTGCCTTCAGAGATGACCGTCCCGTTGTCGACGGTGACGTTCTTTACGTCTTCATTTGCAAATGTCATCCCGGTCACCGCCGTGAACGGCACATAGACGTCATTATATTTTTCATGATTTTCATACTTGATGCGGATCGTCACTTTGCCGGATTTTCCTGCAATCTCCTCCGGTGCAATTTCCTGCCCGTTCAGATAGTAGGTAATACCGGCGCTGACAGGAGGCTGCTTCGTGGTCTCACCCTGATAGTAAACATCCTCGCCGCCGGTGGTCCAGGTATACTCCTCCCCGCTTGAGCTGTAAGCAGTGTCGCCCGATGTGTTGCTGATATTAGTGAGGGAGGTCGAGTCATTGACAGCCTCGTTTCCGTCCGTATTTCGCAGCCAGTTGCTGACCTTAACATTCTCCGTGTTGCCGCTCGCGTCTGTGAACACGTAGACTGTCTCCTCTTTATCGACGCCCTCGACTGATCCGGTGCCGACCGAGGCTGCGATTGTTTTGGCAAGGAGTTTCTCCTCCTCGGATTTCTCCTCCTCGGATTCCTCCTCAGATTCCGTCTCTGTCTCCGCCACCGTCTCTGTTTCTGCTGTAGTCTTTGTTGTGCCGCAGCCCGCTGTGCTCATTACCATTACTAAGACAAGCGTACCTGCGAGAAGTCTTTTAACAATTTTATTTTTCATAACTTTTCTCCATATATATCACCCGCTGCCCATATAGCCGTTTCATCCTTGCGGCTGTGGGTCAGCTGTATGTTTACTTCTATTATGCTTTCTTTGCGATTCCGGCAAAAAGCCGATGCTCGTCCTTACAATGACCGGATCCATGAACAAAAGAACAGATGGCAGTACAATGAGGACTGTAGCCATAGAAATCAGTGCGCCGCGCGCCATAAGCAGACAGAGCGACGAGATCATGCTGATATTGGAATAGAGGCCGACGCCGAACGTCGCCGCAAAGAACGAGAACGCGGAGACGATGATACTGGTGAACGACGTCTTATGAGCGATCATAACGGCCTCCTCCTTCGTGTTTCCGGCTGCCCGCTCTGTCTGGTAACGGCTCGTCATCAGGATCGCGTAGTCGACTGTGGATCCAAGCTGGATCGTACCGATGACGACCGAGGCGACAAACGGAAGCTTAGTCCCTGTGAATCCCGGAATGCCCATATTGATAAAGATTGCAAACTCGATAACCAGGACCAGGAGCACCGGCAGGCTGAGCGATTTGAAAACGAAGAAAATGATAATAAAGATCAATCCGATCGACGCCCAGTTGACGACCCGGAAATCATGGTCTGTGATCCGGATGAGATCCAGCGTGCACGGGGCCTCGCCGATCAGCATGCCGTTTTTGTCATACCGGTGAAGAATGCTTCCAAGTTCCGTGACCTGCCGGTTGACTTCGTCGGAAGCGGTCGGATACTCACTGTTAATAAGCATGAGTTCCCAGTCCTCTGAGACCAGCGCGTTCGTAATCTTCTCCGGAAGCACTTCCCTCGGGATGCCCGGACCGAGCAGTGCGTCGATACCGATAATACTCTTTACGCCGTCGACCTTCTTCATCTCGTCACACATGGCAGATACCTTCGATGACTCAATATCGGAATCGACCAGGATCATATGTGTCGCGCCCATGTGAAAGTCTTCGTCGAGCACCCGGTTGGATACGACCGAGGGCAGGTCCTTCGGCAGCGTATCGTCCAGCTTGTAGTAGACGCTCGCGTGCGTGTAGCCCCAGACAGCCGGAATCCAGATAAGCACAAAGAGCACAAGGACAGCCTTATAGTGACGCTGAATAAAGTCAGGTATTTTTTCAAATTTCGGCAGCAGCGGCTTATGAGCCGTCTTCTCGATCGCCTTTTCAAATGCGAGTATCATGGAAGGCAGTATCGTGACACAGCCGATCACACCGAAGATAACGCCCTTCGCCATGACAACGCCGATATCCAGACCGAGAGTAAAACTCATGAAGCAGAGCGCGATAAATCCGGCGATTGTTGTGATGGATGAACCGATCACAGACTGCAGCGTCATGTTGATCGCGGCGGCCATGGCTGACCGGCTGTCTCCCGGAAATGTCTGCTGTTTCTCCTTAAAGCTGTGCCACAGGAAGATTGAATAGTCCATCGTGACACCGAGCTGCAGAACTGCTGCCAGTGCTTTCGTAATATAGGAAATCTCACCGAAGAACCAGTTGGAACCCAGGTTGTAGATGATGCACATTCCGATCGACAGCAGGAAAAAGATCGGAGCCAGGAATGTATCCATTGATATTCCCAGGATGATAGTCGCAAATATCACTGCCAGAAGCACATAAATCGGCTCCTCGGCATTTGCAAGATCTCTTGTGTCCGTGACAATGCCGGAAATGCCTGCCAGATATACATTTTCCGTGGCTAATTTTCGAATCTCAGTGATGGCCTCCATTGTCTCATCCGCGGAAGTTCCCGTATCGTATGTGACCGCCATCAGCGTCGCGTCTCCGTGCAGGAACGCGTCCCGAACATCCTGCGGAAGCATCTCCACCGGAGTTGACAGTGAAACAAAGCTGTCATACCAGATGACGTCTTTCACATGCGGTACTTCCTCGATTTCCGCCTTGAGAGAGGCCACATCCTTAAATTCCATTCCCCGAACGACGACCATGGACACCGCTCCCTGACCGAATTCGTCAAGCAGGATATCCTGACCGACCATCGTCTCGATATCTTTCGGAAGATATGTCAGCACGTCATAATTGATCCGGGTATTAAGGTACCCGATTCCGGACGGTATAAGGAGCACGACCGCCGCGATGAGGATCACATGCCTCAGCTTTACTACCCATTTGCCAATTCCCTTCATGATTCACCTCTTCTGAAATTTTTCTTTCTCATTTTTCGCTGAAAAGTATATAAAAAAGGGCTGAATACCGTAATATTCAACCCTTTGGCCATGTCAAACCAATTTTTACAGATGGAAGAAAATGTATATCCTTCCTGTTCATTTTTATTAGAATGTACTCCAAGTGAGTCTCACGCTCACTGCAGCTCCAGAACTACATCCCGAAGCGACCTCGTTGCAATATACTCATACATTGTCGCCACTTCCTCCGGCGACATCGTCATACCCGCTTCGATCCATTCCAGGACGACAAAGGTCATCGCCCGGGCATAATACCTTGCAATATACTCCGGCGTCATCCAGGCATGTTCGCCCTTTCGTCCGCCCGTGTGCTCCGTGATAATGGCAAGCAGCAGTCTCCCGATACTTTTCTCCACGATTTCGGCAAATGAATTCTGTCCCTCCATCCTTGCTACATGCGTATAGAATTCCTTTTCTTTCTGCATATTCGTAAATATTAGTACGATTGCTTCCCTGAACATCTCATTCTGCATCAGGATCCGGACAGGATCCAGGATCTCCGTGCGCATGATCCACTCAAGAAGCTCATATTTGTCCTGAAAATGGTTATAAAAAGTCACACGGATGACACCTGCGCCGTCCGTAATCTTCTTGATCGTTATTTTTTCAAACGGTTCTCTGACCGCAAGCGCTTTCAGGCTGTTCGCAAGCCGAATCTCAATGCTGTCTGAAGACTCCATACTGACACACTCCTTACAAGATTCCGGTATAGCTCGCACCGGACCGCTTTATTATAGCATTTGAAAGGATTTCGGTAAAGCCGACTTGTGAACAAAAGCGGGGCTAAGGTATTTCTGCCGGGCCATCCGTCTGTTTATTCCGCTTACGTAAATAATGTTGAGACACTTGCAAATGCAATCTCGGTACTAAGAATCTTGTTACATTCAGCAGTAAGAATTTTGTTACATATGGAATGTACAATAATCACTTTTGGGTTTTGTTGATTATGTGCAAAAGTAAAATTTACACTAAGAATCTAAACAAATTATAAACAAATTATATTGAATTTATGTGCCCTAACAGCTATAATTTATTTAAGTTTACCTCGGAAATCATATTTTCTGGGCGGGCTTTGTGCATAAGCACCAAACACACATGACACTATTAATTAAGAAAGGGAGGAAGAGTAGATGGTAGGTATTCTTCTCGCTACTCACGGAGATTTTGCTGACGGTATTGCAATGACCGGCAACATGCTCTTCGGTGAGCAGCCAAACGTAGCAGCTGTTACCTTACAGCCAAGCGAGGGCCCGGACGATCTCAGAGCTAAGATGCTGGAGGCTATATCCACATTCGAAGACCCTGATAACGTTCTGATTCTTGTCGACCTGTGGGGCGGCACGCCGTTCAACCAGTCCAACTTCATCATTGACGGACATGAGGACAAATGGGCGATCGTAGCAGGCCTTAACGCTCCGATGCTTATTACCGCATATGCCAACCGTGATGACTGCGAGACTGCGCATGAACTGGCAGCAAGCATCCTTGCTGATGCAAGAGACGGCAT
Organism: uncultured Lachnospiraceae bacterium; assembly: GCA_902788035.1. Lineage (GTDB taxonomy): Bacteria > Bacillota > Clostridia > Lachnospirales > Lachnospiraceae > Chordicoccus. Next base: position 65,638 of record CADAIL010000020.1, on the reverse strand, counting down.
CAAGGTCTATCCGAAGGACCTCGAACCGGAAGATACAGGAAAAGCAGCAGTCGCAGCAACTAACGCTCCGACAGGCGCAATTCCTCCGGGAACAGTTCTCGGCGACGGACACATCAAGATCAAACATGCCCGTGTTGACACCCGTCTTCTTCATGGACAGGTCGCAACAAACTGGTCCAAGGCAATCGCTCCGGACCGTATCATCGTTGTATCTGACAACGTATCTCATGACGAGCTCCGCAAGCAGCTCATTATCGAAGCTGCACCTCCGGGAATCAAGGTTCACGTTGTTCCGATCCAGAAGATGATCGATGTTTCCAAGGACGTTCGTTTCGGCGACACCAAGGCGTTCCTTCTGTTTGAGACACCGCAGGATGCTCTCAAGGCAATTGAAGGCGGCGTCGACATCAAGTCACTGAATATCGGCTCCATGGCGCACAGCCAGGGCAAGGTTGCGGTCAATAAAGTCCTTTCTCTTGATGCCGACGATATTAAGTGCTTCGAGGAGCTCAAGAAGCACGGCGTAACTTTCGACGTCCGTAAGGTCCCGGCAGATGCTCCGGAAAATATGGACAAGCTGCTCCAGATTGCCAAAGACAGTCTGGGCGTCAAGTAACAGTTGAATTATCATATAAACAGGAGGATTTGAAATGTCTAGCATTTCTATGATCTTAGTTGTTCTTGTGGCATTTCTGGCCGGTGTTGAAGGTATTCTCGATGAGTTCGAATTCCATCAGCCGCTGATTGCCTGCACACTGATCGGTATCGTGACCGGTCACCTCGGTCCGTGCCTCGCCCTCGGCGGTTCTCTCCAGATGATGGCTCTCGGCTGGGCTAACATCGGTGCCGCTGTTTCCCCGGACGCAGCCCTAGCATCCGTCGCTTCCGCAATCATCCTTGTACTCGGAGGTGGTTCAGATGAAATAGCTGTAAAATCTGCTATCGCAGTCGCCATCCCGCTTGCTGTTGCAGGTCTTTTCCTTACGATGGTCGTCCGTACGATCTCCGTCGCAGTTGTTCATCAGATGGATACAGCCGCTGAGAAGGGCAACTTCGGCGCTATCGAATTATGGCAGTACATCGCTATCTGCCTGCAGGGTCTTCGCATCGCCATCCCGGCTGCAGCTCTGTGTTTTATTCCGTCTGAGGTCGTTAGCGGCGCTCTGCAGTCTATGCCGGAATGGCTGACAAGCGGTATGGCCATCGGCGGCGGCATGGTCGTTGCCGTAGGTTATGCGCTCGTTATCAACATGATGGCAACTCCGGAAGTATGGCCGTTCTTCGCCCTCGGTTTCGTATTTGCAGCTATTGGCGATCTGACACTGATTGCACTCGGTGTTATCGGTGTTGCTATGGCTCTCATCTACCTGCGTCTCACAGAGAACGCAGGTGCCGCTGCCGGCGCTGCCGCAGGCACAGGTGATCCGCTTGGCGACATCCTTGACGATTACGAATAATAAGGAGGAACCAAATAATGGCAGAAAATGTTGAAAAAAAGGTTAGTTTAACTGTAGCCGATCGCAGAAGCGTATGGCTTCGCTCCACTTTCCTCCAGGGTTCCTGGAACTATGAACGTATGCAGAACGGTGGCTGGTGCTACGCTATGATCCCGGCTATCAAGAGGCTCTATCCTGAGAAAGATCAGCAGTGCGCAGCTCTCAAGAGACATCTTGAGTTCTTCAACACACAGCCGTTCGTTGCATCCCCGATCCTCGGCGTTACTCTCGCTCTTGAGGAAGACCGCGCTAACGGCGCTCCGGTCGAAGATCAGGCTATCCAGGGCGTTAAAGTCGGTATGATGGGACCGCTCGCCGGTGTCGGCGATCCGGTTTTCTGGTTCACCCTTCGTCCGATCCTCGCTGCTCTCGGCGCTTCTCTTGCTATCTCCGGAAACATCCTCGGCCCGATCCTCTTCTTCGTGCTCTGGAACGTTGCCCGTATGGCATTCATGTGGTATACACAGGAATTCGGCTATAATGTCGGTATGGCCATCACCAAGGACCTCTCCGGCGGTCTTCTCGGCAAGGTCACGAAGGCTGCTTCCATCCTCGGTATGTTCATCCTTGGCGCACTTGTTATGAGATGGGTCTCTATCAATTTCGTTCTCAAGGTCTCTGAAGTTGAGCGCGCAGCCGGTGCTTATATTGACTGGACCAAACTTCCGGAAGGTGTTGATGGCATCCATACAGCACTGTCACAATATGCCGCCGGCCTCAGCCTTGAAAAGAAAGTAGTCACGACCCTTCAGGACAACCTGGATTCTCTGATCCCGGGTCTTGTTCCGCTTCTCCTCACCTTGCTCTGCATGAAACTGTTGAAGAAGAACATCTCCCCGATTGCTATCATTCTTGCACTGTTCGTTGTCGGTATCGTCGGCCACGTCATTGGCCTTCTGTAATCACTAATACGGGGGACCCGGCAGTATGCCGGGTCCCTTTTTTCATCTGAGGAATAATACATGGCAAACAAGTTCAAGAAAAAGAAACAGGCCGATGCAGGCGAGTTGAAATCCCTGAACACACAGGTCGACTTCACTGCCAAGGCGACCGCTTTCCACGGAATCAATACCAACGGGGTCGTAATGGTCGGCGACAGGGGCATAGAGTATTATAACGAGCGGACTCTCCAGGACTACATCCAGATTCCCTGGGAAGAGGTCGAACTCATCATCGCGTCGATTTACTTCGGCGGCCGTTATATACCGAGGCTTGCCATTCGAACAAAGAAGAACGGCGATTTTCCGTTCGCGATTCGCCAGCCGAGAGCATTCCTTCGGGCATGCAGAAATCATTTCCCGGCGGAGAAGATCGTTCGCTCTCTCACATTCCGCCAGGTGCTCGTGAGAAATGCGAAGTGGCTCGCCGGTAAGATAACCAAAAAGTGAAATGGGGACGGTTCTTTTCACGTGAAATTACAGGTCCGAAAGGCTGTAGCGCAGTTCCGAAATACGCCGTAAACATCATCTTCATCGAAAAATGGGGCTGTGAAGAAACTCAGATGGGTTTCTTCGCAGCCCTTTTTGAGTGTTGGATTTTCTGTTGCCGGGGCAGCAGTCATACGTGTCTTGTTTACGCTGCCTCGACTGCCCGGCGAGTGTTCCGGCAGGCAGTCATGCGTATCTAATCCCCTGATTTCGACTGCCTGGGGGTCTGGAGGGCAGTAGATTTACATGAAATCATCTCTACTCTACTGAAAGCAGGGAAGCGGGCGGTCAGTCATCTTTGTTCAGTTCGGCATTCATTGACTGCCCAGGTGGTATAGAGGGCAGTAGATTTCAGTAAAAGCACCTTTTGCTAAGTGCTGATCAAAATCTCATATAAGAACATCTTACCATCACCTATCATCAAATTTAAAAAACGTGACTGCTGGTATGCTATATAATTTCATTAGCCTTTCGACTGATTTAGCTAAAAACGAGCTGAAGTGACTGCCTATGCGATATGAGTTGACCCTTGTATGGCACTGCGCAAGTCCATTATTTTGTAAGATCGACTGCCGGGTCACAACTTAAAGAAAATTTCTCTTATGAAATGTCTTCTCCAAGTTTTCGATATGAGGAAAGGTCCAAAAATCGGTGGAAAATCCCCAAATAAGCCTTATAAGATTGAGCGGGCTACATGAGAAAGGGTCCAAGAATCAGCTGAAAAGAGGCTGTGAAGACGAATTAACGTTTTTTCACAGCCCCAATATTTTTCTCACGAAGATGGATGCTTTGCGTCGTAAACGAAGTGTGAATACAGCCTTTCTGATCTCATTCACGTGACAAGAACCGTCCCCCGCGTCAATTCGAAAACTTTCTCGCGTCCGGATTATCGATCCACAGACGGTTTTCTTTGTAGAACTCACCCTCCGGCAGCTCCTCGCCGCTGAGCTTCAGTATCTCAAGGACCGTCTTCTGCTGAACTCCCATATAGTTCGCGATCTCATCGACCGTCGGTTTCGTGCCGAGCTCCTCCGTCATTGCGTCAATGCTCTTCGACAGCAGCTCCACCTGGGCGATCAGCTGCTTATCTCTCTTATCAAGCTCCCTCTGTTCTTCAATTGCATATGCGATCTGGGCCCGTATCGCCTCCTCCACGGTCTGTGTGAGCGGCAGCGCATCAAATGTATCCTCCGACTCCGCGACCATATTGAGGCCCATAAGCAGACCGACGTAAGCCTCCTGCGTCAGATCTTCGATCGGCACCGAGCCGTCACTCATCTCAAGCGCAATTCTCATGGCTTCGGGCATGAACTCTTCTATCAAAGCGGCTTTTTGTGATTCTGTCATTATGCTTCTACTCCATCCTTTGTCTATTATTATTCCGGTCAAAAAACAGCGTATTCTTCTGTCGGAATGACTTGTTCTACTTCATGACTGCTCATCTGAGTCTGAAAAAGGCTGCCGCTTATCGGCGGCAGCCCTCAAAACTATCTGTATTTACTTGGATGCAAGAACTGTCTTCTCGCCTTCCGGATCAACAACAGATGTGCAGAATCCGCAGCGTACAGCATCGATCGGGATCTCGGACTTGCAGAACGGGCATACCTTTGTTGTCGGAGCTTCCGGAGCCGGCTCCTCGTTCTTCTTCGCAAGGCTGCTTGCCTTGTTGAAAGCCTTGATCATCATAAAGATGCAGAACGCAACGATCAGGAAGTTGATGACCTTTGTGATGAACACGCCGTAATTGAGCGTGGACGCGCCGGCTTCCTTGGCTGCTGCGAGAGTTGCGTAATCCTGACCGTTCAGAGCGACGAACCAGTTGTCAAAGTTAATGCCGCCGGTGATCAATGTGATGATCGGCATAATGACATCATCGACAAGTGAAGAAACGATCGATCCGAAAGCACCGCCGATGATAACACCGACTGCCATGTCAAGAACGTTGCCTCTCATGATAAACTCTTTGAATTCAGCAACTAAACCCTTTTTTTCCATGTTACACTACCTCCTCATTATTCACGGGTTCTGCGTCATCTGCATATACACAATCCTCAAAGACCCGTGCTTAAATTACGTACGGTAATATTAAACCACGATTTACCGCGATAAACAATACCAAATTACGCACGAGAAGATCAGATTTCCTCGAATTTAGCGTGTGCCGGGACCTTGGTCATCATCTCGACAAGCCTTGATGTATCGCCGATCAGGATAGCACCGACAAGGCCGCCGTCCTTGAAGGTGAAGCGCTCATACTTTCCGGGCTTGTTGCTGGTGAAAATCTTGTACGAATCGTCATCCGCCGAGCCCTGATCTCCGATTGCGAAGAGACTTGTATTCATGCCGTTGAATGTGAGGCCGGGAGTATCGAAGTTGTAGCGAACTACATCGCCGGCTGCATTTGCGCCCGCAACGCGTCCCTGCTCCATAGCCTCGCTCCAGAGGGCATAGTTGATTCCCTCAAACTGCGCACAGTCTCCTGCTGCAAATACATTCGGCTGATTCGTTCTCATCCTGTCGTCGACGACGATGGCTCTCTGAACCTCAATGCCCGCAGTCTGGGCAAGCTCAGTGTTCGCCCGAACGCCGCAGGAGACCACAACAAGCTGTGCAGGCACTTCTGTGCCGTCTGTGAGGATTACGCTGTCCTTCGTGATTTCCTGTGTTCCTACGCCTGTCAGAGCCTTCACACCGGCATCCGCAACGCTCTTGGCCAGTATCTCGGAGGCATCCGCCGTCAGCTGGCGCTGCAGCAGCCTGTCAGCTGTCTCAAGGACAGTCACATTGAGGCCGGACTCGCGGAGCGACCAAGCGGCCTCGAGTCCCAGGACACCGCCTCCGATAACGACAGCATCCTTGATATTCGGGACCATCTCGCGGATCTTCTTAACATCGCTCTGATGCCTGATCGTGACGACATGGTCCTGATCCGCCCCCTTAAACGGCGGAACGAAGCACTCAGCGCCGACCGCGATGATAATCTTGTCATACAGGAACTCGAGCGGTCCCGCCTTCACGGTCTGGCTGTTCGTGTCGAGATAGACTGCCGATTTATTCAGATAGATCCTTACCATGTTCTCATCGTACCAGTCCTCATGCTCGACCTCCAGTTCTTCCTCCGAAAGATTCTCGTTGAGTGCTTTGGTGAGCATCGGACGGTTGAACGGATACTCCTTCTCGGCAGAGATCATGAGAATGCGGCCTGTGCGGTCGCGCTCACGTATCGCTTTGGCTGCGGACAGCGCTGCGATACCGCCGCCAAGAATAACATAGTGGTTATTCGTGTCCCTCACCTTGGGCTTATCATCCGTATCCACAGGGACAAAGTACTGCTCTCCGACCCCGCAGACCGGACACAATTCATTAGAGTCATCAAATACAGCGCCGCACACAAGACATTTTACCAGCATATATGTACCTCCATATTTATTATTCAAGTATCGTTTACAAGTATGCCGCCGCTCATTTTTCGGCGGAAATGATATATTAATTATAGGTTTTTTTCATCTTTTTCGCAATAATTATACAAACAATCCGCAAAGTGGAAAAGATGACCGTAAGCAGTTCAGACAGGCTGCTCTCTATGTTCGTTTTCCGGCAGCGAACATCCATCTTCATGAGAAAAGCATTGCAGGTCTTTCACTGTGAGATCAAAAAGGCTTCAGACTTTTTAAGCTCACAGATAAGACCTGCGTTTTTCGATGAAGATGATGTTTGCGGCCGGGTCTTTGAACTTCGCTGCAGCCTGTCTGAACTGTTTCGATGGCCGTAATAATTCAGGCATTTGCGGCAGCGGCCTGCGTATGGTACACTTAGAATATCCTGAATAAGAGGTGAATAAGAATGAAGAAATTACTGATTGCGTCCGACATACACGGATCCGCTTACTACTGTGAAAAACTTATGGCGAGAATTAAAGAGGAGAATGCTGACCGCATACTGCTGCTCGGTGACCTTCTCTACCACGGTCCCAGAAATGACCTGCCGAGGGACTATGCGCCTAAACGTGTCATAGAAATGCTGAATTCACTCACAGGCGACCTTCTCTGCGTGAGAGGCAACTGTGATACTGAAGTTGATCAGATGGTCCTGAACTTCCCAATCATGGCAGAATACGCCTTCGTAGCAGTCGGGAACGAAAAACTCTTTGTTACCCACGGTCACCATCACGGAGAAAAAACACCTCCCCCGCTCAGAAAGGGCGATATTCTGTTGTGCGGCCACACACATATCCCTGCATGCAACGAATATGAGGATTTTACATATATGAATCCGGGCTCGGTCGGCATCCCCAAAAAGGGATCCCGATACAGCTATATGACGTGGGAAAACGGTGAATTCTACTGGAAGGATGTGGAGACCGGTGAGGTCTATCACAGAAGAAGCCGGGGCAGAATCGAGCTGCCCGGATGAGACGTAAAAAGGCGCCAAAGTATCGTCATGACTCGGTACTTTAACGCCTGCCTGTTTCAAGAACGCTTCCGGCGGCCGCGCTATCTTAGCTTTTTCCTCAACATATTCGCACTAAATGCCGGCCATACCGCGGCATGCCGCGATACTCTTGCGGAACCGGAAGCGATATCAGTATAATAATACGCGACGCTTTCGGATTCAAGAGGAACGCCGGCGGAAATGAAAATAAGAACATATATCGAGGTTATCACATGAGATTTTTAATACAGAGAGTTTCCGAGGCCAAAGTAACAGTAGACAACGAGGTAATCGGAGAAATCGGAGACGGCTTCTGCGTCCTGATCGGAATTGCGGAAACCGACACTGAGGAGATTGCAGATGTGCTGATAAAGAAGATGACCGGTCTTCGGATCTTCCAGGATGAAAATGATAAAACGAATCTGAATATTGATACAGTCGGGGGCAATCTGCTGCTGATCTCCCAGTTCACGCTCTACGCGGACTGCAGAAAAGGCAACCGGCCGTCCTTCGTCAAGGCCGGCTCACCCGAGCATGCCAATCGGCTGTATGAGTACATCATAAAAAGGTGTTCCGAACATTTCCCGAATGTGCAGCGAGGAAGCTTCGGTGCCTACATGAAGATCTCGCTAGTCAATGATGGGCCGTTCACAGTCATGCTCGACTCTGATGAGCTTGTAAAGCCGAAGGCATCAGCAAATAAATAGATATGGTGCGGGATTCGGATCCGCACCGATTGAAAATACAGCGCCGCGGAAATCACATCCCGCGGCGCCTTTTTTATCCAGTATTCAGATAAACAAGTCGAACAGCATCGTTACTGCTTCGCCCTTTTATCGGGAGTTCCCGCGGAACTTCCGATGAGATTTATTATGCCTTCTTCTTGAAAGCCTTCATCGCGATCAGTAAGCACAGGAGGCCTACGACCACATCTGCGCCGTACATAATCTTCTTCCAGGAAGCCATGCCTTCGTTCAGGTTCTCCGGATAGTAAGCGCGGCTATTGGCAACAACATAGAGGATGTTCTTCGCTGCTGTTCTCATTGCCTGCTGAGCGCCGTTGGTATCACGGAACTGAACATCATTGGTCGCTGTCGGATAGTTGACGAGCATGAGGTCTGTGCCGTTGCGGATCGCCTGATCGGAGCTCATGTATCCGTAAACACCGAAGTAGTCGGTCTCTACGAAGCCCTCAAATCCCCACTCGTCGCGGAGGACCGTCTTGCAGAGCGAGCTGCTGCCGCCTGCCCAGCGGTTGCCGATGTAGTTGAAGGAGGACATAACTGCAAGGCAGTTCGCATCCTTAACGCACATCTCGAACGGCTTCAGGTAAATCTCACGGATCGCCTGCTCATTTGACCATGTGCAGACCATGTCGCATCTGTTCTGCTCCTGATCATTCAGCGCGAAGTGCTTCATGTAGGCGTAGACGCCGTTCTCCTGTGAACCCTGGACAGCCTTTTCGGCGATGTAGCCGGAGAGAACGCCGTCCTCTGAATAGTACTCGAAGTTACGTCCTGCAAATGCAGTTCTGTGGTTGTTCATAGCCGGTGCGTACCAGCCGGAGACATCCATCTCGTTCGCCATCTTGCCGATGGAATCGCCGAATGCATAAGCCAGATCCTTGTTCCATGTTCCTGCAACGACAACGCCTACCGGGAAGCCGATGGAGCCGACACCGGTGAAGTTGTTGTTGATGGAAGCCGGACCGTCGCAGTCGTTTGTGCGGACCTTGCCGACGGAATCAATGGAGTTCGTCTGGTAGCCGCCGAGAGAAATAACGGCGTTCATGTCGTCAAGGGTCAGCTGATCCATGAAAGCATCCCACTGCGGATCGTCCTTATCGAGGCCGACCATGTCTTTCAGCTTCAGATTGTTGGAAGCGCCCGTCGTGATCGGTTCAGCATCCGGATCCTCATCCTCTGCTGTTGCTTCCGCTGTCAGGTAGTTGCTGATGTTGTAGAATGTGGACTTGGCATCTTCGGAAAGCTCGAAGGAAGCCGGAGCTGCTGTGGCCTTGTCGTAATTTGCGAATTTATCCTTGCGGGAGAGATATGTGATATCGCCTTCAGCATAGTCGAACTGATTCTCCGCTGTGATGAGGTCGCTCTCTCTCTTGTTGTCGCCTGTGTACTTAACTGTATCAGCGACTTTGTATGTCTTGCTGTCGATGATGTTGTGAGCGTCGGAGTTGATGGAAATAATATAATCACCCTTCTCAAGGACATAGCCGCCGGCGTCTTTAGCGTCATAAGAAGCCATGTCTTCAACACTGAATGAGATCTTGACCTTCTCGGATGCGCCCGGATCAAGAAGAGATGTCTTCTCGAACGCGATAAGGTTAGCGGATGCCTTCTCAATACCGCCGTTCGTATAAGGCGGATTGTAGTAGACTTCCACAACGTCCTTGCCCGCGACATCGCCGGTATTCTTTACTTCAACTTCAAAGCTGATCTTTCCATCTGCTTCAGTGATATCGCCCATCTTCTGCTCGAATGTCGTGTAGGAGAGACCATAGCCGAACGGATACTGGACGACCTTGTCATAGTCGATAAAGCCTTCAGCCGCCGCTGTCTCATAGAACTTATAGCCGACGTAAATGCCTTCGACATAGTTGACGAAGCCCGGAGTCGCCGTAGACTCTACGCCTGTGAAGCCGGTGGATGTGTAAGCGAAGTCATCCATGTTGGTGTAATTAAAGTCACCGAAGTTGTTCCACCACGGAGTAGCCTTGAGGTCATATACATATGTGTCAATCATCTTGCCGGACGGATTGACTTCACCATTCAGGAGCTTGCCGAGAGCCTTCATGCCGATATGGCCCTGACCTGCTGTCCAGAGAACGGACTTGATCTGCGGGTAGTCGTTGACGAAGCCGAGTTCGAATGCATTTGCACCGTTATAGACAAGAACGACTTTTTCGAAGTTCTTGCAGACGAGATCGATCATCTCCTCTTCTCTGTTGGAGAGCATCAGATAATGGTCACCCTCGTCCCAGTCGTTTCCTTCGTTCATGGAATCATCATAGACACCTGCCGTGTATGTCGTGCCATCCTGGTAAGAACCGTCAACGACAGCGGGCATGTCAGCCGGAAGGTCAGCACCCTCACCGCCGGAGCGGGAAATGACGATCATAGCTGTGTCTGAGAATGCCTTCGCGTTGGCAATCAGGTCATCTGAATACTCGGAGACATTCGGCTCCGGAAGTGTCCAGTCCTGTGCCCACATACCGACGACCGGGCGCTCGGGCTGATACTCTGTGTAGAAGGATGTCAGCTCTGTGTTCGTCTCGAAGCCGGCATCCGCAAGGCTTGTGAGAATGTCCGTTGTCGGATACGCATCGTTCAGAGCACCTGAACCGGCGCCGCCGAGGATCGGTTTCGTTGATGCCCAGCCGAAAACGTTCAGCTTGGAACCGGACGCCAGCGGAAGCAGATCATCATCGTTGTTCAGAAGGACAATGCCCTCCTCGCCGATCGAGACCGCAAGCTCCTGCGCCTCTTCGGATGTTGCTTCCGTGATCGTGCCGGATCCGCTGATAAGGTCGAGCATCGTGCTCATCGGACCTGTGCAGATCATGTTGACAACGACAGCAAGGCCTGCCAGAAGGCCAATTCCGGCTACGCCGCGGATCTTGCCTGCGTGCTTCTTACTGATCATGCCTGCCAGGATCAGCAGCAATAAGCCGGCGACTAAGATCACGCCTGCCGCTATCAGGTAAGACTGGATCGAGTTGATGACGTTCATGACATCATCCATGTTAATAGATAACATACATTTTCCTCCTTTTCTTTTTCACTCCTTCATGGCCGCTTACTTCCACTCCGGAATGTATTGCACCGTGCCGTTAGGCCAGACACGAATCTGGCGCAAATGCCTAGAACTTCCCACACCCTATCTCAATTTAGCCGCCTCATAAATATGTACTCTCAGGGACGCTCCCGCTCGGCTTCGCTCTCAATCTGAAGTGGGAAGTTTTAGTAAATTATATCAAAAAACATGACCGTTCACAATTTTTGTCATGAACGGTCATAATAACGACATAATCAGTTTGCCATAGTTCGAACAGGCTGCTCTTGCGCTTCGATTTGCGGATTCGTCATAAACTCACGTCACGAGAAATCTGCTTCAGGAATTACTACAGTTCGTTCAGGCTGCTCTTGCGCTGCTCCCGTCACAAGGATTCTGCTTCAGGAATTACTGCAGTTCGCTCAGGCTGCTCTTGCGCTGCTCCCGTCACAAGGATTCTGCTTCAGGAATTACTGCAGTTCGCTCAGGCTGCTCTTGCGCTTCGCTGCCGGCGCAAAGCATCCATCTTCGTGAGAAAAACATTGCAGGTCCGACCGAGAGATCAGCAATGCATATGCATTGCTAAGCTCGCAGAGGAGGACCTGCGTTTTTCGATGAAGATGATGTTTGCGGCCGGCTCATTAACCCACGCGCAGCCTGTCTTAACTGCAGCCGACTTTAGTTTTTCGCGGGCTCCCCTTCCGGGAAGATGATCTTGTTGACGAAGAAGAAGATCAGCATGGAGACGCCGCCGTTGAGGACCGTCGTGCCGATGTTGTAGACGAAATCCGGCACGAACATGCCGGCCACCGCAACCCAGACACAGTTGATCGAGTTAACGATGCAGGTAATCACGCAGAATGCGATGAAATACCAGAAAATCTGATAGGCCACATTGCCCTTGCTGCGGAACACAACATTTCTCTGGATCGGGAAGTTGATGACCTCGCCGATGACCATGGCCACCATGTAGGCACAGAAATACGGAAGTCCGCCGTGAGCAGCGTCATAGCCGATGATGTTCCACTTGAAAGTCTCACCGAAGAGAGTGACATCAATGCCCGGGAAGCCGAAATCCACATTCGGAAGGCTCGTAAAAAGCTTCGGCAGGAACTGAAGCATCAGGTACTTGAACACTGTGATCAGGTTGCTGACGATGACAAAAAGACCACCCTCGCGGATCCACTTAGCCGCGCCGGGATGTTTTTCCGCAAAATTATTCCAAAATCCCATATAATCCTCCAATTATTCTAAAGCCCATGAAGCGTCAAAACCAATGTGCCTCATCAGCCCTTCAGCTTCTTCTCATACTTCTTATTCAATCTGCCGTTCCTGAAATAACCTCCGATGATCTGGCCGAGACCGCCGAAGAAATGTCCGTTGACGACCTTGACCATGCCGGCCACCATCTCCTGGCTGACAGCTCCGCCGGTCATCTTGCCGATTGCGCGGAACGGCATGTTGTAGATGAACAGGATATTGAGGTCCGGTTTACCGGCAGCGTCTGCTTTTCTCTTCTTGCCTTCAAGAACGCCGTAAACTCTTCTGCAGAGCCAGCTCTTTGAGTACTTCAGCTGGCAGATCGCGTCGTTGGCCGTGAGATCACGCGTCCATGATCCGTCCGGAATAGGTCTTCCGAGAAGTTTTTCATACTCGGCATCCGGAACATGGGTGATCTTTCCGCTGAAATAAGATGGCATGAGGGACTCGTCATACGGGCTCGGCGCTCCCTGCTCCGTAACATCCAGATTACCGCGCAATCTTATATCCGCCGAACTTGAGCCGACGAGAATCTCATAATTTCCGCCCTCTACTGCCCATCCGTCAATATCTGTGTTCCAGTAGCGGAATGTCATATCATTAAAAGGAATCGTGACAAGCGTGCTCTCCCCCGCTTTAAGGAAGACCTTGGCAAATCCTTTCAGCTCCTTTGCCGGCCTGTATACTTTCGCTCCGGGAAGGCCTACATAGAGCTGGGCAATCTCTGCGCCATCTATGTTTCCGCTGTTCTTTACCGTGAAGCTGACACCATCCCTGCCGACTGCAAGATTACTGTATTCAAATGTTGTATAGGAAAGGCCGAAACCGAACGGATACTTCACCGGCACACCAGCCGTGTCATAGTAGCGGTAACCGATAAAGAGGCCTTCGCGGTATTCAGATGTTCTCTCTTTTGCGGGATAATAATTGTATGCCGGGGTCTCCTCAAGCTTCATCGGGTAGGTCTCGGCCAGCTTACCTGACGGATTAACCCTGCCGGTGAGAATATCATAAATAGCCCCTCCGCCTGCCTGGCCAGTCAGATATCCGTGGAGGATCGCCGCAAGCTTTGCGTCCCATGGCATCTCGATGGAAGATCCGCCGGAAAGGATGCCGACGACATTCTGATTGACTGCGTAGATGGCCTCAAGAAGCTCGATCTGGACCTTGGGAAGTCTCATATGCGTTCTGTCAAGGCCTTCCGACTCGCTCATCTCGTCAAGTCCGAAGAAATAGAGGACAACGTCCGCCTTCTTAGCGGCTTCCACAGCCTCGCTCTTTAATGCTTCATCCGGATCTCCGTTCCTTGTGTAGCCTCGGGATTGGGCGACGATTTCGAGCGCGGTTTCATTTGCCGCAATGTCGTTAAATGATTCCAGTTTGGTCGTATTGACGACAGACGAACCTGCGCCCTGGTATCTCGGTACAAATGCGAAATCGCCGATCACAGCGACCTTTGTCCCTACTCCAAGCGGCAGGATATCACCGTCATTCTTCAAAAGGACTGCGCACTCTGACGCAGCGCGCCTTGCCAGCGCATGATGCCCGGAAATGTCGAATTCAGAGGAATGACCCTTGGCTGCCTCTGTTGTCTCAAGGATCGCGTCCAGAAGGTCGTCCACGCAGATGTCCAGCTCCTCCTGTGTCATACGGCCGCTCTTTACGGCTTCCACGACCTGGCGGGCAGAGTCGAGACCGGGATTCGGCATTTCAAGATTGGACCGGCATCTGATTCCTTCAACGTGATCGTTGGATCCGCCCCAGTCCGTGACGACCATTCCCTCGTATCCCCAGTCCCCGCGGAGAATATCGAGAAGGAGGTGGCGGTTCTCATTGGTGTACTCGCCGTTGAGCTCGTTGTAGGAGGTCATGATAGCCTTGGCTCCGCCCTCTTTTACAGCGATTTCAAATGCCGTGAGATATATCTCGCGAAGCGTTCTCTCATCGACGACGGCGTCCATAGCCATACGGCGCTCTTCCTGGCTGTTCACTGCGAAATGCTTGATGCAGCTGCGCACGCCCTTGCTCTGGATACCGCGCACGTAGGAAGCGGCCATCTTACCCGCAAGATGCGGATCTTCCGCAAAGTACTCAAAATTGCGGCCGCAGAGTGGGCTTCTCTTCATATTCATGCCCGGGCCGAGAAGGATGTGAACGTCCTCCGCCATAGCCTCTTCGCCGAGAGCTTTTCCGATCTCCTCGCCGAGTGCCTCATCCCAGCTGTTGGCCACGGTTGCCGCTGTCGGGAAACATGTTGCTTTCAGGGATTCATTGAGGCCGAGGTGGTCGCCGGCTCCCGCCTGCTTGCGGATTCCGTGAGGACCGTCGGAACAGTACATGGACTCGATGCCAAGGCGCGGAATCGGCCAGGTCTGCCATTCGCCCTGTCCGCCGAGTATAGCGGCTTTCTCTTCAAGGGTCATCCGTTCAATCAAATCCTTGTGTTTCATGAAAATCTCCTTCCTCTGTATTGCAGTTCTTCGCGGATCCGCAGCACTTTTGTCTTTCCAACGGGCAGATCCGCAGTCAGTATCATCTGACAGATCGAGCTTAACATATCGAAGTCCTGTATCTGGACCTCATTCGGGATATGAGCCCGAGCAGGCTAATATCTCACACTGTGATATTAGCAAAATATCATGAAGTCCGACGGATTTTGGCATAAAATGTATGAAATCGGGCATAAACGTCATTTTATGCCGGCATAGGGATGAGGGCTTTCATCTCGAACTCATCGTTATGCTGTGTCCAGGTCACGTTTCCGCCGTACTTTTCCACCGCCTTTTTGATGCTCTTGACTCCGTAGCCGTGATTTTTCACATCAGTCTTAGTAGTCACCGGCATGCCGTTCTGAAATTCCATCTGGGTCTCACAGTAATTGGAAAGCATGATAAAAAGAAAACCCTGTCGTTCGCTGACCTGCAGGTGTATAAGCCTCTTGGCCGGTTCGGGAATAAGTGCGACACATTCAATAGCATTATCCAGAGCGTTTCCGAAAATACTGCAGATATCAGTTACGTGCATAAAACCAAGGAGCCGCCCGTCCGCGACGCAGGTGAACTGAATGTGCAGGTTCCTCATTGTCAGGGTCTTGCCTGCGATCATGGTGTTGAGGACCGGATTGCCTGTCTCCTGTTCCGGCTTATAGGCCTGAACTTCTCTGGACATCCTGTCGATCCACTCTGTCCTCTTTTCAGGGTCGATCTCCGCGCGGAGACCTGCGAGCTGATGCTTTAGGTCATGATATTTAATATTGATCATCTCAATACTGTTAAGATAATTCCTGTACTGTTCATACTGGGATTTCAGCACGGCGTTCATTTGCACAAGCTCAGCTTCCGTGTGCAGCTGCCGGATCCTGGTCTGGTGGGCATAGAGGATTGTGAGACCCACCAAATCGATGATTGTTCTGACATTGAAAATATCCGAGGCATACGTAGCACTGAAAGGAGTCCCGGGGAGAATGAAGCTTAGGTTGCTGAATGCAAATACAAACACGGCTGTAAGACAAGTAGAGACCAGTTCCTGCCAGGATACGTCCTTCACAGTGTCGCCGGAACTCATTCTCCTGCCCAGCGATATCATGACTAAATTCACAAGGACATAAATAGCCAGCATCAGGCTGAGGGAAAATGCCATATGGAAAACTGAATCATCCAATATATTGTGGTTGCCGTTCGTATCAAATCCGGACAAAACAAAATACGTGATCTGCCAGTTAAGTGACGCGGCAAATTCCGCGACGAGAAATGACACAGCACAGTAATATCCCGCTGTTATCAAGGGAATCCTGCATGCGCTATAAATAAAAATAAGCATAAAAAAGACTGCCAGACACATGCACGGTACCCACAGGGCGACCGGTACGTCGTCTGTCAGTATGAGGAACGTCGATTGGAACAGAAGGAAAAAGACAGCCTTTGCCCAAAATTTAAGGTCACGTGGGAATCCTATGAGCACAAAGCAGGCTCCCAAAGCCGCCATCCACTCCGCAATCCCGGTATATAATCTCGGAATATCCTGAAATGCCAAGTTCTCACCTCTTTACTATCTGGCTCCGATGTATTCGGTCAGAGCAGTCATGAAATCATTCTTTCTCGCCCGGCTGATCAGAAGCTTCTGCCCACGGACAAGACAGCATCCGTCGAGAACTCCGTCCACATGACAGAGGTTGACCAGATATCCCTTGTTGCTCCGGAAAAATCCGTGGGGGACAAGTGCATCTTCCACACTCTTCATCTTGTCGCGCACTTTATAGTCGCCCTGAGCCGTGTGGTAAATGATATTATGTCCTTCACTCTCGACATAGTAAATATCCGAAGACCTGATGCGGAGCATACCCTGGGCTATACTGATTACTACCATTTCATCGCCATGTTTTTCTGCCCGACTTACTGCCCGTCTCATTTTTTTGGCAAATGAAAAATAGCTGACCGGTTTCACTATATAATCCAGCGCGTCGACGTCATATCCCCGGACTGCGTAGTCGATCCGGTTCGTAATAAACATAATAATGACCTTCTGATCCACTTTGCGGATCTCCTCCGCCGCAGACATACCGTCCATAAATTTCATCTGTATGTCCATGAGGATAATATCGTATGATCCGTCATATCCGTTCACGATCTCATCGCCGTCTCTAAAACAGGTCGTGTGTATAGTTTCTCCATATTCACGCTGATACTGGTCGACAAACTGCAGCAGCTGGTCGACATACGCTTTCTCGTCTTCTACTATAGCCAGTTCTATCATTTGCTGCTCACCATCTTTCAGACTCATGTCCACTTGGCAGGTTCTCATGTACGTACTGACAGAGCCTATGCCCTACTTATTTATTCTTCTGCGGGTTGGTTCAGGATTCTGTGACTGTTATTATCATTTTACCATATCCATGTAAAAATTCACCTCTATCTTTGACCGGGACTTCACTATGCTATATAATGTTGAGAGCAGGCTCGCCGCACCCGGTCATATGTAAAAGGAGAGGTGACCGCATACATTACAGCAGAAGACAGCGAGACTTGAGTTTGGAAGGAGCAATACAATGAAATTCACATACCCTGCAGTATTTAAAAAGCTTGAGGATGGGAGCTGGCACGGTCGCTTTGTCGACCTGGCAGGTCTCGAAGTGACCGGCTACAGCCTTGACGACGCAATCCGCAACGCTATTATTGAGGAAGGTGACTGGATCCGGCTGGAGCTCTCGGAAGATGAGCCTGAGATGCCTCTCATCACTGACATTGAGGACATTGAGCTTGCGGAGGGCGAGATCAAGCGGGAGATCGCCGTCAACGTGAGATTCTATGAAGGATGGGATGAATAAAATACGAGGGCTTCTCTTATGTTACGTTACCGGAGCAAAGCATCCATCTTCGTGAGAAAAACATTGTAGGTCCTTCCCTGTGAGATCAAAAAGGCTTTAGCCTTTTTAAGCTTACAGAAAGGACCTGCGTTTTTCGATGAAGATGATGTTTGCTCCGGTTTATGGAACTTAGTTGCAGCCCGTCTGAACTGTCACCATATTATAAACTAAAGAGATCCAGCACCATCTGGGCTGTCTCCACCAGCGATGTTCCCGTATCCATCGCTGTTTTTTGTATATACCTGTGAGCCTCCGGCTCCGTCATATTGTTTCTTGCCATGAGGAGCGCTTTGGCAGCCGAAAGAGCCTCCATATCCTCTTTTGATCTCACTTTCGGACGGGATTTTCTTTTCTTTATCCGGATCTCCACCGCGTTCTGCATCATCGCGACCGTCTGCACGAGGTCGCCCGCCCGGGCAGGCATCGGCAGACATACCAGATCGTTATCCACCAGCTGCGGCAGAAGGTTCTCCCGCGCCATCAGCAGCATCTGAAAATCTTCGGGAAGATTCTCCCGAATCTCCGTGTACAGCATATCCGTCATCTGATACCCGCAGATCACAATTCCGTTCCTCAGGTCATCAAAAAGACCGATTGCCTGCAATCCGGTGCTGCAGCAGGCGGTGACCGTAAATCCGTGACGCTGAAGAATACTTCTGATTTTCTTCGCGTCATCTAATTTGCGAAAAACCACTATTATATTAACCACCGGCAGTCCCCCCGATCACATCAAAAATCTCAAGGTCACTTCACAAATGCACCTCAGATCTTATTCAGATACTGCCTGATCTCCCACTCGGAAACCTGTTCGGAATACTCTTCCCACTCCCTCTTCTTGGCCTCGATATACTTAGCGCACATGTGATGCCCGAGTGCTTCCCTGATAAAATCATCTTTATCAAATTCATTCAGAGCTTCAATAAGTGTCGCAGGAAGCTGTTCTACGCCCAGCTCTGCGCGCTCTGCCGCCGAGAGGGCTGCTACGTTCCCTCTGACGGGCGACGGCGGCATGATCTTGTTGCGTATCCCCCAGAGTCCTGCCTTAAGGCATACAGCCAGTGCCAGATATGGATTGGCTGCCGGGTCCGGACTTCTCAGTTCAATGCGCCTGCCCTCCTCCGAATCCGCGTAGGGAATACGGATGAGAGGACTGCGGTTCTGTTCGCCCCACGAAATGTAGACCGGAGCTTCATAGCCCGGAATAAGTCTCTTGTAGGAATTCACCAGAGGATTCAGGATTGCGCTCATGCCCTTGATATGCTTCATGATACCGCCGATAAAGTACATGGCTTCCTCTGAAATTTCCTCCGGATTATCCGGATTGGCAAATATATTCTTCCCGTACATATCATGCAGGGAAAAATTGAGATGCATGCCAGATCCGTCCACACCCGCTCTGGGCTTCGGCATGAAAGTCGCGTGCAGTCCGTGCTGGCGCGCTATCGTTCTGACCGCCAGACGGAAAGTCTGAATATTATCCGCCGTCTTCAGCGCCTCATCATAGTGAAAATCCACTTCATGCTGGGCGGGAGCACCCTCGTGGTGGCTCGTCTCGATCTCGAACCCCATGTCCTCCAGCGTGAGCACGATATCGCGCCTCGCGTTCTCTCCGAAATCGATCGGGCCCAGGTCGAAGTATCCTGCCATCTCCCGGGTATTCGTCGTCGGATTTCCTTCGTCGTCCGTCTGGAACAGGAAGAACTCGCACTCGGTCCCGACATTGAGGAGATAGCCGTCCCTTGCTGCATCCTCAATCGCTTTCTGCAGAATATATCTTGAGTCGCCCTCGAACGGCGTCCCGTCGGTGCGCCTGACATTGCAGATCATTCTCGCGACCTTGCCCTGCTGCGGTCTCCACGGGAAAATTGCAAATGTATCGAGGTCCGGCACCAGGAACATATCCGACTCCTCAATGCGCGCAAAACCCTCGATTGAAGATCCGTTGAACATGACCTTGCCGGATAAAGCCCGAAGAAGCTGTGCCGGAGTGATCGCGACATTCTTTAATGTCCCGAACATATCCGTAAACTGGAGACGGATGAAAGCCACATCCTCCTCCCTGACCATATTTACTATGTCTTTCGCAGTGTAACGACCCATAAAATATCCTCCCGATTGCCGGACGCCGGACCGCACAAGGTCCGTTTTGTATGTCCGGATTTAAAAAAAGAAGGTGCCAGAGTCCCAGACCCTGAAACACCTTCGTTCCGACTTTATTGTACGACCGCCGCCGCTTTGTGTCAAGCGGCATCTCATTTTGAGCCGGCTGAGTGCACGATTCGGCTAATTATCATTTGCTGACAGTAAATGTGTAATCGCCCGGCCTCAGCTCGAACTTCGAGCATTTGATACCGTTCCTTACCTCCATCTCTGTGAAAGACGCGCCCTTCATCAGCTTGATGCCCTGTGCTTCCGCCTCGCTGACCGGCAGATACAGGACTGCCTCGCTGCCAGCCGGAATGCTGCACTTATACTCCGTCATTCTGCCGCCTTCCGCTGACCATTCGGAGACAATAGTGCCGCATCGCGAATCAAAACTGCCTTTTACGTGGTTGATTCTTCCCTGACCGTCAATAAGCGGCTGGAGAATGATCTTGGAGAAGCCCGGCTCCGATGACTCCTGCGTGATGCCGGCCATGTAACGGTACATCCATTCGGCAAATGATCCCTGCGCGTAACTATTGAAGGAAAGTTCTCCGGATTCATCAAAACCGCCGTCCTTCGTATAAGCACCGCTCTTGTTCCACATGGTTGTCGCGCCGTTTTCCACCTCATTCAGCCAGGAATCCTCGCCGAGCCTCAGAAGAATCTCATAGGCCAAATCGGTCTGGCCGTTGTCCGAGAGCACCGGCAGGAGTACATGCAGATCCGTGATTCCGATTGTCAGAGAATTCTCAGGCTCTCCGTTTCTCATCGCATGGTTCGTATTCCTGAAATCCGAAGCGATGATGCCAAGCATGTGATCTCTCTGTTCAGGCGTATTGTAAAGGGACAGCTTCAGAGCCCATATGATAGCAGTCTGAGAGTTGTCAATGACAGCGCTGCCGTCAGCCGCGCGGGTCACCCCGTCCGCCGTTGAGGACAGAATATTGCCGCTCACATCCACATATTTCTCTATAAAAGCCTCCCGGCCCTGTCCGAACATCTGCTGGTACTTGCCGAGCTTGTTGCCGCTGCCGTTCAGCTGGGCCATGAGCTGCATGATCAGAGATGTGTACAAGCTGTAAATCTGATTTACGCACTGCAGGGAAGCTCCGCGGATACCGAGCCGCTCGGCAAGTATGCCCGTGTCATAGCCCTGCTGACTGACCGTATCCATGTAGCTGTCCATCTCATTGAAATACTTCTCAATGAGAGATGTGTCACCGGTCTGCTGATAAATCTGCCACGGAATAATAATCACTGCGTCGCCGTATCCTGCAGCTTTCATCCGGCTGATAGCTGCATTGGCGCAAGGAGCCTCAATTCCCTTGTCACCGTCCGCAAGAATATCCACATAATTATTGTAGAAGGCGTACGAATCAAAGTTGTAAAGACCGGTCACCGAGAAGACTTCCGCGTCTGCGGTATAGGCTGTCCTCGCATCGCCGTGCGGACTGTCCACCGGGACAGAGAGAGACGATGAGAGCTGGCTCCATGCCGCGTTCTCGAACAGCCTGTTTACCTGCTCGTTGTCAGTCTCAATATAGCCGGTCCTTGCACCGAGGCTGGTGTATGTGGCTGCTGAAATCTTTTTAATAGTTATATCAGCATCCGCAGTAATCTCGACATAGCGGAATCCCTGATATGTGAAGACTGAGCGGTATCTCTCATCCTTCTTCGTACCGATACGGTAGATATCGGTCGCGGACGCATTGCCGTAATCGCCGATATATAGAGAGCCTCTGGGGCCGGTCGTATCGACTTCATTTTCACGAAGGAGCGATTCAAGGTATGCCGCAAGTTCCGCATCGTTCGTATCGCCGGTCGTGTCAGGTGCGGCAAGCCCGGATTCCGTATCACTGAGGCCGGATTCAGTACCATTAGTAACTTCCGAAGAGGTTCCTTCTTCGTACTGTTCTTCTTCCGAGGAGCCGGCAGTTTCATCGTCGGACAGATCTCCTTCCGCCAGACCGGCAGATTCATCACTGTACTGCTCTTCTTCCGTGGAGCCGTCAGCTTCATCTTCGTACTGCTCTTCCTCATACCGTTCTTCTTCAGAAGAACCGACTATCTCATCTTCATACTGCTCTTCTTCGGTAGAACTGACGGGCAGCTCCTCGTTGCTGTCTTCTTTCGAAGATCCGATCAGGGGAGCGTTGTCAAATATCACCTCATCATATTCGGTCACCTGTCTGCTGCCGGAGAGGGCTTCATCATCCGGTGTGATCTGCGTCGTTTTCGCTCTCGCCATGCCGTCGTTCAGCATATTCGCGTGTCGGATATTGATCATCGTCCCCGGTGTTCCGCTCACTGTCATGTCGACGGAGCCGGACGCTACCTGACCGAAGTCAATGATCAGTTTATCTCCGGCTGTCAGAGTAATATCCTTATTGGGATCTGTCTCGTGTGGAACAACTGCTCCGAAGTCGGTTCCGGAAGTTACCTTCGTTTCATTTTCGGAATCATTGTAGGTATATGCGCTGACCGGTTCTCTCTCAAGCTCGTCGGCGACGCGGATAAGCCCTGCCTGTGAGGATCTAAGTTCGCCCCGGTACTCACCGGCCTCAACTCCGCTCCACGCTGCAACGCCCATCTTGTAATCAGGCTCGTTCCAGCCCTTAGCTCTCTCAACAACGACGCCGTCATATATCTCACCGGAATAAAGGTCATTAGACCTGGTCGGGCTATCTGTGCTCGAATACCAGTTGGTCTCGTCGGTGGTGACCACCTGAGTGGTGCCGTCGGCATAGCGGATCACGAGTCTTGCGATGGCGCCGAGTTCATTTGCAGCATTATCGTGACCGAAGACCGGTCCGTAGTTGGCCAGTCGACCGATCTCTCCCGCGTACCAACCGTTGCCAAGCTCAATTCCGATGACTACATCGCCGCCGCGGAAGCGCCCGCCGATCATATCAGTGACATCATATGTCTGGTAGTTCACATAAGAATTGTAATCCGTCCAGCCGGGTGCCATCAGATATTCCGTGCCATTCGGACCGAGCACTCTCTCACCGTTAATATAGGCATTGTACACGCCCATCGCAGAGACATAGAGATAGGCTCCCTCGATACGTTTATTCTTCAGCTTCTGCTCAGTCCTAAGGAGCGGTGCGCCTTCATTTCTGCCGCCCTGCTCGGGAATGATCCAGCCCGCTTCGGCAAAGTCGGTGTCTGTGATAAATGTTGCCGGGGCAGATGTCACTTTCCAGCCCTCACTCGGCTCTACAGTGACTGTCCACACATACTTCTTCTCTTTCTCGAGACCGAGGTAGCTCTCCCTGATCAGCCCGCATTCGCTGCTCTTTACCACACCGCTCGTCCAGACAAGCGGCCCGCGCTCGCTGCCTTCATAAACGTTAATACAGTAGGTGTTCTGCACCGCGCCGCGATGTGCGGAATTCAGACGCCAGCCGAAAACAAACTCGCCGTCACTCTCAACTCCGGTCGGGTCTGTCTGATAATTCAATGTTAAATTGTCTACCGTCGTGATGGCCTTCACCCTGTATTCAATGATGCCTACTAGTCCGACAAGGATGACCATCAGGAAAAGCAGCCGTATAGCCCGGATCCGGTATGCCCTGAGTCCTTCTATACGCGCTTTCTTTGACATTTTCTTTCGTTTTGGCATAGTGCGCCTCACCTGTTTTGTCGCATAGTTTCCCATATTGATAGTCTATCATAGACTGAAAATTTCGGCAATTGTTTTAAGTTTTGATTGCAATGGAGAGTTATATTCCGTGACAGTTCAGACAGGCTGTTATTATGTTTCATTTC
>CADAIL010000020.1:39687-41944 GCA_902788035.1 uncultured Lachnospiraceae bacterium | reverse complement strand
CGGGTCTTTAACACCTCAAATTCCTGAAAGGCGCATAGCGCCTGTTTTTTTATGTCAATTTTAAATTTCCTACTTCTCCTAAACTCCTAAATATAGTATAATACTATCATAAGACCACCAAATGCAGGGAGAACAGATATGAGCATACATGCCGTACAAGTCAAGGGAAGGTTTTACATTATCAAGGACATTACCAAAAACGGGAAACATTCCACTACCACCGTCGAAAAACTGGGGACTGCCGAAGAGATCATGGCTGCACACGGATGCGATGATGGGAAGAGAATGATCCTGAGGGCAGGCATTATGTCCTTGCCCGGGATAACGTGAGGATCCCGAAAGGTGTCAGGAACTCTTTCAATGTCGGCTACCTTCCGCTCCAGAAGATCTATTATGACCTGAAATTCCCTTCTATCTGTAAAAGTATTTCAAAACAGCACAACTTTGATTTTGATCTGGATGTCATCTTTTCCAGGCTGATCTACAGCCAGATCCTTTTCCCCGGATCAAAGCTCCGGATAACAGAACTCTCCAAAAAGCTTTTTGAACATCCGGATTTCGAATACCATCAGGTCCTCCGCGCCCTCTCCGTGATCTACGACCACTTTGACGATATCCAGCGGAGCGTCTACAGGAACAGCTGTAATGTCG
This sequence comes from uncultured Lachnospiraceae bacterium, assembly GCA_902788035.1. Lineage (GTDB taxonomy): Bacteria > Bacillota > Clostridia > Lachnospirales > Lachnospiraceae > Chordicoccus. Next base: position 41,293 of record CADAIL010000020.1, on the reverse strand, counting down.
TCGACAGAAAATCCGGTGTCGTCTTCTACGACTGCACCAACTATTACTTTGAGATAGAACAGGAAGATGAGGACCTCCCCCCGGGAGACCATGATTCCTTCGAGGAGATGGAGGAGAAAAAAGGGCTCCGGAAGTACGCAAAGAGCAAGCAGCACCAGCCTGCCCCCGTCGTTCAGGTGGGGCTCCTGATGGATCTTACCGGACTTCCGATCGCCATCATTGTCACGAGCGGCAGCCGTAATGAGCAGATGACCATGGTGCCCATAGAGAAAAAGATCCTTCAGGGGTACGGGATCCAGGATTTCATCATCTGCACCGATTCAGGCCTTTCCAGTGAGGAGAACCGAAAGTTCAACAACTTTGCGGGAAGGGCATTTATCACGACCGTTTCCATAAAGAAAATGTCCGCGAAAGATACAGAATGGTGCCTTTCCCCGGCCGGCTGGTTCATGGAAGGGGAAGACATAAGCCTCAACAGGCAGTATGACATCACAAAACTGGAAGACTCAGAGGAAGACAGGGAAAAGTACTACGATAAGATCTTTTATAAGGAAAAATACATAGAATCTTATGATGAAATGCGGGACATCTCCTTCAACCAGACCCTGCTCGTGACTTTTTCCCTGAAATACAGGGATTATACGATGAGGGTCCGCAACGCGCAGGTCGAAAGGGCCAGACGCGCGATCGCCCAGGGCGGAACGAAAATAGAGCGGAAAAACCAGAATGATTTCAGGAGGTTCGTGAAGTCAAAAAGCACGACCGCAAAAGGAGAAGAAGCTTCAAAGGTACAATATATGATCAATGAGGATGCCATTGCCGAAGAGGCAAAGTACGATGGCTTCTACGCGACCATGCATAACCTCGACGAAGCAGAAACTTCAGACATCCTGAAGATCACAAAGGGAAGATGGGAAATAGAAGAATCCTTCCGTATTACCAAGACAGAAATGCGGGCAAGGCCGATCTATCTGGCCCGCAGGGACCGCATCCGCGCACACCTGCTTGTTGTTTTTATTGCCCTGCTGTTCTACAGGATACTGGAACGGAAGCTCCCGAACCAGTATACGGATCAGCAGATCCTGGAATGCCTCCGGGAGATGGACATCGCAAAGTATCCCAATGAAGACTCCTATCTCCCGGCATACACACGGACGGATCTGACTGATGATATACATCAGTATTTAGGCTTCTATACCGACTATGAGCGGATGACAGACTGGCGCATGCGCGGGAACTGCCGGATCACCAAGGGCACATCCAAACGCAAAAAGAACTGACCTGTGATGACAAAACAGGATGGCCCTTCACGGCCATCCTGTTTGTTATACATATCTATTCGACTTCAGTTTCTCAGATGATATCTTCCATCAGCTGAAAGTCACCCCTTACATCTCCCCCCGTTTAGGAAAGTTTAGGAAATCGGGGTAAAAAACTGACTATTCGTTTTTTCGCGTAGGTATCGCGTTTTTCTGCCTTTTTAACCTTCTGAACTGTCAAAAACGGGATCATAGACTGAAAATTTCGGCAATTGTTTTAAGTTTTGATTGCAATGGAGAGTTATATTCCGTGACAGTTCAGACAGGCTGTTATTATGTTTCATTTC
>CADAIL010000020.1:0-39661 GCA_902788035.1 uncultured Lachnospiraceae bacterium | reverse complement strand
GTGAGAAACAAAAGCAGGTCCGACCGAGAGATCAAAAACGCGAATGCGTTTTTATAGCTCACAGGGTAGGACCTGCGTTTTTCGATGAAGATGATGTTTGCACCGGATCTTGAAACTCCGCAACAGCCTGTCTGAACTGTCGCATGTTCTTTGTCGCACACACCTCGCCTAATTCACGGGAATAAACGTTGAGCAAATGGAAAAGGTTCTGTATGCCGATTTCTCAGCACACAGAACCTCACCGTAAGATGTATCCCCGAAAGAGACCCCTCAGCTTCTTTTATCTTATCCGGGCGGGACAAGCCCGCGCTTCTTTAGTACTTCGCGCCCTTGACAAGCCCGCTGATCCTCTTGTAGAGAAGGAACGTAACGAAACTCACGAGCACACCCTTAACAATGTTGAACGGCGCGACGAGCAGGATTGCAAATGTTGCAAGATCCGTAACAGACGCATTGATTGCCGTTCCCATTCCGACGATTGCTTCGACCGGCATGCCGAATGCAGTCGCGTATGTCGGCAGAAGAACAAATGCATTGATGAAGCAGCCTACGATGGCAGTGATGATCGTACCTGTCGCCATACCTATGATCGCGCTCTTCTTAGTTTTCTTCCACTGATAAATGATACCTGCCGGCACGACGAGCGAGCAGCCGATCAGGAAGTTCGCGAACTCACCGACAAACGCTGTCTGGGTCCCCTTAATGACTGTCTTGACCGCGATCTTGATGAACTCAATGGCGATGCCTGCGATCGGGCCGTAGCAGAAAGTGCCGATCATGACCGGGACTTCAGAGAAGTCAAGTTTGTAGAAAGACGGCGCGATCGGAAGCGGGATTTCGATGAACATGAGTACAGCAGCAATGGCTGCGAACATGCCGCAGGCGGCCAAAGTGCGTACACGGGTTGACTGTGTGTTTCTCTGCATAACTGATTCCTTTGTTGACATAGAAAACTCCTCCATAAATTTAGTGTGGCTATGCGGCCTTCTTAATGCACAGGAGTTCTACGAAAGAAAGCCCCGGATCATAAGACCCGGGGCTTTGTGCACACTCAAAAATATGCTTCTTCTCACATCCAGACTATACTGTCGGTATCGGAATTCGCGCACGCGCGTCACCGATTCATTCACCCGAAGGTGGTCGCGGACTATACCGCCGGTGGGGACTTGCACCCCGCCCCGAAGAATTCCTGTATTGGTTTTTGTGAAATTAGTTTTTCTTAACTTCACAACATTTATTATATAGAGCTTTGGGGGAATGTCAATATCCAACTGCTTCTATGAAGCAGAATCAAATGAATTTTCCGGTTATGCTTTCACTGCACTGCCTGATTTCATCCGGCCTGCCGCACGCGACGATCCGGCCTCCGTCTTCACCGCCTCCCGGTCCCATATCAATTATATAGTCCGCTGATCGGATCACATCCAGATCGTGCTCGATCACAATGACAGTCGCGCCGTGGTCGATCAGCGTCCGGAATACTGCGAGCAGCGTTTCCACATCTTTCGGATGCAGGCCTATAGTCGGCTCGTCGAAAACGAAAACCGAATCATCCTGCTGCCGTCCCATTTCAGACGCAAGCTTCAGTCTCTGCGCTTCGCCTCCGGAAAGTCCCGGTGTTTCTTCGCCGAGCGTCAGGTAGCCGAGACCGAGATCCCGCAGGATCTCCAGCCTCGATTTTACCGTCTTCATTTCCTTACAGAAATCCAGCGCGGAATTGACGTCCATATCCATGAGTTGCGGCAGAGAGCACTCCTGACCGGATTTGTTTTTATAACGGATTCTCTTAGCCTCGTTGCTATAGCGGGTGCCCCGACATTCGGGACATGGAATATTCACGTCCGGCAGGAACTGAACATCCAGCGAGATCTGCCCCGTCCCGTCACAGACCGGGCACCTGAGCGATCCCGTGTTATAAGAAAAATCCCCTGCCTTATATCCATTCTGCTTTGCGGATTTAGTTCTTGCGTAAATTTTCCGCAGCTCATCATGTACATTCGCGTATGTGGCAACGGTAGAGCGAACATTGATACCGATCGGGGTTGCGTCGATCAGCTTGACATGTTTAATGCCTTCTGCCTCGATCGACCTTATATGCTCCGGCATCTTTTTGCCGTTGCAGAGAGCATCCAGCGCAGGAACAAGGCTCTCCAGGATCAATGTTGTTTTACCTGATCCCGACACTCCGGTGATCACGGTAAGTCCTGTCTTAGGAATGCGGACCGAGAGGGGTCTGACCGTATGTATCTGATCGGTCTCCATGCGGATCTCATCATTTGCAAATGTATCTGTTCCGCTGCTGCGCCGGATGGGATTCTGTCTTCCGGCAAGATACCCGCCGATGACGGAATTATCATCGTTTTCAATGTCCCTTACGGTTCCTTCAGCGATGACCGTACCGCCCTTTGCCCCGGCTTCCGGCCCCATCTCAATGAGCCAGTCCGATTCCTTCAGGATCTGCGTGTCATGGTCGACCAGGAGAACAGAGTTCCCGTCCCTTACCAGGTCGTGCATGACACCGTTCAGTCCGACAATATTTGCCGGGTGCAGACCGATGGAAGGTTCATCCAGAACGTACAGGACCCCCGTTGTCCTGTTGCGCACCGCGCGGGCAAGCTGCATGCGCTGCCGCTCACCTGTGGACAGGGTGGAAGATGCTCTGTCCAGCGTGAGGTAGCCAAGACCGAGATCCATCAGTCTCGCTGCTACCTCAAGATAAGACTCGCAGATGTTCTGTGCCATCGGCCTCATTTCTTCCGGAAGGGAAGCCGGCACGTTTTTCACCCACCTGACGGAATCTTTCAGGGTCATCTTACAGGCTTCGTCGAGGGATATACCCATGAGCCGCGGCGCTCTTGCTTCTTCCGACAATCTTGTGCCATGGCACTCCGGGCAGACTTCCTCCTTGAGAAACTTTTCTACCCTTTTCATGCCTTTTTCATCTTTGACTTTATTCAGAGCATTTAACACCGTAGCCGTTGCGCTGTAATAGGTGAAATCCATCTCCCCGGCAGTCGCCGTGTCCGCTTTCTTAGGCCGGTAAAAGATATGCTTCTTCACCATTGGTCCGTCATAGACGATCTCTTTCTCTTCTTGCGTCAGGTCTTTAAACGGGATATCTGTACGCACACCCATTGCGCGGCATACGTCGGTCATAAGTGACCACATGAGAGAATTCCACGGCGCTACAGCCCCGTCATCGATTGAGATGCTCTCATCCGGGACCAACGTGCTTCGATCTACAGTTCTGACCGTGCCGGTGCCTCCGCAGCACTTGCAGGCCCCCTGTGAGTTGAAGGCCAGCTCCTCAGCGCCGGGACCGTAAAAGTGTTCCCCGCATTCCGGGCAAATGATCTCCTGCATGAGGGCTACCTGAAAGCCCGGCTTCACATAGTGACCGTTCGGGCAGCGATGCGAAGCAAGCCTGGAAAACATGAGGCGAAGGCTATTAAGCAGTTCCGTCCCGGTGCCAAAGGTCGACCGGATACCCGGAACACCCGGTCTCTGGTGGAGGGCTAATGATGCCGGAACATACAGAACCTCGTCAACATCGGCTCTGGAAGCCTGTGTCATTCGCCGTCTGGTATATGTAGAAAGAGATTCCAGATATCGTCTCGAGCCCTCTGCGTATAATACTCCCAATGCCAGTGAAGACTTGCCAGAGCCGGATACGCCTGCAATTCCGACAATTCCATGCAGCGGGATATCCACATCGATATTTTTCAGGTTATGGACACGCGCTCCACGGACTTCAATTTTCTTTGGCTGATCCATATTCACGACCCCTTTCCTGACCTGTTCTTCTTAGCTCTACAGATCCGAATTAATTATAAGATAAAAACATGTTTTATTCCACTGCCGCCATTTCCATGAACTCATCAATCACCTTCAGCACCGGAGCGGTATACTGTTCGTCGCCGAATAGCCACTGCTCATGCTGCATGCTAAACTCCCGAATATCCGGGTCCCGGAAATACTTCTTGTAGCGCTTCAGGTACTTTTCACCCATCTTGTTCGCGTAGATGAAATGGACCTTCGTGTTTTCCACATGAATATCATCCTTAAGATGGGTAAGCAGATCTGTGTAATACTCGTTTTTGATGGACACCGGGCTGAATTTTGCAAAGCACCCCATGAACCGGTCAGCAGTCTCATCATTCATTTCAAAAAAGCTCTTGAGCTTTTCTCTGGTTTTTGCCCTCTTCTTTTCATTCTTTGTAAAACTTGTCAAAAGAGGAACCACCAGCTTCGATTGCAGCCACGCGCTGAATTTCCCGCTCTGGTCAAGATCCGGACTTCCAAAAATGCCGTGATCAATATGGACATTTTCCCTCTGGATCAGTTGCCCCACAAAACTGCTGCCTAATGAGGAACCGATTGCGCCGTCAAGGCGGCCGTTATAATTTTCAATCACATGTCTCTCAATTTTCTCCGTGACCGTGATCATATCCGGAAAAATAGTCCCGCTACCATCAAAGCCGTCGTAATTGACGCAGATCAGATGGTACTTCTCCCCCAATCGATCCAGCACCGTGGCAAAATTTGTCTGATAATCGCAGGCCGTTCCCGGCAGAAGCATCAGTGTTTTACCGGATTTATTTCCCATTACATCAAATTGCATCGTCGCCCTCCTTGTGTCACTTCAGTCTTCTTTTCATTTATCATCTTTCCTTTTCCTGCTGATCAAGAATCCCTGTGCGTCTGTGATCGTCTCATATTCAGCAGCCAGCTCATTCCTGTTTCCAACGATGAGATAGTCGCATTTTGCACTGTTGCCGCAGGTCCCGCAGCGGATCAGCCGGCCGTGAATCTCATGAATTCCGAAAAAATCACTGTTACAGAGCAGCGGCAGAACATGCAGCAAATCATGTTCCCTGGCAAACTCAGCATTCGGGCACTGCGTGAATGAATAGCGGGCGGCGTGATGTTTCCTGTCATAAGGCTCGTCTATATTAATAAAGCCGTCCGGATACCGCTTAATATCCTTCCTGTCCCGGTTTCCGGTTTTTCGAAAAACTTTATCAATCAGCCACATGTCAAAGGATCTGTTCAGATTGAATACTTTTCCCAGCGTTGTAAAAGGTCCCATGAACATATTCTGAACAAAGTCCTGTAATTCGGTAATCGGTGGCTGATCCGGCAGGGCAGGGTAAAGCGCAAAGATCAGCAGCCCGCCGTATATTGCCCTGGCATGTCCGTTCTTTTTTCCTCCATAGTCGGGAATCTCCGACAGATAAGTATTATAGTTTTGTGCCGTCTTGTCCCAGATCTGTTTCGCTTCTTTTCCATACCTGTCGATCAGCCATTTCTTTACCGGCTTGCAATAAGGCAGCTCATTTAGCTGAATATGATTCGTAGATCCTCCTGCCTGAACTTTATGACACTGTGCTCCGGCTGGAGAGATTTCAGATTTCTTTATGTAGAAATCACAGCAGGCTGCTCCTTTTCCAAGTGTTCCTTTCCGCTCAAATATAAGCCCCGGCAGATTTCCATAAGTTCTCTCATCATTCTCACAGAAAATCTTTGTCAGTTCGGGACAACCAAGTTCTGTGAAGTACCGGTTGTAAGGACAGGAGATAATGTCCATGCGATATTCGCCCTTTTTCTTCGGATAAAACCGGTTCTGAAAGCCGTTTCGTTCTCCAAACATCTTTTTTGTCATCGGGTCCCAGGCTGCGACGAACAGGCTGCGCATCCCCGGCACTTTCATCAGTTTCTGCAGCTTCCCGGCAATCCCTTCACATCCATGTATGGCAGCATCCTCAATAATGTGATAGGCTTTCTCTTCTCCAACAACATCCTTTGCCGTCAAATAAATGGCTGCTGCGGGAAAGATTCTTGACGTATGCATCTGAACACCCTTGGGTAATGTACCATACTGATTCATGATTGAGTCCAGTTTTAACGCCGCCTTTTTCCAAAGCCTCTTCCTTTGTTTCCTGGGCATAATTTTATCCATCTCTGCCTTGTAAACAGCCTTCTTCTTAAGTATCTTCTCTGCCGTATTCACCACTTTTATGGCTCCTTTCTTAGCTCGCGAGACTTGAACCCTCTGATTAGCTAATTCTAACCATCCGGTATAACAAATGCCCACCAGACAGACGATTATCTCTGATTCCGCTGAATGATGGGCAAAAACAAACGTCCTTCCTGTATTACCCGGAAATAGTCATGCGTGATTCCCTGTCACCCTGCACCACTCCGCTATTTCAGCAATCAGTTCCAATGGCAATTTATCTGAATAAGGAATCTGAATCGATCCCTTACTAAATTTTAACCCTGCCTGACTCAGCTTCTCAGAGAAAAAAGATACAGCCTCCGGCCCGGGATACAGACCGATATGCTTCTTCTGAGCTGCAAAATGGATGATATTATGACCTTTCCAGTATGTAGGCATCGACCATGATATCTTCTCTGTCGCGCCGGGGAGCCTCGCGATTAACACCTGCCGGACTTGTTGAAGCTGGCTGCGGATTCCTTCATCCTGCGCATTGATATAGTCATCAACCGTTTCCGGAGCTTTTCCGCAATAATGGCTCTGATTCTCATTCTTGAATGTGCGTCCGCACTTTGGACATTTCCACATATCTTTCTCTAATCCCTTTCCCGAATCACTCTATCTCCATTCCCATCAGAATCACTTCATTTTCGCGCTTAAAACCGTGCCGCTCATAGAATTCCGGCAGGAAACCATCACCGCTGGTAATCAGGTGTATTCCTACGATCCCGCGCTCTTTCATATCCTTTTTGCACTGTTCAAGGAGCTGCCTCGCAATTCCGCGTCCCTGATATGCCGGGTCCACAGCCAGATCATTGATCTCGAAAGTACGACCGTAGTGAAAGAGCATTGAAGTGCCGACGAGAAAACCTACGACTTTTCCGTTTTCTACATACTCCAGACCATAAGCCGTCTTCGTTTCCAATAGTTCGCGAACGTGGATCTCGGCATCTTCCGGTCTCCATGGGTCGTTCCACGGCTCGCCGGAAAATGCTGCGGCATAGATTTCACCGTAGCGGGTGACATGGTCAATCGCAGCTGGATAAATATTCATAATAAGCCACTCCTTTCTAGTCATCAGATTTATGTGCTCCGTGCGCATTTCGCCAATCACCGATACAGGCCAGCGCAGTCAATCGGAAGCCCAGTCTGCTTCAGTACAATAGCATTTCACTCATCCATAAAAGTTACTTCACCGGTCTCTATATCGTACATAGCGCCGATGACTCTGAGACCCTCTTCCTCCTCGTCGAGCTGGATGACAATACTTGATTCAATCAAGTCAATACTTCGCCTGACATTGAGGCAGCTCGCCTTATAGGGATCCGTCTCATCGCCGATGGCAGCTCTGATCTCCTCGGTAATAAATCTAATATATCCTTCCGGAGCGTGATTAATGGCGGCATCGACAGCCCCGCAGTGCGTGTGTCCCATAACGACGATCAGATTCACTCCAAGGTGAAGGGCTGCGTACTCGATACTGCCGAGCTGATGGTTATCAATTACGTTGCCGGCGACTCTTATAATGAAGAGATCGCCGATTCCAGCCTGGAAAATGGCCTCCGGGACCACTCTGGCGTCTGAGCATGTGACGATCAGCGCGTATGGGTGCTGTCCGTTCCGGCAGGTGTCTTCGCGAATCGCCTGGGATATATCTCCGATTTCCCGTTTCGCCTGCAGATATTTCCTGTTTCCGTCCTTCAGCATTTGAATTTCTTTCATGGTCATCTTTCTCCGTAAATATTCTAGTATCTGTAAAAGCCGGGGCGACTCCGTCTGCTCCGCTGCGTAAAGCACAGCAAAAGCGAAGTCAAGTCATTCTTTCATGTTCTAATTATATAGCAAGGGACGGTTCTTTTCACGTGTAAAATCCCACGCGGAAAGAACCGTCCCTAATTCGTCACTGTATATCAAGTATAAGCCCGAAACCTGTCAGATCAAGGATCTCACGAACGCCCTCACTCACATTGATTAAAGTCATGCTGCCATCCTTCGCCTTCATCTCCTTCAGAGACGCGATCAGGATCCTGAGGCCTGCCGATGAGATATATTCAAGATTCTCAAGGTCATAGACAAGCTCTTCGACGCCGTCAAGGGAACCCATGATCTCTTTCTGAGCTCCGGGAGCCGCGGACGTGTCGAGTCTTCCTGAGAGCGCGACCATAAGCTTGCTGCCCTCCTTCAAAGCGGAGATCCAGAGACCTTTGGCCGCGACCGTATGCACGATCGGCTCACTGTCTGCCGCCGCGGGATCATATGTCACCGTGTATTTTCTCAGCATGACGAGCGGTGAAAGGTTCTCCTTGAAATCGCGCAGATGCGGCTCGCCGATATCATTCATTATGTTAACTGTAAGGATTCCCCTCTCGGAGTTGCGTTTTGCGTCCAGCCAGTATGCAAATTCATTTATACCCTCATACTCAGACTTAGCCCCGTAGAATGTTCCGATGACATTGGAAGCGTCAATCCGCTCATTGATCACATAGGCAACGCACTCATCGTCGACTTTGATCAAAAAACCGTACAGGGACTTGAAAGCTTCAGGAAACGCATCCCAGGAATCCAGCACGAAGAGCAGTCCGTTCTCAAAGAAATTGGCTGCCTCGCTGTCCGATATACGGTTCTCTATGTCCTCCGCCGTCTCTGTCTGGAATTCCCGGAGTTCATCAAATACATCAGGCGAAAACTCCTCAATCGTGTACTCATAGTTCTCCTGGAAGACATTGCGGTAGCGGCGGAACTGCTCCAGAGTCCCGCTCTCCGGGTCCTTCAGCCTGTCCATCGAAAGAATATAGTCCCAGCTGTCCCGGTCCTCAGTAATCGTGACCGCACCGCCAAGTTTCTTCTTCCACAGATTGGCAAGATATTCCGGCACCAGTCTGAACGTCGTTCCGGCAGGGACATTCTTTTCAAATACATCCCTCCAGTCCACAGCATCCCAGTCGCCCATCGGTGCTGCCCAGTACTCGCTGTCACCGAACAGGACCTTATGCCAGCACAGGTCTGCCTCATAGCCGCGAAGAATGTCCATGTTGTCGTTCTCCTCGGTGATGACCCTGAGAGCAAATATCTTAAGGGGTGAAAGGTCAGACGGGATCTGGATGCATTTGCCCAGATACTCTGAGTAGCGGGCGGTGTCGTCGAAATCGAATCCTGTAAATCTGATCATAAAGAATATCCTCCCGGAAAATGCTTCTTTTAGTTTAGACGAAAACGAGAAATACTGCAAGGGCGTATAAAAAAAGCTGCCGAATCATGGTATCGCCTTCAAAACAGGACACCATAACGCGGCAGCCTCTCTCGTTAATCCTAATTCAGCGCAGTTTACTTGCAATGGAAGCGTTCACCAGTCCCTGATAAATCAGAGCGATCCCGACCAGACGCACGATAATATTGGTCAGCCGGAAGGGATCAAGCAGGATCATCACGCCGAAGACGATGCCGGCAATGATGAGCATCGTCTGGGCAGCTGTTCTTCTGCCTCCCTGGACAAGCGCGGAGATCGAACTGATCAAAAGAATGATACCGCACAGGATATTGACATACGATATTACAGAGCGCGGGCTGCGCACGAACCATATTCCTACGAGAAGTAAGAGGACAGGACCGATGATCTGCGCATCCACGCCGAAGCGCATGCTGCTTATGATTCCCATGACACCGCCGATTACGAGAAGCCATCCTCCTATTCTGACGACATTCGTCAGAGCATAAGTCGGAGTCAGAAGAAACATGATGCCAATGAGCACCAGCAGAATCCCGCTAAGAAGATTCTGATTGCGAACGATTTTTCTGAAATCCATAGTATTCTCCTCCTGTTATTTCTTACAGAGTGAACTCTCCGCAAAGAACACAATCAGTTACACCAACATGTCGTATTCTCAGGTGAACGTTTGCGTTCCCAAGAATCATTAACATTATATCACGTTTTTTTCACTGTACAAAAATACACAGAAATTTCATAATTCAGTACTTGAATACCGACTTTGGCTGTGATATTATGCTCCTAGATAAAAGGGAGTAGCGGCCGGCAGCGCCGGAGCGAATACCGTCAGGACGGTGCCTTAGGCACCCGGTGAGCATTGACAGCGAGACTTTTATCATGACATGTGATCATGATAAAGGTCTTTTTCTATATCATGACCACAGAATTCGCCGCAAGAATCAGGCAAATAAAGGAGGACAAAGATATGTTAGGAGCAATCATTCTTATTATTTTATTATTCAGCGTTGTAAAAATCGGATTAAAGCTTGCGTGGAGCGCATTGAAATTCGTTTTCGGCTTAGGACTTTTCTTCTTCTGCCCGCTGCTTTTCGTTATAGCTGCGGCAATGGGAATGTTCGGAAGCATGCTGATTCCGATCATAATCATGATCGTCCTGTTCACATTCGGATTTATCCGAGTATAACACATAGCTGCTCAGTGCAGCGCTCTTAACGGTAAGAGGCGGCCGCGTCAAATAGCGCGGCCGCCTCAAATTATATCAAATCATTTTCCATTCACATATCTTCATCCGGCAGCTTTCGGAAGAACAGAAAGCCTAAAAGGACCGTCAGCGGCAGGGCAAGCACCTGAGAGACAGGCTGAGCTTCCTGAATTCCGGAAAGCCCCCTCAGCTGCGCGAGAATGAGCAAGGCCGGGATAAAGATGAGACCGTTCCGGAGCGCGCTGAGCAGCGTCGCCCCGAGCCTTCTCCCTGTGCTCTGATAGAGCATCTCGGTCGACATACAGGGCGGCAGGCAGATCAGCGAGAACATCTGAAGTTTAAGAGCTCTCGTTCCTACTGCAATGACTTCCGGATCATCCCTGAAGAGACCGATCATATTTTCAAGATTGAGCAGCACTATGGATGCGCCTATGGCTATGACACAGGTCATCATAATAATCGTTGTCTTATACCCCTCGCGAAGTCTTCTGTATTTTTTCGCGCCATAGTTAAAACCACTGACCGGTTGGAAACCCTGACCGATGCCAAGTCCGACGGAGACGACAAAAAAGGAAATTCGCGAGACAATGCTCATGGCGGCCACAGCCGCGTCGCCGTACACGGCTGCGTTGGTGTTCAGAAGAACTGTGGTGAAAGAATTAAGCCCCTGGCGAAGAAGGCTCGGAAAGCCCGTCGCCATGATGTTGGCGGGCAGGGAAATATCATGCCAGCTGACATTGGACAGGGAGAGACGGCTTTCTGTGCGATTGGTCATGAACATTCCGAGAAGGATCCCGAAACTCACGATCTGGCTGAGGCAGGTCGATAGCCCTGCTCCGGCAATCCCCATATGCATGGCGAACATGAAGATCGGATCGCCGGCCATGTTGAGAATAGCTCCGGTCATGAGACCGATCATGCCAAGCGCGGCCTTCCCCTCATAGCGGAGGATGTTGTTCATGGTAAATGACATGGCCATGAACGGTGCCGCCGCGAGAATAAAGGATATATACGTTTTCGCGTAAGGCGCGATCGTCTCCGTGGAACCGAGGGCGAAGATGATGCGGTCGACATTTGCAAATCCTATAACTGTAATAGCGGCTCCGCACATAAAAGAGCCGAAGCAGCCCGTCGAAGCTGTCCGGGACGCAGTCTCCGTGTCCTTTGCGCCGAGGGCTCTCGAAATGATGCTTCCCGAGCCCTGACCGAACATGAAGCCGAAAGCCTGGATGATCGCCATGAAGCCGAAAACTATGCCGACCGCGCCGCTGGCGCTCGTCCCAAGTCTCCCGACAAAAGCTGTGTCAACGAGATTATAAATGTTCGTGACCAGCATGCTGATGATCGTCGGGACCGAAAGGGTCGCGATCAACCGCGGGATGGGCGTCGCGGTCATCTTTTCGTATTGTGTCATCTTTGCTTTCTCTGTCATCGTTTACCTGTAATCATCCATTATTATATCGATGAGACTTCTTATTCTCAGGTGCGAGAGGTCTTAGTTGTATTTAGCCTCCCTGAGCTGGGAAAGAAGGAACTCTGTCCGCGTTATTGCGGAGTTCACCTGGCGCCGGGCATCGGCGATCTTCTGCTGGACCATGAAATCAACGATAAATCCGTCAAGGAAAAAGTCGGCAAATGACATAAAATCCCCAACATCCACATTAATATAGTCGAGCCCCTGTACGTCATTCAGCTCCTGCTGGAACTTCCGCAGATCGACCTTGGCGTCCTCAATGCAGCGGCTGGCTCCTGCCAGACGGGCATGCTTCAGCATCCCGGTGAAGAAATTTCCGCCGATTATATCCAGAAGCCCCCAGTTACGGGCGCTGCCGAGCTTCTCATCCGCCTTGCGCAGGCTTGTCAGTGCGCGCTCGCCCGCCTCGATTGCTTCCCGGATCTCTTTATCGCGATTATAGTATTCCATTATTATACCTCACTGGCCTCCGTACACTCTCTCAAAATACTTTGCCAGAGTTGATTTTGCTTTGTTTGTACATACATAATTGATCCACTTGAATAAAGGTTTCGCGTCTTCATCCGTCACAATCGTGACCATGTCACCTTCGTTCAGGCGAGTATGGGCCGGCATCCAAGCTTTCGTCTCATCGATCATCGCGTATTTAAAATGAAGGCCGATTTCATTGTGCAGTGCGAACGCAAAGTCCAGTACCGTTGCTCCGTCATCAATGAGAAAAGCTTCTCCGTCACGGCTGAAGATCTTGATTTTCTTGCGGTAGGAATCCCGCGGGTCATATTCATCGATCCTGCGCCGCCTCATGAGCTGTTTCTGTTCCGGCAGGCTCTTTCCCTGACGGTACTCTCTGTAGTTTTGTTCCGTTCGGACGAAGAACCTGTACAGATTCCCGTGTTTCCCCCTGAGGATATAATATGTGTAATCGCCGTGAGTCGTCTTACCCACTTCCACGATACTTATGCCTTCTTTCCAGAGGACGGAATCATAGTAGGCATAGAACACATCCTCAGACCGCTTCTTCGCGTTTTTCTGCTCGGTAACATCCGAGACGATCAGGGTCAGGTCATAGTAAGGCATGACCTTGCTGTCCATGAGCCGGTCAAAATCCTCTTTCATATTCTCGGCCTTGCGGCTCACCTGCCTGTAAATGCTGAAATTGTAGCGCGGTTCGTATGTAAATTGTACAATATATTTCTGACATGCGCGCGCTTTTCGGGGAAGGAACGGATTGTGTCTTGAAAATGCTCTCTCCATAAAAGCAAGTGTATCCGCCACGTCGTGAGCCTTCTCGCTTCGCATCTGAAGCGCATAGGACTCGATGAGATCGAACCGTTCCCTGTGTTCGATCAGGAAACAGAGTTCCTCCAGCTGGTCAACAAGGTAATTGGCACCCACCTCCAGCATCATAGGTATGAGGATGTCTCTTGTATGCCTGGCTTTCAGGATCTGCTTTTTCTCAGGCATCGCGTCGATCGTATTCAAGTTGTCAAGTCTGTCCGCGACTTTGATAAAGAGCGCTGTCCTGCTCGCATACTGCTGGAACCGGACATCCGACATGATATCGATCTCCGTCTTTGACACATCCTTATAAAGGTTCTCGTCCACCGCTGTCATCGCGTTGACGAGCTCCGCTGTCTCCTCTCCGAATAACTCCTCAATCTGTTTCAGGCTGACGCTGCAGTCCTCCACCGTATCGTGCAGTATAGCCGCGCATACGGCCTCACTGCCAAACCCCCATTCTGCCATGCTCCGTCCGACCCGGAGCGGATGGTTCACGAAGGGCTCTCCCCCCTTCCTCATCTGACCGTTGTGTCTCTCCTCAGCGAACTGTATGGATTTTCTGACAAGCACGATGTCCGGATCAGTGTGATTTACTTCCATCCCTGTTATGATATCGTTCGGACTGATGTTCTTCCGGTACATACTCATTCCCCCATGTCTAATCGCAGTCTTCACGGAAAATCTATATCCAGTTATAGGTTTTGCCTGATATTTTACACTATATTTACGTATTTGCCACTAGTTTTCTTCCAATTAGCGGGTAGAAATTTTTCTCAAAATCCAGTGGATTTCGTTCAAATTTTACAAAAATTTAAAAATGGCTTCGGGCAACGTCTTTCTATGACACTATATTACTGGATTTTTTCCAAGATTGCGGGAACGAGATTCGATTATATGAGATAATATATTCTATCGGGTTCGCGAAGCGGTTCCGATGATAGCATTTGTAAAACTTTCTACTTTTATATGGCTATGAAAACTGATAAGATATTTACAGTAGCTTGTAGAAAGTTTTGCTATTACCTATATAAAGGAGAAGGTTAGAAATGGGCATCGGCAGTATAATTTCACTTCTGGGCGGTCTCGGTGCATTCCTCTTTGGAATGTCATTTATGGGTGACGGCCTTCAGCTCGCGGCAGGTTCAAAAATGAAAGACCTGCTCGAAAAACTGACGCGGCATCCGGTCATGGGCTTCCTCGTCGGCATGCTGGTCACAGTGTGTATTCAGTCTTCATCGGCAACCACAGTTATGGCTATGGGCTTTATCAATGCCGGCATCATGGATCTTGCACAGGCGACAGGCGTCATTTTCGGCGCAAATATCGGTACGACCATCACAAGTATCCTGATTGCTCTCGATGTCTCCGGCATCGCTCCGGTATGTATCGCAGCCGGTGCGTTCCTCATGCTCTACAGCAAGAAAAAGAGACAGAAGTATATCGGTCAGGTCATCCTCGGCTTCGGTCTCCTGTTCCAGGGACTTCACACGATGAGCAGCTCAATGGCTCCTCTCAAGGATTCTGTCATGTTCCAGAACTTTATTCTGAACGCCAAGAATCCGATTCTCGGATTTGTCATCGGTATTGTTCTCTGCGCAGTCATCCAGAGTTCCTCCGCTGCCGTCGGTATCCTGCAGGCCCTCGCTATGCAGGGGCTTATGCCGCTTTATTTTGCGGCATTCATCGTCTGCGGTATCAACGTCGGCTCCTCGATGCCCGTTATTCTCTCCGCATTGAAAGCCAAGAACAACGCAAAACGCGCCGCGATCATCTATCTGATTTTCAACTGCTTCGGTGCGCTGCTGTTCATACCGCTGGTCATGCTGACGCCTCTGACACAGACTATTGTTGCAAATGTAAAAAGCGCGGCCTTCCAGGTCTCCTTCTTCCACATTATGTTCAAGCTGGTCACCGGTGTCATCCTGCTCATGCTCACAAAATATATTGTACAGATCACTTACAGGATCCTCCCGAAGCAGGCCCACGAGAGCGCATTCCGCTTCGAGTACATTGATGAGCATCTCGCAGGCGATCCGTCCGTCATGGCACTGCAGGTCGCAAAGGAAATCGGCCGTACAGCCAATCTGGTTCGCGAAAATGTCTCCCAGGCGGCTGAGGCCCTCATGACAGGCAATGTCAAAAAGGCCCATGACATTACAGACAATGAAGAAGTTATCGATTACCTGACCGGAGCAATCATCGACTTTGTCACTAAGGTGAGCGGTGACGAAATGCCGGAAAAAGTATCCAACTATCTGGGTTCCGTCTTCCAGATCATGAACGAGCTTGAGCAGATCGGCGACCATGCGGTCAAGATCCTGAATAATGCGGAAAAGACAGCCGAGACCAAGCAGAGCTTCTCCGAAGACGCGATAAATGAGTTCAATATCATTTACACTGAAGACCTGAGACTTCTCGACCGCGCGATCCGCCATTATGTCGAGCGAGTGCCGGATGACGGTCTGCTGGCTGAGGCCCGCGGAGCTGAAAAGGCGATCGGCCGCATGAGCAGCGAAGCCCAGGCTAACCACGTAAAAAGAATGCAGGACGGCACCTGCACCTCCGAGCTTGGCCTCACATTCGTCGAGAGCATCAACTCACTCACCCGCATCGCGAACCATATCGAGAGTATCGCGGAGCTCGGCGTGGAAGCTATCTGATAGTTAACACCGGCCGCGCAATCCTGTTTAAAGGGTCTGCGTCATCACACCCGTGCTGTCGGGTACGAGTAAAGCGAAACTTATTCTATGGACAAACCGGGACTGTCGCATTAAGGCGCGGCAGCCCCGGTTCTTTTTACCTTACTTTTCTTATCTATCTATTTTTACCAGCACGCGCTCCACGCGCAGCTCGTTCATTGCAAGCACAGTCACTGTAAAGTCCGCATAGCGGAACGACTCGCCTGCTTCCGGGAATCGTCCGAAGCTCTCGATCGTCCATCCTCCTACGGTCTCACTCTCGAAATCAAAGTTCTCTTCCCTTATATCCATGAGATCCAGAAAATCCGAGATCGGCATATCGCCGTCAATCTCGTACTCGCTCTCGCTCTTCTTCGTGACCTCATCCTCAACGGTATCGGTCTCATCCCAGATGTCACCGACGACCTGCTCCAGAACATCTTCCATTGAGATGATGCCGAGCGTCCCTCCGTACTCATCCACGACCACTGCCAGATGCTGTCTGTGCTTTCTGAAAGCGGCAAGGACCTCCGGGAGCTTCATCGTCTTGTAAACGTAACACGGCTCCATGAGCAGGGCTCTTATATCGACCTCTTCAGAATCGACGATCGCTTTGAGGAACTTGTTCATGTGGAGCACACCGATTATGTGATCGATACTGCCTTCATAGACCGGTATTCTGGTATAGTGGGACTTTGCGATCGTGGCGATAATTTCGTCCCAGGAGTCCTCGATATCAATAGCGAGAACATCCACACGGGCTGTCATAGCCTCCGATGCCGATACATCCGGAAACTCGATGGCTGCCTGCACAAGCTCGCTCTCCTCCTCGTCGATGACATCCTCATCCTCGGCAGTCTCGATAATCGTCTGCAGTTCCTCGACCTTTCCGTCGGAGTCATCTTCAATGAGCTCGCCCTTCATCGGCGCGGTAATCAGCGCGATCAGTCCGACAAAAATGAGGACCAGCGGCTTCAGAACGATCATCAGGAAGCGGATAATGAACGCATATTTCTTGGCGTAATTATTCGCCCCCTTCTTCGCGGTTATTTTGGGGATCGTCTCACCGAAGATGATAACTGCGATCGTCAGTATAACTGTCGCAACCCATGCGTATCTGTCCGTGCCGGTGATCAGAATGACGGCTACGGAGCCGAGCGATGAGCACGCTATGTTGACTAAATTGTTGCCGATCAGGATCGCGCCGAGCGCGTCGTCAAAATGATCGACGATATACAGCGCGATTCTCGCTTTCTTCGATCCCTCCTCCATCTCGCTCTCAAGGCGCATGCGGCTGCAGGATGAATAAGACATCTCCGAGCCCGAGAAGAAGCTTGAAAGATAAACGCATATAACGATTCCGGCCAGTACAAAATAAATCGTCATCGCTTCTCACCTCCCGTCTTCTCAGGAGGGTACTTGTCAACGATTTTCATCATGACTTTCCGGATCCTGTTGTGCTCCATGCTCGCGATGTAGACGCGCAGGCCATAGTAATCAAAATGCTCGCGGACGGAGGGGATGGACGAAAAGTGCTCATAGACCCACTCGCCGACACGCTTATTGATGAGGGAATCGTCATTTGCAGGATCATTGAAGCCTATTTCGGCAAATGCATCCCACACCGTCTCCTCAGCATCCACCAGATAGCTTCCGTTCTCCAGGTCAATGTAGGGATCCTCGACCTCGTCCTCCTCGTCCCAGATCTCGCCGACCAGAGTTTCGAGAATATCCTCGATTGTCACGATACCGGCTGTTCCGCCGTAGTGGTCAGAGACAATGACAAGGCTCTGCTTCTGCTTTGACATAGTGGCAAGCAGCTCGTCGATCTTCGCACTTTCGGTGACGAACATCGGCTCATCGAGCAGCTTGCTCACATTAAGATCGCTGCCGTGGGCAATGTAAGCGCGGATATAGCGCCGTATCCTGAGCACACCGATGATATTGTCGATGCTGCCCTCATAGACCGGAATCCGGCTGTGATTCTGTTCCTTGATAAAGTCCAGAATTTCTTCCGGAGATTTTTCGATATCGATGGCAGCGACATCCACGCGGGGAGTCAAAATACTCTCCACGGTGACATCATTGAATTCGAGAGCCGATGAGATCAGGTCTCCGTGCTCCGCGCCGATGCTGCCGGCCTCGGTCATATCCTCTATGATTCCGTGGATCTCGTCCTCGGTGACGGATATCGGAGGATCGCCTTTGGTCAGCCTGCTGGCAAGGTTTCCGATCGCGGCGAGAATCGCCGCTGCCGGCCTGAAGATAGTGTTCAGGAACACAAGCGGCCGGATGCAGCGGAGCGAAAGTTTCTCACTATACTTTTTGGCAATGCTCTTGGGAAGCATCTCAGCGAAAAAGAATACAAAAAGGGATGTCACGAACGTGCTGATTGTTACCGCACCGATTCCCCAGATGCGGGTCACCTGTACAGTAACGATAGAAGCAGCCCCGAGATGAGCTATGTTCGTGCATATAAGAATTGTACTTATCGTTCGGTCAAAATGTTCCAGCGAGTCGAGGACCAGAGCCGCGCGCTTGTTGCCGCGGTCCGCCAGGGTCTTCATCCGAACTTTGGAGACAGATGCGAGGGCTGTCTCAGTAATTGCAATATAATCCGCGAACAGAATGAGAATCGCGGTGACAAGCCAGGGTGTCAAGGCACCTTCGGACATGGAAATCTGTTCCTCCTCATGAGGTGTTGTACTGCGTTTTACGCGGCAGGGCGGATCTGTCCCGCCACTGCCCTTTACGCATTGTACGGAATTGCATCATTGTTGTCAAGGCGCTGACAGGTCCCGCCTGTACGTCTTTCAAGACGCTGGTAACAGTTCAGACAGGCAGCAAAGCAGCTCCTCTTTCCGGCTGCAAGCATCATCTTCACTGCTTTTCTTCGACAAGAGCGGCCGCTTCCCTAAGACTTATGCCTTTGGCGTCCGCAATTTTGCGGAGATCATCGAACTCATATTTTGAGCGGGCCACGCCGTAGCCGGAGACTTCTTTTCTGCGCACATAGACGCCCTCGGCAAGCACGATATCCTCGCTGCGATCCAGCACATAGCGCCGCAGCGGCTTTTCACGGACTCCGATCGTCGTCGTGTATCTGAAGATGGCCCTGATGATGCTGGCTTTCTCTGACGGTGCGCAAAGGACGGACAGCAGGATTCCCGGCCTGTTCTTTTTCATTGTGATCGGCGTTGAAAAGACATCCCTCGCCCCTGCTGTAAACAGCTTCTCGAAGGCATATCCCAGCTCCTCTCCTGTCATATCATCGATGTTGCAGTCGAGCTCTACGATCTCATCGGTTCCCCGACCGGTCTCACCGAGCATGACGCGGACACAGTTGGCTTCCTCAAAATCCTTTGCTCCCATGCCGTATCCGATGGCTTTGACGGACATGACGGGCATGTCGCCGAATTCATTTGCAAAGTGCCTGAGCAGAGCGGCTCCCGTCGGAGTACAGAGCTCACCGCGGACCCTGCCCCCATAAATCGGGACGTCCCTTAAGATATAGGCGGTGGCCGGCGCCGGCACCGGAAGGATTCCGTGCGCGCAGTGCACGTGCCCGCTGCCGACATGGATCGGCGAGACAACGATGCGGTCCGGGGCAATCGCTCTCACAAGACAGCAGACCGCCGTGATGTCCGCGATGGCGTCCATGCTCCCCACTTCATGGAAGTGGATCTCCGTCACCGGCATGCCGTGCGCATGGCTCTCGGCTTCGGCGATGAGCCGGTAGACCGCGAGGACGTCGTCCTTTACAGTGGTCTCGATGTTCAGGCCGTTGACAATGGCTTCGATGTCAGCCATGGAGGCGTGGTGGTGAGTGTGACCATGGTGATGATCGTGGTCATGGTTATGGCCATGCTCGTGATCATGGTCGTGGTCGTGACCGTGGTCATGGTCATGGTCATGGTCGTGATCATGGTGATGGCCATGCTCGTGTTCATGATCGTGACCATGGTGATGGCCATGTTCGTGACCGTGGTCGTGGTCGTGATGATGCTCAGCATCATACAAGAGGTCAGCTTCCTCAATTCCATCAATTTTAACGCTGACGTGGGTGCCGGTGATGCCGCACTTGACGGACGGAGAAACTTCGAATTTAACGCCGGGTATACCGATCTCGTTCAGCTCTCTCACGCACTTATCTTTATCGGGAACAATTTCGAGCAGGGCTGCCGTGAGCATATCGCCTGCTGCCCCCATGCCGCATTCAAAGTATAAAGTCTTCATAAATTACTCCTCACGTTTATCAATGGCGAAAACCCACTGCCTTCAGACTGTGGATATCTGAACCGTTATCATTTCACATGGTTGATCAGGCTGGCCTGATACCCCGCTCCGAAACCATTGTCAATATTGACGACAGACACTCCGCTCGCGCAGGAATTGAGCATGCTGAGGAGTGCTGATATACCTCCGAACGCGGCCCCGTATCCCACTGATGTGGGAACTGCGATCACCGGGCAGTCGGCAAGCCCTCCAATGACCGAAGCCAGAGCCCCTTCCATACCCGCTATGGCCACAATGACTTTTGCGGACATGATCTCTTCTCTGTGGGCAAGCAGCCTGTGGATGCCCGCAACGCCGACATCATACAGGCGCACGACCTCATTTCCGAGTACTTCGGCTGTAAGCGCAGCCTCCTCAGCCACCGGTATGTCACTCGTGCCGCCGGTGGCGACAACAATCTTGCCGACGCCGTCGGGCTCAGGCATTTCGCCGACGATCCCGACCCGGCTCAGTTTTTCATATTTTACCTCATGCTTCACGCTGAGGTACTCATATGCTTCGGGCGCAAGGCGCGTGATTAGGATCCGGTTCTGGCCTCTTGAGAGCATGGCGTCGACGATCCCCGCAATCTGTTCCTTTGTCTTTCCCGCCCCATAGATGACCTCCGACACGCCCTGGCGAATCCCTCTGTGATGATCCACCTTGGCGTAGCCGAGCTCCTCGAACGGCTCGTCCTTGAATCTCAGCGCCGCTTTTTCCGGCGACACAGTCCCGTCCGCGACCTGCTCGAGCAGGGCTAATAAATCTCTTTTTTCCATATATCCTCGAAAAGCTTCATATAGTCCGTTAACTGCCGCAAGGCACCTGCATGGCGGTACCGTCTTCTACTTAAAGATACACAAGAATTATACACTAGCTCCGGTAAAATGCAAATGCCCCAAATAATTCCCGGAATCACTTTACAGCTCACATCCCATGACCTCGAACCTAATGCAGAAGCAGCAAAATCCTGCTCCCGCGGCGCTTTTACTGCTTTGCTCCAGGCAGGCCTCACCATCTCCGCAGCCGGGACAGCTGCCCCGCCCCGTAAAGCAAAAAACCCGGCCGAGCGGCCGGGATTTTTTGCTTATTTCGGATGTTAATGCCGCGCTGATTTTCAAGTCCCGCTCGCGAGACCCGGCGCGTGATTCGGTTCAATGTCAGATGACTTCGTTCATGCTGTCCTCAAGAGCTTCGACGATATTGTCAACGACCTTGGTGACCTTCTCCTGGACTTCCTTCGGAGCATATGGAAATGTGTAGGAGACATCGGATGCAAGGAGCAGCGGAAGATCATTCAGAGAGTCGCCGATGCCGTAGACGCGGCAGTCGCCGAAATGCTTTCTGATGACAGAGATCGCCTCGCCCTTGGAAGTTCCCTTCGGAGCGATGTCAACTTCGATGACGTTCTGGAACGCATTCAGATAATCGCCGTACTTGTCGTTGAGTTCTTTTGTGAGGGCAGCTGCCTCCTCAAGTGTCTCGCAGTGGATGCCGACGCCGTGGACCATTCCCTGGGGGGCGTCGTCCATGCCTGTGATGACATTGTACTCACCCGGATAGTCCATCTCCTCGAAGACATTGATAACGCCGTCGATATCGATAGAAATTCTGTTGCCGCGCGGCTTTACGTCCTTAACGATCTTGTCGATGACGTCGCGGTCCACGAACAGCTTGCGGATTTCTTTCATGTCGCGGTCAATAATGTTGGAGCCTGTGGATGTGATCCAGAAGTCCGGCTCAATGAGACCGCCGATGAACGGTGTCAGACCGCCGACCTGTCTGCCCGTGCAGAGACCGAAATAATTGCCTGCTGCCTGATATTCCTTGATCTTTTCGACGTTTTCGGGCGGAAGCTTTACTTCTGCCTTATAGAAATAAAGAGTACCATCAAAATCGCTTGCAAATACTTTTTTCATGCTTTTTATCCTTTCTTATTTGGTCACGCTTTGCGCATGCACTCTTTCGGCTGCACATGCTGCACTGCTTTTATGATACCATGTAACTGTATACATTTAACAGATGTTTTTGCAAATTCGACAATTTTCCTTAAACGGACAAGGTCTTTTTGTATATTTTTCACCCTGCCCGCGTTCAGACAGGCTGGCTGTCGCCACCCACTCTCCGGCTTTATCGCGCATCTTGCGGCGCAGCCGCTTCGATGTCCGTTGGCCGTCGAATGTGCGCTCGTGCCAAACGGACCAGCTTCGCGTCGCAGGCACGCCGCCCACTCTCCGGCTTTATCGCGCAAAAAACCTGCACCCGGCTTAAACAGCCCCGGTGCAGGATCCATTTAAAAACTACTCTTCATCCTCTTTAGTCCCCGGAATGCCGAACAGGCACTCAAGTACAGCCTCGACCCCAAATGTTGCGAAATTCTCTGAGAAATGCATGAGCTCCGTATCATCATATTGCTCAAGTCTCGCATGCAATTTGCCAAGCTCTTCCTCCGTCGGAGTAAAGGTCTGCTCGATCTTTTCCATGAGATCCGCATATATCTGTTCACGATCCATGCTTATCACTCCATTTGCGAATTCATTTCCCTCTCAGGGGATGAACATACAGGATCCCGGTCATTTTCCTCTTACGCGCTTTCGGCCGGTCCCCTGCGTTATTCGTTGTGCACGACCTATTGTACCCCCCATATTTGTTATTTCTATGTACAAATTCTTAACTTTTCATATCGCGGCCCGAAAAATCAGGTCTCGCTCCGTGTCAAAACCTCAGGGAACATCTCAGTAGCTCTTGCAAGAATACCGTTGAGATGAGCAATAAGGATCCCATAATTCGTGATTGGAACTCCCTGCGATGCGCAGGTCCCTATCCTCCATTTCATCTCCTTCTCCCGCAGCGTGCAGCCTCCGCAGTGAACAACGAGCCTGTAGGGAGTCACATCCTTCGGAAACTCGGTGCCCGAAGTGAACTCGAACTGCGGGCAGACCCCGGTATGCTTTCTGATCCATGCCGGCAGTTTCTCCGTTCCGATATCCCCGCACTGCCTGTGGTGCGTGCAGCCTTCGGAAATGAGGATCCGGTCGCCATCCTTTATGCTGTCGATAGTGAAGGCGCCGCGGCAGACCGCCCCGAGATCCCCCTTATATCTCGCCATGAGGATTGAAAATGATGTAAGCGGCACACTTTCCGGCACGATCCGGCTCACGGCGCCGAACACCTGACTGTCCGTCACGACAAGCCTCGGTTCCCGGGCAAGTTTACTAAGGGTATCCGCAAGCTCGCTCTCCCGGCAGATATGCGCCGAAGCGCCCCCCTCCAGGACATCCCGGATCGTCTGCTGCTGGGGAAGGATAAGCCTCCCCTTCGGGGCAGCTTTGTCGATGGGCACGACAAGAACACAGACATCGCCCGGATCCAAAAGGTCACGGATGAGCTTCTTTTCATCCTCCGCACCCTTAATTAGGGCGGCGGTCTTTTCTTTGAGGCGGGTAATATTTGCACCTGTAAGCGCGCTGACCCAGATTTCATGCTCAGTCTCCGCGGGCACTGCATCCAGCAGATCTGATTTATTGTGCACAATTATGTAGGGAATACCACGGACACTTGCAAGATTCAGTAATTCCCTAAGATCCTCGTCGGTGCCTGTATTGTCCGCGATGAGCAGCGCAATATCCGTTTTGCGCAGGATCCGCTCCGCAGCCTCGATGCGCTTTGCCCCGAGCTCCCCGATGTCATCAAGCCCCGGCGTGTCGATAACGAGGACAGGTCCGAGCGGCAGGAGCTCCATGGCCTTCTGCACCGGGTCCGTGGTCGTCCCCTTATAGTCAGAGACTATGGCGATCTGCTGCCCGGTGAACGCGTTCATCAGGCTGGACTTGCCGGCGTTCCTCTTCCCGAAAAAAGCTATATGGGTCCGTTCCCCGGACGGGGTCTCATTCATCTGTGCCATGACGTCCTCCTTTTGCTGTTTCTTTCTTCCGCGATGAAAGTGAATGTCACTTTGCGCACGTATCGCACGACTGAAGTCACAGGTTTTGCGCGGTGAAGAATAAAAAAGCGTTAATTCATTATAACGCAGCTGCCATAATAAATTAACGCAAAGTTGTTTAAATGTCTCTGGTCACGCGGTCGAAGGTCATCTGGATCGTCTTCTCAGGTTCCGGCGTCATGTTGCTGACAATTACATTGGCAGCAAGTGCGATCAGGAATGCCGGGAGAAGTTCATAAATTGCAAATGCACCTCCGAGCGGGGCGACAAGGAACTTCCACACGAAGATCATAATTCCGCCGGCTACCATGCCTGCGATCGCGCCCTGCCTGGTCGAACGCTTCCAGAACAGTGCGATCAGCATCTGCGGTCCGAATGTCGCGCCGAAGCCTGCCCATGCAAATGATACCACGCGGAAGACCGAACTGTTCGGATTCCATGCAAGTACAAGCGCTATAAGCGCAATACCTGCGACGGTGCCCCTGGCTACTCGCATAGATGTCTTGCGGTTCAGCTTGATACCCATGAAGTCATGCAGAAGATCCTGCGAGACGCTGGATGCTGCTGCAAGCAGCTGGGAATCGGCTGTCGACATGGTTGCGGCAAGAATACCGGCGAGGATGATACCTGCGACGAACGCGAACAGAACGCCGTGTGTACTCATGAGATTGGCCATCTTAATAATGACTGTCTCTGAATCAGAGCTTGTTGTCAGCATCGGGATCTCGCCGGCGATGGAGACGCTGTAGCCGATAAGGCCGATGAAGATTGCAATACCCATAGAGAGCACAGCCCAGATACTCGCAATTCTGCGGGACATGGTCAGTTCAGATTCTTTTCTGATTGCCATGAAGCGAAGCAGGATGTGGGGCATGCCGAAATATCCGAGACCCCAGGCCAGTGTAGATACTATAGGCAGGAACCCGTAGGAACCTGCTGTCCCTGTAGAAGCGTCATATCCTTTGAAGATATTGAGATAACCGGGAAGCGCGCTTGCATTTGCTGTGACATTGGCCATCCCGCCGGCTTTCTCAATTCCGAAGAAGACTACGATGATCAGAGCGATCGACATAAAGATGCTCTGCACAAGGTCCGTGGTAGAGACCGCAAGGAATCCGCCGAGTACTGTGTACGCTATAATAATGATCGCGCCAAAGATCATAGCAGCGTGATAATCAACTCCGAAGAGGCTGTTGAACAGTGTACCTACTGCCTTGAAGCCGGAAGCCGTGTACGGAATGAAGAATATAAGAATGATGAGCGCAGCGATCAGTGAGAGGACGTGGCGCTTGTCATTATATCTTCTGGAGAAGAAATCCGGAATCGTGAAGGCGCCGATCTCATCCGAGTAACGGCGAAGCCTTTTTGCGACCAGCAGGAAGTTCAGATATGTGCCGATCGAAAGACCGATAGCTGTCCAGCTGACTTCGGCAACACCCGCGAAGTAAGCCAGACCCGGGAGGCCCATCAGCAGGTAACTGCTCATGTCGGATGCCTCCGCGCTCATTGCTGTGACGACCGGTCCCAGTGAACGCCCGCCGATATAGAAATCAGCCGAGCTGCTGCCGCTGCCGCGCCTGTTGAAGTACGCGCCGATGAACAGCATCGCACCTAGGTACACAATAATTGTAAGGATGATCAATACCTGTGATGTGGTCATTATCTCCTTCCCTCCTCTTTGTATTACTTTATTTCAGAAGGCCAAAAGCCTCCATCTCCTTTTTCAGGATCTCTGCGTGCTCCGGCTCCATCTCTGTGAGCGGCATGCGCATCGGTCCGGCCTCAATACCTATATACTTCAGCGCGGTCTTTACCGGAATAGGATTGACTTCCATAAAGAGCGCATTAATAAGCTTGATAGCCTTATACTGGATCTCCCTTGATCCGGCGATGTCGCCGTCGAAGAATTTCTGGCACATATCGTGTGTCTCCTGCGGTGCGATATTGGAAAGCACAGAGATAACTCCGAGACCGCCGCAGGACAGGATAGGAAGGACCTGATCGTCATTGCCGGAATACAGGTCAATGCAGCCGTCCGCCATGGACATCATCTCGATCGTCTGACCGATATTGCCGGTAGCGTCCTTGATCGCAACGATATTCTCAACGTTCTTGCACAGCCATACTGCTGTCGCCGGAAGAATATTGCAGCCTGTGCGGCTCGGCACATTGTACATAATGACCGGGATCGTAATTGAATTTGCAACCTGTGTATAATGCGCAATAAGGCCCTTCTGTGTCGCTTTATTATAGTACGGTGTGACTACGAGGACCGCGTCTGCACCGGCCTTCTCAGCTTCCTGAGAAAGCATAATTGCAGTATCTGTGCTGTTGGAACCCGTTCCCGCGATGACCGGTATACGCTTAGCGACTTTATCGATACAGTATTTGATAACATCAACGTGCTCTTCCTCGGAAAGTGTTGCCGACTCACCCGTGGTTCCGCACACGATGATAGCATCTGTGCCATTTGCAATCTGGAACTCGATCAATCTGCCGAATTCATCATAATTCACTGAACCATCCGCATAGAATGGTGTCGCAATTGCTACACCTGCGCCTTTAAAAATTGCCATATTCTACTCCCTGAAGCAAAAAAATTACCGTTCACGCATGGAACGGCACCTTAAGATACTCTTATCTTTCGGATAGCGCCCCATCAAACTGATGACAGTCGCACAGATCTTATCTGTACGCCCAAGTATCCGTCCCGAGGTGACGAACCTTTCGGCATGATCCCCTTTCAAGCTGCTTCTTCTGCGCCTCACGCATCTGTCAGTCTACTCATGAATCACGCAACCTCTACCTCTGATAACTCCACCCATACTAGCACCAAAGCCCCTTTCTGTCAACATTATGTTTTAGTATATTAACGCATTCAAGTCCTGTATCACAGTTCAGACAGGCTGCTGCCGAGTTTCATGATCCGGCGCAAACATCATCTTCATCGAAAAACGTCGGTCATGTAAGAACAGCCTGTCTGAGCTGTTATTCACTCGCATTATATAGACACTTTATGGTACAATGGATGCGTCGCACGTATTCAGGCTTAACAGGATTTTTCAATGATGCACTCACTTATTTCCAATATAAAAAGAGTCCTTCCCGCAGTTCTTGTCTGCGGTGGACTCTTTGCCTCTTTATTCACTTTCCCCGCAACGGTATCCGCCGGTGAAGAACCCACAGGCAGCATCGCAGATAGCTCTGTCTCCGCAAATGCGGAAAGCGACAGCTCCGTCTCTGCAAGCACTGAAAACGACAGCTCTATCCCACCGGCTGACGAGAGCAGCCTGAGCCTCGAAGAAGAAACAGTCCATATCACCCGCGAGGACATGAGACCCGCCGGCATGCTGTACATTTCTCAGAGCGAGGCTCTAAACTGGCTCCATAACGCTGTCGGCGTCAGCATCGATTTCGACGGTGCTTACGGCGCGCAGTGCGTTGACCTCTTAAAAGCTTACTATGACTATCTCGGTGTCGGTGCCCAGCATGGGAACGCCCAGGACTACAGATCCAATTTCCTTCCGCAGGGCTGGCAGCGCATCGAGGGCGCCGACCCTCTGCCGGGGGACATCCTCATCTATGTCGGCGGAACTTACGGTCATGTCGCCGTCTACGAATCTGATTACTCGACCTACCACCAGAATTGGGGCGTTCCGTACGTCATCAACATGACCGACAGACCTTATAACGCGATCTCACCCGGCCGGGTCTACTGGGGCGTTGTCCGGCCATTCTTCCCCGAATATGCCGGTGCCTCTCCCGACTGGATCATAGAGAAGCTTAACGATCTCACTCTTGCCGCGCTCCGCTTCCCGGGGATAACCCCGCAAGGGCGGAGAGACTACGGAGCTCCTCTTCCGTCAGTCTTCGAAACTCACCGGGAGCAAGTTCTGGATCGAGGATGAGCGACCCCATTTCGAGTCTTTTGAGATAAATCACTTCTTTGTCCACAGCCTCGAACATACGCTTTATCTGATGAAACTTGCCCTCCCGGATAATGACTGTGACTTCAGAGATTTCACCGCTCCTTTCTATAACAAGGTCGGCAGGCATGCAGGTGAAATCCATAAGAGGTATTCCGCGGGCAAATGCGATCACGTCCTCATCTGTCACCCTCCCCCTTATCCGGGCAAAATACTTCTTGTCAACGTGGTACTTTGGAGACAGCAGTCTGTGAGCCAGTTCACCATCGTTCGTGATGAGAAGCAGCCCCTCGGTGTCCTTATCAAGCCGGCCTACAGGGAAGATGTCTCTTCGGCGTTCTTCGGGAAGAAGATCGACGACCGTCTGCATCCTCTTATCTTCTGTAGCGGATATTACTCCGGCAGGTTTATTCAGCATGTAATAGACATATGTCTCATACTCGATTTTTCTGCCGCGGTAACACACGGTTTCCGTCAGCGGCTCCACATTCCTGCCGGGGTCTTTTACGACCGAGCCGCCAACCGTCACCAGTCCTTTTCTTATATCTCTTTTCAGTTCGCTTCTTGTCCCGGCATTCATGTCAGCCAGATATTTATCGAGTCGCATGCCACCTCTCCATCTATATAAGCGAAATACTCTGTCCTGCCGATTTTCGTCAGCCGGCAGGTTCCTCTATATCACCGGCATCCGCCTCTGCGGATGCCCGGCAACTGGCAGAATCCTCAATCTCAATCATCCACATTCCGCGTTTACGCATCTGCTCCGTGTAGAACACATATTGCTGAATGACTCCCGCCACGTCGCCAAAACCGGGAAAGGGATTTCTCCCCTCACAGGTATTATTGATTACTTTCCGAATCCATGTATCAATCGGGACCCGCGCTATCCTGCCGTAGGCATACAGGCATACACAGTTGGCGATTTTATTGCCAACACCGTAGATGGTCTTCAGCGTGTCAAAAAGTCCTTCGTCGCTGAGCTCCTCCATGGCAATGAGATCGATTTCGCCGCTTATCACCTTATCCCTTGCGTCACATATATAGGGAAGGCGATAGCCGACTCCCGCTGCCTTCAGCATTCCCATCTCAATGCGCATGAATTCACGCGGCGTCGGAAATGAAAACAGGGATTCACGGTCCGTCTCGATCAGGTGTCCGCCGAGACGGGCGATCGTTTCGACATTGTTCGCTATTGCGGGGATACTTTTCCGTTGCGAGAGAATGAACGTGATAAGCGTCTCCCACGGGTCCTGACGTAGTACCCGGATGCCTTTACCGGCTTTCATCGCTTCAAGAATATACTCGCTGTCCGTCTGAACCGACTGCCTGATTGCTTCGTAATTGCGGTCAAAGTCGAAATATGGGTGCCATACATTGCGAAAGGTCATTTCATCGCAGGACACCTCATAGCTCGTATCGGTATCTTTCCTTATATATAAAACATCGTCGCCCGTGATAAAGCGATACCACCCATCTTTTTGCTCTTTTACGCGGAAGCATTGACCGCTCATTTTAATTTTTTCAAGATCAAAATCGTCTTCAATAGTTATAAACATGCAGATCCTCCTAATATTAGTGCTATAAGCCCACTGGGCTTCTATATAGGTGTGCAGGCAGATAAAACAGCATGCTTGAAGATCATGCTTTCCGCAGAATGCGTTTGACAGGTGTTTACATTATATCATCTGCGGGCGGATTCTCAACCTGTAGTTTCAGCTTAACGGTTGATTTTCCGCTGATAGGCAAATATAATGTAGGTTGGACCGGGAATCGGTCCGTTATTCTAAAGAAAGGAGCCAGACAAATATGGAAAACGGCGGCAGAAGCAGCGGACGTGATTCCGGCGATATCGGTGAACCTCCGGAACCTTTATGGGTCTGGTCTTCTCTTTATCGGTAATACCGGATTAGTTCTGCCTCTAACCGTTCTAAAAAACGAAGCGCTGCATAAGATCCGCGGACACCGCCGGATCCGCAGTGTATTAAGACGGAGGTAAGATATTGAATAACGAAGATTTTTTTGAGACATATGGGTTCTCTATTGAGGAGCTGAATGAACTTCTCAAGACCAAACAGTACAGACAGCTGCGGGAAAAAATCAACGATATCAACGAGGTCGACCTTGCCGAGTTCCTCGAGGACCTCGACCAGGAGCAGAGACTTCTCGTATTCCGCATGCTTCACAAGGACAACGCGGCGGATGTTTTCGCCAACCTGCCTGTTGAGGTGCAGGCACAGATCATCATCTCAATCACTGACACCGAGCTTAAATCCATCGTCGATGAGCTCTACGTCGACGATGCGGTCGACATGCTGGAGGAACTGCCGGCGACGGTCGTAAGGCGAGTCTTAAAGAATGCGACGCCGGAGACCCGAAAACTCATTAATCAGTTCCTCAAATACCCGGAAGATTCTGCCGGCTCGATTATGACGGCAGAGTACCTGTCCCTGAAAAAGGAAATGCGCGTACTCAACGCGTTCGATTATATCCGCACACACGGGCAGGATTCCGAGACGATCTACGTTCTTTTCGTCACGGACAATGAACGCCACCTGGAAGGCATCGTAACGGTCAAGGATCTCCTGATGCATCCCTATGAGACACGTATCTCGGACATCATGGATGATAATATCATCAAATGTACGACGACAGATGACCAGGAAGAGGTCGCTGAACTCTTCAATAGATACGACCTCATCTCTCTGGCCGTCACCGACCAGGAAAACCGTCTCGTCGGTATCGTCACGGTCGACGATATCGTCGATGTCATGGAAGACGAGGCAACAGAGGATATCGAAAAGATGGCAGCTATCCTCCCGACAGATAAGTCCTACTTCCAGACCGGCATCTTCGAGACCTGGAAATCCCGTATCCCGTGGCTGATGCTCCTCATGGTCAGCGCCACATTTACGGGTGTCATCATCAATAACTTTGAAAATGCCCTCGCAACCTGCGTCGCCCTGACCGGCTTTATCCCCATGCTGATGGATACGGCAGGCAACTGCGGCAGCCAGGCTTCCGTCACGGTCATCCGTGCTCTCTCGCTGAATGATGTCGAGTTCCGGGATATTCTTAAGGTCCTCTGGAAGGAATTACGCGTCGCGATCTTCTGCGGGGCTTCGCTTGCCATAGTCAACTTCGTAAAGATCTTCCTGATCGACAGGACTCTGTTCCACAACTCCTCGATCACACTCATGGTCGACCTGGCGGTCTGTGTGACCCTGTTCGTCACGGTCATCTGTGCAAAGCTCGTCGGCTGCTCCCTCCCGATGATCGCGGAGAAGTTCGGATTCGACCCCGCCGTCATGGCGTCGCCGTTCATCACGACGATTGTTGACGCGGTGTCGCTGCTGATCTATTTTTCATTTGCCCGCGTACTGCTCGGCATCGGATAAAATCGGATAACAACTGAATCAAAAGAGGCTTTCGCATTAAAGCGGGGTCGTTCCGCCTGCAGCAGATGTTATATGCATATATCTGCCGGGGCGTGCGGCGCCGTCCGATGCGACAGTCTCTTTTTCTGATGTCAGAGCCGTTCCCTTCCCTCTTCGTCAGACTGCTTTCCGCACTCACGATTTTACCTGCTTTTGTCACCACTTTCGCGCATAAGAACCGCAGACCGCCGGCGGCAAATTCGCACAATTTGCCCAAAAACAAAAGTAATTTCCTACTGTAATTGACAAATTTTACAAAAGCCTTTATATTTTATAGTAGAAAGTCTGTAGCCAAAACTATGCGAAAAAACAGACAAAATCACGATTTTGACGGCATTTTTCACAGTCTTGCGAGCTGCAGGTATTTTAGAAAATGATAAGAATTTAGGGGCAGTGCACTGTCCCGGAATGGAGGGATGCAATATGTATTTAGATGATTACAAACGCTGGCTTGCCGCTGACCTCGAGGACCCGGATCTCAAGCCGGAACTCCTTAAGATCGCCGATGATGACGAAGCAATCAAAGAGCGCTTTGCAGTGTCTCTTGCTTTCGGAACAGCAGGTCTCCGCGGAACACTCGGTGCCGGAACCAACAGAATGAACATCTGGGTCGTCCGTCAGGCTACGCAGGGTGTTGCCAACTGGGTAAAGACTCAGGGCGGTAATCAGACAGTCGCCATCTCGTATGACAGCCGCTTAAAGAGCGATGTCTTCGCGAAAGAAGCAGCCAGTGTCCTCGCAGGCAACGGAATCAACGTCCGCATCTACGACGCTCTCATGCCGGTACCGGCTCTGAGCTTCGCGACCCGTTACTATGAGTGCAACGCAGGTATCATGATCACAGCATCCCACAATCCGTCCAAGTACAACGGATTCAAGGCCTATGGCCCGGATGGCTGCCAGATGACAGACGATGCCGCAGCTATCGTTTATGATGAGATCCAGAAGACAGACATTCTCACCGGAATCACAAAGATGTCCTTCGCGGCAGGCGTCAATGCCGGCATCATCAAGTATGTCGAAGACGACTGCAAGGCAGCTTTCTATGAGGCAATCGAAGCCCGTCAGGTCCGTCCGGGTCTGTGCAAGACAGCCGGCCTGAAGCTCGTCTACTCTCCGCTGAACGGCACAGGTCTTGTACCGGTAACCAAGGTTCTCGGCGACATGGGCATCACAGACATCACAATCGTTCCGGAACAGGAATATCCGAACGGCTACTTCACAACAGCTCCGTATCCGAATCCGGAAATCTACGAAGCAATGAAGTATGGTGTTGAGCTCGCAATCAAGGAAGGCGCAGACCTCATGCTCGCTACCGACCCGGATGCTGACCGTGTTGGTATCGCAATGAAGTGCCCGGATGGCAGCTATGAGCTGGTCTCCGGCAACGAGATGGGCGTTCTTCTTCTCGACTATATCTGCGCAGGCCGCATCGAGAAGGGCACAATGCCGAAGGATCCGGTAGCTGTTATGTCCATCGTTTCCACACCGCTCGCTGACGCAGTCGCTAAGAACTATGGCGTAGAGCTTCGCCATGTTCTTACAGGCTTCAAGTGGATCGGCGATCAGATTGCACAGCTCGAGGCTGCAGGCGAAGTCGACCGCTTCATCTTCGGTTTCGAAGAGAGCTACGGCTACCTGG
Organism: uncultured Lachnospiraceae bacterium; assembly: GCA_902788035.1. GTDB lineage: Bacteria > Bacillota > Clostridia > Lachnospirales > Lachnospiraceae > Chordicoccus. The sequence continues at coordinate 6,583 of CADAIL010000020.1, read as the reverse complement.
CCGGCCCGTATGTACGTGACAAGGATGCCGTCATCGGCTCCATGCTCATCTGCGAGATGGCTGCTTACTATCGCAGCATCGGCTCCTCCATCAAGCAGCGTCTTGAGGAGATCTACGCACAGTATGGCCGTTACCTGAACAAGGTCGACAGCTATGAGTTCCCGGGTCTGTCCGGCATGGACAAGATGAAGGGCATCATGGACAGCCTCCGCGCAGAGCCGCCGAAGGAATTCGCAGGCAAGGCAGTCGTCAAAGTCACAGACTATGCTAAGCCGGAAGAGACAGGTCTCCCGAAGGCCAACGTCCTCATCTACGGTCTCGAAGATGGCGCGTCTGTCGTCGTTCGTCCGTCCGGCACAGAGCCGAAGATCAAGACATACTTCACGACACTCGGCAAGGACCTCGCAGAGGCACAGGCTGAGAAGGATGCTCTTGCAGCAGCCTGCCAGTCAATTCTCGCATAATGTATCTTATCGGAAGCTGCGTCAGCAACTCCTGATATATACGGCGATGAAATCGTCCGAATCAGACGGTCGGGACTGCGCAGCGGTTCTTATAGTGTACAGAAATAAAGCAGCTGCTTTATAATGAGAGGACCCCCGTATACGGCTGACATTTGTCAATCAAAGTCAGACTGTATACGGGGGTTTTTTTGTTACTGTATCGCCCTGCCCGTTCGGAATCCCGCCGGGCAAACGCGTAATGTGCCGGGGCTCATCGCTGCTTTAAGAGCGGCGGAAGAAGCCCCTCCGCTTTACCTTTTTGTTTTTAAAGAACTCCGGCACGACATTGTCCAGTTCGTCCTCAAGTTCGCGCCTTCTCTTCATTTCCTCAATGAACTCCGCCGCATCGTCCGGCGCATCATCGAGGTCATCGCCGGTATCGACATTGAGCGGCTGTCTTCTGAAGAAGATATCATACATGACCGGCACAACAAAAAGTGTCATGAATGTCGCGTATATGAGTCCGGCGGCGATGACAATCGCCATGCCGCGTCCCATCTGACTTCCGAGACCGTCTCCGATGATCATCTTCGACATAGCCAGGATCGTCGTCAGGGCAGTCATGAGGATCGGGCGCATACGGGTCTTGCCGGTGGCCACCAGCGCGTCCTGACGCTCCATGCCTCCCATTCTCAGCTGATTCGTATAGTCAACGAACACAATACCGTTATTGACGACGGTTCCCATGAGGATCAGGAATCCCATGAGGGAGAGCATGGAGAGCTGCTGCCGCGTGACGATCAGGCCGATCATACCGCCCGTAAAAGCGAGCGGGATCGTGAACATGACAATGAACGGCGACAGAAGACTCTGGAACTGAGCGACCATGACCAGATAAATGAACAGCAGCGCCACAGCCATAAGCTCCGACATCTGTCTCAGCATGTCGTTGATCTGTGTGGATTCGCCGGCTATCTCGACACGGTACCCTTCCGGCGGCTGATAGGAAGCAAGCTTATTGCGAAGTTCGCGCGTGAGGAGCTCCGTATTTTTGCCTTCTTCCGTCGACGCCGAAACCGTGATGTAGCGCGTCAGGTTCTCCCTTCGGATCGTGCCCTGGGCGTACGTCTCCTCGAGAGTTGCAAATTCTCCGAGCCTGTGCTTCGTAATTTTCTCCTCTTCTTCTTCCTCTTCCCCGTCGTCGGAGTCATCTGCAAATGCGGCAACCGCCGACATATTTCCCGATGAAGCTCCTCCCATCATGGCGCTCATAGAGCCTGACTGGGAAGCAGATCCGCCCGTCATAGCTCCCGACTGGGCGCCTGTGAGATCGGACTCCTCAAATTCCATATCGAGGATATTCTCTTTTGTAAGGAGATTCGTCTCGTCGATGATCACGACTTCAAGCGTCTCTCCTCCGTTCGAGATGGATGTGGACGTCACCGAAGTCGTGAGCCGCTGAGCGATCTCGGCAAATATCTGCGCGACCGTAAGCCCGTAGGACATTGCCTTATCCTTATCGATGACCAGATGTAGCGTCTTTGCCGCCTCCTCGGAGCCGTTCGTGACATCATAGAATCCGTCAATGCTCTCGATGTACTCCATGACGTCCTCACTGATCTCGTTCAGAGTATCCAGCTCCTTGCCGTATATATTGATCGAGAGTCCGCTGGCCATCAGCGCGCTCATATCACTCATAGCCCCGCTCGACGCGATGACCTCGGCGTCTATGTTCTCCGCCGCTTTATTGATCCGTTCAACGATTCTCTTAACCTCTCCGGGAGATGTTCCCTCCTTCGGCTGAACGTAGCAGGTGTACGCCCCGTAAGCGTCGGAATCCACAGCCGATGTCACCATACTGAGCGCGCTGGAGGCTGAAAGGATACCGACTTCCTCGACGTTGTCGATCCTCATGATCATCTCCATGGCCTCGTCGACATGCTGATAGGACATCTCTCTCGTGTCCTCCTCGGGGGTCCTTATGGAGACCTGGATCTCATCTGCCGCCATATCCGGGATAATGACGACACCCATAGTGACCAGCCTGATGATACTGAGAATGAGCAGGAGGACCGCAATACCGATCGTCGGAAGCTTGAACTTCAGGCAGAATCTGAGTGCTCTCTCATACACTTCCTGGACTGCGTTCATGACCCTGCTGTGCTTCGGCAGGACATTCCTGAAAACTGTGCTGGAAGCAGCCGGCACAACTGTCATAGCGACGACCAGAGAAGCGATGAGGCAGTAAGAAATCGAAAGCGCCATGGGAACAAGAAGCTTCCGCACAGTTCCGCTCGTAAACACCATCGGGAAGAAAACGCAGATCGTCGTCAATGTCGATGCTATAATAGCTCCCGCGACCTGCTTTGTTCCCTGTACCGCCGCTCTCGGAGCCGCAGCCTGCCTGCCGCGGAGTCTGAAAATGTTCTCTATTACAACAATCGAGTTGTCGACCAGCATACCAATGCCCAGTGACAGACCGGACAGCGTCATGATATTGAGTGACAGATTCGAGAAATACATGAGAACGATCGCGAAAAGAACTGACAGCGGAATACTGATTCCGACCAGCAGCGTAGGTCTCACATCTCTCAGGAAAAGCGCAAGAATAATGACCGCAAGGATCGCTCCGATGATCATACTGGAGAGGACGTCCTCAACGATCAGGGTGATATAATCGCCCTGATCCATGAGTTTGATGATCTTGACATCCGGATTCTTCTCGTGATACTCGTCAATAGCCGCATTGATGTTCCTCGACAGCTCATTGGTACCTGTCGAAGAATTCTTAAAGACAGAGAGCATGACGGCAGGCTGTCCGTTCAGTCTCGCATAGGAGTCCATGGAATTATCTATAACGGTAATATCCGCGACATCTGTCAGATGAATAGGTCCGATTTCTTCGATATCGACGAGCAGCGCGTCTGCGATTTCCTCGCTGTTGTCATACTCGTCGCCGACGCGAAGCATCCAGGACTCGTCATTCGCATCGTCTATATAACCTGCCGGCATCGCGAAGTTCTGCGCGTAGACAAGCTGAGAGAGGGTGGAGGCTTTGAGAAGGGCGTCCGCATTTGCATTTTCAAGCGCCGTCTTTCTCGCGCTCTCATACTGTTCTCTCGCCGCTTTGAGCTGTGTCTGGGCACTAGAGAGCTGAACTGTAGCCGTCGAGAATCCGACTGCCGCGTCTAGCTGCCCCTGCGTCAATCCGGCGTAGACCTGCTGCAGCGTGTCTAGAAGCTCCGGTACCCTGTCCATCAGGTCGCTCACGTCTCCGACATTGGTCTGGGCAGCAGAGACAGAGGATGCCATGGGGCTGCTTGACACGACGTAGGCTACATCTGTGAGCAAACTCCTGGCCTGCGGCACAAGCGTGCTGAGCTTAGATACGGCCGACATTAGGGCAGACAGAGAGCTCCCGTTCAGCATGGCTCTTGTCTCATAGAGTCCGTTGATCACGTCCCCCGTTTCAGCCGCCAGCGCTTCTGTATCAAACGCGCTTCTTGCCTGCACAAGCGCTCCCTGCTCGTTCATGATTGCGTTGCTAAGTTCTATCTGCGCATTCTGAAGATCCGAGTTGGCATTCATCATCGTAGTGAGAGCCTGCGCGAGCATTTCCTGCAGCTGAGGTACTGTAGCATGCGCATCCGACAGGGCAGCCTGAGCCGCCGCAAGATCTGCATATGCAGCGTCACGGCTTACAGAGGCGTCGTCAAGAGCACGCTCCGCATAGTACAGGGCTTCCTCAAGCTCCGGTTTCGTCTCCTCATCGGCAAATTCGTATGCCATCCTGGCCTCATTGTAGGCAGTCTGGGCATCGGACAGAGCGGATTCGGCTGCGCTGTAGGCGTTAACTGCATTTGCAAATGCCTCATCCCGCAGATCCGACGACGCTGCCGCAGCATTCTGCATCTGTGTTACCAGCTCATTGTAGGCTTCCTGAGCTTCATAAGCTGTTGCCATTGCTGACTCAACTTTGGCCTGCGCTTCCCCTCTTGCCTCGGCAAAATCATAGGCCGCATCCTCGACAGTAGCCCTGGCTTCGGCTCCATAGGCTTCGATGACGTACCTGACATCATTCATAGTCTTAGTCAGCTGGTCGATCTGATCGCCAAGATTCTTTGTGAGCTCCGCGACTCCCGGCTTAATACCCCCGAAAATTCCTTCCGCAAGGAGATCACCGAACCCACTCTCCTGCTTTTCGAGCTCGTCCTGTCCTTCATCGACTTTCTTCTGCGCGTCGACAAGCTGCACTCTGGCGTCCTCGAGAGCCGAATTCGTCTTTTCAAGAATCCGGTCGTTGACCTCGTTGATCTTGCTTCTGTTCAGCTCGACCTGGACTGTCTTCTCCACAAGTCCGATTTCAGTGATAGACGCAACGCCCTCTTCCCTCTCGAGATAAGGGACCAACTCATTATTGACATAGTCAGACAGCTGATAGACATCCGCGCCGTCCTTCTCTACACCAATATACATTGTCGCCACCATGTCCATTGAGAGTTCCAGAATGCTCGGCGTACCGCAGCCATCCGGCAGAGAAGCCCTTACCTGGTCCAAAGCACTTGACACCTTGACCATGGCGCTGTCCATATCCGTGTCATCCTCGAATTCCAGCTGGGTCATGGCAAAATTTTCTGAGCTTATCGTGTATACATTTTCAACATGCGAAATCGTGCCGAGGGCATCTTCCATCGGCTGGCTGACTTCGATTTCAACTTTTTCAGGACTGGCGCCCGGATAAGGCGTTATGATCATCAGATACTGGAGCGTTAATTCCGGAAGAAGGTCCATCGACATTCTTGTCACGGATATAAATCCAAGTACAATGACAACGATCACAGCTACCAGAACTGTGAATGGTTTTTTAACGCTGTATTTTACCATTACTCTTTCCTGTTCCTTATATTGTCAATTACGAGTCTCTTTCATCTCTCTTCATACGTCCGCTTCTCTTTCACTGATCCAACTTACATTTCGCCTCATAAGAGAGTCAATGATTTTCTTATGGATCCTGCAGAGATTCTGTATGTCTTCATCGCCGACATCATATGCGACAGCTGAAAAATAGGATATCATGGCGTTCTCACATTCTCTTCTGAGCTTTTCGCCGATTTCGCTGATCGAAATCAGGGTCTTTCTTCTGTCGCATGGATCCAGGCGGCGAATAATAAGTCCCGCGGTTTCCAGAGTTCTTAATTCCCGTGAGAGGGCGGACGGCGCCATGCAAAGGTCCTGGGCAAGCAGCGAGGCCTGAATACTGCCGTTCGCGCCTGACTCTTCTATGACCATATACAGGCGTTCAAGCGCGGCAAAATGGCTGTCGGGGAAATCCGACAGAGAGTTTTCCAGGGCTTGTTTAGTGAGCCTGCTCATTTCCTTCGAGAGAACAATGATCTCTTTGATGCTCTTATTGGTTTTTTCCTGCATAAACAATATACTATACCACCTGTGTATTGCGGCCGCGTACGGATGAATGCGCTTCTCACTTTGCGCGGCGCGGCAAGAACGCCGGTGCGTTCCTGATTCCCGTGACTTTCAGGTCAAGATCAACTGATATCTCTTGACAAATGTAAATATTTAACAGTTGTTAAATATTCCCTATCGATAATACTACAAACTCATATAATTGCAATAAAAAACGGCCCCATGGGACCGATTTTACATGTTGTACAGCAAGCGGACAACGTTTTACCCGCTTAAAAGAAAATTCATTATAAAAAACGAAAAACTCCGAATCATATGATTCGGAGTTAAGGCGACACCCGGAATCGAACCGGGGATAAGGGTTTTGCAGACCCGTGCCTTACCGCTTGGCCATGTCGCCAAATCGAGTGACCCCAAGCAGGTTCGAACTGCTGTTACCGCCGTGAAAGGGCGATGTCTTAACCACTTGACCATGGGGCCATAAGCTCCCCGAGTAGGGCTCGAACCTACAACAACTCGGTTAACAGCCGAGTGCTCTACCATTGAGCTATCGAGGAATAGCTGTCATAGTGACAACCACATATGAGAGTATATCATGTACTTTCTAAAAAATCAAGTACACACCCTCAAAACCGCACATACAAATCTAAATAAGTCTACAAGTCAGCGGGTCACTCGTTGATGCTCCGCATCAACTTCGTGCATTTGCTCCGCAA
>CADAIL010000019.1 GCA_902788035.1 uncultured Lachnospiraceae bacterium | reverse complement strand
ACCCTATCACCACCGATCAGGTTCCATAATACCGATATCTGCCCTGGTCCACAGATCGGCAGAATAAAAAGAAAGAGGGGCTGACGCCCCTTGAATAAATATATAGAAGATCCCTTGTGAACAGCGACTGAAGAAACAAGCGCGGGTCCCTGCCGACTCATGTTTAAAAACACGAGAATGCGCCGGTTACTTTTCAAGGTCCCGTTCAAAACTGAATTCCCTTGTAAGAGTAGTCATGCTCCATTGTCATACTGAGATTTGCCTAAGAAGTGCAGGCATGATAAGATAACTTGTAATAAATATTGGTGAACCACAGGTGAGGACCTATGATTTTAATGACACTGGAAGGAATCGGCATTTCCTTCGGAGAGACAGCGCTGCTTGAAAATGTAACACAGGGAATAGAAGACTATGACAGGATCGGTGTACTCGGAATTAACGGCACGGGCAAGTCCACCCTTCTTGCCATTGTGGCGGGTGCGCTCGAGCCGGATGAGGGACAGATCATTATGAGGAACGGGCTGAAGATCTCCTATTTGCCGCAGAACCCGGTTTTTGATCCGGACTTGAACGTTCTTGAAAATGTTGTCCGGAATATTTCGCAGGAGCAGGAGTTCTGGAACGTGCGTGGAGAGGCCGCTTCTATGCTCCAGAAGCTCGGAATCCCCAATCCTGCTGTCATGCCGGATACGCTGTCCGGAGGGCAGAGGAAGAGAGCGGCGCTCGCGGCAGCGCTGCTCACGCCGAGTGATCTCCTCATCCTTGATGAGCCGACAAACCATCTGGACCATGAGATGATCGAGTGGCTGCAGGAGCAGCTTGAGATTTACAAGGGCGCTCTTGTCATGATTACGCATGACCGCTATTTCCTGGACGAAGTGACTACGACCATCTGGGAAATAGACCGTGCAAATGTGTACAGCTACCCGGGCAACTATGAGAAGTACCTGCAGGAAAAGCAGACTCGCATGAATTTCGCTCTGTCCGCGGAGAGAAAGATGGCGGCCCTCTATAAGCAGGACCTTGCCTGGATGATGCGCGGAGCAAGAGCCAGGTCTACCAAGCAGAAGGCTCATATTCAGCGCTTTGAAGCCCTGCGGGACAGGGAGAAGATTGCCGAGGAGCGGAATGTGGTCCTCGAATCGCTCCCGTCGAGGATGGGAAATAAGACAATCGAGATTCGCAATCTGGCCAAGAGTTATGGAGACAAATGTCTTTTCCGTGATTTTTCCTACATGTTTCTGAAGAACGACCGGATCGGGATCATAGGACCGAACGGCTGCGGAAAATCCACACTCCTTAAGATCCTGACGGGAGAGCTAGAACCGGATGAGGGCTCGGTGGAGATCGGTCAAACCATAAAGATGAGCTGTTTCAGTCAGGAGAACGAGAAGCTGCCATCTTCCGGGACTGTGATCGATGCCGTGAAGGAGACCGGGGAATATGTGCGCACAGCCGACGGTCTTATCACCGCATCAGCCATGTGCGAGCGCTTTCTTTTCTCAAAAGGCAAGCAGTATACGCCAATCGAGAAGCTGTCCGGCGGAGAGAAGCGCAGGCTGTATCTGCTGCGCATCCTCATGGAAGCACCCAATGTGCTGATCCTTGATGAGCCGACCAATGACCTTGATATACAGACACTGCAGATCCTTGAGGATTATCTGGACCACTTTTCCGGAATCGTGATCGCAGTCTCGCATGACAGGTATTTTCTGGACAGGGTCGTGAACCGGATTTTCAGTTTCGAGGGAGACGGACATTTGCACCAGAGCGAGGGCGGCTATGAGGAATATCTTGCCCATAAGGAGGGATGGAACTTTGAAGCGCCGCCTGAGATTCCAAAAGCAGCGGAACCTCCGAAGAAGGGAAAGAAATACAGAGCGGCCGCGCCTCAAAAGAAGCTGACCTATACACAGCAGCGGGAATATGATTCGATCGAAGGTGTGATTGATGAGCTTACTGAAAAGTCGGAGAAGTTGGCGGAAGAGATGGCTCAGGTCTCCACGGACTATGTCAAGCTGCAGGAACTCACGGAGGAAAAGGAGCGGATTGACGCGGAGCTTGACGAGAAGATGGAGCGGTTCCTTGAACTGCAGGAGCTGGTGGAGAGTTTTCAGTAGGTACATTTAAATCTTAAAGAGAACAAGGAGAAAATTATGAAGCCAGATGCTTATTCCGGTGAGGCAAGGCTCGGACGTATACGAGACAAAGAAGCTGTCATAAACGAATTGTCATACGTTGATCCCATGACACCATCTTTGGGAGAAACGGTAAAAAAACTTCGCGATAAATTGTATGCCTGCGGATCTTGCGGGCATGATGATAATGTTCGTCTGAAAAATGAATTCGAATCTGTTGCGGACGGCCTTTTCAAAAAACGCGACAGCATAAGGGAAGAATATAAGCGGCAGAAAGAAGGGATTATTTTGGAGGCTGAGCGTCTTTCATACAGCACAGATTACAAGAGCGCCAAAGATCAAATGCAATCTCTGAGAGAAAGATGGAAGCAGATACCGCGAGGCGCAAAGGCAGATGAAGATGTCCTGTGGTTCCGCTTTAAACAGGCATCTGACCGTTTATATGAGAATGCTAAAAATGACTATGAGGAAAGGAAAAGAAAGCAGGCAGACGCTAAGTATAAAAAGGAATTTCTGGTTCGTCAGGCGGAAAGTCTTTCATATAGTACTGACTTTAAGAATGCAAAGGATCAGATGAAACATCTTAATGAGCAGTGGAAACAGGCCCCGCGAGCATCAAAAGAGGATGAGGATCAGTTATGGTCCCGGTTCAGACAGGCAGCGGATCGTTTATACGGAAATGCACAACAAGACTATGAAAGGCGTCAGGCTCAGCAGCGGGAGGCAAAAGCCAGAAAGGAACAAGTAATAAATCAGATTGAACGACTGGCCTATACCGGCGACTTTAAAAGTGCAGGTATAGAGGTAAAGCGTTTGTCTGATGAGTTTTATAATGCAGGGAGTGCAGGCAGGGATAATCAGGACCTTAAAGAACGGTTCAATGCCGCAAGAAATCGTTTTTATGCAGCAAAGCAGCAGGCAGGTCAAATTAAGCATCAGGAATATTTACGAAGCTTAGACGAACGTATTAATAGAAAACGAGACGCCCTGAACAGATTGGAAAATGCAATTTATAATAAGAGGGATCAGTTAAGTAATCTGTTATCCCGCCCTGAACCGAGCTACAATAATCCACATCGCTGGGAGATAGCGGCGAGAAGGAATGCTAAAGAATCGGAGATAAACGCGGCTATTAGAGATATGGAGATAAAGAGGGCGAGTATCATTAATGAAATCGCAGAGCTCCAGAGCAAATATAACAATTCCCGTTAAGAAATTGGGACACGGATTGTTTTCGTGTGAGAGGTCTTGTTAGACAATGCCTCCGATTAAGTAAGCACTGATATCGATGCAGCCACAGCAAAAATATGCTACAATAAGTATGTTGATCATACCAGTCACCAAAGAGAGTTATGAGGAGACCGAATATGCAGATAAAAGAATATAACGGCGGAGAAATTCTGTTTAAAGAGGGCGATGTGTGCGACAGCATGTTTAAGATCGTCGAAGGGTCTGTATCTGTGCAGATCAAAGCCAGCAACGGGGACAGCGTTGAGCTCACTACACTTGGGAAGGATAAAATCTTCGGAGAGATGGCTGTGTTCGAATCGTGGCCGCGCTCCGCGACAATTGTAATTGGGGAGGATCATACAAAACTTCTCGAGATCATGCGCAATGAGATCAAGGATTTCCTCGAAGAGGACCCGCAGCAGGTCAAAAATATCATTACCAATCTGAGTCATCGCCAGAAAAGGCTGATGGATGACTATCTTCACGCCTGCCGTACAATTCGTGAGATGGATGAGACTAAAATGGAGCGTGAAGAAAGAAGCGACACGCTGCTCGATAAGATCACAAGATTTGTCACCACCTATACAAGGACGATGCATTATCTGACACCTTACCATCTTCAGAATGATCAGGCTCTGGATCATGATTCCGAGGCTGACAAGGATCACAGTATGACGTTCGCGGAGGATACTGTCATTTTCTCTGAGGGAGAAGAAAGCGGCAGCATGTATTTCATCCAGAGAGGCAGCGTCGGCTTCTTCAAGGGTTACGGCACAGCCGATGAGAAGAGCATTGCCAGCCTTGAAGGTAAGACATTCTTCGGAGATATGGGATTGATCGAGAAGCTGCCGCGGAGAGCGACAGCGGTGGTCCTTGAAAATGATACGGTTCTGCAGGAAATCACGGAGGAAAACCTTCTGGAGCTGTATGAACGGACACCGGAAGTTATCATCGGCTGCATGCAGCATATGGCGTCCAGAATGAGAAATCTGACAAGAGATTATCTGGCTTCCTGTGAGATGATCGCAACGATTGTTGTTGCCGAGAAAGAGGAGAGAAAGCTGACTGCGACGGAGAAGGAGAAAAAGCGTGCTCTGATCGAAGCGGCGGAGGAGCTTTGTGTATAAAAGGACAGTAACTGTATCGGAAGAATACCAATAAAGAGCGTAAAGACGGGAAGCGCAGCGGATGTATCATTTTCCGCTGCGTTTCCCGTCTTAAGTTTCATTGCGAATGATTCGGTGAGCTTAAATTACCTGATCCTGTAGAGGAAGGTCACGATCTGACCGCGCGTGCATGCGTCGTCTATGCCGAACTTGCCGGCATCCGGACCGGTCGTGTATCCCTTAGTGACTCCTTCCTGAGAGCCCCAAAGGATTGCCTTATAATAAGCGTGACTCGGTTCCACATCGCTGAACGGGGATTCTGACACCTCTTCCGGTGCAGGCTGTCCTTTATATCTCCAGATGAAGGTCATGATCTGACCGCGGGTGCAGGGATCATCGACGGCGAACTGTCCCGCCTTTTCACCTGTGGTGTATCCTTTTGTGATTCCCTTCTGCTGTGCCCAGAGAACTGCCTTGTAGAAAGCATGTGAATCCGGAACATCCGTGAACGGAGATACTTCTGCCTGTTCCGGTTCGGGGCATCCATCCATTCTCCAAAGGAACATCACGGCCTGACCTCTCGTGCAGGTATCGTCGATACCGAAACTGCCGTCAACGTAGCCTTTGGTTATATTGTTCTCCGAAGCCCACACAATAGCATCATAGTATGGGTGCTTCGGGTCATTGACGTCTGAGAATACATCGGCAGATGTTTCCTCTATAGTCGCTTCAGCGGTTTCTTCGATTGCCGACTCCGCCTCTGCGGGTTCTTCTGCTATTGATTCTTCGGGCACTTCGACTTCGACTGAAGCGTCCTCGATGACGACATCCTGTGTCTGGGTCGCATTTTCAGGAGTGGTCCCTGATCCGCAGGATCTGAAAAGCCATATTATTACGATAATTATGACGGCTGTTATGATAGCCAGATACCTTTTTGTCGTTTTCATCTCACTATTCTCCATAATTGAAGCATACAACAGGTTCCGTTACAGGACATACATTGGCGCTTTCCCTAAGTCACCTCCTTTTTCTGTGCCATCCTGTCATCATGTATTTTGTATTTATAATAGCTAATCACTTTCGATATCACGATTATACTACGAATTAACTGAAAAATCTTCTTGTATAGAAAGATTTGTGCATGAATTTCTTGCGGCACTTTGTTCAAATCTTGGAAACAAATGTGCGGAAGTGTATAATATGCGGTAACAGTATACAAACGTGAACCTGGAAGGGAGCTTCACTATCCGGCGAAGATAATCTGATTGTACTCGGAGAAAAATGAAATATCTGTATTAATACATGGATTTGTAGTAAAATAGAGCTGTCAAAAGGGCACAGGAAGCGTAACGGAACTTAGCACGTTCGATGCGCTTCCTTTCTCAGATTATATCTGACTTTGTTGCAAACTGAACCGGAGGAAGCCGAAGTAACAGTCCAGATGCAGACTTAAGAAAGAGAGGCTGGAAAAATGCCGGAGAAAAAAATAATGTGGCCTCACACTGCAAGGCCTGATAATGATAAAGCGGAATATGTCAAAGCAGAAATAGAAAAAATGCGGGAATTTGCATTTAAAGAGATAGATGAGGCCATGAGCATCAATAACCGGGTATATAAGAATATCTGCTTATTTTCTCTGATCGACTGCTTTGCGCAGGAGTATGCGAATTATCCCACCAGCGGGCTGTCAAAGGCATTTTGCGATTTCATTCTCAAATTTCAGGATTACTATGACTATCTGGAGCTGCCGGAACCGGTCACTCTTTTCTATGATTATGAACCTAAGCTGCGGGAGCTGGCGTCCGGACCGGAAATGCCGGAACCGGAGCTTTCGGAGCCTGGAACAGAGGTGTCCATAGATGACCTCGGACCACTCGACGGGCAGAAGGTCTCTACGGTAATACGGACCAATAAAGCAGAGGAAATACTGGCTGTGATACGGCGCGAGGAGGGCAGGAAAGAAGCCAAAAACTACAGAAGGAACCACAGACTGATCCACCTTATCTATAAGATGCGCAGTAAGGCAGTTCATGAACTAAGCCGTATGGGAAATGAAAATAAGTGGGAGATCGAGGACGGGCGGGATGAACCGTTTTACCGCGATATGGTCAGATTATATGAGTTCGAAGGGAACATCGTGAGTGAGGATTTTTATGAACTCGTTATTCCGAACCGGTTCATTTATAATCTGACACAGAATACGCTTTCTAACTATTTTGACTTCTGCCTGAAGGAGCAGAGGCTTCCTCTTGAGAATAGGAGTAATTTTAAGAGAGCGGTCGATCTGACCTGGAGGGATTAGATTCATCAGCTTCTTTACAGTTCCGGGATTTGGCATTACACTTTTAGTATAAATACGACATGACGTTTGAGTTATAAATATACGAGGGCATTATGCAGATCAGGATCAATGTCAGAAGTGCATCCCGGAAAAAGGCCGCGATTTTGCAGCGAAGCTGTGAATATCCGGACCGGGCGATGACGGTAGAAGAGTTTATTGCGGAGACAGTCCGTCAAAATGTAAGAGAATATAATGAGCGAAAAGACGCGGTAGAATTACTGCGTCTTTTTTCACGCGAACAGAGCGGAGAGCCCATTGAGGAACAACTGGAAGATATGGCTGCATCCGGCAAGGTCTCATATGGGGAGGCCATGGATGACCGGAAGGCGGATCCGGAGGCGGCTGTAAAGAATGCGGTGCAGTGTTTTGAGGACGGGATGGTCGCTCTTTTTGCCGACGGCGTGCGTTACACAAAGAAAGACGAGCCGATTCCGCTTAAGGATCAGAGCGAAGTGACCTTTGTCCGGTTGGTATTTCTAGCCGGCAGGATGTGGTGAACGGCGTGGAGAACAGTTGGCAGATCAGATTTGGCGACCGGAGCGATCTGTCAGTTGGCAGGTCAGATTTGGCGATCGAAGCGATTTGTCATTTGGCAAGTCAAACTTGGTGACCGGCGCCTGGCAGTTTGAGAGAGACAAGATGGCAGACCAGTGAAGGGGGACAGAAATGGCATACGATCATAATTCCCGGACCAAATGGGAGAAAGAAAAGATTGAAAAATGGAACGCAGAACATCAAAAGAAGATCAACCGGCTCTCAAAGGAGAAGAAGGAGCTCTTTGACGAGGTGCGAAGCTTCAGCAATTATCCGCACTGCGGTTTTCCTGTTATCAATAAATGGGGCCGGGAAAAGGTAAAAGCCGCACCGGGTAAGACTCTGAAGGAAATCATTTATGACGGCTGCCCGGAAATCATCGATATTCTGGTGCCGGAGCAGTACAGGGAGGACTTTGACTATATGCTGGATCAATTTGCCGCTTTCCAGTACTCAAAAGCCCTCTTCAGACCGACTGTCAGAACAGCCGATCCGGGAGCCCACATCCTGGACGCTTTCGGACTCATGCAGGCCTATAAGGTCCTGGGAATCTATGGTATTACGCCGTTGGAGTATCTGACTGAAAAACGGGCGGACGGGGAGTCGATCGACCCGGAACTGCTCGACTTCAAGCGTAGCGACAGCTTCGCCAGAGATCTGCATATGGCGCAGTTCGAGGATATTCTGGCGGCAAGGATCGACCGGGGTGATGCCGCGGTCATAGAGGCTTCGCGGGAGGCTATCCTCAGCGACAATAATACGGTGATAGTCACATTTCCTCTCATCCGGGGTATTGTAAAATCCAAGAATAAGGAGCTGCATGAGCTGCTTGCCAAGTTCCTCGTCGCAGCGAGGCTGCAGGAAGGCGTGCGCCAGGCGGTCTGTGAGAATGCGGACTGCGGAAGGGCGGAGGCGTTTTTGACCATACTCGGGGCTATCTGCGACAATGATCTGCTGAGGTTTTCGGCGGTGAAGAGGGCGATTGCGACGTGGACGGGTATATGCAATCTTGACTCTATGGACAGGATCTCCGCAAAGCTTCTCGATGACATAAACGAGGCGGTCAATGACCGGGCTAAGGCCGTGGAAATGACCCGAACGGACGACAGCATGAAGATCGTCACCGGGCTCTGGGCGCTCGGCTTCTATGAAGCGCAGGACGCTGTTGACCGCATGCTCGAGATCGTGGAGACGGGAACGAAGAACCAGCGGCTGACGATTTCCTATTACAACCGCTTTATGCAGTACTCACCGCACAGTGAAAAAGCTGCAAATAAAATGATCGAGACCTACCCGGACGACCAGCAGATGGCGGCGGCCTTTATGCCCACTTACCATGACGCGGTGGACACTGTCATCCGGCACTGCATCCGCGATGAAAATAATAAGCTGGTCTACAGCACATTTGACAAGGAGCTGAAATTCCTCCCGCTGAAAGTCAGTGAGATATTTGACAGTGAGGAACAGGCAAGGCTGCATTACGGAATCCTCAAAAATCTTGCGGACGGAATGAAGAAGCGGAAGATCGAGTTTGCGCCCATGATCTTTCCGTGGTACGGCGCTGCCCTCGACAAGAGCGACCTGACGCAGAGGATGGTCATGATCGCCTACGCGCTGCAGGATATGGACCTCATCGATGAGGTCTGCCCGCGCCTTACGGACATCACGGACTCCTATTACAACACTCGCTGGAACTACCTCTGTGTCCTTCTGCACGACCCGAAAACAAAGATACAGAAAGACGCTCTGATCGATTATGTGGCGGACAAGGAGAGCTACACTCGTAACGCTGCCTGGCAGCTCCTGAAAAGACTGCCGCTGACAGATGAGGATGTGCAGCGGCTGGAGAAACATTTGCGCCTTAAGAATGAGGAGACAAGGCGGCATGTCATAAGTCTTCTTGAAGAGCAGAAGGAGCCGGAGCTTCTTTTGAGCATCCGAAGGCTTCTTGCTTCCGACAAGGAGCAGATCCGCCTTGCGGGCCTCGATATGCTTAAGAGACGGAGCGAAGCAAGTGACGGCGCTAAGAAGGATGCCGCAGTCCTCCTTGCGGAAGTCATACCGGACAGTGAGAGCCTTACAGACAAGGAGAAAGTCCTGTACTCGGAGATTGCCGGCAGCACGGGTGCGGCCGATATTCTGAACACGAAGGGCTACGGTCTGTATGATCCGGCAGCAAGTTACGAGCCGGTCCTGACTATAAAGATTGATTCAGCGGGGAGAGAGGCTGGGTCGTCTTCGGGCGAGACCGGAGGGACTTCCGGCACGGACGAAGCGGGAAAAAAGACCGGGTTCGGACGGGCAGCAGGGTTCCTCAAGAAGCTATTTGCCGGTGCCGCGGAACCGGATGAAAAAGAGCTGCTGAAAGAATACTTCAGTCTGAGCGAAACAGAGCTTAATGGATATTTTGACAGGATCCGGGCATTTGTCATAGAACACGGGAAACTTGAGTATACCAGCGCGAACGGAGATAAGCAGCTGCTCGAGAACGGACTCTATGTCATGAATTATGACTACAAAGGAGAGTACTGGACCCGCTATCCGTTCCCTGAGCTCTGGGATGAGGTCTACGACACGATTGTCAAAGACCCGAAGGTGTTTTTCAATCTGCGGTATGCCATAGAGACTGGTTTCGATGAGACCACGGTAAAGGACATAGAGGCTTACCGGAAGGCGGAGAAGACTATCTACGGAAATGCCTGGTCAGGCTATCACTATAATGATCCGAAGTATATAAGCAGCCACGGCGGTCACAGCATCTATCAGACGATTTTCGACATTATTTCGAGCAGGAAGCATCTGGTTCTTCCTTCCGAGGTTGCGCGGGCAGCTGTCCTTGCAGCCATCCGTCTGCCGGAAGAAATCCGCTGGATGGAGAAGGTGCCGTCCCGCTATGAGAATTATCTCAGCCCGCAGCGGAAGACGATCTGCTTCCTCCGGACCAATAAGTTCAGTTCCATAATGGCCCGCGCGCGCCACTATGAAAATGATGATGAGTTCCGCGCGGTATTCCCGCTGCTCTACCAGGTGGATCAGGTGTACCAGTTCGACGGGCATGAGCCGACGGCCAATTACACCAACAATTCGCGCAACATCCTTTCGATGTATTCTTATGTGAAAGCCCATGAACTCGGCATTATCACGAAGGATTTTCTCTATAAGGCAGCCTTTGAGATGGTAGGCCTTCGGTTCGCGCTCGGAGAGCTGGCAGAACTCTTCCGTCCCAATATCACGATTTCAGCGATCCGGAACCTGAAGGAATATGCTCCCTGTGACATGGAAAAGCGGACGGTGGATAAGAACTGCCGATTCTATCAGCTGTGCGCAGAAATGTACAGAAAGCTGGTCAATCTGATCCTGGATGTGGAGCTCGTGCGCGGTGACACGCCGACGATCTTTTCGGGAGCTGTCTCCCGTATCTCACGGATCGAGAGCATTCCGCGTCTTATGCAGATCCTGCTCGCGCTTGGCAAAGATCCTCTGGACAGGAATACCTACTATTCATACACCAGCGGGACAGGGAAGAAAGAGTGTCTGAGTCATTTGCTGAAAGTCTGCTACCCACTGCCCGACGAGACGGCAAAGGATCTTGCAAATGCAGTCAAGGCTAACAAAATCTCAAAAGAACGCCTCGTCGAAGTAGCTATGTACGCCCCTCAGTGGCTCGACATGGCGGAGGAAGTCCTCGGAATGGAGGGCTTTAAGAGCGGCTGCTATTATTTCATGGCTCACATGAATGAGCGGTTCGACGACCGTAAGAAGGCTGTGATTGCCAGATACACGCCGCTCTCGACGGAGGAATTGAATAACGGGTGCTTTGACACGAACTGGTTCTTTGAAGTCTATGAAAAGCTCGGAGAAAAGAACTTTGCGCTTCTCTATAAAGCTGCAAAATATATCGCGGACGGAAGCAAACACACGAGGGCCAGAAAGTACGCCGATGCGGCGACCGGGAAGGTGGACCGTGATGAGCTCGAGAAGACCATCGACAGTAAGCGTAACAAGGATTTGCTTATGAGCTACGGCCTGATCCCTATGAAGGACAGGCAGGATGCTCTGCACCGCTACGAGTTCCTGCAGAAGTTCCTCAAGGAGAGCAAGCAGTTCGGAGCACAGCGAAGACAGAGCGAGGGCATGAGTGTTCAGTATGCGCTGAAAAACATGGCCACAACGGCCGGATACGCAGACGACCTGCGGCTCGTGCTGGCCATGGAGACGGAACTTGTAGAGCAGAATCGGACCTATTTCGACGGAGTGGAGATCGGCGGATATACAGCAAGGATCCAGGTGGATTCTGACGGAAAAGCGGAGCTCCTTGTCTCTAAGGGAGCAGGCGGAAAGGCCCTCAAGTCCGTTCCGGCAGCCCTCAAGAAGGACGGGACGTTCGGTGAAATCAAGGAATTCGCGGCTAAGCTGAAGAGCCAGTACTCACGCTGCACAGCCATGTTCGAGCACGCGATGGAGGAAGAGGAGGCTTACAGCTTCGGAGAGCTGACGGCGCTGTGCCGCAATCCGGTGACGGCCGGCATTCTCGGAAGGCTGGTGTTCATCAGTGAGGCAGCGGTCAAAACTGCCGGAACTGATGAGGCAGGGGCTGCTAATGAAGGCAGCGACTTCATCATCGGAACGCTCGAGGAGCTTGCGGCTGCGAACCCCGCCATCGATGAGGGGACCCTGCTTCTCGTGGCTCATCCGATCACGCTGTACAGGCTGGGCGAGCTTGCCCGCTACCAGAGGCTGTTCTTTAAGAAGCAGATGGAAGGCGGCACTAAGCAGCCCTTCAAGCAGGTCTTCAGAGAGTTCTATCCGAAGCTTGAGGAGGAGAAGGACTCGGCAGATTCGAGACTTTTCGCGGGCTATCAGATCCAGCCTAAGAAGACCGTTGCAGCCCTTCGAGGCCGCGGATGGGTGGCTGACTACGATGAAGGCCTTCAGAAAATCTTCTTTAGGCAGGGTATCGCGGCGACTATTTACGCGCTCGCGGACTGGTTCTCGCCGGCGGATACGGAGAGCCCGACTCTGGAATATGTCTCATTCTATGACAGGAAGACAGGAAAGCAGAAGAAGATTTCTGAGATCCCGGATATTCTGTATTCGGAAGTCATGCGCGACGTCGACCTTGTGGTCAGCGTGGCCCATGTCGGCGGAGTCGATCCCGAGACGAGCCATTCGACCATTGATATGCGCCGCGTGATATTTGAATTCAACATGGAACTCTTCGGCCTCACCAACGTGACTTTCGAGGGTACACACGCATTTATCAAAGGTACATACGGCAATTACAACGTCCAGCTGGGCAGCGGTGTGATCCACAAGGAGAGCGGAGGCATGATCAACATCGTGCCGGTGCACTCCCAGCAGCGCGGCAAGTTGTTCCTGCCGTTTATCGATGAGGATCCGAAGACTGCGGAGATTCTCTCAAAGATCCTGCTGCTCGCGGAGGATCAGAAGATCAAGGATCCGTATATTATGAGGCAGATAACGGCGGGGTGACCTTCCGGGAGACCGTTTTAATGAATACCGGGACCGGGTGAGCCGACATGTCCCAAATGTTTGGACTTTGATGTGTAGGCAAACTGTAGCTGGAGGTATATATGAGAGCACTTGTGACTGGACCCCGCGGCTTTGTCGGGGCACGAATCATGGATGAACTTGCCGGGGAGGCCATCCCTGCCCCGTCGCTGAGAAATGCATGCGAGGAAGATATCAGGAGAATCGTCGATGCGGCGCAGCCTGATGTGATCATTCACACGGCTGCGATGTCCGACATTTCCGATTGTGCCAATGATCCAGGCGGTTCTTACCGTGCAAATGTTGAAATCCCTGTTTGGCTGGCCGGGACCGGGATTAAATGCGTCATGTTCAGCACGGATCAGGTCTATAGCGGGTGTACGAGCGGTGGACCGTATGTCGAGACGGATGCCGTGCCCGCCAATCTGTACGCGCAGCACAAGATGGAGATGGAGCAGCGGACGCTCGAAATCAACCCGGAAACAGTCCATCTGCGAGCAACGTGGATGTATGACATGCCGAGATACGGAGTCCCTAACAGGAGCAATTTTCTTATGAGGATGCTCCGTGAGTACGACGTTTACTTTTCCTCCGCGGAGCACCGCGCGGTCACATATGTGCGGGAAGTAGCGGAGAATATCCGAAAAGCTGCCATGCTCCCCGGCGGGGCTTACAACTACGGCAGCGAAAATGAGTTGACAATGATGGAAGTGGCTGAGTGGCTAAAAAATGAGCTTAACCTGCCTGTCGAAATTCACGATAGAAACTCGGATCGACATCTTTGGATGGATTGCTCTAAAATAAAGAGTCACGGTATTGATTTCTGTACTACCATTGATGGACTTCAGCGGTGCATTGCGGATTATGCGCTGTAGATGAAAGCGGCATTTGCAAGATCCCTGAAGAGATGAGACCGTAATCAGAATCCGATACGAAAGCTGCAGCCTGCCCCTGATTAAAGGCAGACGCTGCAGCTTGTCGTTTTCAAAGTATCAGACACTCCCCGGGATAATCCTGAGGCTCGTCCGCCAGCACGATACTGACCTTCCGGTCGTCCCCTTTGTTGAGGACCGGGAGGGAGGAGGAGCGGAAGAGCCCGGTCCCGAAGTATTCTTCGTCGACACTCAGGATCGTGCCTGCTATGTATTCCATGAATGACTGTCCGTGCCAGACATTGGGTGTGCATCTCTGCGTGATGAACGGCTGAAGGATCATCTCACGGACAGCGCCGCTGTCCCATTGAGCTTGCCACTCGTTCTCATCTGTCATGCAGCCTGCGTACACGCGCTCGCTCTTGCCGAGGCAGTGGTGCTTGATGATATAGGAGTTCTTATTCAGTCTGGCATCTTCCCAAACGGCATCGTTCTGACCGTAAATATAGGTCGGGATCACATGATCGCGAAGGAAAGCCGTATCGTCTTTGCCAAGGAAACGGTCTGTAAAAGAATCCATGAAAAACAGTGAGAAAAGCCGCTTGTCATGGGCGAGGAAAACAGTGCGGAAATCGTTATAGCGGGCATTTTGGGTCATTACCTCCAGAAGATCATCCGGCATGGTCAGAATGTCCTTTTGATTAAGTGCGCTCAGAATGAGTGAGTCTTTGATCCAGTCGATATTTGCAGATATTTCGTCGTACTCGAATACCCTGATCGGTTTTCCGAGAGCCCTGTAGAAGGGGACATAGAGCCTGATGGAATCCGACTTATCCGCGCTTTTAACCACTGAAATCCTCGAAAATCCGTCCGCCATGCGGGCATAATAGGCAAGCATCGATTCCATGCGGTCATCCCGCACTTCATAGCCGGAGGCTTTGGCGAGCTCCCGGCCTTTTTTGTCCGCAAAAAAGGAGAGAAAGTAGCCGTTTCCGAAAAAGCGGGAAGTAATCTCGCAGATCTGGATTCTCCCGTCCGCTCCGATGATATAGTCCGGACGAAAGGTGCCAAGCACGTATTTTTTATCTTTCACCATATCCAGAATATGCAGGATCTTTTCGTCGTAGGGTATAAGATCCAGATATTCCTCATAGTGGTCTGCGTAGAAATGGAGGCATTTTGCCAGCAGCTGCTGCACGCGGTGCAGTTCCATATCCCTCTCTTTTGAGATGACCATGGGGCGGTCAAAGTACCAGTTGAAGAAATAGACCGAAAGGTCCTTGTGAAGACTGTCAAATAAATCCCAGTATGTTCCGTTCATTATGATATCCTTTCAAGCCTGATCTGTCAGTTCTCTTGCGTTATATACGTTCATGTGCGTCAGAAGCTTCCGTGTTCCCTCCCACCCGGTGTTCATCAGCACATCGATGATGGAGAGGTTGGGGCAGAACTGATCTGCGGTTTCGGAACTGCCGAAGCGGTCAGGGTAGAACTGATCCGCTGCCTTTGAGCTTCCGAAAATCTGCGGATAGCGTATATCCCCGGTTTTCACGAACTTCAGCGTGATGCCGGCTTTTTCAAACTCGCCCGGCGAGTAGAGTTTTACACCGCCGATTGCGTTATAGTAGTCGGCGGCGCCGAGTTTTCTGCAAATCTCAATGACACGTGTCTGACCTCGCAGCTCGGGCGCCAGCGGTGTCCCGGATGACCGTATAAATGTGGTGTCAATGCCGAGCCCGGAAGCGGTCTTTTCTATCGCATTGGAAAGATAATCCGCCAGGGAATCTGATCGGAAACTCATGAGCTCGAAGATGAACGGGTAGACATCCTCGAAGTAAGGCGCGCGCCTGTAGGCGAAAGTCAGCGTATTGGATATTTTTCTAAGATACGTGGGGGATATATCCGTGCCGACATCACAGATCCTTATGCCGCTCCCGGCGTTTTTGCAGGGCACATTGATGTAAAACGGCCCGTCCGGCCCGAGGATCCTGTTGCGGTTGATCCACCCGCCTTTTATAAAGTTCACGTCGTCGTAGATGACGTAGATATCTGTCAGGGCCATGAGCTGCCAGTAGCCTATATAAGGAAAGAAATACGGCTGCATGATTCCTAAGTTCAATGTTTACCTCCGGCAGGTTTTTATCAGCTCGCAGATGCGCACGGCATCCTCGATTTCCATTGAGGGTGAAAGCGGAAGCGTGATCACAGATGCCGCGATATGGTCTGCAACAGGGGTATCGACATGCGGCAGGAGCTCCCGGTAGCACTGATAGTCGCTGGTAAGCGGATAAAAGTACTTTCTCACGTAAATATTCTCAGCGGCCAGCCTTTTCGCGACCTCGTCGCGGTCTGCGCCGAATAGTGTCTTCTCAATGACGACGGGGTAGTAGGCATAGTTCTTTTGCGTGAGCGGCCCCGCAGTGTCAGACGGTGTCCGGAGTCCCGGAAGATTCTCCTGCGTGAGCGGCTTCTTTGTGTCCTCCGGTATCCGGAGCCCCGAAATCCCGCGGAGATGCTCGGTGTAGGTGTTGTATATGGCTTGTCTGCGTTTGACATTTGCATTATGATATCGCAGATTGACCAGCCCCATCGCGGCGTGAAATTCACTCATCTTTGCGTTGGCTCCGATGCCGGTGATCGTCGTCTCGTCCATGATGCCGAAATTCTTGAGTTCATAGAGCTTCTGACCGAGCTCCGGGGAGCTGTAGCATACAGCGCCGCCCTCCACCGTGTGAAAGACTTTTGTCGCATGAAAACTGAAAATGGAAGCATCTCCAAATGACCCGATACCGCGGTCACCGACTTTGACGCCGAATGCGTGGGCCGCATCGTAAATGACTTTAAGGCCGTGGGCTTTCGCAATTTTGTCTATCGCGTCGACATCACACACATTTCCGTAGACATGGACCGGCAGGATTGCGCAGGTGCGGTCTGTAATGAGATCCTCGATTTTTGACGCATCCATCGTGAAGTCGTCGGGACGGATGTCACAGAAGACAGGGGTCAGGTTATTTCGGGCGATTGCGTGGGTCGTGGATGCAAATGTGAACGGCGTTGTTATGACCTCTCCTTCAAGATGCATGGCAGCAAGGCAAAGCTCAAGCGCCATGTGTCCGTTCGACATGAGAGAGACGGCCGGGACACCGAGAACGCTTTTCAGGGCTTCCTCAAGTTCCGCGTGCTTTGCACCCATGTTGGTGATCCAGGAGCTGTCCCAGAGATCCCGAATCTCTTCTACATATTCCTCAAACGGCGGCATGAAGGTCTTTGTCACATAAATCTTTTCTTTTTTCACCGAAGTTCATCCCCTCTTTTTTCCGATGCCACGAATGGTGTCCATGATATAAATAAAGCTCTCCGCTCTGATCAGGGCAGCGGTGCCCGCATATACACATACGCCGAGAAGCGTTTGCACCAGAAGCTTTATGAGGTCATTACCGATAAAGCTGCCGGCACATAAGATGACTGCTGACATGAAGGCGCTGAGCAGGGCGGAAGGCATGAGATCCCGGGCCAGTTCAACCAGAGAATAGTTAAGAAGTTTTATATTGGGGGACGCGTTAAGTATCATCCCAATGTAGCACACAATGCAGCTGCCGATCATCATAGCCCTGAGCCCCATCGGGATTGTGATGAAGAGAACGGTGATTCCCAGAGTCTTTTTGATGATTTCGAGTTTAAGGAAAATATCACTTCTGCCAAGTGCGTTGATGGCCTGCAGATTCGCTGTGTGCACAGGCCAGATGGCATAGATGAGGCAGAAAAAGCGAAGATATGATACAGCCGGCAGCCATTTTTCTGTCAGCACGAGTACGACGAGGGGTCTTGCAATCACGCTTAGCCCTGCCATACACGGGAATATGACGAAAGTGCTGGTCTTGATTGCCCTGCGCGTCATGGCTTTGGTCCTTGCCCTGTCAGACTGCTGGCTTGAGAGCGCGGGGAAGAGTACGGACTGTATTGTCGCGTTGACATTCATAATAATCAGGGCAGGGAACTGCCTGCCCTTTTCATAATAACCGACGTCGCCGGCAGAAAACTTTTTTCCTATGATCAGTGTGTAGAGATTGGAGTAGACTGTGTCAATCAGTCCGGACAGAAGCAGTTTCCACCCATAGCCGTAAATATGCTTCAGGGATTTCATGGAAAACTCCCTCGTTGGCCGCCATCCGGATGTGAACCACAGAATCAGTGTGTCGATACACTGATTGGTAAGCTGCTGAATAATAAGCGCCCAGGCGCCGAGTCCCATGAGGGCGGCGCCGATTCCTGTGAAAGCCGAGACGATCGTGCCGGTCAAAGTCGAGAAAAAGAATTTTCTGAACTGCATTGTCCTGGACACGTAGGCATGCTGCACGGTCCCTATGCTCGCTATTATAATCGAGACGGAAAGGCCCCGGACAAGCGCGGTGAGGGCGCTGTTTTTGTAGAAAGCGCTGACATAAGGAGCCGTCACAAAAAGGATAAGATAGATAACCAGGCTGAGCCCGAGACTGAAATAGAATGCAGTGGAGAAATCTGTACTGTCCGCATCCGCTTTCTGGATCAGAGCATTGCCGAAGCCGTTCTGAACAAATACGAGAGCTATGTTGATGAGCACGGACACAAGAGCCACCGTCCCGTATTCTTCAGGCATGAGAATACGGGCGAGCACAATGGTCACAAGGAGCTGGATGCCCTGAGCCAGGGTCCGCTCCATATAGCGCCAGAAAAGACCGCTTATGACCTTTCGTTTAAGATTATTCTCCTGCATCTTCTTTAGGCTCCATCAGATTTTCTGTATCGTATTACTCGCCGGAGCGGAAAAGCTTTGACTGGTAGCCGAGGCACTGGAATCCGTTCTCGTTGATGATCGGGATCATGCTGCCGTCGATCTTAAGCTGCTTGCGCACCCAATAGCAGATACTTGTTGACATGCCGAGTGTCTGTGTGTAATCCATCATCTTTTTAATGTTGCCGATACTGAGAGCTCTGTCCGGAGCGGTCCTGCCCCGCTGCTTTTTGTGATCGGCATTGGACGGCATGATATAGTCATTGTACAGCTGTCTCTCGAGATCCTTGTCGAAATATCCGAGCCACTGGCCGAGCATGCTGAGATTCTCCATGCAGGCTGTAAGGAACTCGGGCTTATAGTTGATGATGCCGGCATCGTGCAGCTTGTCAAAGAATTCTTTTATATGTTCATCCGTGAGATACGGAGTAAAAATCGGCTGTACAAGGGCGGAATTGGCCTGGATTCCATTCTCCTGGCAGGCTTTGACGGCCAGAAGTCTCTCCTCGATGGGAGCTGCGTAGGGCTCCAGTATATTCCGGAACTCGGTCGGCATGATCGATACACTCGTGTTGAACTGCATCTTGTCTTTCAGCTTTATGAAGAGATCAAGAATCGTCTCACCCTCGTATTCGCACATAAGATGCTTAAGACCTGCTTTGGACGCGACGAACAGTCTCGCGTTTGAATCCGGATACATCTCAAAGTGGCGGATGAACTCTTTCAGGATCTTATGGGCAACGCCGGTCAAAAGAGTCGGCTCCTGAAGAGCTTCCGTCTTCGGTGAGTAGTAATAATAATGATTCCAGTTCTTACCGCGGCTGATTTCGGTGATCTGCCGCTCGATTTCTTTCTTGCGCCCGGGCTCTGTTTCGATTGCGTGGGCCAGCTCCACAAGGAGTTCGTTTTTACGCTTGATATCTTCGGCAGTTATTTCCCGCGTCGGTGTACCGTTCATCTCCTCAAGGAGCTTCCGCACATAGAGATGATAGTTGCCGGCAAGGGTAAGCGTCTGCTCATGGACTCCATCCGTTACAAGACAGTACTGGCAGCCGACGTTGCACCCTTTTACGGGATTGATTTCAAATGTCAGAGTGGGGCAGCGGCCGGTATAGTTGTGTATTTCCGTCTCGACGGTATCGGGATCGATATCTACAATCTCCAGCTTCGATACGGGGATTACAGTCCTGCTCTTCATTCTCTCCATAAAGATTTCAGAACCTCTCCGGAGTCCCTCAAGAGTGGCTTCGGACGCGCTTGTCGTGACTCCGAGATTGTCAAGATAAGCTTTGTCTACAATCTGGGGTTCGAAGCCTTCCATGTTGTAGACATCAGTGTCGTGAGAATAGAAATTTTCAAATGTTATACTTGCCATAATTCATGCTCCCATCCGGTTTTCATTGCGCAATGCGCATCAATATTTAACAGTATAGCATATGTGCATAAGCTGTGCCTATAATATGTGTTATAATCCGCGTTTGCGCTTCGCGGAGATCGGCGGCGGTTCTTCGCTCGGTGCCGGTTCTGTCTTTGCAAATGTCTGCCTTATATAGTGACAGCGTCTAATGCGACAGCCTTTTTCATTTTCAGATTTTTCAGATTGAACGTTAAAATCTTCTGACAAGGTTAACCTGAGAATCCGTATATGATATAATCAGACTTAACAAAATGCAGACCGGCCTGCCTGCGAATGTCCGTGAAAAAAGGGCTGCAAGATCACCATAAAGGAGCACTTCCATGAAACGATTAGCCGCAAAAATGCTGGCGGTCCTGCTGGCGTTTGTTATGACTGCCACCCTGTTTCCGACTGGCGTAAGAGCTGACACATCCCCCTGGAAAATCGGCACTGTCAACTATTACTCCACCGGTGAAGGGAACAACATTATAACCGACAGTTATTATTATTCGGATGAGTGGTTCTTTGAGGATCCGACAGTCCGAAATGACGCGCTCGCCCTCATTTCCATGCAGCTGACGGCAGCAGCTGTTGACGACCGGGCGGATGGTCTCGGCCCTGCTTTTCTTGACGAACTCGGTTTCACCGAGACCGGGTACGTGAAGTGCGCGGATGATGATCCTAGTGGGTGCAACTATACATGGGGAAAGAAGACAATCACGGGGGACGACGGAGACGCGACTCTTATCGCGGTTCAGATCCAGAGTTTTACCTTCGACCAGATCTATAAAAGCATCGGATGGTCTCAGAATTTCCATGTCAACGGGGACGAGATCACGGATGAGCATTTCGGTCTCGGCGAGGCTTACTCGAGTGTTCTTCCGGACATTGCCTCTCTGGGGGACGGTGAGTCAAATGTAATTTTCTGGGTCACCGGCCAAAGCCGCGGAGGAGCTCTTGCGGGCATGATCGCCGCATCGCTCGGCGAGGCAGGGTATAATGTATATGGGTATACATTTGAAGCTCCGGCTTATGTAGAGGACTATGCGGCACTTGACTGTCCCTATATCCACAATTATCTCTGCAGCGATGATATAGTTACATATCTGCCGCCGTGGAACATGGTAAGATGCGGCGACACATTTGCTCTCAATACTGAGGAGACCAATGCGCACCTTGAGGAGGAGCTGAGTAAACTCGGCAGCGTCATGGCAGAATCGGCGAATGATTATCTTGGATTCCCGGGTGAGGACACCTGCCGGAAGATCATGGACGTGCTGACTGCCGCTATCCCGACCCGGGAGGCTTACTCCGCTGTGAATATTGATACAATTCCATACGGAGATGGCTCGATAGAGATCACGTACGTCTATCAGGATCTTTTCATCAAACTGGCCGGCATCATTTTCGGCGGCGGCATAGGAGATATAGATACAGACGCAATTCTGGGTAATATCGGCAATCTCGAGCCGGCGGTGCTGTCGCTCGTCAATGCGGTCCGGCAGGATTCTATGGCGGACTATTACGACGCGGCGCTGGGTCTTTCCGAATTCCTGGTCCAAAACGGCATAAATATTCCGCTCTCTCCGGAAGAAGTCTATGTTCTCCTGAAACTCGCAGGTCCGATGCTTGTCGATACGAGCTTTGAGCCGGATGAAGAAAATACTCCTGAAGGCATCGTAATAGTATATCTGGTGCCTGCCATGGAACTTGCGGGTGGAGCCAAAATGGTCGTATACTCTCATCATTTTGATACCCTGATCGCCAGGCTCAAACAGCTGGTACCCGCCCCTGTCTTTGAGGGAATCGATATTTTGATCGACGAACCATGCGCGGGAGACGCGTCTTCTTATGCCCCGTCTTTGGTCGCTGATTTCGTAGATTCCATGAGTATGCCCTGGCTCACAGCGAGCGCGAAATGGGAGACTGAGGATGAGGTGCTTGACGATGGGCGTGTTTACTATCTCACTGCTGAAGTCAGGTGTATTGGCCACTCGACTCCGGAGGATTTCACCGTCACCCTGAATGGTGCGCTGCCTGTCGAAGGACCTTCGGTTTCCTATGCTGATGGTGCTTCCGTCATCAGGGCAACATGGCCATTTGTCCTCGGTGAACCTGAGATAGTCAATGTTTTCTTTGATACAGGAGATATTACAGCTTCGCCGGAGCCGGTGCGGATTCCGAAGGGGTCGAGGCTTGAACGCTCTATCGTGCCGCCTACATTTGACATTGTGGAAAATGAGGACGGAAAATGGAAGTTTGACGGCTGGTTCAATGAGGACGGAGAATCCTGGAAAGATGTCGTCGCCGATCAGGATGTTGTACTGCATGCGGACTGGTCGGGAATCATTGACAAAGTCGACCTTACATATCCCATCCCTCATGTCGGTGACGATCTCGGCACCATTTCAGTAAAAGAGGGCGCACATATAGAGATCGATGCGCTGGAATTTATTGACAGAGGTTGGAACACGTATACAAAGGCTGAGAGTACGGATGAGTTAATTGCTTATTTTTACGTCAGACCGAGCAGCGGGTATGTCATGATGTTCCCGGAGGATGAGGAGGGATTGCCGTGGTTTGACGGGACGGTGACAGTCAATGGCAGTATCATCAGTCCGGACGACATCGAAGCCTATGACGAAGACGGGTATATGGCGGTAAAATACACGTTCAATCCGCTTCCTGCAGACAGTGAGCCGACAATCACGCCGACACCCGGCGATGACGAGCCGGCAATTACCCCGACGCCCGGCGATGACAAGCCGACAATTACCCCGACGCCCGGCGATGATAAGCCGACAATTACTCCGACGCCCGGCGATGATAAGCCGACCGTCACACCGACACCAAAAACAAAGCCCAAAACGCCGACGCCGACCGCAAAGCCCAAAACACCGACGCCGACCGCAAAGACACCGTCTAATACCGGGACAGACGGCGGCGGAACAACTTCTACGCGCTATGTTGAAAATATCATCGTATCCCGTGATGATACGCAGAAGTCAACATCTGATGACCTGTCGCAAAAGTCCACGAACGATGATATCGGAAAGAAAGTTCGCACCACAGCCGTGAAGACGGGTGACGAGAACAAGCCGCTGGTATGGCTGTGTCTCTGTGCGGCCAGCCTGATCCTGCTCACCGTTGTAGGATGGAAAAAACACTACTCTGGTCAAAGGAGGTAACGCTATGTTCATCAGAAGTATTTATCGCACAGCTATGATACGATGTTCGCTTTGTGCAGATGCTCCCTGCAGCAAAGCGTGCGGAAATATTGACCCGGCTTCTATGCTTCGAAGTGTCTGGTTTGAAAATGAAAAGACCGCCGCATCACGATTCCCGGAAGAAAACCCCTGCGAGAAGTGTTCCGCGCCGTGTGAGACAGCATGTTTGCGCCCGCATGAAGTTTCGATCCGCAATGTAATGAACAGGCTTCACGATCAGGTAAAACCGATGCTGGAGGTCTCGGAGCCCTCGGATGAATCCGCACTCAGAACGGAACTGTGCGGCATACCGCTGGAAAATCCCTTCCTGCTGTCCTCGTCTGTCGTGGCCAGCACCTATGATATGTGCGCGAGAGCATTTGAGGCGGGCTGGGCAGGAGCCGCATTTAAGACGATCTGCTCATTTGATATTCATGAGGCGTCGCCGCGATTTTCGGCGATCACAGGAGACAATGGCAACATAATCGGATTTAAAAATATTGAACAGCTCTCCGACCACAGCGTCGTGGAGAATATGGAAGTATTCCGCAAGCTGAAAAAGAACTATCCTTCGAAGTTCATTCTGGCTTCTATCATGGGACAGAATGACGAAGAGTGGGAGGAGCTCACAAGACTGTGCGATGAGAACGGGGCGGACGCAATTGAGCTTAACTTCTCCTGCCCGAATATGGCAGACGGAGGCCTGGGATCCGATATCGGGCAGGTGCCGGAGCTCGTGGAGAGATTCACACGGGCAGCGCGCCGCGGAAGTAAAAAACCGATTCTGGCAAAACTGACGCCGAATGTCGCTTTCATGAGCCCGGCCGCGGAGGCTGCAATGCGGGGCGGCGCGGACGGTATCGCCGCGATCAATACAATAAAAAGCATTATCGGTGTCAATCCGCATACCTATGTCTCTGCTCCGGCTGTTCACGGTATGTCAGCTGTGGGAGGCTACAGCGGGAATGCCGTAAGGCCTATAGCTCTCCGTTTTGTTGCGGAGCTGGGGCAGAACCCGAATCTTAAGGATATGCATATAAGCGCCATGGGCGGCGTGGAGACATGGCGGGATGCCCTGGAATTCATCCTGCTCGGCGCAGGCAGTGTTCAGGTCACCACCGCAGTAATGCAGTACGGCTACCGGATCATCGATGATCTGAAAGCCGGGCTGAATATGTATCTTGCGGAGATGGGAGTCTCCGGGGTGTCTGAGATCATGGGAAAAGGGCTTGAGTCGGTCAGCGATACAACAGACGTGCTCGAGCGTGACACGATCCTGTTCCCGAAATTTAAGCACGAAAAATGTATCGGATGCGGCAGATGTATGATCTCATGCTCGGACGGAGGTCATCAGGCTATACAGCTTAACGCAGAGCGAAGACCTGTGCTTGACGGAAAGAAGTGTGTCGGCTGTCACCTGTGCATTCTTGTATGTCCGGAGCGCGCAATCGTGTCAGCCCGCAAGCGCATAAAAAGGACTCCTGCTCCGAAAGAGTGACTGAGCCTTTTTGGCTCGCAGGGAAGGACTTGCGTTTTTCGATGAAGATGATGTTTGCGATGGATCTTGGTGCGTGCACAGCCTGTCTGAACAATTACGGATTGTGCAAAAAGCACAACCGCCATTGTGAGGTTTGCCAAAAGGATAATGAATGTTGCATATGCAACACTTATTTGTTTAAACAATGTTATGATGGATAAAATAGCGCCAGTCTACACTCTGAGATGTGAGGGGACGAAGGGAAGACTGGAACGGAAAAAAGTATCATAAAAAGGAGGATCAATCCGCATGAAGAAAGTCCAATCATGTTGTAACTTCTGCGCAATCGACTGTAATTTAGACTTTTATGTGGAAGACAACAGAATCGTGAAAACGGTTCCCACTCCGGGCTATCCGGTCAACGACGGATTCAGCTGCATTAAGGGCATCTCCCTGTCCAAACAGCAGACGACTGTCAAGCCGGATGCGCTCCCCAAGATCCGCCAGGCGGACGGAACAATGAAGGAAGTTCCGTGGGAGGAAGGTTTTCAGCATGTGGCGGACAAGATCAAGGAACTCCAGGCTAAGTACGGCAGAGAGTCTGTAGCCGGTATCAGTACCGGTCAGCTCACCCTGGAAGAGTTCGCAATCTTCGGCCATGTAATGAGAGATTACCTTCAGACCAACGTCGACGGAAACACCAGACTCTGCATGGCTTCGGCAGCGGTCGCCTACAAGCAGACCTACGGCTATGACGCGCCGGGCTACACACTGAAGGATCTGGAACTCTCGGACACCATCATTTTCATCGGCGCTAACCCGGTCGTAGCTCACCCGATCATCTGGGGCAGAGTGAAGGAGAATAAGGTTCCAGGACACAAGGTCATCGTTATCGATCCGAGACGCAGTGAGACTGCCAAGAACGCGGATTACTGGTATGGCATCACTCCGAGAAGTGACCTGCATCTCATGTACACGATTGCCAACATACTGATCGAGAAAGACTGGATCGATCACAAGTTCATCGAGGAGCACACGAATAAATTCGATGAGTTCGCTGAATTCGTCAAGGCATTCCCGATTGAGAGAGGCGTGGCCGCGACAGGCCTTTCGGCTGAGCAGATCATGGAGCTGGTCAACCTGATCCATGACGGCAAGGCAGTCTCTTTCTGGTGGACCATGGGTGTCAATCAGGGCTACGAAGCCGTCAGGACAGCGGGCAGCATCATGAACCTCGCTCTCATGACAGGCAATATCGGTAAGCCCGGCACCGGCGGCAACTCCATCACCGGCCAGTGCAACGCCATGGGCTCCCGTCTCTTCTCCAACACGACCTGCCTGTTCGGCGGCGGTGATTTCACGGATGAAAATGAGAGAAAGCGCCTCGCAGATATCATAGGCATCGATCCGGATCTTATGGCAAAGAAACCGACGATCCCCTACAACAAGATCGTTGAAGGGATCAACGCCGGTGAAATCAAAGGTCTCTGGATCCTCTGCACGAACCCGCGTCACAGTTGGACGAACAATGAGACATTTGCATCGGCAACAAAGAAGCTGGAGCTCTTTGTCGTTCAGGATATTTACGACACGATCGAGAGTGCCGAGGACGCCACCGTCTACTTCCCGGTCGTTCCGGGCATCAAGAAAGCCGGCACATATATTAACCTTGAGAGACGTATGTCCGCAATGAGACCTGTCCTTAAGAGAGGCGAGAATGAGATCTCCGACTATGAATGCATTCTCGGCGTCGCGAAAGCCCTCGGCATGGGCAAGGCAATCGAGAGATGGGAGACTCCCGAGGAATGCTTTAATATGCTGCGCAAGATCTCTGTCGGCAAGCCGTGTGATTTCTCCGGCGTGACATGGGACGGGCTCGTAGATTCTCACGGTATTCAGTGGCCGTATCCGGCAGGCCGCGAGGATGAGTTCAAGGAGGAGGAGAGGAGACTTTACTCTGACGGCAAGTTCTTCACTCCGAATCAGAGAGCGAACTTTGTATTCGAGGAGCCGCTTCCGAATCCGTTCGTGCCGAATGAAGAGTTCCCGATCGTCTTCAACACAGGCCGCGGCACAGTCGGTCAGTGGCATACACAGAGCAGGACCAAGGAAGTCCGCTTCGTGGAAGACGTCTCCATCAAGAAGGCCTATCTGTATATGAACACAAAGCAGGCTGAGGAAAATGACATTCACCATATGGATAAGGTCCGCGTGTATTCAGTCAACGGGCAGGATGCAGTCTTCCACGTTCTGATCACGGATGACGTCCCGTACAATCAGCTGTACGCCCCGATCCATTATATTGAATGCAATAAGCTGACACCTTCCAGCTATGATAAGTACTCCAGAGAGCCCAATTATAAGGGCGGAATCTGCAGGTTCGAGAAAGTTGCGGAATAGTAAGGCGCAAGGAGGTATTGATACACTATGAAGAGAATTAAGATAGACCGAAGCCGCTGCATCGGATGCCTTACCTGCGTTACCGCTTGTATCGTAAGTCATCAGAGCGAGAGCAGCGATGCAAGGAACCGCGTCGTAATCGACAGCGGGACGAGACCGGCCCCCATTTTCTGCAGGCACTGCGAGCATCCGGAGTGCACATATACCTGTATGACAGGCGCAATGAAAAAGGATCTTGAGACCGGCTACGTTACCTATGATAAAGAACACTGCGCAAGCTGCTACATGTGCGTTATGTCATGTCCGTACGGCGTCCTGAAGCCGGACAGCATTACTCATCTGGAAATCATGAAGTGTAATATGTGCGTCCACAGGAGCGAGGATGGCAAGACAGCCAATCCGATGTGCGTAGAGAAATGTCCGATGCATGCAATTACATTAGTGGAGGTGAACTGATATGGCAGATGTTAAGAAATATGTAGTCATTGGTTCATCCGCTGCGGGCACGAACGGTGTGCGCGAGCTCAGGAAGCGCGATGCAAATGCGGAGATCACACTTATTTCTAAGGACACCGATATTTATTCCCGCTGCATTCTTCATGCATATCTGGGCGGTCACCGCACAAAAGAGAGACTCCGCTTCGTGGAGCCGGATTTTGAAGAGCGCTACAGAGTGAACTGGATGAAAGGCGAGGAGGCAGTAGGCCTTGACCGCGCAGGTCACAAGGTTCTCCTGGCCGGAGGCAAGGAAGTTCCCTACGATAAGCTGCTCATCGCGACAGGCTCCCACACGTTCTTCCCGCCGATCAAGAACTTGGCAGGTTCACCGAATATGATCGGCTTCAGGAACATTGATGATATCGAGGTCCTGAAGGAAGTGGCTAAGACCAAAAAGAATATCGTGGTCCTGGGCTCGGGACTTGTAGGCATTGACTGTGCCTGCGGCTTCCTGGATCTGGGTGTAAAAGTCACACTCTGCGATTTCGCCGGATGGCTCCTTAACAAACAGCTTGATGAGCGGGCAGCAAGGACCTATATTGACGCATTCGCGGAGAGAGGTATCGAGCAGCATTACGGCGTGGGCGTGAACGAAGTCACAGTCAACGATAATCATGAAATCACTTCGGTAGTCCTCAGCGACGGGACGATTATTCCGTGCGATTACTTTGTGGTCACGGCCGGTGTTCGCTCCAATGTAGAGTTCCTGAAGGACAGCGGTCTTGAGCTTTCCAGATTCGGTCTGGTCTACGACGCGACCGGAAGGACCAATGATCCGGATATCTACGGCGCAGGCGATGTCTCAGGCACCAGCCCGATCTGGCCGGTAGCCGTCAAGGAGGGAACGATTGCGGCCAGCAACATGGCAGGTTATCCGGCTCAGATGACAGATTTCTTCGCTTCCAAATCCACAATGAGCTTCCTCGGCATATTTACGATGTCCCTGGGAAATGTCAATCCGGATCCGGAGGATGAGGATATCAAGGTCGAGATCTACGACAAGGACGGTGTTTACAAGAAGATCGTTCATAAGCACGGGAAGATCATCGGCGCTCTGCTCCAGAATGATATAGCCTACGGCGGAATACTGCAGCAGATGATCGCGAGAAATATCGATGTCACGAAGGTCAAAAAGCCTCTTTGGGATATCGACTATTCCGATTTCTTCCACATCAAGGATAACTTCGAATTCTACTTCGAGGACGAGAACGGAAATCCGCCGTCGGATTAAAAAGAGCCGTTTATACGGCCTGGCATAAGGAGAAACTATTTATGAACAGATTAGAAAAAATACCTGTACCGGCAGTTGCGACGTTCCTCTCACTGCTGACTCTCAGTAACGTCTACGGCGGTCTCGGATTTGTCTGGTTCCGCTATCTGTGTATGGCATGCGGAACGGTTTTCATCATTTGCTACATTCTGAAAATTATCATGTTCCCGAAGACCGTGCTGAATGAGTACAGCCAGGTCATTCCGTGCAGTCTTTACGCTGCACTCACTATGTGCATGATGATACTCGGCAGCTTTTATCTTGAGCTCGGCAACACTTACGAAATACCGGTACTTGGAATAATCGGAAAGACCGTCTGGTTCATCGCTGTCGCCGTTCACGCCGTGCATCTTGTGCGCTTTATCGCCCTTAACATGTTCCTGAAGAGGAATGTCATGACTACGATGCCCAGCTGGTTCGTCACGCTGAACGGCATCATGGTCGCCTGTGTCACCGGCGGAGCCATGAACGCGAGACCGCTGCTGGTGGTACTCACGATCTACGGATGCCTGATCTATGTGATCATGCTGCCGATCATGATCTGGAGACTTCTGACTGTCGAGATCAAGCCGGCTACGTATCACACAATGGCAATCCTGCTTGCGCCGTGCAGCCTCTGCGTGGTCAGTCTGATCAATGTATTCGGAACACCGAATGCTCTGGTCGTCGGATTTATGTATCTCTGCGCTGTGTGCTCACTTGCCTTTATCATCTTTAAACTTCCGGATTTCTTCTCATTCAAGTTCTATCCGGGTTACGCGGGACTCACATTCCCGATGGCAATCGGCATCGTGGCTTCCCAGAAGATGGCGGGATACCTCACGGAGGCAGGCAGCGGCCTTGCAGCTGCAGTCGGACAGTTAGCAGGTCTTCAGATCTTCCTGACATCCGGTCTCGTGTTCTACGTTCTGGTCATGCTGAGCAGAATGCTCTTTAAGAAGAGAGACAGAGACTGACGCTGAGGGATTTCGAATCGAAGAAAACAGGGTATAATTTATAGACAGCTCAGCTGTTCCAAGCTGCCGGGTCTAAAGCTGATCCGGACCGCAAGGCTGCGGTCCGACGGCCATGACCCCGCAGCCGGCCGCAGATATACCGGCGCCATATGGGCGTTTGATCTGCGCAAGAGCCATGCGGGAAACCGCACGACTTTCCGTGTTTGAGAAGGAATCGGAGGACTGCCTGTATGCGTGTGGCCTGTGTGCGCAATTTTGCGTGCGGCATCACGAAAATGCAGGGGTGGGATCCGCCTTCTTTGGCTGGTCCCGCCCCTTACTCATGTATACCTCAGTGTGAGATGCCCCCGCCTCTTTGGGCGGTGGGTAACAAACCAGCCTCAGTGGCGGGAGTCAATCCCCCACTGAGATAAAGCCGGAGATTGAATGTATGGAATCTATTTTGTTATCACAGGCTGTGGATATTCTGCGGCAGAACTGCTTAAAGATAAATGAGACAGAAATGATATCGGTGGACGAAGCGGCGGGGCGCGTCCTTGCGCAGGAGATATATGCCCCGATCGATCAGCCTCCGTTTCCGAGGTCACCGCTCGACGGCTATGCCCTGAGATCTACGGATACGGAAGGCGCGTCAAGGGAGACGCCGGTATCGCTGAAAGTCATTGATGAAGTCTTTGCGGGAGGCTTCTGCCAAAGCCGTGTGACAGAAGGATGCGCCGTGCGGATCATGACCGGAGCGCCGGTGCCGGAAGGGGCGGACTGCATAATCTTGCAGGAAGATACAGATTACGGCATGGAGACTGTCAACATCTACAGGGCATTGAGACATTTGCAGAATTACTGCTTTGCGGGTGAAGACTATAAGAAAGGGACTCTGGTCATGAAGCCGGGAATGCAGCTTAAAGCTGCTGAAATCGGCGTGATCGCCGGGATGGGCATCGAAAGAATCTCGGTCTGCCGGAAGCTCAGGGCACTGGTCATGTCGACCGGTTCGGAACTCGTAAGTCCCGGGAAGCCCCTTAAGCCGGGGCAGATCTATGATTCCAACCTGCATATGCTGCTTGCTCAGCTTCGTATGTGGGATATAGAGGTCACAGCCGGCACACTCATGGACGACGAGCCGGAGCGGGCGTGTGCCTTCATCAGAGAGAATGCGGCGCATGCCGATATTATTCTCACGACCGGCGGTGTATCAGTCGGCAAGAAGGACATCATGCATGATGTTCTGGAAATTCTGGGAGCGGAAAAGCTCTTCTGGAAGGTGCGCCTGAAACCCGGCATGCCGACATTATGCGGACTCTATGACGGAAAGCTGATCATTGCGCTTTCAGGCAATCCATACGGGGCTATCGCGAACCTGCATCTTCTGGTCAGACCGGTCCTTGCCGCCATGGCAGGGCGGACAGATCTGGAAATCAGGTCGGAGGCAGCGGTGTATGATACAGGCTATCCTAAGAGAAGCCCTGTGACCAGGTACGTGCGCGGCGTATATAAAAATGGTCATGTGAGATCATCAGGATCAAATGATTCCGGCGTGCTCGCCTCCATGATCGGCTGCAATTGTATGATCGTGATACCTGCGGGGACTGAGAAGATAGAGCCCGGGGAGAAGGTGAAGGTGGTGCTGCTTTGACACGCGTGTGTGCCGTCTGCGGAGTCAAGAATTCCGGCAAGACGACGCTGATAGAGAAACTGATACGGGAATATACAGCAAGGGGAGTCAGGACCGCAGTGATAAAACATGACGGACATGACTTTGCCTGCGATATCCCGGGGACAGACAGCAGCCGATTTTACGAGGCCGGAGCATACGGGACTGCTGTATTTTCCGATAACAGGATTTTTGTCCAAAGACAGGAGATTGGCCGGCAGCCTGACCGCGAAAAATGGGAGAAGGAGAAGATTACAGAGCTCGTCTCTCTGTTCCCGGATGCGGATCTCATTTTGGTCGAGGGACTCAAGAATTCATCTCTTCCCAAAATAGAGATCGTGAGGAAAGGTATATCGGATACACCGGTCTCGAATCCGGAGGGAAGGTTCCTGATCGTCACTGATTTTGAGCCGGAATGCTTTAAAGAAAATGTGATGGGATTGGAACAGATCGGCGAAATTGCAGAGCTTATTCTTGCGGTTCGGCCATATGATAAAGATTGATTGTCCGCAGGTCCCTAAGCTTCATAGGTATGACAAAGAGTGATTATCCGCCAAGAGGCGGAGGCAGGAAGTAATCCATGAAAGATCGTTATAACAGAACTATTGACTATATGCGAATATCGATCACGGACAGGTGTAATCTGCGCTGTACATATTGTATGCCGCAGGATATCAGCCTGACGTCGATGGAGAATATCCTGACCTACGAGGAGATCATCAGGATATGCACCAATGCCGCGGAACTGGGAATCACCAGATTTAAAGTGACCGGCGGTGAGCCGCTTGTCCGGAAGGGATGTGTCACGCTTATCCGGGAGCTGAAGCGCATTCCGGGAGTAGAGCAGGTCACGATGACGACCAACGGTGTCCTGCTCGGAAGGTATCTGGAGGAACTAATTCAGGCGGGCATCGACGGAATCAATATCAGTCTGGATACGCTTGACGCCGGGCGGTATGAGAAGATCACGGGGAAAAATGTGTTGCCAGATGTGATGGAGAATATCGAGCAGGCAGTCGCTTCAGGGGTCAGAGTGAAACTGAATACGGTCCTTCAGAGCGGCGTGAACGAGGATGAGTGGGAGAGTATCGCTCTTCTTGCCGGTAAGAAGCAGCTTGACGTCAGATTCATCGAGATGATGCCCATCGGTTTCGGAAAGAACTGCCGGGGCATTTCGGGCAGAGAGCTTCTTGAGAGGATGAAGACAAGGTGGCCGGATATTGAGGAGGCAGCAGATATACACGGAAACGGACCTGCCGTTTATTATCACGTGCCCGGATGGAAGGGAAGCATAGGCCTCATTAACGCCATCCATGGAAAGTTCTGCGCAAGCTGCAATAGAATCAGGCTGACAAGCAGGGGAAAACTGAAACCGTGTCTCTGCTTTGGTGATACGGTAGACCTCATGCCGATCCTGCGAAGCCGTCCTGCGACAGAAAAATCAGATTCTTTCGGAGATATTGAATCAGAAGACATGATCCGCAGGGCGATTGCCGAAGCCATTGCGGAAAAACCCGCGCAGCACTGTTTTGAACAGAAGGATCATATCACCGAAGAGTCCCAGATGGTCAGCATAGGAGGGTGACAGTCCCGGAAACTGAGCAACGATAGAGGGAGGCTGCAGACGTATGAGCGGAGATATAAAAGACGTGAAAATTGCTGCGGCTATCATGGCAGGCGGCAAAAGCTCCCGGATGGCCGGACAGCACAAGGGAATGCTGCTGACTCCGGAGGGAGTGACATTTACGGAACGCCTT
The DNA here is from genome assembly GCA_902788035.1 of uncultured Lachnospiraceae bacterium. Classification (GTDB taxonomy): domain Bacteria; phylum Bacillota; class Clostridia; order Lachnospirales; family Lachnospiraceae; genus Chordicoccus. The sequence goes on along the minus strand of CADAIL010000019.1, from coordinate 19,730 downwards.
TCGGCTGAAATGCATAAGTTAACGGACCTCGTCTATATTTCTTACGGGGATACGACACCGATGCAGGCGGAAGGATGCGTAATTGTCCGGGACATATATAAAGGCTGCGGGCCTGTCGGAGGTCTTCATGCGGTCCTGACCAGGGCAGCGGAAGACGGGGCGGCAGCGGTCGCCGTGGCAGCCTGCGATATGCCGTATGTGACGGCGGACCTTTACAGATATCTGTATGCCAGGCTTGCCGAACGGACAGGTATCAAAGAATATCAAAGCAATCCATTTGAACTGTATGACGGAGCAGTCGCGGTCACAGGCGGAAAAATCCATCCGCTGGCGGCTGTATACAGTGTGGGGGCTGCAGGCATTTGCAAAACGCAGCTCGAAGAGAGCAATCTCAGACTCAGAGAAGCCCTCGGGAAACTGAGGATACTGTATGTTGATCTTGAAGGTACTGCATACGAACGCATGCTTCTCAACATTAATACTGAAGAGGACTACAAGGAATACATCACCGGGCGTAGCAGATCAACTTGATCAAGTAGTTCTTTATAAGAGCAACAGGCAGACGCATGATACGAGTTACATAAAGAAGGGAAGGTGAGGGGACCGTTCCGCGCATATGACGGAGCACCCCGCATATTTATGGCAAAATATAACGACAACGCTTCATCGGCTTTTTATCCCAGACTGGGAGAATATGCCCTGTTCAAGGAGATAGCCGAATCTGATCTGGAGGCGGTTCTGGGTTGTGTCGGAGCAAGAATCGAAAAATACGAGAAAAACACTTTTGTGATGCTGGATATGGACGATGTCATATGTGCCGGTCTGATTCTTGAGGGAAAGGTGGCTATTGTAAAGGAAGACGAGCACGGACATCAGAGCCTGATTGCCTATATGACAGAGGGAGAGGTATTCGGTGAGACCTTTGCCCTGTCCCGGGACCGCGTTTTAGCGGCAAGCTATAAGACGATGACGAAGTGTACAATTATGTACCTCTCAGTGAGCAAGGTGCTCAATACCTGCCGGAACAACTGCCCGTTCCACAGAAGGCTGATCATCAATCTTTTTGACTGTGTGACCCGAAAGAACGCGATGCTGATCCGTAAGATAGACATTGTATCAAGGAACACGATCAGGGGAAAGATCATGGCCTATCTTCAGGAGGTACTGCGGCTGACAAACGAGAAAAAGGGGACTCCGGATAACCAAAAGATTCAGGTACCGTTGAACAAAATGGAAATGGCACAGTATTTGAGCGTGAACCGCAGCGCCCTGGCCAGAGAACTGTCCGCAATGAAGCAGGATGGCCTTATTGATTTTAACGGAAGTTTGTACACGATTCTTTGAGTGATAACAGTTCAGACAGGTTGCAACGAAGCACAAGATTCCGGCATAAGCATCATCTTCATCGAAAAACGCAGGTCCTTTCTGTGAGCTAAAAAAGGCTAAAGCTTTTTGATCTCACAGGGAAGGACCTACAATGTTTTTCTCACGAAGATGGATGCTTTGCTGCCGGAAACGAACTATGCAAACAGCCTGTCTGAACTGTTACTTAGATGGAGGAGTCGGCAGAACAAACGTAAAAATCTGGTGTACATAGCTCTGTGAAAGTAGTAGAATAGACAGCGGTCGCCAAAAAACGGCCCCACTATTATCCTGAACAGTTTTCGGGAATCATTCATTAAGAAAGGGGAGATATAAATGCAGTTGACAGCAGAATTATCTCAGAATTATACAGCTATCCTGAAAGAGGAGCTCGTAGCTGCAATGGGCTGTACAGAGCCGATCGCCATCGCGTACGCCGCAGCCAAAGCCTATCAGGAGCTGGGAGAGATGCCGGAGCACATTACGATCAGCTGTTCCGGAAATATGATCAAGAATGTCAAGGGCGTGACCGTGCCCAATTCCGGCGGTCAGAAGGGAATTGAGACCGCGGCGGTTCTCGGTGTCGTGGGCGGAAATGCTGATAAGATGCTGGAGGTCCTTGAGAGTGTGGACGATGAAGCCAGGCAGAGAACCCGTGAACTTGTTGCAGCGGGCATATGCGATGTCACTCTCGCGGAAAATGTTCCGAACCTCTACATCAAGGCGGAAATGTGGACCAAAGACCATAAGGCGTCCGTTACGATCGAGGAGCATCACACGGATATCACGGAAATTGAGAAGGACGGAAAAACGATTTTTATCGCCGAGAAGAGTACGACGACGAAGGAGGACGGCGCTCTTAAGGGTGACCGGACCAAGATGACTCTTCGCGGTATTATCGATTATGCCAATTCGGTCAATCTCGCCGATGTCGAGGAGACTCTGGAGCGTCAGGTCCGCTTTAACACAGCGATCTCCCAGGAGGGTCTTGACAATCCGTGGGGTGCGAGAGTAGGCAAGACTATACTGGAAAACTGGAGCGATGACGTGAAGTGCTGCGCATGTGCGCGGGCTGCGGCAGGCTCTGACGCCCGCATGAGCGGATGTCCCATGCCGGTCATCATCAATTCCGGCAGCGGAAATCAGGGCATCACGGTCACAATGCCGATCGTGACCTACGCCGAGAGATGGCATCTGTCCAAAGAGAAGATGTATCGCTGCCTTCTGGTCTCGAATCTCGTGTCTATTTATATCAAGCATTATATTGGATCGCTCTCCGCGTTCTGCGGCGCTGTCAGCGCTGCCTGCGGCGCGGGTGCCGGAATCACCTACATGTCGGGCGGCACATACGAGCAGATCGGCGGTACAATTACCAACACGCTGGGCAATGTCGGCGGTATTGTATGCGACGGCGCGAAGCCGAGCTGTGCCGCCAAGATTGCGTCCTCTGTCCACGCGGCTCTTCTTGCCCACTATATGAGCATAAGTCAGAAAGAGTTCCATGGCGGTGAGGGCTTTATCGAGAGCGACGTAGAGGAGACGATCAAGAACATGGGCTACATCGGCAAGATCGGCATGAGGGAGACAGACAAGGAGATCCTCAATGTCATGATCGATAAGGTGGATGTGGATTCCTGCCTGTAAATTATCATAGCTGCCCACATGCAGTTAAGAATCAGTCTCCCGACAGAGACATGATTGGACTAAGACCTGCTGCTTAATCCATGCAATACAGCCGTTATATTGCAGCGTGACCCAACTTGCGATTTAGCGGGCCGCTGCATGCCTGATGGAGCAGAAGGATTAGTATATATTCTTAGAGGGTTTTTGGAGGTAAACATGGAAAAAACAGGATTTACACACAGCCTGCCATTCAGACTTCTGGTCGCGCTGGCCGTAGGTATCGGCGTCGGCCTTGCGCTCAGCGCAGCTGAAGGGGCGGCGATCACAAACGCACTGCTCAACATCATCGTGACAGTGAAGTTCATCAGCAGCCAGTTCATCAACTTCTGCGTACCGCTGATCATCATCGGTTTTATTGCGCCGTCCATTACAAGGCTCGGCAATAACGCTTCCCGCATGCTGGTCGTCGCGCTCATCATTGCGTACCTTTCGTCGATTGGCGCTGCGTTCTTCGCTACAGGTGCCGGCTTCACAATTCTGCCGTTCCTGAACATCAGCCCTGAGGTGGACGGGCTTAAGGAACTGCCGCCGGTCGTATTTGAACTGACGATTCCGCAGATCATGCCGGTCATGTCCGCGCTGTTCTTCTCAGTCCTTGTCGGCCTTTCCGCCACATGGAATAAGAGCAAGATCGTCACCGACGTTCTGGAAGAGTTCCAGCAGATCGTTCTCAGCATCGTCACCAAGTTCGTTATCCCGGTGCTGCCGGTCCTGATCGGCTGCACATTCTGCACATTGGCTTACGAGGGAACGATCACAAAACAGCTTCCGATCTTCCTGATCATCATCGTCATCGTCATGATCGGCCATTATATCTGGATGACGCTTCTCTACGGTATCGCGGGCGCGTACTCCGGAAGAAATCCGATGAATATCGTAAAGAATTACGGCCCGGCTTATATGACGGCTGTCGGAACGATGTCCAGTGCCGCTACCCTTTCTGTAGCGCTTGAATGCGCAAGAAAGTCCGTGCCCACACTGCGCAAGGATCTTGTAAACTTCGGTATTCCGCTTTTTGCAAATATCCACCTCTGCGGATCCGTCATGACTGAGACCTTCTTCGTCATGGCTGTCTCCAAAATGCTTTACGGTTCCTTCCCGACGCCGGGCAAGATGATTTTGTTCTGCCTGCTCCTCGGTGTATTTGCAATCGGCGCACCGGGTGTTCCGGGCGGTACAGTCATGGCTTCTCTCGGTCTTATCACCGGCGTTCTTGGATTTGATGAGACAGGTACAGCTCTGATGCTCACGATCTTTGCTCTGCAGGATTCCTTCGGAACGGCATGCAACGTCACGGGCGACGGCGCTCTTACTCTGTTCCTCACAGGCTATGCTGAGAAGCACGGCATCAAGGAGGCCAATCTCGGCGACATCTTAAAATAATATGCTATATGAAAAAATGTCTGTACAAGCAGCCGCATTCGCGGCTGCTTTTTTGTGCATCGACCCGGCAGCGGTAAAGACGGAACCCGAAGGTGAATTTGGCCTGTTGCAATAAAAGTATTTCTGTGCTTGTAACAGACATCATTTTGCCTGAAAGAGGTTGCAGTAAAACATGCACATATAAAACACACATGCTTTAGCGCGTAAGGAGTTAAGAAATAAAAACTGTTGAAATAATAATTAAAAACTTTCAAAATAACAGTTGACAAACGAAAATGCTTTTGATACAATAACATCAACAGTTGAAACAACAACTAAAGGACAGGGCAACATAGTTGAAACAACAAAATTCTGCACTGTGAAAGGGAGGTTACTATGAAAGTAAAAGCAGTCAGACTTCACGCAGCTAATGATGTAAGACTTGATGAATTCGAATTACCGGAAATCAAAGATGATGAGATTCTGGTAAAGGTCATTTCGGACAGCGTATGCATGTCTACTTACAAATGCGCGATCCTCGGAACAAAGCACAAGAGAGTTCATGAGGATGTCGCTGAGCATCCGGCAATCATGGGCCATGAGATGGCCGGTGACATTGTCAAGGTCGGCAAGGCTCATCAGGATAAGTTCAAACCGGGCATGAAGTTCACTCTGCAGCCGGCTCTGAACTACAAAGGCACAATGTGGAGCCCGGGTTATTCCTATGAGTTCTTCGGCGGAAATGCTGAATACTGCATCATTCCGGCAGAAGTTATGGAGCTCGGATGCCTGCTCGAGTACAAGGGCAGAGCTTACTACGAAGCTTCACTCGCAGAGCCGTACTCCTGCAGCGTAGGCGCATTCCATGCGGCATATCACACCCAGATGGGCGTTTACACACATGAGATGGGCATCAAAGAAGGCGGAAAGCTTGCAATCATGGCAGGTGCAGGCCCGATGGGTCTCGGCGCTCTAAGCTACGCAATGAACTGTGACAGACGTCCGGGCATGATCGTTGTGACAGACGTCAATCAGGACAGACTGGACCGCGCAGCTGAGCTCTTCCCGCAGGAAGAGGCAGATGCAAGGAACATTGAACTTCACTTTGTAAACACAGGCAACGTCGAAGATCCGGTCGCATATCTGCGTGAGATGACAGGCGGCACAGGATTTGACGATGTCCTCTGCTACGCACCGGTAGGCGCAGTCGTTGAGCAGTCCAGCGGGGTGCTGGGACGCGATGGCTGCCTGAACTTCTTCGCAGGCCCGACAGACCCGAACTTCTCCGCAAAGATGAATTTCTACGATGTACATTACAATTCAACACATGTAATGGGAACCACCGGCGGAAATACAGCAGACATGGTTGAGTGCCTTGAGCTCACAGCAGCAGGCCGCATCAACCCGGCGGTCATGGTCACACATATCGGCGGTCTTGACGCCGCAGCAGAGACCATTCTCAACCTTCCGAAGATCCCGGGCGGCAAGAAGCTTATTTACAACCACATCACAATGCCTCTTATCGGTCTGACAGAACTCCGTGAGAAAGGCAAAGAAGATGAGAGATACACAGCCCTTGCTGACATCGTAGACGCCCACAACGGACTGTGGTGCCCGGAAGCAGAAGAGTATCTGCTTGCCAATTTCGACTAATTTAATTCCAATCCTCCCTATATCTCCCGGGACCCGGATGGCCCCGGGAGAGGGAAAAATCATATGCTGAAAGCAGGTATGCATTTTATTACAGATTAACAAACGAAGGAGAAAAACGATGAAGAACGCACTTCAGAGATTTGGAAAATTCTTATCCGCCATGGTCATGCCGAACATTGGCGCATTCATCGCATGGGGCTTTATCACAGCTCTGTTCATCCCGGACGGCTGGTTGCCCAACGCACAGCTCGCATCCATTCAGCCGTACATGCTCACGTATCTGCTCCCGATCCTGATCGCCTACACAGGCGGCAAGATGGTCGGCGGTGACCGCGGCGGCGTCATGGGCGCTATCGCAGTCGTCGGATGTATCGCCGGTGTCGGCGGCACAGACGGACAGCCGATGCTTATGGGCGCTATGGCTATGGGCCCGTTCGCAGGCTGGGTCATCAAGAAGTTCGACAAGTTCATGGAAACAAGAATGCCGGCCGGCTTTGAGATGCTGATCAACAACTTCTCAGTAGGTATCATCGGTATGCTGATCGCAATCTTCGGCTACTATGTAATCGGCCCGTTCATGACAGCAATCCTCGCAGTTCTGACCGCAGGTGTTGATGTTCTTATCAAGAACAACCTTCTCCCGCTGGCTGCAATCTTTATCGAGCCTGCCAAGGTCCTGTTCCTCAACAACGCTATCAACCATGGTATCTTCACACCGATCGGCGCTGAGCAGGTCAAGACAGCCGGCCAGTCCATCATGTACATGCTTGAAGCTAACCCGGGCCCGGGCCTCGGCGTTCTGCTTGCATACTGGATGTTCGCAAAAGACAAAGCAACAAAGGATTCCGCACCCGGCGCTATCATCATCCACTTCCTCGGTGGTATTCATGAAATCTACTTCCCGTATGTACTTATGAACCCGGTAGTCATCATCGCTCCGATCGTAGGTAACATCTGCGCCATCACATGGTTCTCAATCACAGGCTGCGGCCTTAAGGGACCGTCCTCACCGGGCTCCATCATCGCTTTCATGGCTATGGCACCGAAGGACAAGATCCTGTTCATCCTTATTGGTGTCCTGCTTGCAGCAGCAGTATCCTGCGCAATTGCATCCGTCATCATTAAGGCAACCAGCACGACAACATCTATCGAAGATGCTCAGGGCCAGATGGCTGACATGAAGGCTCAGGCTAAGGGCACATCTACAGTAACAGATGCAGCTTCTGTCCGCATGGTCATCTTCGCCTGCGACGCCGGCATGGGCTCCTCCGCAATGGGCGCCACAAAGTTCCGCAACCGTATCAAGGCCGTCAGACCTGACATCACTGTAAAGAATACTTCTGTCGACAACATCCCGGCAGAGTGCAATATCGCAGTCGTACAGACAACTCTTGCAGACCGCGCAAGAAAGTCCGCTCCGAACGCTCAGCTCGTAACGATCGGCAACTTCCTGAACGATCCGGCACTCGATGCACTTTATGTACAGCTCACAACTCTTGACGCTATGGCTGCAGAAGAGCCGGAGAAGAGCGCAGTTGATGAGATGCTTGAGACAGCTACCAAGGGCATGAAGAAGGATGTCATCGTTCGTGAGAGCATCCTGCTCAATCAGCCGCCTGTAACCAAGGAAGAAGCAATCCGCAAAGCCGGCGAGCTTCTGGTCGAAAGAGGCGCTGTTGAACCGCAGTACATCGACGCAATGCTCGAGAGAGAGCGTCTGGTCAGCACTTACATGGGCATGGGCATTGCGATCCCGCACGGCACATCTCAGGCTAAGGGCACTGTCAAGAAGACAGCCATCACAATGATTCAGTATCCGGAAGGCGTAGACTTCGGCGATGAGAAGGCTCAGCTTGTCTTTGGTATCGCAGGTATCGGCGATGAGCATCTTGACCTGCTCGGCAAGATCGCTGACTGCCTCGATGATGAGGAAGTCCTCGAGAAGATGAAGACAACGAACGACATCGACTGGATCATGGACAAGCTCTCATAAATAAGGCAATCACTCATTAAATATAGGACCCCCCTCCTCCCGCAGGTATCACCGGAAGTGTTCCGGAGATGCCTGCGGAGTGTTTTTTGTGTCTGGGTTATGTCTTGCCGAGGTGGTCAAAATAGTCTATGATTGAGATGCTGGATCATTGGTGGCACCATGAAATGGAGGCTTAGAGACATGAAGACAAAATTATGCGGACCCGCACTCCGCCAGATCAGAGAAAATTTTTCATATACGGAAAATGATATCGGCGATGACAGGCATCTCAGCCATTTCGGTCTTAATTTCGCCGTGCACAGCTACGAGCTTGAAAATGTCGGACACCTCTGCGCAATGACGCTGAAAGCCTTCGGAGGTCTCATGACCATGGAGACAATCGTCATCAGCCCGATGAAGAAGGATGTTCCTCTCTTCAACATGGACAGGGTCACCGCCTTTGGTAAGGATACGCTGCTCATTGAAATTTATGACACGCAGCTTGAGCCTCTTGGGGACGAAGTGCAGATGGAGTTCAAGGAACTGCTCGACCGGGACAGCGCTCTCAGTAATATCGAAAGTGAACCGCACTGGTATGACAGCATCCGCTATCCGTTCAGCTACGCGAAAGCCGGGAAGGGACTTGAAGAGCCGTTCAAGCGGGCACAGAAGGATTATCTGGCAACCTATCTGAAGCTCCTTGCGGAAGCGCCGGATTGTGATGAGGAAGCCAAGCTGGCAAAGAACCGCGAATATGCCGAGAAGCTTGTTTCCAATAAAGGTCCCGCGGTCGATACAATGCGGAACCATTTCGGTGATGAGACGATGCGAAGGGTAGTTCTTCAGCATATGTACGGCGTCGCAGGTGGTCAGGAAGAGCAGGAAGAATAATAAATCCCGGAACACAGATGGGGAACGTAGAGAGAGCAGATAACGCAGAAAATAAGCAGACAATAAACAGAGGCTGCCACATCAGTAACCGACACCGCTTCATTTGACGGTGTGGTTTCCTGATGTGACAGCCTCTGTTTTTTTCGAGGTGCCGGCTGTCGCAGCCGCAGATGTTTTCGGATATTGCAGGTCCGAGTCATACGCAGATGCGGCAGCCTTGAATTATGCACGGGGGGCATTATTTATTATCTCAGTGGGGAATCCTCCACTGTGATAAACGCTATGCGTAGGGATTCGTTTTGGATTTATGTCAGCTGACGCTGACCCGATTCCCGCGCCAAGTCTCGCGAGCGAGACTTGAATGTTATTCAACGTGTCCCAGCTGTTTTCTCAGATCCTCGTTGGCCTTCTCAACATTAAGTCTCGTGAGGATCAGAGTGATCAGAAGGTTGAAGCACATCGGCATCCAGAGATACATGATGTGAAGCATGTTAATACAGGAAGCGCTCTGCACTGCCGCGCCGCCGACGTAACCGGAGAAGGCAAGCAGCCAGCCTGCAAGGGCTGTGCCGATACCGCCGCCGAGCTTGGTGCCGAGGGATGTACAGGAGTACATGGTTCCGTCAACGCGCTTGCCGCTGGTAAGGTAGGTGTACTCTGAGCAGGTAGCAATCAGGGCGTTCATGTCACCCTGCAGCGGGCTCATACCGAAAGCGGCGATGGCCGTACATGCCAGCATCAGCGGAACGGAGCCGAGGTAGCCGGCGATGACGACGCCCAGTCTTCCCAGCGTGCCGATCGTATAACCGGTGAGGTTCAGCTTGTACATGCCGCCCCACTTGGCAACAAGGGTCGGAGTGAACAGAAGACCGATGATCATCGGGATGTTGATCGCCCAGGAGAAAACTCCGAGCAGGTTGGCGTTCTTCAGGACGTAGGTCATGAAGTAGATACCCATGTTGAGAGTGGCGGAATAAATCTGCATCAGGATGTAGGAGGCGCAGATCATCAGGTAATATTTGTTCTTAATGAGAAGCTTGAACGCGTCGATCAGAGTGTATTTCTCCTCCTCGGTCACTTCCTTTTTGACTTCATCTTCAGCCAGTTCTTCCGGTGACAGCTCCCTGACGGAGAAGACGGAAAGGCTGTTGGAAATGATACCGACGATCGCGTAGATGATAGCTACTGTGCGCCATGCTCCCGCGCCTCCGCCGAAATATGCGACCATGCCGACGGTGATTGTCTGGATCAGCATGCTGGTGCCGAAAGCGAACATGAATCGGATGGAGCCCATCTCAACACGCTCATGATTATTCTTTGTGACAAGAGCGGTCAGTGCGGAGTAGGCGATATTGTTGGCTGTGTAGAAGCCGGCATTGAGGAGCGTGTAAGCGATAAAGAACCATGCGTACTGGGCTGTCGCGCTAATGTCTGCCGGGATGCAGAAGATGGCGACAAGGCAGATGGCGCAGCCGAAGAAGCCGTAGAACATCCATGGCCGGGCTTTGCCCATTTTCGTATGTGTCTTGTCGATCAGAGAACCGAAGAAAATATCACTCACACCATCAAAGAGCTTTGATACGGCAATCAGTGTGCCGACGATGCCGGCGTTCATGCCGACCGTGTCGGTCAGGAAGATCATTACAAATGCAGACAGCAGGGCGTATACAACATTGCCCGCAATATCTCCGGATCCGTAACCGACTTTGTTATACCATTTCAAATATGTTTTCTCTTCTTTCATGGTAACCCCCTTAAAAATAAATCTGTAGAACCTTTCGCGCCCGTGGCGGGAGCAGCTTTATCGGAACGGTACTCACTTATGCGTGCTCCCGCCGGGTCTTGCCTACGAAAGGTATGAGTTATAGCCTAACAACGACCTGATTTCGGCTCTGGGTCTTGCCGGGATGACTTAAATTAACTGACGCTGAACCGAATACCGCGTCAGGTCTCGCAAATGGGACCTCCAGTAATTGTTCAGACAGTATCCGGTCTCATAAGGAACACAAAATGATAACTGTCTGCATCGACCCGATATTCCTTGGAAAGGTCCGGTCCGCAGCTCTTTGATCCGATGCCGGCCATCTTATGGTCGATGCACAGGACTGTAGAACCGCACGGAGTAAGCTCGTAATTGTGGCGTTTCGTCTCAAGTTCTTCCTGCGTGTAGACCGAAGCGTTGAATGAGAAGGTGTTCTCATCTCCGGTCGCTGCCGTGAAGGCGAGCCCGTCACCCTCAAGGCGGACATAGTCGCAGCCGGTGTGGCTGCCGTTTTCCTGAGGTCTTATATAATCCTCGTGCAGGTCTGCAACGGAAGAATGATAAATTCCATGCTTTCCGCTGCGGCACTTGTCTATATAGCTCTCATGCGGACCGATGCCGTAGTAGGTGACATCGCCTAAAGCCGGGTCAAGGAAGAGACGCAGGCCGAGTCTCGGGAGCGTCAGGAACTCGCGGTCTTTTAGTGCGCTGCACTCCAGCTTGATTGTTCCGTCGGGATAGATGCTGCAAATGGTATCGACCCGAATAATCGGCTGCACCGACATTGCCGCTACTGACTGCTTGATCCGAATGACGACTGCATCGGCCTTGTTTTCCCAGGCAGCACTGTAAGCTCTGGTGACCGTGTGATCCAGACGCTCGAATTTCCAGCGCTCGGTGAGCGGCTGATCGTTGTCGGTCGGCGCCCGCCAGAGGTTGAAATCAACAGGCTTCGTAAGCATCTCTCTGCCATTTGTCACAAGTGAAGTGAAGCGGCCTGAGAGTGTGTCCAGTGTGTAAGCAAAGCCGCTGCCTTCGATGATGAGGTCTGTGCCTCGCTCTGTTACCGTTGGGAGAGCTGCGGATGCCGCAGTTTCACTTTCCGGGGCTGCTGCGGATGCCGCAGCTTCACTTTCCGGGGCTGCTGCGGACGCCGCATTTTCGCTCTTTGAATTCGTTGCAGGGACTCTTTTCACAGATGCGAACATTGCCAGAGCCTTCTGATTTCTCTCGTCCACAGTCTGTATCTCGATATCATCAAATCCAAGCTCATGTCCTGCCGGCATGCCCTTAAGCGGTTTTGTCAGGATATATGTGACACAGAGGAAGCATCTTCCCTTTTCCGGAATGTCGAGAGTGAGCGGGACTTTGGCATATCCGTGAGGCGGCACAGGCGGGAGACTCAGCGAGCCGTGCGCGATTTCCTCTCCGTCCAGAGTCAGGCTGTAGTCGGCCCTGACATAGGGAGACAGATCAAGGAAATCCAGATAATTCCCTATGGTCAGCATGCCTTCCGCCGGATCGTAGGATGCACGGAGCGGACGGTGGACATTCTTGAATTCCAGCAGACCTGTGTGGGGCGTTCTGTCGGGATAGACGAGTCCGTCCAGGCAGAAATTGTCGTCGTGCTGAAGTTCGCCGTGGTCTCCGCCATACCAGTACATGGCTTTGCCGTTTTCGGCGACTCCCTTGTAGATTCCGTGATCGCACCATTCCCAGACATATCCGCCGCACAGACGCGGGTATTTCTCTGTCAGATCCCTGTATTCCTTAAAGTCTCCGGGGCCGTTGCCCATAGAGTGACAGTATTCGACCAGAAGGAGAGGCTTCTCGGGATCCTTGGCAAGATAGTCGGTGACATCAGAGAACGGCGGATACATTCTTCCGTAGAGATCGATATTTGACATATCATATTCCCGGTCGAAGGCTGCGTAATATGCGCTCTCATATGTGGTGAGTCTGGTCGGATCGACAGTTTTTGTCCATTTGAGGGATTCCTCGAAGGTGCAGCCGTAACCGCATTCATTTCCCATGGACCAGACGAGGACGCATGGGCGATTTCTGTTCATCAGGACCATGGAGCGGACTCTGTCAAGTGTCGGCAGGATGAAATCCGGATTATCGGCAATCCGGACGTGGGCCAGCCGCATGCGTTCGTTGTAGTCATCCTCGTTGTAGCTGAGAGAACCGGTGCCGTGGCTTTCGTTGTCGGCCTCGTCTATGACATAGAATCCAAGTTCATCACAGATCTGGTAGAAATAGGGCACGTTCGGATAGTGGCTGGCACGAACTCCGTTGAAATTGTATTTTTTGATCATGTAAAGATCCTGCTCGATCCGGGATCTGCTCTGTACTTCACCCGTGACCGGGTCGGATTCGTGCCGGTTCACACCGCGGAATTTGATCGGAGCTCCGTTCAGGTACACGACGCCGTCCTTTAGGCAGACGCTGCGGAAACCGACGCGCTCGGTGATGGTCTCGTGTTCCGTCTCAATGATCAGTGTATAGAGGTTCGGTGTCTCAGCATTCCAGAGGAGCGGATCCTTGACTCCGAGATGTATTTCCGACTCACCGCTCAGGGAGGCTTCTAGAATAGTCCTGGCTGCGCTGCCGGTTTCCGGAGCTTCGGAATCTGCATTGCCGGTTTCCGGAGCTTCGGAATCAGCACTGCGGGTTTTTGGCGTCTCGGAATCATTGCTGCCACTTTCAGGGTTTTCGAAAAGCTTCAGGCTGACCGGAATGGGCTCCCCGCTGAAAGTGAATTTTATATTGAGATCCGCCGTGCGCAGATCTTCCGACAGATCTGTAGTGATGACATAATCCGTGATGCGGTTCTTCGGACGGTTCAGCAGGTAGACATCCCGGATAATACCGGACATGCGGAACTTGTCCTGATCTTCCAGATATGAGCCGTCGCACCACTTGAGGACAAGGACTGCCAGATGGTTCTCACCTTCGGTGAGATAGTCCGTCACATCGAACTCGGAGACGTAGTGTGAGACCTGGCTGTAGCCGACATAGTTCCCGTTCAGCCAGACATAGAAGCAGGAGTCGACCCCTTCAAAAAACAGGAAGGTACAGGGGGCATCCGGGTCTTTGTGCCATGTGAACGTGTGAGTGTAGGCACCGCATGGATTGTGCTGCGGCACATAGGGCGGGTCGAACGGGAATGGGAAGCGGTTGTTGGTGTATTGGTGTTCGTCGTAGCCTTTCATTTGCCAGCAGAAGGGTACTACTTCCTCCTTCCACGCGTCGTCAGGCTTGAAGTCCGGGAGATAGAACGCTTCTCGCAGTTCATGAATACTTGAATAGTAACGGAAGTTCCAGGCGATGCCGCTCAGCATCTGCAGCCGGTCGGAATCTTCCCTCGGCGGCAGGGCTGATAGAGTGCGGGGCGGCGTAGACGTGGGTATGAAGTAACTGTGGACCGGCATGGTGTTCTGATGCAGGACAGACAGATCTTCATACAGTCTTGGTACGAGCACGATGGTACCCTCCTTTCTTGGGGTGTAGGAAGGTAACTGCGAGGCTTTACGCTTCGCAGCTACCTGACTGAGATGATAAGACTTGCACGGGGGAATGCCCTGCGGTAGAAGGTCGAAAACGCGGGCTGCATTTGCCGGGGCATAGTCTCCTATTGAAAATCATACCGACCACAGAGGTTGATTCATATGAACAAAACAATTCAATTTCTGCACAAAACATGAAGGATGTGGCAGAAGGAGCCTATTTTTTGTAAACTTTAGATATCTTAATAATTATCATTTCAGAGAGGATTTTACCCGTAAGGGGGTGACAGAATTTATGTATGTCAATTCGGGTTATTTAAATAATTCAAGAGTACCTTTTAAAGAAAACAAAATGGCGCTCAGGGTCCTGAGCGCGGGAACTTACCAGCTGATCAAATGGCCGAAACTCCCGACCTGGCGTCCGAAAGGCCGCGTCGACTGGCAGCTTGTCTATATCTGTGCAGGCGAAGGACACTTTATTCTGGATGGGCATGAAGTTATAGTGCCTGCCGGCAATATGGTGCTATATCAGCCGAAACAGGAGCAGCATTATTATTTTCTGGGTAAGGACAGGTCCCAGTACTGGTTCGTGCATTTTACCGGCCGTCAGGTTAAGAGCATTCTGAAGCATTATGAGATTCCGCTGGACGGCTATATTCTGCACACCGGCATTTCCTATGAGTATGAGGATCTTTTTAAACGGATGAGGGATGAGCTTCTGGAGTGTGCTTTCTGCTATGAGGAGAACCTTACCTATCTGCTGCGTGAGCTCCTGATCATCATGAACCGGCGGATGAATCAGGGCATACCGAAGATCAAGGGGTTCGTGCAGGATGAGATCGATCATGCCAGAGCCTATTTCAAGGATCACTATAATGAGGAAATCAGCATAGAACAGTACGCCGCCTCCAGGAACATGAGCACGAGCTGGTTCAGTAAATGCTTCCGCGAGATTGTCGGCGTGTCTCCCATGAAATATTTGCTTGATCAGCGAATGCGAAATGCTCAGATCCTTTTGGAAACGTCTGATCTCACGATCACTGAGATCGCTCACAGCCTGGGCTATGAGAATTCGATGTATTTCAGTCGTGTCTTTCGCAAGGCTAAGGGGCAGTCGCCGACCAAGTACCGCAAGACATATCGCGATAAGCTGATTGAAAATTCCTGAGCGCTGATAATTTGATGATTTTCTTTCTTGAACTGTCGACCCGTTCATATTTGGGCCGACAGTTCTTTTTTTTCTTGATATTCTGCTGCTGAAGCAGCATTTTTCCTTGGCGTGAGCCGCTTTGGTTGCCTTTGGCGAAGGGGGTCAACCTGCCCTCGAGCGAAAGGCAGCAGAAGAGCCCGTCGGAAGGCGTTCTAGTTGCCTTTGGCGAAAGCCCCATCTTGCTCCCATGAGCGAAAGGCAGCAGAAGAGCCCGTCGGAAGCCATTTTAGTTGCCTTTGGCGAAGGGTTCAAACTTGCCCTTGAGCGAAAGGCAGCAGAATAGCCCGCCGGAGGGCGTTTTTGCTGCTTTTGTCGAAAACCCCATCTTGCTTCCCGGAGCAAAAGGCAGCAGAAGAGCGCGTCGGAAGCCATTTTAGCTGCCTTTGGCGAACCCCCATCTTGCTTCCCGGAGCGAAAGGCAGCAGAAGAGCGCGTCGGAGGGCGTTTTTGCTGCTTTTGTCGAAAACCCCATCTTGCTTCCCGGAGCGAAAGGCAGCAGAAGAGCGCGTCGGAGGGCGTTTTAGCTGCCTTTGACGAAAACAACCCCATCTTGCTTGCCAGAGCGAGAGGCAGCAAAAGAGCGCGTCGGAGGGCGTTTTAGCTGCCTTTGACGAAAACCCCATCTTGCTTGCCAGAGCGAAAGGCAGCAAAAGAGCCCGTTGGAAGGCGTTTTAGCTGCCTTTGGAAAAAAACATTAATAACGGCAGCAGAAATAAAACTAACTTGATACACTACGGTCACGCTAGTTAGGTAAATAGTACTATTATTATGCTAATTTAGCAGATTTGATTTGAGTAATCGTTTTAAATGGATATTATAGCAGGTATAATATATCTCAGTGTGAGATGCCCCCGCCTTTATAGGTGGTGGGCAACAAACTAGTCTCAGTGGCGGGTGTCAATCCCCCACTGAGAAATACGCTCCGCGAGGGCGCAGAACGTCCAGTGGACGTTCGCTTTTACCCGCAGGGCACATAGGCGCCGACCGTAGCGAAGCGAAGACCGCAGGGATTCGGTTTGGAAGATGTCAGCTAACGCTGACCCGAATCCCGCGCCAAGTCTCGCGAGCGAGACTTGAATACAGTTGCGATTGCGAGACTTGAAAAAAATGTGAACAATCGGAGAAATAACATGAATAATGTGAAATTATACGGCAACAAAGATGGACACAACTTGTTTGTTCAGATGGTGGACGACCATGATCTGGAGGTCATGGAGAGTGAGGCAGTCCGGCTGACAGAACTCGCAGGCCATACGGACTGGTGCATAGCTGCGGTCAAGGTCGAGGATTGGAATCAAGATCTCACGCCGTGGCAGTCGGATCCGGTGTTCGGGAAAGTCGGTTTCGGCGACGGTGCGCAAAAAACATTGGATATGCTTCTTGGTGAAGTGCTGCCTCAGCTTGCGGAGGAGCTGCCAAATGTGGGGGAGAACCTGGCGAATGCAGGGAGACACCTGCCAAATGCGCGGAAGCCCTATATCTGCGGATACTCGCTGGCAGGCCTTTTTGCGCTGTGGGCGGTCTATGAGACGGATGCCTTCGCCGGAGCAGCTGCAGTTTCACCTTCCGTCTGGTATCCGGGTTGGCTGGACTATGCGAAGGACCATGAAATTAGGGTGCCGGAAGTCTATATGAGCCTCGGGATGAAAGAAGAAAAGACAAGGAATCCGGTCATGGCGACCGTGGGAAACGCGATCCGCGAGCAGTATACACTGCTTGAGAGTGCGGGAGTCCGCTGTCAGCTGGACTGGAACCCGGGAAATCATTTTGTTGACAGCGATATCAGGGTCGCCAAGGGACTGGCCTGGCTCCTTGGGAAGTGAGGCTGCTGCCAATCATGCTGTCCAAGGGACTGGCCTGGCTCCTTGAGAAGTGAGGCTGCTCACAGCCCCATCTTCCTCACGATGCCATCCACGTCGATCCCGGGATGAGTGAGATACAGCCTGCAGATGAGCTTGGAAAGCTCCACTGAGATCCCGTTCCTGTCCGCGATCTCCTGCACGGACTTATTCCGCTTGATGTCTCTGACCACGCGGGAGACTATGATCGGCATATCGGGCGGCATTGATTTTACCAGCGTCTTTGTCGGCGTGTGAGGAATCTCGATCTTCTCCACCTCGATCTTTCCGTCTCCAATCTCGGCGATCATCATTGTGATCGGCTGAGTGAATCGTCTCGGTCCGCAGCTCCCGGGGTTCAGGAAGCGCATGCCGTCCTCCTCGTGGTCGTCATACTTATGAGTGTGACCATAGATAACGACATCCACTCCCTGAGACCGCAGATCCTGCGGCCGCTCATGCACCTTGTGAATCATGAAAAAACTGATTCCGCCAAGCTCGAACCTGAGCGTATAGGGAATCTCTTCTGCCCACTGTCTGTCATTGTTGCCGCGGACGACATAGACCGGCGCATAGGATTTCAACGCGTCAAGAATCTCGGGCTTTGAGATGTCTCCAGCGTGCAGGATCAATTCGCAGCCCTCAAGATACGCTTTGAGTTCTGTCCTGATCATGTTATGAGTGTCCGAAATAATAGCGACCCGCATAGTGTGACCTCCGATAGGATGACAGTGTTATAAGTTTCTGAATTTAATTTTAAATCAATTGAGCAGGGCATGCAACGGGCATGTCCCGCACGGTATTTTTTAGACAGTAGAACCGATAATTTGTTACCGCACCTGTGGTCAATCCTATTCACCGCGCGGCGGGTCTCATGAGCAGCCTGTGCATTCTTGTGACTGCTTTCGTGAGGCCGCCGGGTTTTCCTTGAGACGTGTACTGCCAGCAGTGAGTGAGGTGAAGACCATCGAGTCGTAAGGCCGCCGGGTTTTTTTTGAGACATGTACACCCTTGCAGATTAGAAAAGTCAGATTTGCCCGAAGCCGAGCATTGTAGTAAGATATTCACAGCGGATGAATTCGTCGGAGGCATACCATGAAGAATCTGAACTGGTGCATATATACATATAGGCACAGACGGGCATTTGAATACTGTGTAAATAAGCTGATCCACGATCCGGATTTAAGGGAAGAGATGCTCAAAAGAGCAAGGATCCACGACATGGATAAGATGGTCATGTATCTTTTTCTTGGGCAAAAGGAAGCCCAGAAGGTCCACGTGATGCATCAGCCTCATCACCTCGAGAACGATCTCCCCAGGAATTATGAGGACCTTGTTGAGACGGTAATTGATTATGAGTGCGCGCCCTACACAAAGCCGGACAAGCCCCTCAATGCCTATGATTTTACGAATAAGCTCATGCAGATGAAGGTTTTAGATGAGAAAATCGGGGCAAAGCTCATCTCCATCATGGAAGACCTCGGAATCGCCAGCTCGGCTTCAAGCGCGGGGGACATGGAAGGGCATGCCTACATGGAACAGTTCGCCGAGGTCACGGAGGACATGATCCGCGAGGAGATACGGGAATACATTGAATTTATATCTCATCAGTCTTAACGAATAACGAAGGAGCTGCCGCACTTAAGCGCGAATCTGCCACATATATCGGCTGTAATATGCCGATAACACTTGTATGTATTGTGGATATCGTCTGCTGTGACAGCTCCCTTCTTTCTTATTGGCGGAATTCATGCAAAGACTGCGACAGGCAGATACAAGTCGACGCTATGAAGAATATGAACCTGATAGGAGCAAAGATATGATACGGATAAATGAAGACATAAGATTTATAGGTACCGGCAACATGTGGTCATACGACCTTGGAAATTCATCTGCTCTGGTCAGGACCGGGGAGGGGAACGTGCTCCGACTGCGGATATGCGAATTATCCGAGAATCATGGAGGAAGGAGTGCTGGATGAGATCGATTATGTGCTCCTGACCCATCTGCACGGGGACCATGCCGGAGGACTTCATCCGCTCATTCTCAGGAAATATTTTACCAGCGGGGAGCGGGCGAAGGTATTATACGCGACCCCGAATTTCAGGGACGAACTTGTCAGGTACATAAGCTGCTTTATGTCTGAGTTGGACAAATATGTTGAGCTCGTGCCGCTGACTAAAATTCCCGAGATACAATATGTTGACACGACAGGCAGGCACTCAAAAGGGCTCATGTCCTATGCGTACACATTTGTTCTTGGGAGAAAGCTCGTGTATTATTCGGGGGATCTCGGTGGCATCACGGTATCGGAAAAATGCATCGAGGAGATGCTGAAAAATCACCCCGAGGCAGGTCCGGGCGATGTACTGGTGCTGCACGAAGTTTCGTTCAAGAAGAATAGGCAAGGATTCTCGGTAATTCAATTGCCGAGAGGAATTGCCCCTTTTTTATCTATTAATACGAACAAATGTTTGCAAACATGCGT
>CADAIL010000018.1 GCA_902788035.1 uncultured Lachnospiraceae bacterium | reverse complement strand
TGTAAGACTAAATGCCACATTAGTGTAAGTGGAATTTGGTGAAAGACTAAAATCCACTTCACCCCCTTCAGAGTGGAAATAAACTTTTCACTTCAGCCATTACAGCCAATATCTTAATAATGCTAAATTAAGTTGATTAAAACAAGAAAAGAGTGTAGAATACAGACAAGTATGTAAATGTGGAAAACTGTCTCCTGACGACCCTGAATGGAGCAGAAAAAACATATAGCGAGGAGTTAATATGGCAGATTTGGGAAACACACAATATTTCAAGGTGAAATCCGGCCCTGAGCTCAACGTCAAAGACGTGCTCAGCACTGTCTACACAGCTATGGCAGAAAAAGGCTACAACCCTGTGAATCAGATTGTCGGATATATAATGTCCGGTGACCCGACCTATATTACCAGCTATAAGGGTGCACGCAGCATGATTATGAAAGTGGAGCGCGATGAAATCGTTGAGGAACTTCTTCGCGCGTACATTCGCAATAAGTCCTGGGAGGATGAGGCGTAAGTGAGAACCCTTGGACTGGATTACGGTTCGAAGACTGTCGGAGTGGCAGTGACCGATCCGTTAGGACTAACAGCGCAGGGCGTAGAAATTATCCGGAGGCAGAAAGAGAACCATTTGCGCAAAACGTACCAGCGCATCAGGGAACTCTGTGAACAGTACGATGTAGAAAAAATCGTGCTGGGCCTGCCGCTGAATATGGATGATACGATGGGGGACAGGGCAGAAAAGACACTCGAATTCAAAAAAGAACTGGAGCGTCGACTTTCTGTACCTGTTCTTCTTGTCGATGAACGTCTGACTACGGTCGAAGCCATCGAGATCATGGACGAAGCCGGAATAAAGGTCAGCGAACGGGAAAAATACGTGGATATGATTGCCGCTACGATCATTCTGCAGGACTATATGAACTCGCATGAAAGCAAATGAAAGCGGACATGGCGGAAGGCAAGGGCAGATGTGATCCGAGATCATATGAACTCGCATGAAAGCAAATGAAAGCTGCGGAGGCGTCACATGGATACGAACAAAATCATACTGATCGATAATGAGGGGAATGAAGAAGAATTTTATATTGAGGAGCAGACGCGTGTGTACGGGAAAAACTATATCCTTGTCTCAACGGCACAGGAAGGCGACGCGGAAGCACTCATTTTAAAAGATATTTCAGAAGATTCCAATGAGGAGGCGGCCTACGTTCCGGTAGAAGATGAGGATGAACTGGCTGCCGTCATGAAAATCTTCGAAGAGATGCTGGACGACATAGATATCCGTTAATAAGAACGTGAAGCGCGGATATCGCCAGAAAAGAACGGAGGGATTATTTTATTTGAAAAGCAAAGACAACAGAAAGGAGAAAGTGAAGATCATTCCGCTCGGCGGACTTGAGCAGATCGGAATGAACATCACGGCATTTGAGTACAGGGACAGCATTGTTGTCGTAGATTGCGGTATGGCGTTCCCGGAAGACGATATGCTCGGAATTGATATCGTGCTCCCGGATGTCACTTATCTTGAAGAGAATTACAGCAAGATCAAAGGATTCGTAATAACGCACGGGCATGAGGACCACATCGGAGCAATACCGTATGTGTTCCGCAAGATTAATGTACCCATTTATACGACAAAACTTACGATGGCCCTGATCGAGAACAAGCTCGAGGAACATGAGATGCTGGATATTGTCAGACGCGAGATCGTCAGCTACGGACAGTTCGTGGAGCTTGGGGACATTACTGTGGAGTTCATTAAGACAAATCACAGCATTCAGGACGCGGCAGCGCTCGCGCTCCACACGCCTGCCGGCGTAATTATTCATACCGGCGACTTTAAAGTCGATTATACGCCGGTCTTCGGCGACGCGATCGACCTGCAGAGATTTGCCGAGCTCGGCAAAAAAGGGGTGCTTGCACTGATGTGCGACAGCACCAACGCCGAAAGGCCCGGACATACGATGTCGGAGCGGTCAGTCGGCGAGAAATTTGAGAAAATATTTGCGGAGTATGCGCAGTCGAGGCTGATCATTGCTACATTTGCATCCAACGTCGACCGCGTGCAGCAGATCATCAACTGCGCCGCCCGTTTCGGCCGCAAGGTATGCCTGGAAGGCCGATCCATGATCAACGTCATCGGCACAGCCATCCGGCTCGGATATATCGAGGATTCATCCCATACGATCGTAGAACTCGACACGATCCGCAACTATCCACCTGAAAAGACGGTGTTGGTTACGACAGGCAGCCAGGGGGAATCCATGGCGGCTCTGTCGCGCATGGCGGCCAACATTCACAAGAAAGTCAAGATCATGCCCGGAGACGTCATCGTCTTCTCGTCACAGCCGATCCCCGGCAACGAGAAGGCAGTTTCCAACGTCATGAATGAGCTTGCGGAGATCGGAGCGACGGTCGTTTTCGGCGATACCCACGTATCCGGCCATGCATGCCAGGAAGACATCAAACTGATCTACTCGCTCGTGCAGCCAAAGTATTCCATCCCGGTCCACGGCGAGATGCGCCATCTGCGCGCGCAGGCAGCCATTGCCAGGAGCCTCGGAATTCCGAGCGAGAATATCTTTATCCTTCACTCGGGCGATGTGCTCGAAATCGGTGAGAATAGTGCCAAAATCATCGGCAAAGTGCAGACAGGGACAATTCTTGTCGACGGACTCGGTGTCGGAGATGTCGGAAATATTGTTATCAGAGACCGTCAGAGACTGGCTGAGGACGGCATTATCGTTGTCGTCATGACGCTGGATAGTCGGACAAATGAGCTGCTCGCCGGTCCGGATATCGTATCGCGCGGCTTTGTATATGTAAGAGAGTCGGAAGGTCTTCTGGAGGAGGCTGACAAGACGACTTACGAAGCGGTGATGAAGTGTCTTGACTATGGCATTACAGACTGGTCAAAGATCAAACTCGAGATCAAGGATGCGCTAAGTGATTTTGTGTGGAAGCGCACGCAGAGAAGACCGATGATCCTGCCGATCATCATGGAGACGACGCTCTGATTTGCGTCTTGCACGCATAAGTCTGTTCTGGTATCATAATTTCATATTGCAAATGTGCAGAAGGAAGGTTCAAGATGGAAAGCAATGTTGACGCCTGTACGGATAAGTTGGTAAAAAGTATACTTGAAAGTCGGGCTTACCGTCGTTTTATAAGGGCGCAGGAAAATCTCAATAAGCGTCCGGACCTGAAAGAACAGATCAATCAATATCGCACGGATATTTTTAAGCTGTACGAAGAAGGAGCAGATGAAGACCTGATTGATACCGCTGACATACTCGAGAAGAAATTCCAGAGCATGCAGAAGATCCCGGAGGTCAATGCTTACATGGACGCAGAGACAGAAATAATTCGCATGGTGAGGGAGATATATCAGCGATTGATCACCGAGACCGGAGTGGAAGAACCGGAAGTCTGAATTTGAAAGGATGATTTGATGGCAAAGAAAAACAGAGATGTGGGATATACAGTTGCGCTTTTCGGCGCAAAGGGAGTCATCAGGATCCTGCTGTATGTCCTTGTAGCCATATTCTTTATTTCTATCGCGAGAATGTCCTATGTTTTCGGTTATTCGATATTTAACGAGCAGGCAATAGCGTCAGAGCCGGGTCAGGATGTCCTCGTTGAGATCCCCGAGGGAGCTTCGACCAGAGAGATAGCCGATATTCTGGTAAAGAATGACCTGATCGAGAGCGGATGGATATTCATCGCTCAGGAAAGGTTGTCCTCTTACCACGGTAAACTCCAGAGCGGAACGTATCTTCTGAATACATCTGAGAAACCTACAGAGATGATGCGAATTCTCGCCGGGATAGATACCGAGGGTCAGCCGGGGGCAGGATCGTCAGGAGAAGAAGAAAAGGATAATTAAAATGGGGACGGTTCTGAGGACCGGTGCGATGGTAGATGGCACAGGGTCAGCGGAACCGTCCTTGCAATGTAACGGGAAAGAAGAGCGCCGGGCGCTCTTGGGGCATGAATGGATAGAATAGAGAGAATGCATACTTTTCTGGCCTCCATGGATACGGGGAATTCCGATTTTCTGAATCGTCTTGAGGAGGAGGCTGTGGCTGCTTATGTGCCGATCATACGCAGGGAAACGCAGAGTGTTCTTCGGGTCCTGCTCGCGGCAACGAAGCCGAAGGATATACTCGAGGTGGGCTGCGCTGTCGGATTTTCCGCCATTCTCATGTGTGAGAACTCCGATGCGCATATCACGACAATTGAGAATTATGAAAAGAGAATTGAGCCGGCCAGAGAGAACTTCAGGGCAGCGGGAGTGAGCGACCGCGTAGAGCTCATTTTCGGTGACGCACAGGATGTGCTCCCGAAACTTGCCGGACCTTATGATCTGATTTTTATGGACGCCGCCAAGGGCCAGTATATACATTTTCTGCCTGAGGTCATGCGTCTTCTTGCTCCCGGCGGCATGCTGATCAGCGACAACGTGCTGCAGGATGGAGATATTCTTGAATCTCACTACGCTGTTGAGCGCAGGAATCGGACGATTTACAAGCGGATGCGGGAGTACCTGCATGAGATCACCCATAGGGAAGACCTCGTGACAACGATACTTCCGATTGGCGACGGGCTTGCCGTATCTGTGAAGAAATGAATGGCAGAACTTCCTGCAAATTAAGGCGGAGCGGATATCTCAGTGGGGGATTGACACCCGCCACTGAGACTAGTTTGTTGCACACCGCCTATAGTGGCGGGAGTCATCTCACACTAAGTTATATACTATGGAGGGTTTGGGAGTAATAATATGAAAAGACCGGAACTGCTGCTCCCCGCAGGGAGTCTGGACGTTTTGAAAGTGGCGGTGCTCTACGGAGCTGACGCCGTCTATCTCGGAGGGGAAGCCTTCAGCCTCAGGGCGAAGGCAACGAACTTTACGAGAGAGGAGATGAAGGAGGGGATTGCATTTGCACATGCTCACGGAGCCAAAGTCTACGTGACCGCCAACATCTATGCCCACAACAGCGATCTCGCGGAAGCTGAAAAGTACTTCAAGGAGCTGGCTTTGGACATTAAGCCGGATGCGGTACTCGTAGCGGACGCCGGAATGTTCGCACTTGCCCGCCGGGTAGCGCCGGAGCTCGAGATCCATATCAGCACCCAGGCCAACAGCACGAACTACGAGACCTGTCTCTTCTGGCACAGCCTCGGGGCTTCCCGCATCGTTACAGCCAGGGAGCTCTCGCTCCGGGAGATCAAAGCAATCCGCGAGAGGATCCCGGACGATCTTGAGATAGAGGTTTTCGTCCACGGCGCTATGTGCATCTCCTATTCCGGAAGGTGCCTGCTGTCCAATTATCTGGTCGGCCGCGACGCGAACCGCGGTCTATGCACGCACCCGTGCCGCTGGAAGTATGCGGTGGTCGAGGAGACGAGGCCCGGCGAGTATATGCCGATTGAGGAGAACGAGCGCGGGACCTATATATTTAATTCCAAGGATCTGTGCATGATCGAGCACCTTCCGGATCTGTACGACGCCGGCATAGACAGCTTCAAGATCGAAGGTAGGATGAAGACCGCACTGTATGTGGCGACTGCTGCAAGGACCTACAGGCTGGCTATGGATGCCTATGAGAAGGATCCTGCTCTCTATGAGAAGAATCTTCCCTGGTACCGGGAGCAGATCGCGGACTGCACCTATCGCAAGTTCACGACCGGCTTTTTCTACGGCAAGCCCTCAGAAGAGGACCAGATCTATGACAATAACACCTACGTGAATGCCTATACATTCCTGGGTATCGTGCGCCGAATTGATGAGAGCGGCTGCGCGGTGACGGAGCAGAAGAATAAGTTCTGCGTGGGTGACGTGATTGAAGTCATGAAGCCTGACGGCAGAAATATAGAGGTGCCGGTGCTCGCTATCTATGACGCGGATGGCAATGAGATGGAATCGGCTCCGCATCCGAAGCAGGAGCTTCATATAAAAATTGACGCGGATGTTCAGCCTTGGGACATACTGCGTAAGAAAAACTCATGAGGGCAGCTGTAAAGCATTAAGCTGCTTCTGATCTAAAAAATGTAACAGTTCAGACAGGCTGGAGCGAAGTCTTCGGATCCGGCCGCAAACATCATCTTCAACGAAAAACGCAGGCCCTTTCTGTGAGCTTAAAAAGCTAAGGCTTTTTGATCTCACAGTGAAGGACCTGCAATGTTTTTCTTGTGAAGATGGATGCTTTGCTGCCGGAAACGACATACAGAAACAGCCTGTCTGAACTGTTACCTGAATATCAGTCTTTTCTGTGTCTTGCCTTCAGTGTGACGCCGCGGTTCATATCGCCCTCCGGGTTTACGCCGAACTCGTAGTCATTGCCCGGCAGGATCGTATTCAGAAGAACGCCTGCGATGGAGGCAATAGCCAGAGATGTGAGAGTGATGGATGTACCGGCGATCTCGAAGGTGAGACCGCTTGAGAACCCGAGGCCGCAGACCAGAATGACGGCTGCGATGATCAGGTTTCTGCTGTTCGTGAGGTCTACACGGTTCTCAACAACGTTACGGATACCGATTGCGGAAATCATTCCGTAAAGGATGAAGCTTACGCCGCCGATGATGGAAGCCGGCATGGAACCGATGATGCTTGCGAACTTCGGTACGAAGCTGAGCACTACAGCGTAGACAGCCGCGATGCGGATGACCGCCGGATCAAATACACGGGAGAGCTCCAGAACGCCTGTGTTCTCACCGTATGTCGTGTTGGCGGGGCCGCCGAAGAATGCGGAGAGCGAGGTGGCGAGACCATCGCCGATCAGTGTGCGATGGAGACCCGGATCCTCGAGGAAGTTCTCGCCTACCGTCGCGGAGATAGCGGACATATCGCCGATATGCTCCATCATGGTCGCGATGGCGATCGGAGCCATGACCAGGACCGCTGTCAGGTTGAACTTGCAGAGGATGAAATCCGGAAGGCCGACCCAGGCTGAAGAAGCTGTGGAAGTGAAATCAATAATCGCGCTTCCGTC
Source organism: uncultured Lachnospiraceae bacterium (assembly GCA_902788035.1). Lineage (GTDB taxonomy): Bacteria > Bacillota > Clostridia > Lachnospirales > Lachnospiraceae > Chordicoccus. The sequence continues at coordinate 73,910 of CADAIL010000018.1, read as the reverse complement.
AGGGTTCGTCATGCCTGCGAACTGCATAGCCAGCGCAACCGCGTAGGAGATCAGGACGCCCATGAGGATCGGGATGATCTTGAACATTCCTTTGCCCCAGATATTGAATACGATGATGACGATGAGTGCTACAAGCGCGAGGAACCAGTTGGTCTGCGCATTGTTGATAGCGCTGCCTGCCAGGGAGAGACCGATACAGATGATGATCGGGCCTGTGACTATCGGCGGAAGGAAACGCATGACGCGCTTTACGCCGACAAGACGGATGACCAGCGCGAGCACCAGATACAGAAGACCGGCTACTACGATGCCGCCGCAGGCGTAGGGCAGCTTTTCGCCGTAGGTCATATTTGCAAATATACCGGAGTTAAGCTCGGCAACAGTTGCAAATCCGCCCAGGAATGCAAATGATGAACCGAGGAAAGCCGGGACCTTCAATTTGGCACAGATATGGAAGAACAGCGTGCCAACGCCCGCAAAGAACAGTGTGACCTGGATGGAGAGCCCTTCACCGTGGAAATAGGAATTGACCAGGATCGGGACCAGGATCGTAGCACCGAACATAGCGAACATGTGCTGCAGGCCGAGAACGAGCATTTTCGGTATTCCGAGCTGTTTCGCGTCGTAGATGGCTCCATCTTTCTCAGTTGGTGTGTTACTCAAAATAAACCTCCTCCTCTTTTACGCGGGCCGCCTTATGACCGGAACAGCCAGGCTTCGGTCTTTTCTGTCCGGATGTGCGGACCCTGATGTCAAAAAGTCTAGAACAAAATGCACCACATGAAAGAATATCACCAGTTTCTTTTCTTGTACAGCAAATCTTTCTTGAAATTCCTGCAAAATATTTGCTCTGCGTAACAGTTCGGACAGACTGCAGCTAAGTTCCCAGAACCGACAGCAAACACCATCTTCATCGAAAAACGTATATCCTGCCCTGCGAGCTTAGAAAATGCCACGGCATTTTCTGATCTCTCGGTCGGATATACAATGTTTTTCTCACGAAGATGGATGATTTGCTGCCGGTATATGAATTTAGAGATGCGCCTGTCCTCATTGTTACTCGGACTTATCATAACAGTTCGGACAGGCTGCAGCCGAGTTCCAGGAACCGACAGTAAACACCATCTTCATCGAAAAACGTATATCCTCAGCCCCGCACAAACAAATTCTTGCCCACCTCATGGATGCAGCCCTCCATGAGAAGCTCCACGGCGGCGGACATGACCTGCGCCACCGGAAGACCGGTTTTTTGACAGAGCTCGTCCGCCCCCCGGGGATCGCTGTCCAGACAGGCATAGAGCTTCTTGGCGGCGGGCGAGAGCATCACGTTATCCTGCACCGCCTTTTCCGCTTCGTTGCTGTCGAATGTCAGAGTCATCTGGTGGAACTTGATCGGCGGCACAGATGCCTCTCTCGGTGACTGTTCTCCGACTTGCGGTGAGGATCCTGTCATCTGCGTGCTATGAGCAGCTCTGCGCCTTGCCCTTACTTTCTTGAGCGCCGCCACGCCCTCGAGCTCCTCCATCACTGCCTCGAAGGACCAGAGAATCCCTGCCCCCTGCGCAATCAGGTAGTTGCAGCCGTCGGAAAGCCTGTCGCCTAAGCGGCCGGGCACCGCATAGACGGTCCGTCCCTGCTCGAGCGCACAGTCCACCGTGATGAGCGAGCCGGATTTCTCTCTGGCTTCCACAACGATCACGATGTCGGAGAGGGCGCTGATGATCCGGTTGCGGCGCGGAAAGTTGAAAGCCAGAGGCTTGGTGCCGGGCTCGACCTCCGCAATGATCCCTCCCCGGACCGCCAGGGCATCGTAGACAGCATAGCTCGTTCTCGGATAGCAGATGTCCACTCCGCATCCGAGGACTGCAAATGTCTTCCCGCCCGCAGCGAGAGCTCCCTCCTGAGCTGACGAGTCTATCCCCATCGCCATTCCGCTTATGACCTGTACACCGTGCTCGGCGAGGAACTTCCCGAGGGCAAATGCTGTCTTCCTCCCATAACTGCTGCAACTCCGTGCACCGACCACCGCAACGGACGGAATATTGTCATCCGGCAGGCTCCCTATGTAATAAAGCCCCGCAGGCACGTCGGTGAGTCCCTCGAACCTTAGCGGAAAATAATCGCTGTTTCTTCTAATATAATGTATATTCTCGGCCATTTCTGTCACCTTTCTTTCTCCGGAATCAGTATCCATATGTACCGGTGTTTTTCTGCAGCGGTGCTCACACTGCTCTGTATTTCTTATCCACTGTCCGGTAGCTCACAGCCTCACTGACATGCTCTTTCAGGATGAGATCGGAACCGGCAAGGTCGGCGATCGTTCTTGCGACCCGGATGATTCTGAAATAACTTCGAGCCGTAAGCCCCAGTCTGTCATATGCCTTGCGGAGAAAAATGCCGGCGGATTCCTCCATCGCGCAGAATTCTCCTATGCGGCTCGAAGGTATCTCTGAGTTGAAATGGAACCCGGTATCCTGGTATCTTGCCTTCTGTATGGCTGCTGCCTTCATGACCTCCTTGCGGATCTCGTGGGATGACCTTCCGGACGGCGTAACCGGCGTTAGCTCATCAATGGAGACCGCCGGACACTCGACACAGAGGTCTATACGGTCGAGCAGGGGCTGCGATATTCGGTTCAGGTAGCTGTTGATTTCGAGGGGAGTGCATTTGCATCTTGAACGGTCGGGAAAGTATCCGCAGGGGCAGGGATTCATGGCTGCGAGCAGCAGAAAATCGGCGGGAAAGCGGAACGTGCCTGCCTGTCTTGCGATGATGATTTCACGATCTTCCAGCGGTTGGCGAAGTATTTCCAGCGAACCGCGGGAGAATTCCGGCATCTCGTCGAGAAAGAGTATGCCGCGATGGGCGAGTGTGATCTCGCCGGGCTTCGGGATACGACCGCCTCCCGCGAGAGCCTGAGGGCTCATGGTGTGATGCGGGGAGCGGAAAGGCCGGGTGCCCATGATCGGGGAATCAGGTGAAAGGAGACCGGCTATGGAGTAGATTTTCGTGATATCCAGGCTCTCGTCCCGGGTCAGGGGCGGCATGATCGTCGGAATTCGCTTTGCTATCATTGTCTTGCCGGAACCCGGAGGACCGATCATGAGAAGATTGTGGAAACCTGCAGCGGAGATGGCAGCCGCGCGCTTGACTCCGTCCTGTCCGCGTATTTCCGAAAAATCCACGGTATAAGAATTGATCTCCTGTTCCTCTCGGGATAGTCGGTCTTCCGGCCGGACTCCGTCCCGAAGAAAATCAATGACCTCGGGGAGGGAAGCACAGCCGATAACAGTAAGGCCGTCAACGAGCCGTGCCTCTCCGAGATTGGCCCTTGGGACGAGCATGGTGCTGACTCCGATCTCCCTGGCTTTCATGGCCGACGGCAGAATACCGGCAACGGGATTGATCTCACCGCTCAGACTGAGCTCGCCGACAGCCATGATACCGGTGAGACTTTCTGGAGAAAAAATCTCCATGGCAGCGAGCATGCCGAGGGCGACTGGGAGATCGAACCCCGAGCCGCTCTTAGGCACATCCGCCGGAGATAGATTGATTGTGATACGCTTCGGCGGGAGAGCGGATCCGATGTTTTTGAGCGCAGTGCGCACACGGTCGCCGGCTTCTTTCACCTGACTTGATACGAAACCGACCATGGTAAAATGAGGCAGTCCATCGCTGACATCGGCCTCGACCTGCACGGGAATGACATCCATCCCGACGATGGCAGCGGACATGATCCTGGTGAACATAGTAAGTCCTTTCTGCATTATGCGATTAAAAATAGGGAAAAGTAAGCGGGCAGAACGCCCCGGATGAGATTATTATAGCTTTTGGGCTAAGCTTCAGCAAGATGTTTTCGCACGTATCATGAAACTACGCCCCGTGCAGTGCGGCAGTTTCTATGGACGTGGCACTCTGCTGTTACGCTGCGCGTAAGGCATCAGAGGGAAAAGAATATGTACTGTCTGTTTCCGTAAATCAACCGAACCTTAAGCGCTTACGCTGAAATTGAAAAAAATCAAGGGCGCAAAATAGGGCTTGCAAGGAAAATTAATTTATTGTATAGTTTGAAACTGTCAGAATACGGGGACTTTGTTCTCCGCATCAGGAGGTTTTGTTTTGGCTAAGAATCTGGTCATCGTCGAGTCACCCGCCAAGGTGAAGACGATTAAAAAATTCCTCGGTTCGAATTATGAGGTCGCTGCGTCCATGGGACATGTACGTGACCTGCCCAAGAGCCAGATGGGCATCGACATCGAAAATGATTTTGAACCGAAGTACATCACGATCCGCGGCAAGGGCGAGCTTTTGGCAAAGCTGCGCAAGTCCGCAAAAGGCGCGTCGCATATCTATTTGGCGACTGACCCGGACCGTGAAGGTGAGGCGATTTCATGGCATCTTATCTCAGCTCTGAAGCTGGATGAGAAGAAAGTTCGTCGCATCACATTTAATGAAATTACCAAGAATGCCGTAAAGGCTTCGCTGAAATCGCCGCGGGACATCGATATGAATCTTGTCGACGCGCAGCAGTGCCGCCGTGTGCTCGACCGCATGGTTGGCTATGAAATCTCGCCGCTCCTCTGGGCAAAAGTTAAGCGCGGCTTGTCGGCAGGACGTGTTCAGTCAGTTGCCCTTAGGATCATCGCGGACCGGGAAGCTGAAATCGGAGCATTTATTCCGTCCGAATACTGGACTCTTGACGCGGAACTGGCGATTGCGGGAGAAAAAAAGCCATTGGTCGCCCATTTCTACGGCGGAGATAAGCGGATCAATATCGAGTCGAAAGAACAGCTGGACGGCATTCTGGCAGCCCTTGAGGGAGTGAAGTATGAGGTGGCTGATATAAAGACGAGCGAGAGGTCCAAGAAGCCGCCGCTTCCCTTTACGACCAGCACACTTCAGCAGGAAGCCGCAAAGACACTGAATTTCTCTACATCGAAGACAATGCGTATTGCCCAGCAACTCTACGAGGGTGTTGACATTGCCGGTGAAGGCACGGTCGGCGTAATCACTTATCTGCGTACAGATTCGACACGAATCGCTGACGAAGCGGATGCCGCGGCAAGAAGATATATTGCGGCGGAGTACGGGGAGGACGCGGTAGGTCATGCCCACAGTGAAAATCAGAGCCGCAATGCGCAGGATGCCCATGAAGCCATCCGACCGACGGATATAACCCGGACGCCGGTGAGAATCAAGGCTTCGCTGTCCAGAGACCAGTTCAGACTGTATCAGCTGATCTGGAGAAGATTTGCGGCCAGCCGCATGGCCAATGCTGTCTATGATACCGTTTCGGTAAAGATCCGGGCCGGAGAGTATTATTTCAACGTTTCTGCTTCCAAGATCAAAAAAGCAGGCTTTATGGATGTATACACTACGGACGAGGAAGAGAAGACCGGCAGCCTTACACTTGCGCGCAGCATTACCAAAGACACAGAGCTGAGCCTTGGCAGACTTGTTCCTGAGCAGCACTTTACTCAGCCGCCTGCCCACTACACGGAGGCATCGCTGGTCAGAGCGCTGGAGGAACTGGGCATCGGACGTCCCAGCACCTATGCGCCGACGATATCAACGATTCTGGCAAGGCGCTATATCACGAAAGAGCAGAAGAACTTATATATCACTGAGCTGGGTGACGTCGTCAACAGCATTATGTGCAGGGAATTTCCGCAGATCGTCGATGTGAATTTCACAGCCAATCTCGAGATGCTCCTGGACGGTGTGGCTGATGGCCTGGTCGAGTGGAAGACAATTGTCCGCAATTTCTATCCGGATCTTGACGAGGCTGTCAAAAAGGCAGAAGGGGAACTGGAGAAAGTCAAGATCGAGGATGAGGTCAGCGATGTCATCTGTGAGAACTGCGGACGCAATATGGTCATCAAGTACGGTCCTCACGGAAAATTCCTGGCATGCCCGGGCTTTCCGGAATGCCGCAATACAAAGCCGTTCTTCGAGAAAGTCGGCGTGAAGTGTCCGGAGTGCGGAGGCGAACTTATTCTGAAGAGGACCCGCAAGGGCAGACGATATTTCGGCTGTGAGAACAGCCCGGAGTGCACATTCATGTCCTGGTCAAAACCGGTGGAGAAGCGTTGTCCCAAATGCGGCAGCTACATGACGGAGAGGGGCAATAAGCTTGTGTGCGCGAACGAAGCCTGCGGTTATCGTGAGGACGCGCCGAAGTAAGATATCGTGTCATTATAAGCTTTTTTGTGAAATCTTTTGTGCAACATTTACGAAAATCCTGCCCGACTATGTTAAAAAATTGTAAGTAGTTAGAATTATCAGAAAACAAATGAACAATTGTTGATTTGTAGATAATTTTATGTTAATATCATTAAAGGAATGATTTTAGGGCGGAATTGTGTCCGAATGAATGCATTTGCCTAAAGTGTAAGTATTTTTCAGCCTGTAAAGGCTTTCAGGAAGGGAGATGTTGCATATGAGCGTTCAGCTGCTGGATAAGACCAGAAAGATCAACAAGCTGCTGCATAATACGAGTAGTTCCAAAGTGGTTTTCAATGACATCTGCAAAGTCATGGTCGGAACACTTAAATCTAATATTTTGGTAATCAGCAAGAAGGGAAAAGTCCTCGGCGTAGGTCGGAGCGATGGTGTTCCCGAAATCGATGAGCTTCTTTCCGGAACAGTCGGAGAATTCATTGATCCGCTTCTCAACGAGAGATTCCTCGGCGTCCTTTCCACGAAGGAGAACGTCAATCTGACGACGCTCGGTTTTGAGAGCCCGGATATAAGTAAATATGTAGCCATCATCAACCCGATCGATATAGCCGGTGAGAGACTGGGAACAGTGTTCTGCTACCGCGCAGGAGAGCCGTTCGACATCGAGGACATTATTGTCAGCGAGTATGGAACGACAGTCGTCGGACTTGAGATGATGCGTTCAGTCGATGAGGAGAACGCTGAAGAAGCCCGCAAGAAACAGGTCGTAAAGAGTGCGTTCTCAACGCTTTCCTTCTCCGAGCTTGAAGCCATCATTCACATCTTTGATGAGCTGAGCGGCCGCGAGGGAATTCTTGTAGCCAGCAAGATCGCCGACAGAGTCGGTATTACACGCTCGGTCATCGTGAATGCGCTTCGCAAGTTCGAGAGCGCGGGGATCATCGAGTCTCGTTCTTCCGGCATGAAGGGCACCTACATCAAGGTCCTCAACGATTACATATTCGAGGAGCTCGAGGATATAAAGCTGAGGCGTGAGCAGCAGTAATATCGCAGGGTACATGAGCAATTAATAAATGGAATATAACTTCCCGCTTACTGACAATAATGTGTCAGAGTGGGAAGTTTTTATTCTTCATCGCGCAATATTCGTGACTTTGGTCGTGAGATACACGCGCAAAGTGGCGTTCTTGAATAGTCACGCGATGATGGACTCGGGTGCGAATCAGGGTCTATACTCAGCTTTCCGGCGCGTCGTGTACTTGATGCAGTTCGGACAGGCTGCTTTAGTAATGCGTTTCCGGCGCAAGCATTCATCTTCGTGAGAAAAACATTGCTGGTCCGACTGAGAGATCGCGTAGGCGGTGAGCCGCCTGCATCTCGCGTTTCACGCTCGATGTCGGGCGGTCGCCAAAGTGCCTTCCTTTCGTGCGAGCACGAATCAGGCACCTTGGCTTGTCGCCTACGCAAGGTCGGAGGGAAGGACCTGCGTTTTTCGATGAAGATGATGCGTGTGCCGGTTTCCGAAGTATCGTTACAGCCTGTCCGAACTGCAGCCGCCTACCAATGCGCCGGAAAGATGCCCATGGACCCTGATTCGCTCTCAACGCATAAATTGAAAAAAATGGTTGACATTATACGAAGCGGAGAGTATATTACCATATAGATGTTAGCACTCCATATAATTGAGTGCTAATAAGAAAGCTGACTACACCTGAAGTTACATATAAGGAGATCAGCCGGACGGGTTCGAAGAACCGCGTCCCCGGTGCAGGTCAGTAAATCAGAATTCAATTACGAGGAGGCAACGTTATGAAATTAGTACCACTTAGCGACAGAGTCGTTCTTAAGCAGATTGAAGCTGAGGAGACAACAGCATCCGGTATCATCCTGACAAGCCAGGCTAAAGAGAAGCCGCAGCAGGCAGAAGTCATCGCTGTTGGCCCGGGCGGAATCGTCGACGGCGAGAAGGTCGAGATGAATGTCGCAGTCGGTCAGAAGGTCATTTATTCCAAGTACGCCGGCACAGAAGTCAAGCTCGGCGAGGAAGAATATATTGTAGTACGTCAGAACGATATTCTGGCAGTTGTAGAGGAGGACTAAATCATGGCAAAAGATATTAAGTACGGCGTAGAAGCCAGAGAAGCACTGCAGGCCGGTGTAGATAAGCTTGCAAATGTTGTCCGCGTCACTCTCGGCCCGAAGGGCAGAAATGTTGTCCTTGACAAGAGCTACGGCGGCCCGACAATCACGAACGACGGTGTTACAATCGCGAAAGAGATCGATCTTGAAGACGGCTTCGAGAACATGGGCGCACAGCTCATCAAGGAAGTTGCTTCCAAGACAAACGATGTTGCCGGCGACGGCACAACAACAGCTACTGTCCTTGCACAGGCTATGGTAGGCGAAGGAATGCGCAACCTGGCTGCAGGCGCTAACCCGATTGTTATGCGCAGAGGTATGAAGAAGGCTACCGACGCTGCAGTCGAGACACTCGCTCGTATGAGCAAGCCGGTATCCGGCAAGGCTCAGATCGCCCGCGTTGCTGCTGTTTCTTCCGGCGATGACGAAGTAGGTGATATGATCGCTGACGCAATGGAGAAGGTCTCCAAGGACGGCGTTATCACAATCGAAGAATCCAAGACAATGCTCACAGAGCTCGACCTTGTTGAAGGTATGCAGTTCGACCGCGGATACATTTCCGCTTACATGTGCTCCGATATGGAGAAGATGGAAGCCAACCTTGAGGATCCGTTCGTTCTCATCGTAGACAAGAAGATCAGCAACATTCAGGATCTCCTTCCGGTACTCGAGCAGATCGTAAAGAGCGGTGCTCAGCTTCTCATCATCGCTGAGGATATCGAAGGCGAAGCTCTGACGACTCTTATCGTCAACAAGCTGCGCGGCACATTCAATGTTGTCGCTGTCAAGTCTCCGGGCTATGGCGACAGAAGAAAAGACATGCTTCGCGACATCGCCATCCTGACAGGCGGCGAGGTAGTTTCCGACGAACTCGGCATCGAGCTCAAGGATGTAACAATGGCTCAGCTCGGCCGTGCTAAATCCGTCAAGGTCACAAAGGACAACACGATCATCGTCGACGGCATGGGCGATCCGGCAGCTATTGCAGAGCGTGTTGGCCAGATCAAGGCTCAGATCGCTGAGACAAAGTCTGACTTCGACCGCGAGAAGCTTCAGGAGAGACTGGCTAAGCTCGCAGGCGGCGTTGCGGTTATCCGCGTCGGTGCTCCGACAGAGACTGAGATGAAAGATAAGAAGTATCGTATGGAAGATGCTCTGAACGCTACACGCGCTGCAGTCGAGGAAGGCATCATCGCAGGCGGTGGCACAGCTTATATCTATGCTGCTGACGAGCTGTCCGAGCTGATCGCAGGTCTCGAAGGCGATGAGAAGACAGGTGCTCAGATCATCCAGAGAGCACTTTCCGCACCGCTGTACCGCATCGCTGAAAATGCAGGCGAAGAGGGCGCAGTCATCGTCAATAAGGTTCGCGAAGCAGGCGAGGGAATCGGCTACAACGCGCTGACAGGTGAGTATGTCAACATGGTAGACGCAGGTATCCTTGATCCGGTCAAGGTCACAAGATCCGCTCTGCAGAATGCTAACTCCGTAGCTGCAACACTGCTGACAACAGAGTCCGCTGTCGCTCAGATCAAGGAGCCGCAGCCGCCGATGCCGGCAAACCCGGGAATGGGCATGATGTAAAAATAAAAAAGATATTTGCATATAGGGGGCTGTCGTATGACGGCCCTCTTTTAATTTACTTAAAATTGTAGTAAAATTGTTTCACAATATGTTGCAAGGAGGAATACTTATGGGAGAAATATTTGCAGAGCAGCTCGTGAAGCGCAAGAAAAAGCCGAGTGAACAGTTCCTCAAATACGCTCTGACCGCGCTTGTCGTTGTGTTCGCCCTCGGAGGGTGGTTTGTGAATGGAATCCTGGTTTATTTAGCGCTTGCTCTGGCAATCGCCTGTTACTTTATTTTTCCGCGTTTTAATGTCGAGTATGAATATTCCTATGTGAACGGTGAGTTCGATGTTGACGTTATATACTCAATGCAGAAGAGAAAAAAGAAAGAAGCCTTTAATCTGCAGGACGTCGACTGCGTCGCTCTGTACGGCAATCCGGCTCTTGCTGCGTACCAGACAGGCTATACCGTCACAGACTATTCCGCTTTCGACGCGTCAAAACCACCGTATGTCATTGTGAAGGGCTCGGAAAAACGACTCATCTACATGCAGATCGAGGATCCGACTATCCTGGCCGACATGAAGCGGAGACTGCAGAGAAAGTTCTGCGAAAACTAAACATTCTTTGACGAATCGTTGAAAATGGTATATGATGTTCTGCGCAGCGGATACGGTCCGGAATTTTCAAGCTGTCACCGGCCCGGATTCCGCGCCGGGTCCATGAGAGACCTTACTAACGATAAAGGGGAAGAGTATGAAACAGTTTACTATCAAGCTGAACGATATCAAAGATGTGAAAAACTTTGTCACAGCGGTCAACGCGTATACTTTTGATGTTGATCTGGTCACAGGCCGGTATATCACCGATGCGAAATCCATCATGGGAGTGCTGAGCCTCGACCTTGAGGACAAGATTACATGTGTTGTCCATACGGATGACAGTGATGAGATCGCACAGGATCTCGAACCGTTTATCGTAACCGAATAATATGAGCGGCTCTGCCTTGCAGGGTGATGGGCTGCCAATCCAGCTGCAGTGGGTGACTTGTCACGGCTGCAGCTATTTCATATCAGGGATTTCCGCGCCCGGAGCGAAAGCACCTTGCCGGCAGCGCGGATAGACTGCGGACTGATACCCTCCGCATGTGATTATGAGTGAGAAAAAAAGAAATAACACATCGGTCAACAGAAGAAGAAAGAAAAGAAGGAAAAGAAGCAGATTTCCACAGCAGCTGCTGACTGTCTGTATTCTTGTCCTGGCATTGCTGTGTCTTGTTCTTCTCGGCAGGACATTCCTGGGATCTGTCGGAAATGGCACTGCCGGGAGTGAAGGTGCTGACACAGTATCCCAGAGCGCGGAGGTCCGGACAGACCCTGAAGAGCAGGTGGGAGAGGCGGAACCTGATGCCACACCTACCCCGGAAATGATCTCTCTGACGGAGAATATGATCCACACAGGCGACCTCATTCTCGTGAACAGCAGCTATGCCTATGATTTTGAGGCCAACGAGAGCACGATCGATCTTGTAAATATCCGCAATTCTCAGAGCTTTTATTATCAGGTCGAAAAGACGGATTATGAAGTTGCCGGGCGCATGCTGCCATCGCTCGATCAGATGATATCTGCCTGCGACGCGGCTATGGGCACGAGTGAGACAGGAATAACATCAGCCTACCGCTCCTACGAATACCAGCAGAATGTCTGGGATACGACTGCGGAACAGAGCGGTGAGGACTACGCGAGAGCTTATGTCGCGACTCCGGGCTACAGTGAGCATCACACCGGACTTGCGGTCGACATCGGCATATTCTACTCTGACGGTTCACAGGGAAGTTTCTCTGAGAGCCAGAATGCGGTCTGGATGGACGAGCACAGCAGTGAGTACGGATTTATACGCCGCTATGCCGAGGATAAGGTGAGCATCACGGGCATAAGCAACGAAAAGTGGCATTTCCGTTATGTAGGTCTGCCGCACGCAGTCTATATGAAGCAGAATAATCTGTGTCTTGAGGAGTATCTGGAATACCTGAGAACACAGACCGGTGCGGGAAATCCGCTGACTGTCAGCACATCTGAAGGAACCTATTCCGTATGGTACACGACAGAGACTTCTATCCCGAAGCCGAGCGGCGATTACCGTGTCTCGGGTGATAATATTGCCGGCTATATTATTACAGTGAGGGAATGATACTGTCTTACCGGCGAGACTTGTATTTCCTGCCTCCTGCGCATGACTTGCACAAAGCAGTATCGACATGGACTGCAGGAGATCATAAGATCGATAAAAACGGAGCAGAGCATGACGAAAGACGAAGTTTACTCAATATTAAAAAATTCGGAGGGCTATGTGTCCGGCGAAAAAATCAGCAGCCAGCTGGGAGTGACTCGCGCGGCGGTCAATACGGCGGTGAAGACCCTCAGAAAAGAGGGGTATGAGATTGCCTCGACGACGAATAAGGGCTACTTACTTGTCAGCAGCCCGGACAGACTGACGTCCGCAGACATTATGAGCTATCTCGGTCCGGAGCGCATGCAGACAGTGCAGGTCCTTCAGACGACGGACTCTACGAACCGGCGTGCAGCGGAACTCGCCATGAACGGAGCGCCGGATGGTCTGACCGTTATTGCAAATGAGCAGTCTGCCGGGCGCGGACGTCTCGGCCGTTCTTTTCATTCCCCTAAGGATACGGGGATCTATTTCTCTGTCCTCCTTCGGCCTACCTGCAAGCCTGCCGAGATTGTTCAGATTACTACGTGGACAGCGGTGGCAATAGCGAAGGCAGTGGAGCGCGCGACCGGGATGAGGCCGGATATCAAATGGGTCAATGATCTTCTGATGGGAGGTCGCAAGATCTGCGGTATTCTGACAGAGATGTCCGTTGAGAGTGAGACCGGTACGATTCAGTATGTCGTGGCGGGAATAGGAGTGAATGTCAACCAGAAACCCTCGGACTTCCCGGAGGAACTTCGCGGGATTGCGGGGTCGATCGCGATGGCAGCAGGTCATCCTGTTCAGAGAGCCAGACTTGCAGCCTGCATGATCGAGGAGATGGACAATCTGCGCAAGGCGTGGCCTTCGGGCAGGGAGGATTATCTTAAGGCATACCGGGAAATGTGCATAAGCACAGGGCGGGACGTCCTGGTGACGGACGCGCGCCATACCGGGGAATTTGCGAAACACGGATTCTGTGAAGCCGTGAATGATGATTTCAGTCTGCGGATCCGCTATGAGGACGGCTCATATGAGAATGTGAGCAGCGGCGAGGTGAGTGTAAAGCCGCAGAAATAACAGATCGGGTATCTGTGTGTGATTGTGGTATAAAGGGGCTGTCGCATTAGACAGCCCCTTTTTCTGACCCGTTTAAAACGGCACGGAAAACTTCCCCGTGAGGTTCTAAAAGGTCTCTTTCGGCACAGTTTTTATTCTTTGTTCTGGTTCAAAGCTCTGATATATTCGAGCAGCCTTATAAGGGTCTCTTCATCCTGCTCGTTTCCGATTTTGCAGATTTCCATAAACAAATTGTGGATTTCCGGCGATTCCTGATCCGCCGCCAGCAGTGAGCGCTGCCCCTGTGTGAGGAACCGCTGACTCTTATCCCTTCTCTCAGGATCCTCGATGAGTTCGTAGATCGGGCAGCCGAAATAGTCGGCAAGCTTTATTAGATTTTTCCATCTGGGGTAGGCTTTCTTACAGACCCAGTTATTAATAGTCGTAAGATTAAGCCCTGCCCCGCGTGCTGCTTCTGCCTCAGTGCAATTGTTGGCACTAAGAAATCCATTGATATTCTTGGCGAGATAGAGCAGCATCTCGTCGCCCGTGTTGCTCATTGAAAAACCCCGATGACATACTGATAATTCAATAATTCGATATCATACGAATGATACTATTATACGGAATTAACAAAAATTGTATATGTACATAAGTACAGAGTATCTGAATCATTTGATTTATCTAATTTTACAGAAGCTCCATTCCCGCCGATATTATTTAGGATAATAAACATTGGTCGGCGGCATTAAAAATCCATTTTTATTGGATTCTTCCAAAGATTGTCGGATTATGAAGCTCAAGCTTGCCGAATCGGAATTTTTACGCTATATTGTATTCGACCAATAGAGGACATTTATCTCCGGTGGAAGTTGATCCGCCGGAGGCTCAACTCTGTGAGGAGTACCCGCATATGAGTTGAAAGAATCTCCGAAGTGTTATGCTGATCCATCGGGCAGATTGTCTGCCTTAAAGGATCTACACAGGGTTTTAGAGGAGGAATTAAAACCATGAAAATTCAGAATCTTGGAGAGCTTCTGGCGTCAAAGACATATCCCGGTCGCGGCATCGTGCTCGGCAGGAGCGCTGACGGTAAAAGCGCAGTAGCTGCCTACTTTATCATGGGCAGGAGCGCCAACTCCCGCAACCGTATCTTCGTGGCAGACGGAGAGGGAATCCGCACGCAGGCATTTGACGAATCTAAGATGGAAGACCCGAGTCTCATCATCTACGCACCGGTCAGAGTTCTCGGATCGAAGACGATCGTTTCTAACGGCGATCAGACCGACACGATCTATGAGGGCATGGACAAGCAGTTCACATTTGAACAGAGTCTTCGGACACGCAGATATGAGCCGGACGGTCCGAACTGGACGCCGAGAATCTCTGGTGTTATCCGCTTAAAGGACGGTTCCTTCAATTATGCTCTTTCAATCTTAAAGAGCGCGGACGGAAATCCGGACAGCGATCACCGTTTCACATACAGCTACTCACCGGCTCTGGCAGGTCAGGGACATTTCATCAGCACTTACATCGATGACGGCAGCCCGATCCCGAGCTTCGAGGGCGAGCCGATCCCGGTAGAGCTTCCGAACGACATTGATGAGCTGACAGACATCATCTGGACCAACCTCAACGAGGACAACAAGGTCTCTCTGTTCGTCCGCTACATCGACATCGCAACCGGCAAGTACGAGACAAAGATCGTCAACAAGAATCAGTAATAAGGAGAACAATTGGCAATGAAAGAATTAGAACTGAAATATGGATGCAACCCGAACCAGAAACCGTCTAAGATTTTTGTAAATAATGGCTCCGATCTTCCGATCGAAGTTCTGAGCGGCCGCCCGGGCTACATCAATTTCATGGATGCCCTCAACGGCTGGCAGCTGGTCCGCGACCTCAAGGCGGCGACAGGTCTTCCGGCAGCAACATCCTTCAAGCACGTTTCCCCGGCAGGCGCAGCTGTAGGCCTTCCGCTCAGCGATGTCCTGAAGAAGATTTACTTTGTAGATGATATGGAAGAGCTCTCCCCGCTCGCATGCGCGTACGCAAGAGCACGCGGCGCTGACCGTATGAGTTCCTTCGGCGATTTCATCTCTCTGTCCGACGTATGTGATGCTTCCACAGCAAAGATCATCAAGCGTGAGGTCTCCGACGGCGTCATCGCTCCCGGCTATACAGAGGAAGCTCTTGAGATCCTCCGCTCCAAGAGGAACGGAAACTACAACGTAATCAAGATTGATCCGGAATATGTACCGGAACCGCTTGAGCACAAGGATGTTTTCGGTATCACATTTGAGCAGGGACGCAACGAGCTGGTCATCAACAATGACATTCTTGCAAATGTAGTCACCGCCAACAAAGATCTCCCGGAATCCGCAAAGCGTGACCTTGTGATCTCCCTGATCACTCTGAAGTATACACAGTCCAACTCTGTATGCTACGCATATGACGGTCAGGCGATCGGTGTCGGTGCAGGACAGCAGTCCCGCGTCCACTGCGTACGTCTCGCAGGCAACAAGGCTGACAACTGGCTGCTCCGCCAGTGCCCGAAGGTACTCGAGCTTCCGTTCGTCGACGATATTCGCCGTGCTGACCGCGACAACGCGATCGACGTTTACATCGGTGAGGAGTATATGGATGTTCTGGCTGACGGCGCATGGCAGAAGATCTTCAAGGTGAAGCCGGAAGTCTTCACACCGGAAGAGAAGCGCGCATGGCTCGATCAGGCTCATGATATCGCTCTCGGATCCGACGCTTTCTTCCCGTTCTCCGATAACATCGAGCGCGCGAAGAAGAGCGGCGTCAAGTACATCGCCGAGCCGGGCGGATCGATCAGAGACGACGCTGTCATCGAGTGCTGCGATAAGTACGGCATGGCTATGGCCTTCACAGGTATCCGTCTGTTCCATCATTAATTAAATCGTATTATCAAAATATATGCGGCTGCTGCATTTGACGCTGCACCACTTATCCTGCGGACTTGATTTTAATTGTCCGTTATATGAAGTGGCGGCACCGACGGATGTGGCAGCTGCTTTATTTCAGCCGGAACCGCCTCGAATCCCGCGCTAAGTACCGCATACGTGCCTTGAATTCTTCTGTATAATTGTCTGAATTCATGCTATAATTACCTTATAAATATTGACAGGTGCAGAATGAAGACAAAAGGAGGTGCTTTTATGCTGGTAAACCTGAAGGAGATACTTGAACCTGCCAGAGAGCAGCACTATGCAGTCGGGCACTTCAACACACTGAATGTGGAGATGGCCCGCGCGGTCATAAGGGCTGCGGAGGAGGCCGGTGCGCCGGTCATCCTTGGAATAGAAGAGAGGCAGCTTGATATATGCCCAATCGACGAATTTGCGGCGTTTTCAGTCGCAATGGCAAAAAAAGCCAGGGTAGATGTGGCTGTCCATTTTGACAGGGGAAGAACATTTGAAAAATGCATTGAAGCCATGAAGCTGGGGTTTACATCCGTGAATTATGACTGCTCTGAGCTCTCCATGGAGGAGAATGCGGAGAAGGTGGCGGAGCTGGTGCGGGTAGCGCATGCCTACGGTGCGAGTGTGGAGGCTGAGCTCGGACATGTGCCCGAGGCAATTAATCTCTCCGAGGAGGAGAAGAAGGATTACCACACGACGCCGGACCAGGCAAAGCGCTATGTAGAGATGACGGGAGTTGACGCGCTTGCGATTGCCGTCGGCACTGCCCAGGGTCAGTATACGTTCACACCGAAAGTCGATTTCGACAGGATCCGGGCAATTTCCGAGGCGACACAGCTGCCGCTCACCCTGCACGGAGGATCCGGACTCTCGGAGAATCATTTCAGGAAAGCGATTGACAATGGGATCAGCAAGATCAACATTTTCACGGATCTGAATATCGCGGGCGGCCAGGGGGCTATATTTGCAATCAACAGCGGCTTCAATCAGATGCCGGAGATCATTCAGTATGAAGTGTACTCGATGAAGGTGCAGGCGCTGGAGAAGATCCGCCTGTTTCGGAACGGCAAGTAAACGAAGGAGAAATGTATGGCAGTAAATCCAATGGATATGTTTAAAATTAAGGGCATCTGGGATCGGTTCTGCGCGGCTCATCCGAAGCTTGTCCCGTTCTTTCGAACGGTACGGGCACAGGCAATCGGAGAGGGCACCATCATTGATATCAAGGTGACGGACCCGAACGGCAAGACGTTCCATTATAATCTGAAGCTGACGCAGGAGGATATCAATGATCTTGCCGAGGTCAGAGGACTTATAACATCTATGAATCCGATGCAGTGATAGTTTTCGTAAAAAAAGGGATTGCCGATTCGGCAATCCCTTAAAAAATGCATTTTTATTATTTGATTCTGCAGATCCAGCCTTCCGGTGCCTCGATGCGGCCCATCTGGATGCCTGTAAGTGTATCGTACAGCTTCTGGATCGTCGGGCCCATTTTCTCCATGCCGGACGGGAATGCGATGACTTTGTCGCCGTCCACGATCTTGCCGACCGGGGAGATGACTGCAGCTGTGCCACAGAGACCGCACTCATCGAACTCGCCGAGCTCTGTGAGCGGAACATCGCGCTCCTCGACTTCGAGGCCGAGATAATGCTCTGCAACATACTCAAGAGAGCGTCTTGTGATGGACGGAAGGATCGTCGGGGAACCTACTGTGACGAACTTTTTGCCCTTGATGAAGATGATGTTGGCGCCGCCGGTCTCCTCGACCTTTGTGCGTGTCTTTGAATCCGGATACAGGTTCTCGGCAAATCCCTGATTGTGTGCCTGAACGATTGCATGAAGGCTCATAGCGTAGTTAAGACCAGCCTTGATGTGGCCTGTTCCGCGTGGTGCTGCACGGTCGAAGTCAGCGATCTTGATCGTGATCGGCTTTGCGCCGCCCTTGAAGTACGGGCCAACCGGTGTGCAGAAGATACGGAACTGATATTCATTTGAAGGCTTGACGCCGATGACAGCGTCAGAACCGAACATATACGGGCGAAGATACAGTGTAGCGCCGGAGCCGTAGGGCGGGACCCAGGATTCATTTGCAGCTACAACTTCTTTGACTGCTTCCACGAAGCGGTCTTCCGGGAACGGCGGCATCTCAAGGCGTCTTGCGGAGTCAGCCATGCGGGATGCGTTGAGGTCCGGGCGGAAGCATACGATGTGGCCGTCCTCTGTCTCATATGCCTTCAGTCCTTCGAATACGGACTGGGAATACTGGAGAACGCCTGCGCACTCGGTGATCTGTACCATCGGATCGTCGATGAGACCGCCTTCATCCCATGCACCATTCTTGAAGTTTGAAACATAACGCTTGTCTGTAGCAATGTAACCGAAGCCGAGACTGCCCCAGTCAATATTCTGCTTTGCCATTGTCTACCTCCCATCAATTTTTCATAAAATAGTTTTGCTTTAATATCCGCAGAGAATTGTGAGAGCGGATTAATTAAACAATAAATATAAACATTTACCATTATAGTCCTCAGAATTCTGATGTCAAATAAAAATCTGCACTTTACCCCGTTAATCCGATGAAGAAATGGTAGAAATGACCAAAATGCAAATGTTAGGTTGAAATTCGCCAAAACTTGCGGTAAACTTATTCGCATGAATCTATATGAAGCTATTTTCCAGAGAAAATCGACACGGAAATATCTGATGGAGCCGGTGGAAGCTTCCAAGCTTGCCGCGATCGGCGCATTTTATGAGGAGGCGCCCTCGTTGTTTCCGGGTATTCGGACAGAAATCGGCATTACCGACAACACAGATGGAAAGCATGCGCCAAAAGGATTTTTCGGAGTGCGTGCGCCGTATTATTTGACTATATATTCCGAGAAGAAAGACCGCTTTATGATGAATGCGGGCTGTATTATGGAGCAGCTCAGCCTCTACATGCTTACGCTGGGGCTCGGTAGCTGTTTCCTCGGAGGTGTAAGCTACAGACAGAAACGCGATGACCTTGAACCTGTCATTGTCATGGCATTCGGAAAGAGTGCCGGCGCGCTGACGCGCCGCGCGACCGAAGCGAAGAGAATACCTATGCACGAGCTGTGTATTTTCAAGGAGGAGCCGCGCCAATGGACACAGGATGTCATGGAGGCCGCACGCCTTGCTCCTTCTGCAATGAATTCACAGCCGTGGCGGTTCGTGATCATGAAGAGCAGGATTCATTTCTTCTCCAAGAAGCGGGATATTGACCGGTTCGGCAAGTGGGATGAGTTCAGTTTCGGGTGTCTGTTCGCCCATGTCCTCGTGACGGCGGAGGAGCAGTGGCTCGACGTCGACCTGATCCGTCTTGAGAATATCAGCCAGAAGAATTTCAGGAGCAGCCAGTATGTCCTGTCAGCCCTGATAAAGGCGGAGTGATCGGGCGAGAAGTCGTTAAATTTGTAAATCTGTATATACAATACAAAAAATAAGGACAAATCGAAAAACTTTAGAAAGACGTTTGACACATGTCTGGCTCAGCGGTGGAGCACCACCTTGCCAAGGTGGGGGTCGCGGGTTCGATCCCCGTCTCGCGCTTCTTTTTTTGCGCAATTTTAGGAACGGGGATCGGGCCCGCTCGCGGGTTGGCGCTACACGGGCGCCACTGGCGCCCAGCGCCCTGCTCCGCTCCGGTCGGCGCCCTACGTGCCCTGCGGGTAAAACGCGTGCCACTGGCACGCGGCGCCCCATCTCGCGCTTCTTTTTTTGCGTTTTTTGGCTGTCGCACTATGCGGCAGCTTTTTTGTTGAGAGGTGGCGGTCATCAAAGTTCAAACCGCCGCTTCATGACTGCCCGGGTGGTATAGAAGGCAGTAGCTTTTTGTGAAATCAACTCTCATCCACTGAATGCAAGAAAGCTGGCTCCCAGTCATCTATGGTCAAAACGGCGCTTCATGACTGTCCGGGTGGTATAGAGGGCAGTAGCTTTTTGTGAAATCAACTCTCATCCACTGAATGCAAGAAAGCTGGCTCCCAGTCATCTATGGTCAAAACGGCGCTTCATGACTGCCCGGGTGATTTTGAGGGCAGTTGCTAGCTGTGAAATGACCTTTTATCGACTGAAGGCTGGAATCTGATATAAATAAACCATACGGTCATCGAACATCAAACGCAATAAAGGCGACTGCTTCTTAGCTGTAAATTTTATAGCATGTTAAGCTGATTTATCAAAAAACGAATCAGTGAGACTGCCTATGCGCTTTGATTTGACCCTTATGCAGCACTGCACATGTGTGTTATTTTGCAAGATCGACTGCTGACTTTTTGATTACAAGGTTTAAACCAGATAATTTCCCGAAGGCAAAGCAAAAATAAGAAAAATCCGGCCATGAGGCAGGATTTTCATCGATTAGCGAAGGTTGCCACAACCTCTGTTGCGACAGCCCCATAGTACCATAAAAGTGTAATTGATAGGGAGTAATTACCCCTGTCAGTTGCACTTTTTTCTGAGCACTGGCGACGGTCATCATTGTTCAATTCGGCATTCATTCACTTCAGCCATTCACTTCACGTACTTTGTAAGCTGTTTCCCTCTTGATTTCCTTCCCATCGCGGAATATAATTAAAAGCAGGTTAGGCAATACTAACTTGCTTTTTCGTCATGGTTTATTCGCAGACTTTATATCAGAGAGAGGTGCAGATTGAAAGGATATCTATCAGTTCAGCAGACAGCCGATAAATGGGGCGTCTCTGTACGTTGGGTGAATCAGTATATACTGGAAGGAAGGATACCGGGCTGCGAACGCTTTGGACATGCCTGGGCTGTTCCGGAGAATGCAATAAAACCGAAGCGGCTCACTCCGGGGGTGAAAGCAAAGCAGTCTTCTTCCGTCGGTAATGTCGGTGAGAATATGAGGAAGTAATTTTTTGTCTAAAAGTTAGCGCATGCTAATAAAAGGAGGGCTTATGTTTATCAATGAATACGGAAACAAGAATGATCCTATCGTCCTGCTTCTTGCGCCGATGATGGTATCCGAATTCATGAGGAGGTAACAGGATGTTTTGGGATAAAGTGGCCGGTGTATATGATATCTTCGTCAATGTCATTAACAGGAGGACGCACAAGAAGCTGAAGAAAATCGTAAGGAATCTGATTGATCCTTGCGATATTGTGCTCGAATGTGCCTGCGGAACAGGGCTTCTGAGCGCCGTTATTGCACCGAAATGCAGACAGCTTACAGCAACGGACTTCTCTGAGAAGATGCTTAAGAAAGCTGAAAAGAATTGCCGTGTTTTCCGCAACATAACTTATACTCAGACTGACATCACTGCACTTCCATTTGCAGACTGCAGTTTCGATAAGGTCGTAGCCGGAAACGTGATCCATCTGCTGGACAACCCGCTGACAGCGCTGAGTGAAATGAACCGGGTCTGCAAAGACGGCGGTGTGCTGATCATCCCGACCTACATGAATAAAGACGGCAAGGGAAAAACAAGCGGGTTTGCAGGAGCTGTCGGAAAAGCCGGCGCGGATTTTAAGAGGCAGTTTACTGTGAACAGTTATAAACAATTTTTCCTGGACGCAGGGTATCCCGATGTGAAGATTGTATTGGCTGACGGTCGCATTCCCTGTGCAGTGGCAGTTATGAGAAAGGCACTAAAAAATGAAAGTGTATGAGTTTGGAAAAGAACATACGAAATTGTTCGTTATGTTTCAATGCGCGGTCGAACCCTGGTGGGTGTTCAAGGCTTCTGCCGAGGAGATGGCTAAGGACTATCATGTATATCTCTTTATCGCGGACGGTCATGATGGGCTCGGCACCGAATTTGTTTCTTTGGAAAAATACGCCGGCGATGCCACAAAGTATCTGAGGAGGCAAAGAATCGACCGGGTAGACGCGATGTACGGCGTTTCCATGGGTGGCGCTGCCGTGATCCGCTTTCTGGCTACAGAGGACATCCCTGTCGATAAAGCGATCATCGATGCCGGGATCACGCCGTATCCGTACCCGAAGCTGATCTGCAGACTGATATCTGTCAAGGACTGGATCATGATCATGCTGGGTACCAGGTCCCTTCGGATGATGAAGCTCGCCTGCCCGCCGGAGAGGTGGACGCCAAAAGGTGAGGATCCGGAGAAACATTATCGCGCTCTGCTGAAATTCTATAAGAAGCATTACTCACCGAGAACGATTTATAATGTTTTCTGGTCCACGGATAATTACTCCATGCCGGATGATGTTCCTCGGGTAAACACAAAAATAGAGTACTGGTACGGAGAGGAAGAGAAACGGGCAAGAGAGAAAGAGCACGATATCGAATTCGTTTGTCGGACCTATCCTCAGACCGTTCTCAGAGAGTTCAAAGGCCTGGCTCATGCGGAGCTGGTGATGATGTTTCCGGAGCGGTTTGCCAAAGAAGTAAAAAGATTTCTGGAGTGTCCGGCATGAATTCCGGGCACGCCAAGTTAGCAGAATGGGGCTTTATGCATTTGCCTGAGATGACACCGGGAAGAGCCGTGGATCACAGTGCTGGCGAGGAAATGACTACGTCGGGATATGCTCCGCACGCTATGAAGGCGGCCGATATTGTAGGAAGGGCTGCATTCTTACGAAGGTATGGGACCAAGGAGCCGAAAGCAAACTTTATGAAAGATTTTTGTTGACATATCCGCACGGATAGTGTGGCTCAGCGGTGGAGCACCACCTTGCCAAGGTGGGGGTCGCGGGTTCGATCCCCGTCTCGCGCTTCTTTTTTTGCGCAATTTTAGGAACGGGGATCGGTCCCGCTCGCGGGTTCGGTCTCCGCTCCGCTCCGGTCGGCGCCAAACGCGTGCCACTGGCACGCGGCGGTCTCCGCTCCGCTCCGGTCGGTGCTAAACGCGTGCCACTGGCACGCAGCACCGTCTCGCGCTTTTTTTTTGCGTAGGCGACAAGCCAAGGTGCCTGATTCGTGCTTGCACGAGATGAAGGCACTTTGGCGACCGCCCGACATCGAGCATGAAATGCGAGATGGAGGCGGTAACGCCGGGTGGGTAGTATTGCGGCTTGCCGCATACTACTCACTTTTTTAGGAACGGGGATCGGAGTCTTCACTCCGTTACGGTCGGCGCTAAGCGCGTGCCACTGGCACGCAGCGCCGCTCGCGGGTTGGCGCTACACGGGCGCCACTGGCGCCCAGCGCCCTGCTCTTTTTTTCTTTTCATGCAGCATTTTCCCAAATCGATAATTTAATTATGGTGATCACAAACATATCTGCTATAATGGGTCACAAGAATTCGTTTTGATATGAGGAACAGGAGGCAAGCTGTGAAGAACCTATCAAAGAAGCCATGGTTTAACGGAGCAGTCATAGCGTGCATCGGCGTCATTTTGTATTGTATCTTAAACAACTTGTCTGCCGTACTCTCAGCGCTCGGCACTTTTGTCGGATATTTCAGAGCTGTCATTCTGGGTGCAGTGTTCGCCTATCTGCTGAGCCCGCTGGCTATTTTCTTCAGCACAAAGGTGTTCCGCGGAAAAGTGTTCGACAAGACCCGATGGGCTCTTTCAGTCATTTTTGCCGTTGCAGTCATGCTGCTCGCAATGACACTTTTGATTTGGACGCTGCTCCCGCAGCTCATTGACAGCATTGTTCTTTTTTCGGCAAATATCGACGGCTACGCCACATCCCTCATGAATCTGATTGAAAACAGCTCGCTTTATAACCTCATTGATCAGGAGAGCTTTATGACGTTTTCCCAGAATTCACTGACGTCCGTCACGAATTTCATTAAGGAAAATGCCGGCAATATCGTGGGCTTTGCCGCCAGCTCGGGAAAAAATATCGCGTCGACCGTCATAGCGATGATCCTGGCGATCTATCTGCTGATGGACAGCAAGAGAGTCGTAAATGGCGTCAAGCAGCTGTTCAGCCTTGTGCTCCCGGAGACGGGATATAAGCTTTTCAGGGATTTCGTTGTTCGCTGTGACAATATTCTCATCAACTATATCGTGCAGAGTCTTCTGGACGCTCTGATCATTGGCTCGGCCAATGCGGTCTTTATGACCGTTACCGGGATGCCCTATGTCGGTCTGATCTCGGTCGTAGTCGGGGTGACGAATCTGATCCCGAATTTCGGACCGATTGTCGGCGGCGCGATCGGTGCTTTTATCCTCATCCTGATAAAGCCTATGAGCGCTCTTGGATTCGTGATTTTCTGTTTGCTGCTGCAGACGGTGGATGGCTATATTCTGAAACCGAGGCTGTTCTCCGGTTCGCTCGGTGTCTCGGGTCTTCTGATCCTGTCCTCGACGATTGTACTCGGGAACATGTTCAGCGTCCTTGGCATTCTCCTATCGATCCCGACAGCAGCAGTGCTGAGCTTTCTCTATCATGACTACCTGCTGCCTTGGCTCAAAAAGCGGAAAGAGAGTGGGGCAGCTGCGGGCACAGCCGGTGGAGATAAGGAATAACGGCCGTGGGCACAGCCGGCGGAGATAAAGAATAACGGCCGCAGGCACAGCCGGTGGAGATAAGGAATAACGGCCGTGGGCACAGCCGGCGGAGATAAAGAATAACGGCCGTGGGCACAGCCGAGGGAGATATAAAATAACGGTCATGGACACCGCTCGTGGAGACTGAGAAAAATTATGAATCGATACCGCCGCATATGACAGTGCTGCTGATACACACTGACATATGAGGCGGTATTTTTTGTTACCTGTCTTTTTCGTTCCTAAGATGCCATGTTTTTGTTATAATAGCTTTTGTCGAACCGCAGAGCAGGTCTGCCATTATGTATGACCGCATGAGAACGGTGATATCAGGGACCTGCTATCTATGGTGGCGGCATGATAACGGCCAGGCCGATAATCTGATGAAAATGTAACTGTGTGATAGGAGACCGGTACGCAAAATGAATTTTACGTATGTGATCCATGACGAAAAAGAACCGTATATTGAACTGACCGGCTGCCTCCATGCAGAGCGGGTCCTTCGTCTTCCTGCCTGTGTAGATGGGGTTCCGGTGCAAATGATCGCCCCGCACGCATTTGAAAGACTCCCCAATGTGGAGGAAATCATTCTGCCGGGGACGATCCTGTCAGTCGGCGCGTTCGCTTTCTACGGCTGCCGGTCTCTCAGGAAGATTACGATGAGCGACATGATAGACGGATGGGGCTTCGGCGCGATCCGCTTCTGCGATGAGATGAGCGAGCTTGTGATTCGGATGAGGAGGAATCGGCTGACGGTCCTTCGGGATCTGCTCGGAGATGTGGACTACGCTTTTCGCGTGATCCTCGAGTATGATGATCACACGGAAGGATACTATTTTCCGAGGTATACGAGAGGGTTTGACGAGGATACATTTGCAAGAGCTATCCACACATTCACCGAGGGATCGGGCTGGGCCTTCAGGGAGACCGTGCTCCGCGGAGGAATTAACACGCGAGAGTACGAGAAGCTGTTTGTGAGGGCGACCTATGACGGCATACAGACCGGAGTGGAGATTGCGCTCATGAGGCTCATGTATCCGGAGAGCCTGTCTGACAAAGCGATGGAGCAGTACAGAAATTACCTGACAGAGAACGCGGGGGAGATCCTTCCCTGGCTTGCGGGGAAGGGCGAGCGGGAGCGATGTATGTTCATGTTGTCGGAAGGGCTGGCAGGTCCCGGCGATGTGAGCAGGGCTATTCCGATCGCGGTGGAGCTGCATGACCCGGAGCTCGTCGCGACACTGATGGAATACGGGCGGGTAGAGAAGCCCGCGGATTTCGACACATTTGACCTTGATGACCTTTGAGGAAATAAGATGAAAACACGAATCGCCCTCGAGGAGGCCGGTGAGAAAATTCTGAACGAGACGAGGACAGAACTCTATCTGTCTATGCACTATATGGGAGCTGCCCTGGATCTTCTGGGCTGGAAGATGGATCTGTCGACCTTCACGGTGGGGACCGACGGAGCCTTTATCCGCTATAATCCGCAGTATCTGATCCAGACGTTTCTGAATGATCCGAAGTCACTGCCGAGACTCTACCTGCATATGATCATGCACTGTCTTTTGCTGCACCCGTTCCGGGAGGACATCGAGGATCGGATCACGTGGAATCTGTCCTGCGATATGGCCGCCGAGCACATCATTGATTCGATAGAGAATTGTCCTCCCATATCGAGAACGGTCCATGATTTCAGGGTGGAGTGGTACGAGAGACTGACGGAGGCCGTACATGTATTGACGGCTGAAAAGATATACCGCTATTTCACCGAGAATCCACTGGATTTTGATACGGAGGACAGACTGAGAAACGAGTTCCTCATGGATGACCACTCTTTTTGGGAAAAACTTGAGGATCAGAAGGATGATGGAGATAAAAAGAATCAGAAGACTCCGCCGGATGAGATGACGGACCCGGGAGAGCAGTCGTTGGAGGAGTGGAAAACTAAGGCCGAGCGTATGCTTGCCTATCTCGATTCATTCGAGAAGGAGATCAGCTCGGAGACAGGAACGCTGCGCCGCATTCTGGCTGTGCAGGCAGGGAAGAAGATCAGCTACAGAGACTATCTGCGCCGATTCGCGGTAGTGCGAGAGGAAGCCCGGGTCGACCTTGATTCATTTGATTATGGATTCTATAATTATGGGATGGAGCTGTACGGCAACATGCCGCTGATCGAGGAGAATGAGTACCGCGAGGCCAGGAAGATTGAAGAGCTTGTGATCGTCATTGACACGTCCGCATCCTGCCAGGCAGATCTCGTGGAGCGGTTCCTCACGGAGACTGCCGCGGTCCTTGCCGAGCAGGAAACCTTCTTTCACAGGATCAATCTGCGCATCATCGAGTGTGACGACAAGGTCCAGAAGGTCCTCGTCATTCACGACCCGGACGAGATGAGGAAGTATCTGGATTCATTTGAAGTTCTGGGCGGGTACGGAACGGATTTCCGGCCGGCATTTGCATACGTCGACGATCTGCAGGCGCGAGGTGAGCTTAAGTATCTGCGAGGTCTCATTTACTTTACGGACGGCTACGGCATCTATCCGGAGACTGCCCGAAGCTACGAGACGGCTTTCGTCTTCCCGCGGGAAGACATGAGCGAGCGCCCGGTGCCCCCGTGGGCTGTCCGTCTCTATCTGGCAAATGACTGAAGCGCAGTTCGGAGAATAAGGAGCATAACTTGAACATTAAAGAAGCAAAACAGGAAATTATATACACGATAGGAGCGTATCTTGCGCAGGATGAGAACGGGACGTATGAGATCCCCCGGGAAAGGCAGAGACCGGTTCTTCTCATGGGACCGCCCGGCGTCGGCAAGACAGCCATCATGCGGCAGATCGCGGAGGAGATGGGAATCGGTCTCGTATCTTACACAATCACCCATCACACACGCCAGAGCGCCATCGGTCTTCCGTATATCGCAAAGCGCAGTTATGGAGGAACGGAATACTCTGTGACGGAATATACGATGAGCGAGATCATTGCGTCCGTATATGAACAGATAGAAAGGTCCGGCGTCAGCGAAGGTATACTCTTCCTCGATGAGATTAACTGCGTCTCAGAGACCCTTGCGCCGACTATGCTCCAGTTCCTGCAGTACAAGACATTCGGAACGCACCGGCTGCCGGACGGCTACGTGCTCGTTACGGCGGGAAACCCGGTGGAGTACAACCGGTCCGTCAGAGATTTTGACATCGTCACGCTGGACCGTGTGAAAAAGCTGGATGTGGATCATGACTTCACGGTCTTCAAGGAGTACGCTTACAGGAACGCGATCCACGGCTCGATTCCCGCTTATCTCGAGATCCGCAAGGAGCATTTTTATGAGGTGAAGAGCGATGCCGACGGAAAGAAGTTCGTCACCGCGAGATCCTGGGAGGATCTGTCGGATTCCCTGAAGGTCTATGAGAAGCTCGGACAACCTGTCACGGAGAACCTGATCGGAGCATTCCTGCAGGATCCCGAGATCGCGAGAAACTTTGCGGTCTATTATGAACTCTGGAACAAATACAGGAACATTTACCGCATCCCGGATGTCCTTGCGGGACGGATGCCTGAAGATACAGATATGCTGAAAAACGCAGGCTTTGATGAGAAACTGAGCCTCATTGGTCTTCTGGTCGCCAGTCTCACGCAGGAGTTTACCGCCTGCGATGAGGAGAAGAAGGTCCAGACGGAACTCTTCGGCATACTTAAGCAAATCCGTTCGGAGATCGCCGCCGATTCTGAAGGCGGGTCGGTGCTTTCGTTGGTCCGTGATCACTGTGATGCGCTGTCGGATGAACTGGACAGAAAAAAGAATGCCCAGATGTTGTCCCGCGAGGAGGAGAGGACCGGCCGCACGGCTGCGAGAATACTGCATGATCTTTCGGGGCTTCTGGCAAGGGAAGCGGGCGGAGACGCTGCCGGCGATTACAGGCTGGTAAAGGTCTGGTTTGCAGACCGCGAAGCATCAAGAAAAGAGAATGTGTCTCTTACGGGCATGCATCTGGAGAATGCATTTGCATTTCTGAATTCTGTCTACGGTGAGAGTCAGGAGATCGTCATGTTCCTGACGGAACTTACCCGCGGACATTTTGCCATGCGTTTTGTTGAACAGTATGGCAGTGATTCTTTCTATAAATACAACAAGCTGCTGCTACTGCGTGACAGAAAGAAAGCGCTGCAGGATGAGATCATGAAGCTGGTGGATTAGAGGAAACTGAATGGCTAAGAAGAGTACAGTGCATAAGATCCGAAAGATGGAGTTCAAGAAGATCATGATCGTGCTGCTTGCAATCTTTTGGATTTTTGTGCTATTTGCAAATGACGTCACGAACTTCCAACGGACCGACCGCCTCAGGGAAGCTCAGATACGCGAGGAACTTATCGATGAGAGCAAACCGGAGGAGACGGAGTCTGTCCGCGATGCGTGGGATGTTTTTGATGACGAGAGCAGTGTGTCGTCCGCACGGGAGTCTCAGACTGATTCTTCTCCTGCTGTAAAGGCGGCAACAGAGGTAAAAGCCGAAAAAGAACACGGCTTCAGCATTGTCGTGTTCATGGCCTGGCTCATGGTCATTGTTCTGTCTGTCATGGCGGTCGCGTTTGTCGACGGCTCCGCGGAAGAGGATTTTCTGGCTCTTGCGGTCGTGCTCGGACTTCCGACGATTTTTCTCACGCCTTTCCCGATGCCGATCGATGAGGCCACCCATTTTTTCCGATGCTATATGATGAGCCGCGGTCACATACTGCAGGTCACAAATAAAGCCGGACTTGTCGGTGACTATGTCCCCGCCGGCCTTGCCGCGATTCTCCGTCACCCGGAAAATCAGCTGACCCTTCGGACTCTGACTGAACATATCGATTACTGGACAGTCTCAGTGAACGGGGCTATGGATACGTTCTATGAGAACGGCTACGCGTCGTATTATCTGCCTGTCGGCTATATCCCGGCAGCGGTCGGTCTGGTCATTTCACGTGTGCTGCATATGCCTTTCTTTGCTCAGATCTACATGGGCAGACTTACGAATTTTCTTTCTTATATCGGTCTTGCCTATGCTGCCTACAAGAAGGCTCCGTGCTATCGAAATGTGTTTTTTATCGTCGGTCTTGCAAGCGGCTCCGTTTATCTTGCGGGAAGCTTCTCGACAGATCCGCTGCTCATCGGCTGCTCGCTGCTCTATGTCGCAGTGATTCTTAAGCACTATTTTGTGGCACCGGGAAAGCACCCGAGAGTGCCGCTTTCGGACTGCGCAATCCTCGTTGCCTGCGCAGGTGTTATCCTGTCGATGAAAGTTTTCGTCTATACGCCGGTGCTTCTGCTCATTTTGCTGATACCTACAAAGCGGTTCGGAATGAAGCGCTTTATACCGACGGCTGTGGCCATATTGGCGATTGCGGCATTTGAGGCTGTGTGGCAGGTGCGGCTGTTCGGCCAGTTCACTTACAATGATAAGAGGCTGACGAGCGGGACTGACGTGTACGGCCAGATTGCATTTGTAAGAAAATACCCAGTGCTGGTTGTCAGAATGATCATGAACTGGCTCGATAAGAATATCTACTATCTGACAGGGAGTATCAAGTCCCTGCAGGAGAGCGCGGGCGTCGCAGCGATTGCAAGGTTTACGACGGTGCTGCCGTTCTTCACGGTTTTCTTTACTGAGGACAAGCCTGCGAAAAAAAGTGAGAAAATACCTGGGGATTTCCGCAGGTCCTGCTTCATTCTTTTTGCGGTCGAGGCGGTCCTGATTGTTCTGTCGCTGTACATTATCTCGTCCGATATGGCGGGAGGGACGGTCACCGGAGTTCAGAGCCGTTACTTCCTTCCGATTCAGCCGCTGCTGCTTCTGGGGATCGCGGGTATCGATCTTGATGTCAAAATGCACGGCTATGGCAAATTCGTAGGGTATGCGGCCTGCTTCAGCATTTTATCTATGCTGGTCGTGGACCTGGCCCTGCTGCTGTGAGGATGGCTCCACGCCGAGATCTATAGGCGGCTGCGAAGCATCATCTTCATCGAAAAGCGCAGGTCCTTCCCTGCGAGCTTGCAAGATGCTGCGCATCTTTCGATCTCTCGGTCGGACCTGCAACGCTTTTCTCACGAAGATGAATGCCCCGCACCCGCCATCGAACTGCAAGGATCGCCTCACTCCGACGGAACTATGGCCCCGCACCCGCCATTGAACTGCAATGATCGCCTCGCACCGACGGAACCATGGCCCCGCACCCGCCATCGAACTGCAAGGATCGCCTCACTCCGACGGAACTATGGCCCGCACCAAGGTCTATAGGTGCTCGTGAAGCTCGGGAGCACCTCGCCCGGGATGGTGAATTGGGACGTCTGCTTTTACGTGAATTTTTTCGCGTAAAAGAACCCTCCCTGAGTCATGCTTGGCAATAATTCACAGGGTTTTTCTTTACTGAATACTACAAATAGTGTAATATATCTCAATAGGGCTCAAAACAGTTACAGTGATATGTGCAATTTCGCACATATGGAAGCCCAAAACCGGTCTCAGTGTGAAACACACCAAAAGAGAACCAAACGGGACGTGCGCGACGCACAGCCCCGATGAAAAATAAAAACGAGGATGGTAACAGTTATGCGTGAAAGTGGAATTCTTTGCCCGATCTCATCGATCTCGTCCAAGTACGGTATCGGATGCTTTTCGGCGGAAGCCTATGAATTTGTTGATTTCCTGAAGGAATCCGGCCAGAGCTACTGGCAGGTCCTCCCGTTCGGACCGACAGGTTTCGGTGATTCACCGTATCAGAGCTTTTCAACATTTGCAGGAAATCCCTACTTCATAAGCCCCGAGCAGCTCGTTGTGGACGGGCTGATCTCTGTACATGAAATCAATGCGTTCGACTTCGGCAACAACTCTGAGGTCGTCGACTACGGCGCACTCTACAATAACCGCTTCAAGCTCCTTCGGATCGCCTTCGATCGCTTCATGCAGAATCCGGATCCGGAGTACGCCCCCTTCAAGGAAGAGGAAGCGGACTGGCTTGTCGACTACGGTCTCTACATGGCATTAAAGAGTGCAAATGAAGGCAAGAGCTGGATCGACTGGGACGTCAGCCTCCGCACGCGTGAGCCGGAAGCCATCGAGAGGGCCAGAGAAGAGTATGCCGATACGATTGAGTTCTATTCATTCCAGCAGTATGAGTTCCACAAGCAGTGGAAGAAACTTCGCGCGTATGCCAATGAAAACGGGATCAAGATCATAGGCGACATCCCCTTCTACACGGCTTTTGACAGCGCCGACACATGGGCAAACCCGAAGATGTTCCTCTTTGATGAGGAAAATATCCCGACGAAGGTCGCCGGATGCCCGCCTGACGCGTTCTCCGCGGACGGTCAGCTCTGGGGCAACCCGATTTATGACTGGAAATATCTGAAGAAGACCAAATACGCTTGGTGGATCAGCCGCATCGAGCACAATCTGCAGTTCTGCGATGTGCTCCGCGTCGATCATTTCCGCGCGTTCGATGAGTACTACGAGATTCCTTACGGCGAGAAGACGGCAAAGAACGGCGAGTGGATGCCGGGACCGGGCATTGCTCTTTTCAAGGAAATCAAGAAGCAGCTCGGCGACGTCGCTGTCATCGCTGAGGACCTCGGATTCATCACACCGAGCGTCATTAAGCTTGTCAAGGATACAGGCTTCCCGGGAATGAAAGTACTTCAGTTCGCGTTCGACTCACGTGAGGAGAGCGACTATCTCCCGCATAATTATGACCACAACTGTGTCGTCTACACAGGCACTCACGACAACGAGACGACCCGAGGCTGGATTGAGAACATTAATGAGCAGGACCGCAACTTCGCGAGACAGTATATCAACTCCATTTATACAGACTACGGCGCATTCACATGGGATTTCATCCGCTGCGCCATGGCAAGTGTCGCGGATCTGTGCATCGTCCCGATTCAGGATTACCTTGTTCTCGGCAACGAGGCGAGAATCAACCATCCGTCCACTCTTGGAACGAACTGGACATGGAGAATTCGTCCGAATTTCCTGTCGAGAGAGCTTGCTGAGAGCATCCGCAGGATGACAAAGCTGTACGGACGTATTCCGAAGAAGCCCAAAGAGGAAAAAGACGACAAAGAGGAAAAGAAATGAGTCTGGCAGATCAGATTTTTATTGATATGTGCAAGGATATTCTTGCAAATGGCACCGACACCCGCGGCCAGAAAGTCCGCCCCCGCTGGGAGGACGGCACTCCGGCTTATACGATCAAGAAATTCGGTGTGTGCAACCGGTATGACCTTCGAAAGGAGTTCCCGGCAATCACGCTGCGCCGGACGGCTTTAAAGAGCGCGATGGACGAGATTCTGTGGATCTGGCAGAGAAAGTCCAACAATATCCATGATCTTCATTCGCATATCTGGGACGAGTGGGCGGATGCTGACGGTTCCATCGGCAAGGCTTACGGTTATCAGATGAGCGTTAAGCATGAATACAAAGAGGGGATGTTCGATCAGGTCGACCGTGTTCTCTTTGACCTGAAGAACAATCCGTACAGCCGCCGCATCATGACGAATATCTATAATCACGCGGATCTGCATGAGATGAATCTTTACCCGTGCGCATGGTCGGTGACCTTCAATGTCACGCAGCAGCCGGGCGAGGACAAGCTCACGCTGAACGCGGTGCTCAGCCAGAGATCGCAGGATGTGCTCGCGGCCAACAACTGGAATGTGTGCCAGTACGCGATACTTCTCATGATGTTCGCACAGAGCTGTGACATGTATCCGGGCGAGCTCGTCCACATGATCGCGGACGCTCATATCTATGACCGCCATGTGCCGCTGATTGAGGAGCTGATTTCGCGTCCGACATTTGATGCCCCGAAGGTCACGCTGAATCCGGAGGTGAAGGACTTCTACGCTTTCACTACGGATGACCTGATCGTCGAGAATTATCAGCACGGGCCGCAGATAAAGAATATTCCGATTGCGGTCTGAGAAGCCGGTTACAGTTGAGAAATTTCATTATGAGATACGAAAAGAGGTGCTGTCGCATTAGAGCGGCGGCACCTTTCATTAATTGATGTTTTATATTTGCTTTTCCGACCGTTGCAGGAAAGAAGGAAGGCAGTCAACATTGGTCAATGCGGCGTTCGTTGACTGAATGGGTGCCATAGAGGGCAGTAGATTTCAATGAAATCACGCTTTATCAACTGAAGGCAAGAAATTTAGTCATTGTTTTTTTCGAAACAACTTGTAATGACAGTATAAATCCAAAGGATTCTTTCTGTACTGTCATTTCAAGTCTGTTCATTTTTTCTTATAAATGACGAAGCGGTAGGCGATCCCCTCATAATTCATTGTCTCCGACTCACTCTCAATCATCCACTCAGGATCACTGTCCAGGTCCGGGAAGAAGGTGTCAGCATCGAAAACCCTGTCAATTCGGGTCACATAAGCCCGTGTGCAGAAGGGCAGCATCTGGAGGTAGATGGCACCGCCGCCGATGACGAACACGTTGTCCGGGTCCTCGTTCTTCACTGCGAGATATGCCTCATCAACGGAGTTCACGACCTCCGCCCCGTTCCCGCCGTAGGCGGCATTTCTTGTGATGACAATGTTGCGCCTCTTTGGCAGAGGTTTCTGCCCGGGGAACGATTCAAGCGTTTTCCGCCCATAGATAAGAGTCTTCCCAGCTGTGACTTTCCTGAAATATTTCATATCCTCAGGGATCGAGATAAGCAGATCATTATTCTTCCCTATCCCCCAGTTTGCGTCTACAGCGACGATACAATTCATGGTATTTCCTCCTGTGTTTTATGACACTTTTAAATATCTTCTGGATTAAGGCAACTATATGGCCTTTGAAGCAGGAATTTAGTTGCCTTTGTTGTTGAACCGATGCAGCCAGCAAGTCCAGGCAGGCTGCTTTCGTACTTCGTTACCGGCAGCAGGCATTCATCTTCGTGAGAAAAACATTGTCGGTCCGACTGAGAAATCAGTAAATGCGAATGCATTTACTTAGTTCGCAAGGAAGGAACGACGTTTTTCGATGAAGATGATGCCAGCGCCGGATATAGTTTTGGGCAGCCTGCCGGGTCTTATCCCGATGCAGCCTGCCGGGCTGTTCCGCCTAATGTTCAAGCCTGCCAAAGAATTATATCATAAAAATGGAGATATGAGCTTGAATGTGATATAATTTAAAAACCTATAGGGTCTTATGGTCAGCCGGCATCAGTGGCAGGTACATATTTCTCGCTGAGCGAATATCCATATGATCCAAGAAATGTCCTCAATATGAAAGGTGCGTACCATGTACAGAGATCATACAAAAGAAGTTCGAATCGGAGACAGAATCATCGGAGGAGGAAACCCGATCACTGTCCAGTCTATGACCAACACGAAGACAGAGGATTTTGAGGCGACTATCGCCCAGATCAGAAAGCTCGAAGATGCCGGCTGCGAGATCATCCGCAGCACCGTCCCGACCATGGAAGCGGCGGAGGCATTCGCCAAGATAAAGAAACAGATCAACATCCCGATCGTGGCGGACATCCATTTTGATTACCGCCTCGCAATCGCGGCCATGGAGTACGGCGCGGACGCGATCCGGATCAACCCGGGCAATATAGGCAGCATCGAACGCATCAAGGCGGTCGTCGATGTCGCCAAAGAACGGGGCATTCCGATAAGAGTCGGCGTCAATTCAGGCTCCCTGGAGAAGGAGATCGTCAAAAAGTACGGACGTGTGACCGCGGAAGGTCTTGTTGAGAGCGCGCTCGACAAAGTGAAGATCATTGAGGACCTCGGCTATGATAACATGGTCATCAGCATCAAGTCTTCTGATGTTCTCATGTGTGTCCGGGCTCACGAGCTCATCGCCGAGCAGACCACCTACCCGCTCCACGTTGGCATCACCGAGGCGGGCACTGTCTTTTCCGGAACGATCAAGTCCTCTGTCGGTCTTGGCATGATTCTTGGCCAGGGCATCGGCGACACGATCCGGGTCTCTCTCACAGGAGATCCCGTGGAGGAGGTCCGAGTAGGGAAGAGGATCCTTCAGACGCTCGGTCTTCGGAGAGGGCACATCGAAGTCGTATCCTGTCCGACCTGCGGAAGAACGCAGATCGATTTAATTAGTCTTGCAAATAATGTCGAACGCCTCGTCGAGAACATCCCTCTTGAGATCAAGGTTGCCGT
Source organism: uncultured Lachnospiraceae bacterium (assembly GCA_902788035.1). GTDB lineage: Bacteria > Bacillota > Clostridia > Lachnospirales > Lachnospiraceae > Chordicoccus. The sequence continues at coordinate 38,196 of CADAIL010000018.1, read as the reverse complement.
CATGGGATGCGTCGTCAACGGCCCCGGTGAGGCGGCCGAAGCTGATATCGGTGTCTGCGGCGGAAAAGGCGAAGGTCTGATCATAAAACACGGAAAAATAATCAGAAAAGTGCCTGAGAGTGAACTTCTCGGAGCCCTTGAAGATGAATTATTGAACTGGAGATAATACATGCCCGATAAGAGGATGACATTCCTTAAGGCTTTTCCCGGCCTCAATCTCCCGAGGGAGATACGTGATCTCATGGAGGGGGTCACTGTAACGAGACTGGCCATCAACCAGGCAAGGAATCGCCTACATGTCTATATAACATCAGAGAACTGGATAAAGAAGCAGTATATATATGAAGTCGAGGACGCGATCGCCGGACAGATATTCGAAAATGTCACGATGGAGGTCAAAATCGTCGAGCGCTTTGTGCTGTCCTCGCAGTACACACCGAAGAATTTTTACAAATACTACAGATCCAGCATGCTCCTTGAACTCAAGGAAGTCAGTCCTCTCCTCCATCAGATGTTCCTGCACACAAATCTTGAATTTGACGGGAACACGATATACGCCGGTATTCCGGAGACAATTATATCCAGGGAGCGCAAGAACCAGCTCGTAGAGTATCTGGATAAGATATTTGCGGAGCGGGCCGGATTTGCAGACATCCACGTTGAGGGCGACCTCACCCCGGCCAACACAAAAAGTCTCTTTGAGGCGGATGACGAGCGCATCAGGAATAAGGTCAACGATGTCCTTAGAAAGAACGCGAGCCGGAGAGAAAAGCACGAGGAGAATCAGGAAAAACAGCAGAAACTTCCGAATGCCTCGGAAAAGAAATACCGTCAGCAGAAGACATTTATCTCGAGCGACCCGGATGTCATTCTCGGAAAGGGAATCAGCGAGGAACCGACGCCGATCGCCGACCTCGGGGAAGACCCGCATGAAGTGGTCATCCGCGGCTGCGTCTTCGGCAGTGAGAGCCGGGAGACCAGAAACGGAAAGATTATTCTGAATATCGCGATGACGGATTATACGGACAGCATCCGCATGAAGCTCTGGCTCCTCCCGGAGGAGATGGAGCAGTACGCATCCGCGTTCAAGAAGGGCAACTGCTTCCTTGTCAAGGGAATGATGGATTTCGACCAGTTCGAGAAGGAGGTCATGATCAAGACCGTCTATTCCATCAAGAAGATCGGTTCTTTCAAGGAAGAGCGCATGGATACGGCCCCGGTCAAGCGCGTCGAGCTCCACTGCCATACCAAAATGTCCGATATGGACGCGGTCTCATCCGCGAAGGATATCATCGGTCAGGCTAAAAAGTGGGGAATGAAAGCGCTTGCCATCACAGACCACGGCGTTGTTCAGGCTTTCCCGGAAGCCCATCACGCGTCAAATGAAAAAGATCCGGATTTCAAGGTCATCTATGGCTGCGAGGGCTACCTTGTCGATGACATGACGACTCTTGTCACCGGACCGGATGATATAAGCACGCAGGATCCGGTATGCGTGTTCTCGGTCGTGACGACAGGTCCGTCGATCCTCTCTCATGACCTCATAGAAATTGCAGCTCACAAGATCTGCAAGGGAAATATCACGGAGAGCTTCTCCGCAATCATCAATCCCGGCAAGCCTCTTCCTTTCAAGTTCACGCGGGAGACCGGCATCGGCGACAGCCATGTAGCCAGGGGAAAAGCGCTGGGGGAGGCGGTCTCGGACTTTCTTGCATTTGCAGATGGCGCTCCGCTCGTATCCTACGACGCGGAAATGGGAGCCGCTTTCATCGAGCACGCGTGTGAGATGAGCGGCGTTAGCTGGCAGACGGACGGCAGGGAGCGGACGATTGTCGACATACCTTCCTGCATCCGCTTTTTGATGCCGCACGTGAGCAGGGGAACATTTGAAAAACTGACCAAAGCCTTTAAGGTCACCTGTGCAAATCCGCACCGGGCGGGGGACAGGGCCGAAGCACTCGCGAAAATTTACCTGCAGCTCATGGACGCCATGAAGAAACAGGGCGTTTCGACCTACGCCGAACTGAACAGCAGGGGAATGGTCTCCGATGAGCGGATCCGCAACCTGCCTTACTACCACATTATCATTCTGGCAAAGAATGAGCAGGGAAGACGAAACCTCTATACCCTGATCTCCGAGTCCCATCTGCGCTATTTTAAGAAGCGGCCACGTATACCGCGCTCGCTGCTCATAAAGTATCGTGAAGGCCTGATCCTCGGTTCGGCCTGCTCGGCGGGAGAGCTGTACAAGGCCATCTTTGAGGAGAAGCCTGCTTCCCAGATTGCGAAGATCGTTCAGTTCTACGACTATCTGGAGGTCCAGCCGGTCGGCAACAACGAATACATCGTTCGGGACCAGATCCGGGGAGTCACGAACTTCGACGAGCTCCGCGAGATTAATAAGAAGATCGTCAAGCTCGGCGAGGATTTCGGCAAACCGGTCGCTGCCACCTGCGATGTGCACTTCCTTAACCCGGAGGACGCAATCTATCGAACGATCATCCAGTCCGGCCATGGCTATAAGGACGAAGGGCAGCCTCCGCTTTATCTCCACACGACGGAGGAGATGCTGAGCGAGTTCGCCTATCTCGGCGAAAAGAAAGCCTATGAGGTCGTTGTCGAGAATACCAATAAAATCGCAGGCTGGATCGAGCAGATTTCTCCGATCCATCCGGACAAGTGTCCTCCCGTCATCGAGAACTCCGACAAGGAGCTCGAGGAGATGTGCTACGCGACCGCAAGAAGCATATATGGGGAGAACATCCCCGAACAGGTCAGCTCCCGCCTAAAAAAGGAGCTTACATCGATCATAAAGAACGGCTATGCCGTTATGTACATTATCGCGCAGAGGCTGGTCAAAAAGTCCAACGACGACGGCTATCTGGTCGGATCTCGAGGATCTGTCGGATCTTCGCTTGTCGCGACAATGGCCAATATTACGGAAGTAAATCCGCTGCCTCCGCACTATCTCTGCCCGGAGTGCCACTATGTGGATTTTGACTCCGATGAAGTCAAGTCATACGGCGGCAGGTGCGGAGCGGACATGCCGGATAAGGTATGCCCGGTCTGCGGACATAAACTGAGCAAGCTCGGCTTCGACATCCCGTTCGAGACCTTCCTCGGATTCAAGGGAGATAAGGAGCCGGATATCGACCTCAACTTCTCCGGAGACGAGCAGGGCGTTGCCCAGGCCTACACGGAAGTTATTTTCGGCACCGGTCAGACCTTCAAGGCAGGTACGATCGGCACGGTCGCTGACAAGACTGCCTACGGTCTGGCTATGCACTATTTCGAGGATAAGGGAATCTCCAAGAGACCGTGCGAACTCGAGCGTCTCTCTCAGGGATGCACCGGCGTCCGCAGAACGACCGGCCAGCATCCGGGCGGCGTCATTGTTCTGCCCAAAGGCATGAACATCAACTGGTTCACTCCGGTCCAGCATCCTGCCAATGATATGACGAGCGACATCATCACCACCCACTTTGATTATCACTCGATCGACTCGAATCTTCTGAAGCTCGACATTCTCGGTCACGATGATCCGACGATCATCCGTATGCTGCAGGACCTCACGGGGACAGATCCGCTGAGGGTCCCGCTCGACGACAAGGGCGTGCTCAGCCTCTTCTCAGGCATAGAAGCTCTGGGACTTAAGAAGGGAGACCTCGGTGATATCGACCTCGGAACGCTGGGTGTTCCGGAATTCGGTACCAGCTTTGTCATGGGCATGCTCAGGGATACGAAGCCGAAGACTCTGTCTGAGCTCATCCGTATTTCCGGTCTGTCCCATGGTACAAATGTATGGCTGGATAACGCTCAGTATTTCATCAAAAACGGCGACTGTACGCTGGGCACGGCTATCTGCACCCGCGATGATATCATGCTGAATCTCATTGCGTGGGGCGTGGAGCCGGAGCATTCCTTCAAGATCATGGAGTCTGTCCGAAAGGGCAGGGGGCTTCGGCCTGACCAGGAGTCTGAGATGCGTGAGCACGGCGTGCCGGAATGGTACATTGAATCCTGCAAGCGCATCAAGTATATGTTCCCGAAAGCGCATGCGGCGGCGTACGTCATGAATGCCTTCCGCATAGCATACTATAAAATCAATTATCCGCTGGCTTACTACGCGGCCATGTTCTCTATCCGTGTCACCACATTTGACTATGTCCTCATGGGGCGGGGCAGAGAAATTTTCGAGGCCAACATGAAAGAAATCGAGAGCAAGCCGGAGAAGACGCCTAAGGATGAAGAACTTCTCAAGGATGCCCTCATCGTGAGGGAAATGTACGCGAGAGGCATTGAATTCCACAAGCTGGATCTTTTCAGGGCAAAAGCCAAAGAATTTTCTATCATAGACGGAAAGCTGATGCCGTCCATCAATTCGATAGCCGGCCTCGGCGACGCCGTCGCGGTCCAGATCGAGGAGGCCGCAAAGAACGGACCGTTCCTCTCCAAGGACGATTTCCGTCAGCGCACAAAAGCATCACAGACACTTATCAACCTGTTTGACACACTGGGTGTCCTCGGGGATATCCCGGAGACGAACCAGATTTCACTGTTTGACCTTGTTTAAAGGAGCACACCATGAAGTGGACACTGCAAGATCCCGGCGAATGGTTCGAAGAATCCTCACCGTCGCTCATCATTTCAGAGGAGAGAATCGAGGCGCAGACCTCGGTCGGTGGGAATATCAGGGGAAAAATTAAAATTGAAACGACGAACGGCAGAAAGGTCCGGGGCTCGATTTCAGTCTCGGAGGCAAGGATCGTACCGGAGCTGGAGAAATTCTCGGGTATGACGCTGAACCTGGTCTACGGCATCGATGTCACCGGACTCAGGGACGGTGACTCGGTTGACGGCAGTATCCTTCTTTCGACCAATCTCGGGGAGTATACGATCCCTGTCCATGTGGAAATACGTGACGAGCGCGTAAAATCTTCGGCGGGCGAGATCCGCGACCTTGCCGCATTTGCCGACCTTGCCAGGGAGAACTACGAGGAAGCGTTCAGGCTGTTCACCGGACCTTCATTTGCAGGACTCCTTGAGGGAGAGGACGCAAAACATCTGGCCCTCTACCGGGGGCTGATCCGGAATCCGGTCACGTATCACAGGCTGGAGGAGTTCCTGGTCGGCTGCGGGCTCAAGCAGCCTGTAAGTTTTACCGCGGAAAAGACCGAGCGCGAGTTTACCCGCCTCCGCGAGACAAAGCAGGACATAATAAAGCTGCGCCGCAGCACCTGGGGCAGTCTGAAAATCGATGTGGAGACAGACGCCGACTTTATCGAACTCCCGAAAAAGAAAATTTACGGGGAGGACTTTGTCGGTTCCATATATAATTTCGCCTACATTATCCGGTATGAAAAGCTTGGCCGCGGCAAGCGCTACGGGAAGATCACACTGCGCTCATTCGAGAATACAGTGGAGATACAAGTGAATGCATCTGCAAATATTCATGTTCCGGTAAGCATGGATATGGTCCACCGGCGCAACCGTACGAAGCTGACCCGCCACTATATGGACTACGAGATGGATAAAATCGACCGGAAGGAATACATTAAGCGGACTAGGAGCCTTCTTAACGCCATACGTGAGCTCGATGAGTATCCGGTCATTTACGCCCTCTATGAATCCTATATCGAGGAACTCTCCGGCGACAAGGAGGCGGCCGGCAATATCATCCGGAGTCTTTCCGGTGTTGACTTCCGGCGTGAGAGCGCGGAGGTAAAGGCTGCCTTCATGTATATGGGACGCCTGACAGGTGTTCTTGATCCCAATGTCGATGTTTTATCCCGGGTCAGGGAGTGGCAGGGGCGCTATCGGGAGAGCGTGATACTCACACTCATCTATTTCCGTGTCGAACCGGATATCATCCGCACCCCGACGCGAAAGATGGATTATCTGAGAGATCTCTACAATCAGGGATCCCGCAGTCCGATCCTCTATCTGGAAGCAGTCAAGATCCTGAGACGGGACGGCAGGGAGCTTCGAAGACTCACGCCCTTTATGCGCCATGTCCTCATGTTCGCTACAAGGAACGGGATCATGACTGAGGAGCTCGCTAAGCGCGCAGCTCTTCTTGCTGACAACGAAAAGGGATTTTCTCAGGAAGTCTATCACATTCTCGCAGGCGCTTACGAGGCTTATCCGAGTGACGAGATTCTTGTCGCGATATGCAAGCTCCTTATGAAAGGGGCACCGAGGACAGCCCAGACAAGAAATGAGTATTTCAGCTGGTTCGAGATGGCTGTGAACCGCGAACTTCGCATCACTAAGCTTTTCGTGTTCTATGTCGAGAATCTGCCGGATTCCTACCAGAAGATCCTGCCGAAGCCGATTCTTGTGTATTTTGCGCTTAACCGTGAGCTCTCGGATCAGAAGACCGCTTTTGTCTATGCCAATGTCATAAGGAATAAGGACCTCGATCCGCAGACCTATGAGATGTATGCGCCGAAAATGCGCGAGTTCGCTATTGAATCACTTGAGAACGGAAGGATGGACGGGGATTACGCGGCCATCTATCAGGAATTCATCAAGGATATCAGGAGCAAGAAGAGCGGGGAGGCAATTGCCAGAGCTATATTTACCCGGCGTATTTTCACGGACGACCCGAATGTGCGGGAAGTTGTTGTATGCCACGGGGAGCTGGCAAATGAAAAATCATACCAGATCCGAAACGGATCTGCCTATATTGAGCGCTACACGGACAGCGCCCATATCTTCTTCACAGACGGTATGGGTAAGCGGCATGCGTCGCGTGTGGCAAGTTCAGAGTCGGTCATGATGGAGCCGGGGGCTATGGCGGGACGCCTTATGGAACTCGGTGTCGAGTTCCCGGGACTTCTCCTCCATATCGTCGCGGGGCACGGCGTGTATGAGCATGCGGATGAGAAGAATATCTCCGCGTGGGAGTGCATAGCGGATTCACCTGCATTTACACAGGAATTCAGGGACCAGGCCAAGAGGGAACTTCTCACATTCATGAGCACGCACGAGGAGGATGAGTCTGTCAATGAGTATCTGACAGTCGTCGATATCGATGATTTCGCCAGAGTAGACCGGCTCATGCTGCTGAAGGCCCTGATCGGCAGAGGATTTTACGAGAAAGCCTTCAAGGTCGTGAAAAAATACGGCTGCGAAGGGCTTGAACTCTCATCGCTGGTCAAACTGGTCACGAATCTCATCGCGGATCATGGAGATGAGGAGGACGAGGACTTGCTGCTTCTCACCCTGCATACATATGAGAGAGGCAAATTCGACGAGAACATGCTCACTTATCTCGCGGATAACTATCAGGGAAGCCTTGACACAATGCTGATGATCAGACGGGACGCCAGAACATTTTATGTTAACACGACTGCGCTTGACGAGATCATTCTTAAACGGATCGTGTTCGTAAGGCGACCTGTGCCGGAAGCTGACGAGGTCCTTCGAAGCTATGCGATGGCAGGGGGCGGAGGAAAAGCCGCGAGCGATTATATCTCTTTCATATCAATCAGGTGTCTTCGGACGAACACGCCGCTCGACGACTTTGCGGCTTCCTATATTGAGGAACAGTTCCAGATTAACGATATTTCAGCGCAGCTGTGGAGAATCGCTCTTCTTCTGACATATTCAAAGAGGGAGAGCCTTACGCTGCAGCAGGAGACATTTGCAGAGACTGTACTCGAAGAATGTAACGCTTCAAAGCTCAGATTCGCATTTTTCAAGGATCTGCCGGAGATACTGACCCAGCCATACCAGCTGGAAGACCGCGTCTTCATTGAGCAGGCGGCGGGCGAGTCGGATGAGGTCCTGCTCCACTACCACCTGTCGAGTGACAAAGATACAGAGTACAGAACAATGCCCTTAGGGCACATGTATATGGGCATCTTCTCGAGAGAGTTTATTCTCTTCTACGGCGAGTCGCTGACCTATTATGTGACGGTGCGACGGGATGATCTTGTGTGGACGAGCGAGGAGCATACGGTGACTGCGGATGTAAGAGAATCAAGCGGCCGAAGCCGCTACCAGATGATCAATCGTATCCTGATCGCGAAGAGCGAGGGAGACACGGAGAAGCTCGAGGAAAGCATTACAGAATATGAGAAGGCAGAACAGGTCGTCAGGCAGCTGTTCACATTGGAGGGTGAGTTTTGAACGAAGTTCGGAATGTACTCGTGGGATTCGAACTCGGAAAAGAGGAATCCCAGCTGAGCTATTACAACAGGAACGCGCAGGAGCCGGTCTCTGTGCCGACTAAGGTCGGCACGAACCTTTTCCGTTTCCCGACGGTACTTGCCAAAAAGCGGGGAAGAGAAGAGTGGCATTTCGGGCTCGAGGCTGAGTATTTCGGGACTCGAGATGATTTTGATCTTGTATGGGGAGAAGAGATACTGGGTACGGAGCCGGTGGATCTGCCGGATAAGAGCTATACGCCGACGGAACTCCTTGCGGCATTTATCGGGGAGTCGCTGAGGCTTCTCGGCCTTCGGGATCTGACAGGCAGTATTTCCTGCGTCATGGTCACGATGGATAGTCTGCCGATTCACCTGGTAACCAATATAAGAGGCGCTTTTGACTCTCTCGGTTTTTCCCATGAACAGTATTCGCTCCAGAACTCGATGGAGAGCTTTTATTACTATGCCTACAGTCAGAAACCCGGATTCTGGGCGAGGGATGTAGCTCTCTTCATATTTGAGGAGGATCGGGTGAGCTTCAGGGCCCTTAAGGAGGATACGACCGGAAAACCGCAGACAGTGAAAGTCATAACGGCGCCGCCGGCTACATTGTCGGAGGATTTGAAGATCCGCGATCTGCAGCTCCTCGAGTACGCGAATAAAAATATGTCGAACGGCTCGTTCTCGGGCGTACTCATCACCGGTACCGGATTTGATATGTCCTGGCCGGAAAAATCGATTCGGTATATGTGCCGGGCAGCCAAGGTGTTTTATGGGGACAATCTCTTCGTAAAGGGAGCCTGCTATGCAGCCTATGAGCATATGGAGACCCATGCCCTGAAGGGCAAGATCTATATGAGTGAAGATCTGGTCAGAATGAGTATAGGCATGGATATGCTGGTAAAAGGAAAGGCCATGTATATACCGCTCATAAACGCAGGCAGCAACTGGTTTGACGCTGCCAATGAAATAGAGTTCATTCTCGACGACAAGCGGGAACTTGTTTTTGTTCTCAGCTCACTTGATGAGAAGAAAAGGCGCAAGTGCATGATGGATCTGCCCGATCTTCCTGACAGGCCGAACCGGGCGACCAGGATCCGTCTTAAACTTTTCTGTTCCTCAGCGGATGTGTGTCATGTCACTGCAGAAGATCTTGGCTTTGGCGGATTCTTCCCGGCGACGCACAAGGTCTGGGAGGACACGATACCTCTGGAAGCTTTCGATGATGAATAAAGGGGGATGACGCGATATGGCAGGCTACAGACTGTGCGGCACAAAGTACGCGCAGACACCATACTACATTGAAAATATCAGCACGAGCATCTATTCGATCGAGGAACTCTGTTATTATTTCTATAATAATATACCGCTGCTCGATTCTACGATCATAGGCACAGAATTGACAAAGTGGATCGCTTCAGAGCTTATGCTGCCCAAACTGGCTGAAAATATGAATATCGCGCTGGAGCGCAGGAAGTCTATATCGGGATTTGTCACGCCGGTGTTCCGTGAGTGCGGCTATCTCAGCACGTCGCAGCTTGACGCCTACACGGCACGTCTGTCCGATTATCTTCAGCTTCCCGGTCCGCTGCGCTTAAAAGACAAGGGAGATGCGCTGACCCGCACCGGAAAGTATTCGGCAGCGGAGGCCGCCTACCGTCAGGTCATTGAGGACGGAAAGACAGCGGCATTCAGACCGGAGTTCCTCTCGGCGGTCTACCACAATCTCGGGGTCGTTCTGATGCGCATGCTGCTTTTTGAGGAGGGGCTTCGCGCTTTTGAGGAAGCATGGAAGCTGCGGCAGAGCCAGAAGCATGTGCTTGCCTATGTGAGAGCGATCGCTATCACGAAGCCCGAAGAGAAAGCTCTGATGGAGCTGCGGCTGAAAGGCCTCTCTGAGGAGGAAGCCCGCTCCGTTTACTCTGAGGCTGAGACGACGATTAATTTTGCCCGCAGCGCCGCAAACCCCGTGATCCCGGACGACATCGATTCTTATGTCCGCCATCTCATGGAGGACTACCACAATTCGGTCGGGGGATGATTATACAGCCTGTCCGGGCTGCCGCCGAGTCTATGACGCGGCAGCCAAGCACCATCTTCATCGAAAAACGTACATCCTTCCCTGCGAACTAAGAAAATGCTTTGCATTTTCTGATTTCTCAGTCGGATGTACAATGTTTTTCTCACGAAGATGAGTGCTTTTCTGCCGGCATCGAAGTACAGGGGCAGCCCGCCCGGGCTTCAGCCTGGGTCAACGAGCCGTCAGCCAAGCACCATCTTCATCGAAAAATACGAGCACCCCGTCCGGGCTGCAACGAGCTCCATGACCATGCGGCCAGGTATCTTATGGAGAACTACCGCAATTGTCACGAGAATCCTGTGTTGGAGACTGAATACTCGATTTCGGGTGGCTGCTCTTGCACATCGTTTCCGACAGCAAAGCATCCATCTTCGTGAGAAAAACATTGCGGGTCCGACCGAGAGATCGAGCAAGGGCGGCACGCCGCCCCTGCTCATAGCTCGCAGGGAAGGACCTGCGTTTTTCGATGAAGATGATGTTTGCTGTCGGATCCTGGAAGCCGGCAGCAGCCTGTCAGACCCAGGGAATTGGCATACGCTGAGATAAATTGGCGCTGCCGCCGAGAATCATTCTTGTATTGACTTCAATTATAGTGTATATTTCAGGGTGGAAATTCATCACACTGAAGTATGCGGCAGAACCATGCCGATAAAAAGGAGAACGAATGTCTGAAGAAATGAATGTATCCTATGACAAGTATGTGAGCCCCCTCTCGGAGCGCTACGCCAGCCGCGAAATGCAGGCTGTATTCTCACCGGACCGCAAGTTCCGCACCTGGAGAAAGCTGTGGATCGCTCTCGCCGAGACGGAAAAGGAACTCGGACTTGATATCACCGACGAGCAGATCGCGGAGCTCAAGGCTCATGCGGAGGACATCAATTACGCGGATGCCAAAGCGCGCGAAAAAGAGGTCCGCCACGATGTCATGTCCCATGTATACGCCTACGGTCTGCAGTGCCCCAAAGCCAGAGGAATTATTCACCTTGGAGCCACATCCTGCTACGTCGGCGATAATACGGACATTATTCTTATGAGGGATGCGCTCGCGATCATCAGGAGAAAACTTATCAACGCGATCTCTGAGCTTGCCCGCTTCGCGGACGAGTATAAGGATCTTCCGACACTCGCGTTCACACATTTCCAGCCGGCCCAGCCGACCACCGTGGGAAAGAGAGCAACCCTCTGGATCAACGAGTTCATGATGGACCTTGAGGATCTGGATTATGTATCGGGATCCCTCAAGATGCTGGGTTCAAAGGGAACGACCGGCACACAGGCTTCTTTCCTCGAACTCTTCAACGGCAATCACGCCGCCTGCGAGAAGGCGGATCAGATGATCGCGGAGAAGATGGGATTTGCAGGATGCTATCCGGTATCCGGCCAGACCTACTCCAGGAAGGTCGACACGCGCGTGATCAATGTTCTGGCAGGCATTGCCGCAAGCGCCACGAAGTTCTCGAATGACATAAGACTTCTTCAGCACCTCAAGGAGGTTGAGGAGCCGTTTGAAAAGAGCCAGATCGGTTCATCGGCCATGGCTTATAAGAGGAACCCGATGCGTTCCGAACGCATCGCCAGCCTCTCCCGCTACGTCATCGCGGATGCCCTTAATCCGGCAATCACATCATCGGTGCAGTGGTTTGAGCGCACTCTTGATGATTCTGCAAATAAACGTCTCTCCGTTCCGGAAGGCTTCCTGGCCTGCGACGGCATCCTCGACCTGGTCGTAAATGTCGTGGACGGCCTTGTCGTCTACCCGAAGGTTATCACGAAACATCTGATGGCGGAGCTTCCGTTCATGGCGACGGAGAATATCATGATGGATGCAGTCAAAGCGGGCGGCGACCGTCAGGAGATGCATGAGAAGATTCGCCAGCTGTCGATGGAGGCGGGCAGGAACGTGAAGGTGGAAGGTCTGGACAACAACCTCTTCGACCTCATCGATGCCGACCCGGCATTCCCGCTGACCAAGGAAGAACTGACCGCGTCGCTTGATCCGAAGAAATATGTCGGCCGCGCGCCTCAGCAGGTCACTTCTTATCTGGCCAATGTCGTAAATCCGATGCTCGAGTCCAATAAGGAAGTCCTTGGCTATACTTCGGAGATCAACGTTTAAGCCGCGGATATTTCATAGAATCTGATTCCCGCCCGCGAAACAAAAGCACAGGAAAGAGATCTGTACCAGGAATCTTTTCGGATTTTTGCGGGACCTAATATAATGACAAGCAATTCAAGAGGAGAAAATATGGTTACAGCAGTAGTAGGAGCGAACTGGGGAGATGAAGGCAAGGGAAAAATAACGGATATGCTTGCCGAGAAGGCAGACATTATCGTGCGTTTTCAGGGCGGTGCCAATGCCGGTCACACTATCATCAATGACTACGGCAAATTTGCCCTGCACACACTTCCGTCCGGTGTTTTCTATGACCACACAACCAGCATTATCGGTAACGGAGTCGCTCTCGATGTGAAGAAACTGATGAAGGAAATCAACTCCATCGTGGAGGAAAATGTCCCCATGCCGAAGATTCTTGTCTCTGACAGGGCTCAGATCGTTATGAGCTATCACGTTCTCTTCGATACATATGAGGAGGAGAGACTTGCCGGAAGATCCTTTGGCTCCACGAAATCGGGTATTGCTCCGTTTTATTCGGACAAGTACGCCAAGATCGGTATCCAGGTCAGCGAACTTTCTGATATGGATGAACTCCGCATCAAGGTGGAGAACATTGTTCTGAAGAAGAACATTATGCTGAAATATCTCTACAATAAGCCGGAACTCTCAGTAGATGACATCATGGCTGAACTTGCGGAGTATAAGGAAATGCTTGCCCCGTATGTATGCGACACATCACTCTATCTCTATAACGCGCTGAAAGAAGGCAAGAGTGTTCTCCTCGAGGGACAGCTGGGCACTATGAAGGACCCGGATCACGGTATTTATCCGATGGTCACTTCATCCCCGACACTTGCCGGCTACGGCGCGGTCGGCGCAGGTGTTCCGCCCTACGAGATTAAAAGAGTCGTGGCGGTCACAAAAGCCTATTCATCCGCAGTCGGAGCAGGCGAATTTGTATCTGAGATTTTCGGCGATGAAGCCGAAGCCCTCCGCCGCGTCGGCGGATCCGGCGGCGAGTACGGCGCAACGACCGGCCGTCCGAGACGAATGGGATGGTATGACTGCGTTGCGTCGAAATACGGCTGCCGTCTGCAGGGCGCAACGGATGTTGCCCTTACTGTCCTTGACGCGCTTGGTTATCTGGATGAAATCCCGGTGTGCGTAGGTTATGAAATCGATGGAGAGGTCACAACCGAATTCCCGGCAACGACGCTCCTTAAGAAAGCAAAGCCTGTATATGAGGTGCTTCCGGGCTGGAAGTGCGAGATTACCGGCATTCGCAAGTATGAGGATCTTCCTGAGAACTGCAGAAGATATGTTGAGTTCATTGAAGAGAAAATCGGCTATCCGATCACAATGGTCTCCAACGGTCCGGGCAGACAGGATATCATTTACAGATAAAGGGCAAGGACAATCCGGATATAAGAGGGGAAGACATGAGAAAACGCGGTTTGAGTATAATAGCCATCGGCACTGCATGCGCGGTCCTGCTCGGAGGCTGCAGCGGCATAGGTCAGCTTATGCCGAAGCAGGAGGTTCAGACTGAATCCGTCCCGGTAGAATCATCTGTCGCGGAGGTTGTTATAGACCCGGAAGAACAGGCAAGACTTGATCTTCTTGATGCGCTGGAGAGTGTTTCTATTCCGACGACGACAGAGACTTCGAGGAGGAATGACAGCGGAGTCGCTGCTCCCTACGAATACGAGACAGAAGAGGAAGATGAGTCCGAAGAAAGTGATGAGACGGGTGTCCTTATCACCGGAGCATGGCTCTCGGACGATGAGACAAAGCAGGAGTTCTACAGTGAAGATGACAGTATGCAGCTGGCAGTACCTCTTGACTGGCAGAATCTGAACGGACAGATTACCAATGACGACGAGGTGAACCAGAGCTTTAAGGTCCAGGTCGGCAATCCAGACCAGGCTGTGTTTTTCATGGCCAACAGTGAGAGTCGGCGGTATTCGCCGTTTATGTCGCTCGATGAATACAGCAGCGCAATAGTCGCGGCGGTATATAATTCCATGAGCGGCAGCGAAGATTTCTCAGACGCGGAGCTTATTGAGACTGTCGATATCGAATCCGATGTCCACGATTTCGTGATAAGAAAGAGTACGATTGCTGCCTCGTATGAAGGAAATCCGATTGTGTATTATATCTACGCAGTCCAGGGCAATTACCGTTACTTCCAGTTCAATTGCTGGACAGCGGAAAGCCAGAAGGACACTGTGGAGACCGTTTTTGATGAGATCGTAAGCGGGTTCCGTGAACAGTAAAGCAAAGCGTAGGTGGGCTGAAAATGAAACGAGAGGCTGTCCGTGCGACAGCCTTTTTTGAACAGGAGCCGGGAATATCCCTTTAGCAGGCCCGGACAGCTGCGGTCTTCGGATCCGCGGCATTTGATGAGGAAAGAGTCATTTATGAAAAAAATCAGACAGATAGCTGCCGTGGTCGGGATCGTTCTCCTTTTCGGCATGTACGCAGTTACGTTTATAGCGGCAATGGGCAGGAGCGAGACAGCCCGCTCCCTGTTCCTGGGATCGCTTGCCTGTACTGTTCTGGTGCCGGCCTTTCTTTATGTACTGCTTCTGGCAGCCAAAGTCATAAGGCCTGACAAGTCTCCGGTCGTCGACACGATCATTTTTGATGTCGGAGGTGTGCTCGTCGATTTTCCGTGGAGCAGGTATCCCTACATGATCGATATTTCCGACGAGGCCAGAGCGTATATCAGCGAGCACATCATTGATTGCAGCATTTGGGCGGAGTGCGATCTCGGAAACGAGAGCTTTGAGACTCTCGTTCAGAAATTCATTGCGCTGGGGCCTCGGTATGAAAAGGAGATACGGGAACTTATCGAGACAATGTACACCTGCATCACTGTGAATCCGTTCACTGAGAGCTGGATCCGGGGACTGAAGAGCAGAGGATACCGGGTATATATTCTTTCGAACTGGTCAGAGCATGCCTACGAAAAATGTACGGAGAACGGGGTCCTTGATTTTATTCATTTGACAGACGGCTGTCTATGGTCCTTCAGAGTCCATCAGCGGAAACCCGATGCAGTCATTTACAGAACGCTGCTTGAAAAGTTCGGAATTGATCCTAAAAGAGCGGTGTTTATAGATGATAATCCCGAAAATATCGCCGCTGCGGGCAAATGCGGTATCGGCGGCATCCTCCATGAATCCTATGAAAAAACTGTCACCAGGCTGACTGAAATCGGCGTCAGAGTATAGACAGAAAGAGGTGCAACATGAAAAAGAAGCTGACAGCGATTATTTTAACACTGACAATGATGCTTTCCTGTCTGGTCCCCGCGTATGCCGAGGACATGGATGCAATGGGCGAAAATCTGGTGTCTCATTCTGATACGGAGAGCACGGATGATTCTGATATGTATGATCTACCGGCGGATATTGCTGACACAATCAGCGAGTCCGATGAAGAAGAAACATCCGAGACGGAAGCGGCCCTTCCCGGCGAGGATATGGATTCCGGGACAGAATCGGACGGTTCACCTGTCCCGGATGACGAACTTATGATAGATCAGCCTTATGATCTCTATGACGAGATGGCTGAATCCGCGGCGGAGGTGCCCTCAGATGAGTCCGGTCTTGCTCTTGATGAATCAGGCCTCGCCCTCGATGACGCCGCGCTTCCCTCTGATGAGTCAGGGCTCGCCGCGGCCGATGTCACCGACGATGAGCTTATCGGAGCCGCATCCCTTCTCGCCAACGGAAAAACTGTCTACGTAAGGAGTGCCATAAATTCCAATTATGTAGTCTGCATCAAAGGCGCTTCCACTGCGAATCACGCAAATGTGGAAATCCGCAAGAACGCCTGGGGAGCCAACCAGCGGTTCACCCTGCTGAAGCTTAGCAACGGCAATTACGTATTCTACAATTTCAAGAGTTCAAAGGCCATCGGCGCGGCCAGCCATACACCGGTATCCGGACATAATGTTCATCAGTATGAATATGTCGGCACGACCAACCAGCAGTGGGTCGCGGTCGCGAACTCTGACGGCACCTACTCGTTCCTGAATGCAGCCAACAAAAAACTTGCGCTCGCTCTTAGCAGCGGGACCCCGAAGGAGAACGTAAATGTTCAGGTGACGACAAAGTCAAATTCAAAGGCTCAGAGATTTACGCTGGCGGAGGCGTCATTTGCACAATTTTCCGGTTCGCTTACTCTCAGGCCTTCATCTAAGACTTCCATGGCTGAGGCTGTCGAATCAGGCTCGAAGACGAGCGGGGCAAAGGTGCAGCTCGGCACTTCGAACGGGAGCGCGCCGCAGGTCTTTACATACCAGCGGGTCTGGGGAGGCTACTATCTTCTCATTAATAAGAACAGCGGGATGGTGCTCGGGACTGCCGGACAGGCCAAGACCGCCGGTACATATGTCAACCAGTACGCTAAAAAAGGCTGGCAGTATCAGCTGTGGAAGCCGGTAAGGAACAGTGACGGAACATTCACGTTCTATTCAAGGCTTCACAGCGAGATGGTCCTCGACGCCGTGGGGACCGGTTCCGGGACAAGACTTCGCATAGCTAAATATTCAGGCTCGGCGACTCAGAAGTTCCAGACATCTGTCCCGGCTCAGACAACGCAGAAGACGTCATCTTTTACATGCAGGATACGCTCAGCCTACAATACAGACCGGGCAGTGCATCTTCTTGACAACAGCACTGCAAATAACACGAATATTCAGCTGTATGACTATACCGGACATGCGGCGACTTCATTCAAGTTCGTCCCTGTGACCTATAAGAGCAAATCGAATTACTATTACAGGATCGAGACCAATAACGGAAAGGTACTCGATGTGAATGGCGGCAAGGCAGCTTCCGGCGCTAACATAAGACAGATGCCCTGGACAGGGGCTGCCGGTCAGATCTGGTTCCTCACATGGAACAGCGACGGAACGACTACGATCGGGTCCGCGCTCGGAAGCGGGTACTGCCTGGCCATCTCATCGGCGACGGATAAGAATAAAGCCAATATTATACTGGCGTCTAACAAGAGCCAGTCTCACCAGAAGTGGTATCTTGCGGGGCAGCTGATAAAATCCTGCAGCATCAGTTCTTCTGACAATAATACAGTCACGGTCACGTCGAGCGGCATAAAGCCGTTATCCGATGACGGAAAGGCCTATCTCTTTGCCGTGGCTCCGTATCAGGATACACTGAGCGGCGCGTCACCGCTCACATCAGTGAGCCTGCAGACGAGCATGACATTCAAGA
Organism: uncultured Lachnospiraceae bacterium; assembly: GCA_902788035.1. Taxonomy (GTDB): domain Bacteria; phylum Bacillota; class Clostridia; order Lachnospirales; family Lachnospiraceae; genus Chordicoccus. The sequence continues at coordinate 20,601 of CADAIL010000018.1, read as the reverse complement.
CCAAGCTCAATAAGAATACTTCCGCCAGCCTGCTGCAGAAGAAGTTCTATGTGGCTGTAAAGTGTAAGGGAAAATATCGTATTACCAGCAACGGATACTATATAACGAATCCGCAAATGGCTTCGACCAAGCTGACGGCATTTCCAACGCCGGCACGCAAGACGAAAAAAGGTCTGAAGACGACTTTGAGAACTGTCGATATCAATCAGGCCAAGGCTCTGAACTGCAGTCATGTCGTCCTCGATTTCCCGCTGGAGGTCTTCCTCTCAGGAAGCTCATACTCCTACAATTACGAGGGCAAGACATACAATTTCAGTACATCCGTCACAGGCTACAAGAATCTTATTAAACAATACAGCAGCGCCGGAATCGTTGTGACAGGCGTATTCTATCTGAGCAACCGGTCAATGACGGACTATATCCTGCCGTCCGCTGTGAGCGGCGCGCGATCAGGCAGCGGAGTCATATTTGCACTCAATACCGAGAACAGCAACAGAAAGAAACTGGAAGCGCTCTTTGCGTGCCTTGCGGACGAGTGGACGAAAGACGGCTGTATGGTAGCGAACTGGGTTTTCGGAAATGAGACCGATCAGTACATAACTTACAATTACAGCGGAAATATTTCCTATGACCAGTATCATGAAGCCTTTGCCGACGCGTTCAGAATGTTCAACGCTTCGGTCAAGAGCAGGTGGAGAAATGCACGTACGTATATCTCCCTGGACCACAACTGGGGCTTCCCTAATACATCCGAGTGGACAAAGACCTATAAGACATATCCGGGTCTCTACCTAACCCAGGACTTTGACAAGGATCTGAAGAATCAGGGCGGCATTCACTGGGATATGGCCATGCATCCGTATCCGTCACCGGAGCAGGACTGCAAGGTCTGGGTCAGGAGCAGTGCTGTAACGAACAGCGGTACCTCAAAGCAGATCACGCCGCTCAACATGAGCTATTTTGCATCGTACCTGAAGAAGACTTACGGAAGCGGCATGCATGTCATACTGCCGGAGTCAGGTCTGTCGTCCAAATACGGTTCGACGAATCAGGAGGATCAGCAGGCATGCGCGGTCGCGTATTCATACTATCTTGCCGAATTTAACAGCAATATTGATATGTACGGATACCATCGTGAGATGGATAAGTCAGGCGAGACGTCCGGCGGCTGGTATATGGGTCTCTACCATGCCGACGGCAAGGACACATACACTAAACCCAAGAAGTCCGCTGATGTCTTCAAGTATATGGACACCAAGAGCTACAGTTCTCATGTATCTTCTTATATGAAGAAATACCTCGGTACGAGCTGGACGTCAAAGATTCCGGGCTGGAATCCTTCTAAATTTAAGTAACTTGTCAAAACGGTAATCCTGTGCTATCATGCTTGAATGTACGGCACGGGATGCCGTTAAATACTATTGCAGGAGATGAACAAATGTCAGAAAATGCCAATCAGGCACTGAACGAGGAACTGAAAGTCGATCCGAAGACTCTTCTCGGCCAGTGGAGAAAAAAAGCATATGATCAGAACGCGGACAAAGGTACATTAAGAAGGTTCTGGAATGATTATTTCGAGATTGAGAAGAGAATCTATGCCCTTCTGCTCGCAGAGCCGGATACTGTTGTCAAGGGCACAGTGAAGGAACTGGCTGACAAATTCGGTGTCGCACTTGATGTCATGGTCGGATTCCTTGACGGTATCAATGATTCTCTTACGGAGCGCAACCCGATCGAGACGATGGATGAGGACACTGAAGTGAACCTCGGCTTCGATAAGGAACGTCTCTACAAGAACATGGTCGACGCCAAAGCCGACTGGCTCTATGAGCTTCCGGAGTGGGACGCTATTTTCGACAAGGAAAAACAGCATGAGCTCTATATGGAGCAGAAGAAGTCCGGAACAATCGTGAAGCCGAAAAAAATCGGCAGGAACGATCCCTGTCCGTGCGGATCGGGCAAGAAGTACAAACACTGCTGCGGACGAAACAAATAAATAGAAATTATAAACGAGCTGCCACATTTGTGGCAGCATGTTTGTTATATCATTAGGAGAGACATATGACGAAAATACTGAACAGAATGACTGCATGTCTGCTTACTGTGGTACTGCTTGTTTCGTATACACCTTTGTGCGCCGGAGCTGCAGAGATGGAATCATTGTATGAGACCGCGCAGGATGATATCATCATAGAGGACGCGGATGTCATAGACGATGCATCGGAAGCCCCGGAGGAGGAAACGGATCTATATGTTTCTCCGGATGATGAAAATGATGTTCTCTTGTCTGACAACTCAGCTTTGGAGGAAAGAGCAGATGAAGTTGCTCTGGAGGAGACGACGCCGGAGGAACTATCCGGCACGGAAGAATCTGCGCAGGAATTTCTCGGCGTCTACAATGTGAGCGTTTACTGGCCGGACGGCGCGTCAAACAAGATTGTACTCCGGTATTACGGAAGCGACAGGGAGGATGTTGCGAACAACATCAGTGCCTTAGTTGCTGAAGAGCTGAATAAGTTTGACGTTCACGAGTCAGAATACACCTGCGTGCCGACCTGGAACAGGAAAAAGAGTAAGACTGAGAAGGTAGCGATCAAAAATGATGCCGGAATCGTGATAGGACACAAGATAGTCACAACAGACACGTATGATGTTAAGGTGACGACGATTCAGCCTCCATTTGCAGACGAACCGGATGACGTGCAGGTGCTGGCCCACAGAGGGACAGTGAATGTACCGGAAAATACGCTCTCCGCATACAGAGTTGCAGCGGTAAAAGGCTTTCACTATGTCGGTGCCGACCTCCACTTTACATCTGACGGTGTTCCGGTGGTCCTTCACGATGTCACTTTGAACAGAACAGCCAGGAACGCGGATGGATCAGTACTCAGCGAGTATGTCGATATCGAAAAAATACCGTACTCTAAAGCAAAGACTTATGATGTAGGCCTCTATTGCGGCGAGTTCTGGAGAGGAGAGAAGATCCCGACGTTTGAGGAGTTCATCAAGCTGTGCGCCAAACTCGATCTTGAACCGAATCTGCATATGAAGTCATCTATTTATATGACGTATGACAGACTTGCGGAGCTTGTGGATATAGTGAAAAGGAACGGCATGCAGGGGCGCGTTGTCTTTGCCGCGGATGATATCGATTATCTGCGGTATGTTAAGACCCTGGATCCCGTATCCGGTCTGGATATGATCGTCTACAAGTGGGTTCCTTCCGTCATACCGAAGGTCAGCGCCCTGAAGACAGATACGAATTTTGTCGAGATGGCAATCGGAAAAGCTCTGCTCACGAACCGCATCGCCGTGGCCTGCTATCGCAACGGGGTCTATGTGACTGCCCACGCCAATACTGCGGATTACGTGAAAGAACTGGATTCCACGGTCCGCCTGATCTCGACCGATTATCTCCTGCCGGACGAGGTGAAAGCCCTGGCACGACAGAGAAAGTCGACGGATGAGGGCACGTTCCAGACGCCTGCAGAGTCGACAGATTACAGATTGCAGACAAGTATCGACCTTTCGATCATGTTCAGTATACAAAGCAGTTCTCTTGCGTCAAAGATGACTGTGAACAAGGTCCAGAAGTATACGGATATGAACGATTTCCGCTTTAAGAAGCAGGGAGACGGCTACTACCAGATCCTGAATACCAGAAGCATGCTTGCCCTTGAGGTTAAGGGCGGAAGCACTGCCGAAGGCGCAGCAATCGTACTGAATACGTGGAATGGCACCGACCGGCAAAAGTGGAAAATCGTGAAAAACAAGAATGGGTCTGTGACCTTTGTCAATAAAGCAAGCGGCAAGGCGATCCAGACAAAGAGCGGTAAGGTGACTGCCGGCACTGTTCTGGTCCAGAACACAAAGAACGGATCATCTGCCCAGCAGTTCTGGATGGTCAGGGAGTCGAAACAGGTCAAGGTGAATTTTGTAAAGACCTATTATATCGGGAACCGGGGCGCTTCCGGATTTGCGCTCAAAGTCGCGAATAATTCCAATGCTGCCATGACCAATATATGCCTCGGTAAGAACCAGAAGGACTATAATCTCAAGTTCCAGCTCATTTACAGCGGTGACGGCTATTACCGGATCATGAATACAAAGACAAAGAAATTCCTGACGATAGCAGGAAATTCTACCGCGAACGGGGCAAATGTCATTCAGGACACATGGAAGAATCAAAGCGGACAGCGCTGGCTTCCCAAACAGAATAAAGACGGTTCCTACACGCTCGTTTCAAAGCTCGGGATCTGCCTGCAGATCGCTGCGGGCACAGCAAAACCCGGATCGGGAACGAACGTAAACGCCGGCAAGAACAGCAACGCCGCAACACAGCACTGGACGCTGAACGCAGCCTGATACATGTTTTAAGCCGGTTTTGGGCACATGGTACATCTTTGACAGTAACGCCAGGTCTTGCAGGAAAAAGAGCAGGAGGTGACAATATGATGAGAAGAAAAGTCGCTATATGTTGTGTTCTCGCCGTCAGCCTGATTACCGCAGGCTGCGGTCAGACCAAAACGGCCGCGGTACAGGGAACGGACTCCGCGGTTTCCGCCGATTCTTACGCGGCGTCCCCGGCTGACAGCAGCTCCGTGGCAGCTCCGATCATGGAATCGTGGCCGGAGGATCCGGAAGCGGTCCGCCATGAGCCGGATGAAAAGCCGGACGAGAATGCAGCGAGCAAGTCGGATAAGTGGGTCGATGTCTCAAAGCAGGATCCGGCAGACGAAGTCTCTACTGACTCAACCCTCGGTGAAGGCTTTAATGTCATTCCGGGAGAAATCGTCACAGCCTCACAGAATTCTCTGGAAGTTAAAGTGGGTGATACAGTGACGGTCGAGTCTCCGAGGGGAACCTTCGACCTGACGATCGATTCGATCCGCCTGACGGATGAGCGTTCGGCGGGTATTCGGGCTGACCGTGTTGTTGAGGTCACATACACGTATGCCAATAACCACAATTACGCGGATCTCCTCGTCGGGGATACGTGCTTCATGCTCACCGATTCAAAGGGCAGGGCCTGTGCGTCATATATATTTGACCCGACAAGCGGGAATCATCCGGAGCCTATGCCGATCGGTTCAGGCGAGAAGTTCACAAGCTCCTTCGGATTTATTCTGCCTGAGGACAGCGACTCTTCTGTGACGCTCCTCTACAAGGCAAGTTTTGAGGATCCGGACAGCTTCGAGTTCAATGTGAAGGCAGACCTGTGAGGATCCTAGAGTGATAGTTCAGACTGGCTGCCCGGAAGTTTTAAATCGCGGCGCAAAGATCATCTTCATCGAAAAACGCAGGTCCTTCCCTGCGAGCTATGAGCAGGGGCGGCACGCCGCCCTTGCTCGATCTCTCAGTCGGACCCGCAATGTTTTTCTCACGAAGATGGATACTTTGCGCCGACAACGAACAGCAGGAGCAGCCCGTCTGAACTGTCACATGCCAGACACAAATATACTTTGCAGCCGCAGCCGACTTGGAGAGCAGCCCGTCTGAACTGTCACATGCCAGACACAAATATACTTTGCAGCCGCAGCCGACTTGGAAGAGCAGCCCGTCTGAACTGTCACATGCCAGACACAAATATACTTTGCAGCCGCAGCCGACTTGGAAGAGCAGCCCGTCTGAACTGTCATGTGCCAGGCGCAAAGATCATATTCATAGAAATAAATATAAAAAATGTGCTTGACGGACCTGATGGGGCATGCTATATTTATGTGGTTGAAAAACAAGCAGAGCCACGCTCTCACCCCGGCGCAATTGGGCGACCGGGCGTTCATAGATATGTACTTATTAGGTATTCTATGACCAGGTGGCTTTGCGCTGCCTGGTTTTTTTCTTGCTGAGAGCAGATATTACAGCTCATGTGAATCGAGAAACGGACCGGGCATAGACAGTGGTTTTACTTCAGTTTGTTTTATGGAGGGTGGAAAGATTAGCGAATTAATGATTAACGGACAGATCAGAGACCGCGAGGTACGTCTGATCAGCGAAAACGGTGACCAGCTTGGCATTATGCCGACATCACGTGCTCTGCAGCTTGCCGAGGAGGCAGGTCTGGATCTGGTTAAGATCGCTCCGAAAGCGCAGCCGCCGGTCTGCAAAATCATCGATTACGGCAAGTATCGCTATGAGCAGACCCGGAAGGAGAAGGAAGCCAGAAAGAAACAGAAGATCGTCGAAGTCAAGGAAGTTCGTATGTCCCCGAATATTGACGAGAATGACCTCAACACGAAGATCGCAGCTGCCCGCAAGTTCATTGAAAAGGGTAACAAAGTAAAAGTAAGCATCCGTTTCCGCGGACGTGAAATGGCCCACACGAACCAGAGCCGCCCCATGATGGAAGATTTCGCGGCTAAGCTTTCCGATATTGCCAATGTCGAAAAGCCCCCCAAGATGGAAGGCCGCTTCATGACAATGTTCCTTGCAGAAAAGAGCAAAAAGTAACCCTGGCGCAGTCTGCCTGTGCCGTGTCTATATATAAGGCAAGTTACTAAACCAAAGAGAGGAGATTAACACCATGCCGAAAATGAAGACCAAGAGAGCCGCAAAGAAGCGCTTTCATGTAACTGGAACTGGAAAGCTGAAGAGAATGAAGGCCTATAAGAGCCACATCCTTACCAAGAAGTCTGCAAAGACAAAGAGAAACCTGCGTAAGGCAACTATTACGGACCATACAAACGCACAGGTAATGAAGAGACTTCTGCCGTACGATTAATTTTCAGGAGATTGTGCGAGTCCAAGGCTTTTTTGTCGGATCACACCAGACTATTGAGAGGAGTATTAGAAAATGGCAAGAATTAAAGGTGGCTTAAACGCCAAGAAAAGACATAACCGCGTTCTGAAGCTTGCAAAAGGCTATTATGGCGCAAGATCAAAACAGTACAGAATCGCTAAGCAGTCCGTTATGCGTGCTCTTACAAGCGCATACGCAGGCCGCAAGCAGAGAAAGAGAGATTTCCGTAAACTCTGGATCGCTCGTATCAACGCTGCATCCCGTATTAACGGCCTTTCCTACAGCCAGTTCATGCATGGCCTCAAGCTTGCAGGCGTGGATATGAACCGCAAGATGCTCGCTGACCTCGCTGTCAACGACGCAGAGGGATTTGCAACACTCGTAGAGCTCGCAAAGAACAAGCTCGCTTAATCCGAATAACCATGAGGGCTGTCTCATAATGCAGCGAAATGCGCGCCGCCTGTCACCGATCCGGTCGCGGCGCCTTGTTGTATTATGTGACAGCCCTTTTTCCAATATGGAGCCAATATGGATTTATTTGATTACATGCAGAAGAAAAAGCAGGAGACAGAGTCTCCGCTGGCAAGCCGGCTGCGCCCCCGCACACTCGATGAAGTGGTCGGTCAGCAGCATATCATCGGCAGGGGACGGCTCCTCTACCGGGCGATACTGGCTGATAAACTGACAAGTGTTATTTTCTACGGCCCTCCGGGAACCGGAAAGACAACACTTGCCAGGGTCATAGCCAACACGACCAACGCCAACTTTCGACAGATCAACGCAACCACATCCGGAAAAAAGGATATGGAGCAGGTAGTTGCGGACGCGAAGGAGGCAGCGGGAGGATTCGGCAGACGGACTATCCTGTTTATAGATGAGATCCACAGATTCAATAAATCCCAGCAGGATTATCTTCTTCCTTTCGTCGAGGACGGAACTCTGATCCTCATCGGCGCTACGACTGAGAATCCTTACTTTGAGGTCAATTCGGCGCTCCTGTCACGAAGCACGATTTTTGAACTGCACCCGCTCTCTAAAGAAGATGTGGCAGTTATTATCGACCGTGCTATGACGGACAGGGAGAGAGGTCTCGGAGCAATGCGCGCGCGGCTTCTGCCGGAAGCCAGAGATTTTCTGGCAGATACAGCGGGAGGGGACGCAAGAAGCGCGCTGAATGCAATTGAGCTTGCGGTCATGACGACGGAGCCCGACGAAAACGGGGAAATCGTTATAGATCTCGACACTGCCTCAGACTGTATCCAGAAAAGGGCTGTCCACTATGACAAGAATGGTGAACAGCATTATGATACAATCTCGGCTTTTATCAAGAGCATGCGGGGCTCTGACCCAGATGCCGCGGTCTATTATCTGGCTAAAATGCTCGCAGCCGGCGAGGACATTAAATTCATTGCCCGCAGGATCATGATATGTGCAGCGGAGGATGTAGGCCTGGCCGATCCCAATGCCCTGGTCGTTGCGTCCGCAGCCAGTCTTGTCGTGGAGCGAGTCGGTATGCCGGAGGCGAGGATTCCCCTTGCCGAGGCAGCCATATACGTTGCCAACGCGCCGAAAAGCAATGCAGCCTACGAAGCCATTGGACGAGCGCTTGACAATGTGGCCCGCGTGAAGACTTCAGTGCCGGGACATTTGAAAAATATCCATGCGAACGGCGAGGGAGATGTCCCTCAGGCCGTCGGCTACAAATACGCGCATGACTTCCCAGATCACTGGGTGGACCAGCAGTATCTGCCCGATGAGATAAAAGATGAACAGTTCTACGTGCCGGGCAGTATCGGACACGAGGCTGAGACTGTGAGAAGACTTCGGGAAATAAAACAGAGGGGAAAACAAAATGGCTGATGCACAGACAAAATATAAACTGATCATCCTGTATATGCTCCGCAAGGTCACATTTCCTCTTTCGAACTCTCAGATCACGGAGTTCATGATTGAGAAGGAATATACAGACTATTTTCACATCCAGGAAGCCCTGAACGACCTTGTCGACTCCAAGCTCATCGTGCTGGATCAGATCAGGAACACGACTCAGTATGAGGCGACACTGGACGGGGAAAAGACGCTTGAGTACTTTTCCTACATGATATCCAACGACATCAAGGCGGAGATCGACGCCTACATGCGGGAGAACGCGTTCGAGCTCAGGAATGAGTCCAGTACCAGAGCGGATTACCGCCAGACCGGCAACGGCGACTATGCGGTCACCTGCACGGTGAAGGAGGGAAATGAGTCCCTTATCGATCTGACCTTCACGGTCCCGATGGAGGAGGAGGCCGAGAGGGTGTGCTCGAAGTGGCCGGAGAAGTCTCAGGAAATCTATATGTACATCATGGAGAAGCTTCTGTGAAGAACAGTGTCTTTTTTGGTGTGTTTGCATTACCTTCGCAGATCTTGAGGCAGTTCAGATGAGCTGTTCTAGATGTGTGTTACAGGCGCGAGGCATCTGTCTTCGTGAGAAAAGCAAGGCAGGTCTGATCACGGCTGATATAGCAGCAGTTCAGATGAGCTGTTCTTGATGTAAGTTAGCGGCGCGAGGCATCTGTCTTCGTGAGAAAAGCATTGCTGGTCCGACCGGAGAGATCGGGCAGGGGCGGCGTGCCGCCCCTGCGCAAGCTCGCAGGGTAGGACCTGCGCTTTTCGATGAAGATGATGCGCGCGCCGGGTCATGGAATTCAGTCACAGCTCAGCTGAACGGGGTCGATACGTTTAAAAGTTTAAAATTTTACAGCGATAAAGTGTTTCTCTTGATTTTAGCGGTTCAGCGTGTTAAGATACTAAAAGACGCCATAAACTGATTCATATTAGGAGAGGACATATGAATAAGAAACTTCACACCGAGGCGGTAGACAGCCTGTTCGATGCTATATTGAGCCTCGAGAACCGTGAGGAATGCTATGCTTTTTTTGGTGATGTATGTACAATTAACGAAATATTGTCATTATCACAGCGATACGAGGTCGCCGGAATGCTGAGAGCCAAACAGACGTATCTGGATATCTCAGAGAAAACCGGTGCTTCTACCGCGACGATTAGTCGTGTCAATCGCTCACTGAACTATGGCAACGATGGCTATGACATTGTCTGGGCGAGACTTGGCAATAAGGAAAAATGAACAGTGTGCACGGAGGAGCTGCCGGCGGGCAGCTCTTTTTTTGAGTAAGCGTCATGCATGACAGGGAAGGGAACGCCGGCTCTGCCTGAAGTATCAGTCAACATGGTTTTCATACCAACACTATGGTCAAAGATTGGGGATAATAACACTATGGCAGTGGGTAAAGAAAAAATCATTGAACTTAAGAACATTACAAAGACGTATGATAATGGATTCACCGCAGTATCAGACTTTAATCTGTACGTTAAGCGCGGTGAATTTGTCACGTTTCTGGGTCCTTCCGGCTGCGGCAAGACGACAACTCTGCGCATGATCGCCGGTTTTGAACTTCCTTCTTCAGGCACTATTCTCCTTAACGGTAAGAATATTGCCGCCCTGCCGCCGTATGAACGTCCGATCAACACGGTCTTTCAGAGGTATGCGCTCTTCCCTCATATGAATATTTATGAAAATATAGCTTTCGGCCTTCGTCAGAAGAAGATGCCGGAGGATGTCATATCGAAAAAAGTGAAAAAGGTCCTTGACCTTGTCGATCTCGAAGGATTTGAGAAGAGATCCGTCTCCACCCTGTCCGGCGGCCAGCAGCAGCGTATCGCGATCGCAAGGGCGCTGGTCAATGAGCCGGAGATTCTTCTCCTCGATGAACCGCTGGGAGCTCTTGACCTTAAGATGAGAAAGGAAATGCAGCTTGAACTCAAGGAGATGCACAGAAACCTGGGTATCACTTTCATTTATGTCACTCATGATCAGGAAGAAGCTCTGACCATGTCCGACACGATTGTTGTCATGTCTGAAGGCCGCATCCAACAGATCGGTACGCCGGAAGATATTTACAATGAGCCTAAAAATGCGTTCGTAGCTGACTTTATCGGAGAGAGTAACATTTTCAACGGCATAATGACAGGGAAGCTGCGCGCCCGCTTCTGCGGAGGAGAATTCACATGCGTTGACGATGTCGAGGAGGGTACGCACATCACGGCGGTCGTCCGCCCGGAGGACGTCATTATCACGGCTCCAGAGGAGGGGACGATTAGGGGTCATGTCACGTCGGTCATTTTCAAGGGCATACATTACGAAATCACGATAGAATCCGGCAAGAGCGAGATGCTGGTCCAGTCCGTCAAATCCCAGAAGGTCGGCGATTACGTTGGCATGAAGGTCGATCCGGACAACATTCATATCATGATCGCGGAAGACCACACGAATTATTTCGCGGCCGACATTAACGCTGAGCATCGGCTCGAATACAACAATAAGGTGCTTGACACGAGCGTGACTAAGATAATTCCGGGCAGCAAACGCGATGCAAGCGGAAATATTATTGACGCGAGCGGCGACGTGATTGATACTGCCAAGACTAAGATCATGATTGCAATCCAGCCTCAGGATATTCAGATGACTGACCATGTCGACGAAGGACTTGTCGACGGATATATCAGCAATCTGATCTATAAAGGCGATCACTACAGTTACGTTATTCACACTGATATCGAGCAGGAGTTCATTGTGGACGACGAATATCTCTGGAATATGGGAGACCACGTTGGTCTCGTTATGCCGATTGAAAAGATGTCGTTCTCTCTGAAAAAATAAAGGAGACTGGCCATGCATATATTTAGATTTTCCAGGAAGACTCTGGGCATTCCGTATGCTCTGTTCCTTCTGCTGTTTGTCGTATCGCCGCTCATTGTGCTCTTTTACTACGCTTTCACGAACGGCGAGGGACAGTTCACGATTGCCAACTTTACCGGCTTCTTTACCGACCCCAACACTATGGGTACGCTCTGCTACAGTTTTGCAATTGCGCTGGTCACGACACTTGTCTGCCTGCTGATCGCCTATCCTGTAGCATATATACTTGCGAAGAGCCATTTAAAGAAAAAATCGGTCCTTGTCATGCTTTTCATCATGCCGATGTGGATCAATTTCTCTCTGCGCATCACAGCACTCAAGGAAATCCTCACCCTGATCGAAGGCAATCTGGCCTATTATCCGTTCCTGAACGCAGTGTGCGGTATGACCTATGACTTTCTTCCGTTCATGATTCTGCCGCTGTACAACACGATCTCTAAGCTGGATGATTCGCTGATCGAGGCTGCCAAGGATCTGGGTGCAAATGATCGCGCGGCCTTCTTCAAAATCACCCTCCCGCTCTCTGTGCCCGGCATTGTCAGCGGTGTTTCCATGGTCTTTTTGCCGGCGATGACAAACTATGTTGTTCTTGATATGCTCTACAACAGCACTTACATCATGGGCTCTCTCATCGGCAGCTATTTCGCGGCATACAACTGGCACGGCGGCTCAATGATTGCCCTGATTCTTCTCGCTATCATCTGTGCATTCACTCTTCTGAGAAGAGGGATGGAAGATGATGACCAGACGATTGGAGGTGCTCTGTTATGATAAAAAGATTTAGTGCATTGTTTATTGTTCTGGTCCTTATATTCATGTATGCGCCGATCCTGATCCTCATGGCTTACAGTTTCACAAGCGCGACGACCATCGGCGCGATCAGAGGATTTTCGCTGCACAATTATGTGACCCTCTTTACAACTCCGGATCTTCGAAATATGATCTTCGGGACGGTTCTGCTTGCGCTGGTGTCAGCAACGCTGGCCACCATCCTCGGAACCATGGGGGCAATAGGAGCTTTCTATTCGAGCAGAAAGGTTGACTCCTTCATCAGCACGATGAATCAGATTCCGGTCGTCAATGCCGACGTCGTGACGGGATTTTCTATCTGCATCCTTCTTGTCGTCGTCTTCGGTGTCAGCAAGGATACGTTCATTCCGCTCGTCGTAGGACATGTGACCCTGTGCGCGCCGTTCGTATATCTGTCTGTCGTTCCCAAGCTGAAGCAGATGGATCCGAGCATCTATGAGGCTGCGCTGGATCTCGGAGCGACACCGTCCGTAGCACTCCGCAAAATTGTTATACCGCAGATCGCTTCAGGTATCGTCTCGGGATTCGCGCTTGCCGTCACGCTCTCTTTAGATGATTACTTTGTGGCGACATATACGAAGCCGGCAACATTTGATACGATCAGCACCTATGTAGTTAACGCGACAAAGGGGGCTCAGACGACGATCAAGACAGCGCTCTGGGCTCTGTCCACAGTCATCTTCGTTGTTGTCATCCTGGTCGTCGCCATAGCCAATCTGCGTGCGGACAGAGAAGAAGAGGGGGCGAGCGCATGAGAAAAAACATATTTGTAAAACTGTGTGCCGCAGTACTCATCTGTCTTATGATTACATCACTCATTCCCGCACAGGATGTGTGGGCTGCCGCGGACGACAAAGAAAAAATAGTTCTTCGAGTATGTAACTGGGAAGAATACATAGACCTTGGCGACTGGGACGAGGAAGAGACGATCGATCTCGAAAGCGGCGACATCATCGGTGAAAACTCCCTGGTCGAGGACTTTGAAGAATGGTATTACGAGACCTACGGTAAGGAGGTCGTCGTGGAGTATTCCACCTTCGGCACGAACGAAGATCTCTACAATATGATTACGTTGGGAGATGTGTACGACATCGTATGCCCGTCCGAGTATATGTTCATGAAGCTGATGGCGGAAGATAAGCTTGTTCCCCTGTCGGATGACTTCTTTGACGAGGCGGATGAAAACAATTATTATGTAAACGGTGTCTCCCCTTACATCAGGAATGTCTTCGATAACCATCAGATAGGGGGAGAACCCTGGAGCAAATACGCTGCAGGCTATATGTGGGGCATCACCGGCATTGTCTATAATCCTGAAGTGGTCTCCAAAGAGGAAGCAGCGACATGGAGGATTCTTGACAATCCGAAATTCAAGCGTCAGGTGACGATCAAGGACAATGTACGCGATTCATATTTCGCCGCAGTCGGCGCGCTTAAGAGAGACCTGCTCATCAGCGATGATTTTAAGTCAGCTCCCGATTATTCAGTCCGCCTTGAGAGCGAAATGAATGACGTCAGCGAGGAAACGATTCAGAAAGTCCAGGATTATCTTCAGGACGTGAAGGACAATGTCTATTCCTTTGAGACAGACTCGGGCAAATCCGATATGGTCACAGGAAAAGTTGTGGCCAACTATCAGTGGTCAGGTGATGCGGTCTACTCTCTGGATCAGGCGGAGGAGGATGATTTCATACTCAATTTCGCGGTCCCGGAGGAGTCAACGAATATTTATTTTGACGGCTGGGTCATGCTGAAATGCGGCGTCGAAGGTGATCCCGACAAGCAGCACGCTGCGGAAGCGTTCATTAATTTCTGCTCGCGTCCGGATAATGCGATCCGTAACATGTACTACATAGGTTACACATCGGTCATTGCGGGCGGCGATGACGAACGCATCTTTGAGTATGCCGACTGGTGCTACGGTGCCGAGGAGGATGAGGAAGACGTGGTCGAGTATCCTCTCGGCTATTTCTTCAGCGGCGATGCGGAAGATGAGGATTATTATATCACAGCTCCTGCGGAGCAGCTTGACCGTCAGCTCGGCGCTCAGTATCCGAGCGCGGACGCGATGGCCAGGTCTTCCATAATGGTATACTTCGACAACGAAAAAAATGACGCGATCAATCAGATGTGGATCAACGTCAGATGCTTCAATATCTACGATGTCCCTGTTTGGGCATGGGTTCTCACAGTATGTGTGCTGTGTGTTCTCGGCTGGCTCTTCTTCAGGGCTAAGCAGAGAGAAAAAATGTATAAGTAAATAAAGAAAACTTCCTATTTACAGTTATATGGGCAGTCTCATCGTAAAATATACTTTCTCAGGGACGCTGCACGGCATAAGTTCGATCACGGAAATCAAAGATTTCCTATCTCACTTATCCCGCTCGGTCTCTCGATTTCGACTGCCAACTCAACTGTAACTGGGAAGTTTTATTTTTTCTTGTTTTTCGGACCGTACTTTTCTGCGATTTCATCCGCAAGATGCTCAATCAGCTGCTTCTTGACATATACGTCAATACTAAGCAGGCAGATGAACGCAAATGTCTGCAGATAATCTCTGTCATCCTCATCAACGTCGGCAAATGCGTCAAGCGCTGTACTGAGATTCTCATTCAGGTCCTCGATAATGGGGTTGATCTGCGCTTTTTCCAGACCGCTGATCCTCTGATATATCTCGTGCATCGTGATGCCTTCATCCGTCCGCTGAAAAAAACTGTCTTTCAGAGGGTCAATCAGTGTCTTGATATCGCTGATTGAGAGAAAATCCTTCATATAATAGACGAAGATAAGGAGCAGCACATGCTCCTTCGAGTATTTTTTTCTTACGGGGGGTGGGATAAGATCGTTCTTCGTGTAATTATTGATCATCGTTTTTGTCAGGATCTTATCGTCAGGATAGCGCTTGCAGGAAGCAAGATGGGTATCCATAAAAGTAGTGATCTGATCCATGTAGAGATCAATGTCGGGAACGGTCTCAGGTGTGATGAAGTCGATCGTGTTGAAACCCTGTATCATATCCAGCAGTTCTCTTTTTTCAAATGTTTCCATGTGTTGTACTCCATAATAAGCGACGTGGATAATTACATTATTATCATACAGTTTTCAAAACCATGTTACAAGGGTTTTTCGAAAACAGCTTCTTATGATATACTAATACAATACTGCCTATTGCAGTCGGAATCTTTCCGCAAGACGCTGGAGGCATGTCTGACAATCAGTTGGTCGGAGAGTGGGGAAGCGCGGGTGTTAGAGCGTGCCTCCTGCTCGACAGGGCTAAATAATCAACAGGAGAAAAAATGGAAACGAACGACATTCTTACTCGTTTAAATAAAGAACAGCAGGAGGCAGTCCTCCAGACGGAAGGACCTGTTCTGATTCTCGCAGGGGCAGGTTCGGGCAAGACCCGCGTCCTTGTACACCGCATCGCCTATCTTATCAATGTCTGCGGTGTGGATCCCTACAGCATTCTCGCGATAACCTTCACGAATAAGGCCGCGGATGAAATGAGGAGCCGCGTCGATGACATGATCGGCTTTGGATCGAGAGAAATATGGGTCATGACCTTCCATTCGTGCTGCGTCCGCATCCTGCGGCGACACGCAGAAGAGATAGGCTACACACGATATTTTACGATCTATGATACGGACGATCAGCTGTCAGTCATGAAGGACATCTTCAAACGGCGTGGGATCGACACCAAATTCCTAAAGGAGCGAACTGCTCTGGGCATGATCTCCAGCGCTAAAAATGAGCTGGTCGGACCGGACGAGTATGCCAGAATGACCCGGGGGGACTACAGAACCGGCCAGGTCGCCGACATCTACGATGAGTACCAGAAGCGACTTCGGGATAATAACGCGATGGATTTCGATGATCTCATTATGAACACGGTCACTTTGTTCGAGCAGCATCCCGAGATTCTTGACCTGTACCGCGAGCGTTTCCGCTATATGATGGTCGATGAGTATCAGGACACGAATACCGCCCAGTTCCGGTTTGTAAGTCTTCTTGCCGGCAAGTACAAGAACCTATGCGTAGTCGGCGACGATGATCAGAGCATTTATAAGTTCAGAGGAGCCAACATTCGCAACATCCTGAACTTTGAGCAGATTTTTCCGGAATCCCGGGTCATAAAGCTCGAGCAGAACTATCGCTCGACGCAGCATATTCTTAATTGTGCAAATGAAGTCATCCGCAACAACCGCGGCCGCAAAAGCAAGCGACTCTGGACCGAGAACGGGACCGGAAGCCGTGTGCGCTTCATCCGGTTCGAGAACGCGTATGAGGAGGCAGATTTTGTTGCCGCCGAGATAGGCAGACGTGTCCGCAGCGGAGAGCGCAGCTATAAGGACTTCGCGGTCCTCTATAGGACAAATGCCCAGTCTCGCCTCTTTGAAGAAAAGTGCCTGTTCCTCAATGTGCCCTACAAGCTGGTCGGCGGAGTAAATTTCTATTCCAGGCGTGAAATCAAGGATGTCCTTGCGTATCTGAAGACAATAGACAACGCGGTCGATGACGTTGCTTCGACCCGTATCATTAATGTGCCGAGACGGGGGATAGGCGCGACGACGATCACAAAAATCAGCACATATGCCTTCGATTCAGGCTGTTCCTTCTTCGACGCGGCTTCGTCAGCGGACCGAATTTCCTCCCTGTCTTCGGCTACAGCAAAGAAGGTACGAGGCTTCACTGACTTTATCAACGATCTTAGACAGGATGCCAAAGAGCTGTCAGTCGAGGATCTTATAAAAAAGATCCTGAAGGACACAGGCTATCGCAAAGAGCTTGAAGTGGAGGACACAGAAGAGTCCAGAGAGAGGCTTGAGAACATTGACGAACTGGTCTCTAAAGCTGCCTCCTACAGCCAGAAATCGGAGCATCCGACTCTGTCCGGCTTTCTGGAGGAAGTAGCCCTGATCGCGGACATTGATACTGTCGATGACGGCGATGACAGAGTTCTTCTCATGACGCTCCACTCGGCCAAAGGTCTGGAGTTTCCGATCGTTTTCATGGCAGGAATGGAGGAAGGACTCTTTCCGAGCAGCATGTCCATCAGAGCGGAGAACCCCGATGAAGAGATCGAGGAGGAGAGAAGGCTCTGCTATGTCGGAATCACCCGGGCAAAAGAGGAGCTTATTATGACAGCCGCCTACGCCAGGATGGTGAGGGGTGAATTTGAACCTCATGCGGTGTCAAGGTTTGTCAGAGAGATATCCAGAGACAACATTGACCAGCCGCGGGCAGCGGCTCCGAAACCCGCTGCATTTGCTCCCAAGGGCGGACTTGGTCCGGATATGAGGAATGCTATAAACAAATCTGCGTATGCCCCCAAGCCGCAGATTGGGCAAACGGAGCAGGGCAGCTCCGGCTCCGCAGCCTATTCGTACAGCAATCCCTACCGGAAGAAGGCGTCATCACCTGCTGCCACAAGCGGTGTTCTGTCCTACGGTGTCGGCGACAAGGTGCGGCATAAAAAATTCGGTCTGGGTACGGTCACCAATATACGCGACGGCGGGCGTGACTATGAGGTCACGGTCGATTTTCCGGCCTGGGGCGTGAAAAAAATGTTTTCTGCATTTGCAAAACTCGAGAAAGCTGAGGACTGAGTGAAGATGGAGCGAAACCCCGCATTCTGAATTGTAAATCAAAGGCTAAATTCGACAAAAAAAAAGACAATTTTATGCTCAAATTAGTGCAAACTTAGAGTGGGCGTGATATAATTATGGCAGTATTCAGAAAGGACGGTGCTATTTATGAATAATAAGATTGATGAGATTCTTGCCCGCGTCAGATTACAGGATGAGGCACGTAAGGAAGAAAAGGGAAAGACTATCCTTTGGATTCTTGCCATCATCGGATGTGTCGCAGCAGTAGCAGCTATCGCTTATGCGGTATATCGTTTCTTCACACCGGATTATCTTGAAGATTTCGAAGACGACTTTGACGATGACTTTGACGATTACTTCGAGGACGAGGAAGATGATCTCTTCGAGGATGAGGAAGATGAGGAAGAGGCTGCTCCGAAGAAGTCAGCGAAGGAAAAGGTCAAAGAGGCTGCCGATAAGGTGAAAGAGGCTGCCGGTAAAGTCGTGAGCGCAGTCAAGAAGAAAGCTGCGGACGATGATTTCGACGATGACTTTGACGATGACTTTGATGACGAAGAAGTTGAGTCTGTAGTGGAAGAGGAAGCTGCTCCGGCAGAAGAAGCTCCGGCTGAGGAGGCCGCAGAGGAAGCTCCGGCAGAAGAGGAAGCTGAGAAGGAAGCTCCGGCAGAGGCAACAGAAGAATAATCAATCAAAAGGAAATAGCAGGAAGAGGCTGTCTTAGGGCGGCCTCTTTTTTGTAGCACCAACCGGCAGAGCGAGGCGTGTCACGCTTGCAGTTGCCGGTATTATTGTGTATGATAGTCGTACTTTGTGAGAAAAATGATCCGAAAGGAAATATAGATATACATGTTAAAGAGAAAAGACGTTGCAGAGTGCGTGATCGAGAGAGTGGATTATCCGAACTGCGGAAGATATAAGACCGAGGAAGGTCAGAAACTGACGGTAAAGAATACGCTGCCCGGACAGAGGATCCGCTGCCGGATATTCAAAAAGCATCAGGACCGGGTGGAGGGCAGGCTCTTTGAGATCGTTGAGAAGTCTCCGCTCGAGACCCGGGAGAAGGTCTGCGACAATTTTCCGCTGTGCGGCGGCTGCCTCTGCCAGACCATGCCCTATGAAGATCAGCTTGCCATGAAGGAAGACATGGTCAGGCGACTGTTAGATGAGGTGGTGGACGATGCCGTATATGACGGAATCTTAAGAAGCCCGCTGGAATTTGAGTACCGCAACAAGATGGAGTTCTCATTCGGTGACGATGTTGAGAACGGCCCGCTGACCCTGGGTCTTCACAGGCGCAATACGACCTACACTGTCCTGAATGCCCACTCCTGTGCACTTGCCCATGAGGATGTGCGTAAAGTCCTGGGTGCGACCCTCGATTATTGCCGTGAGATGGGGCTCAAAAAGTATGACAAAAAGATCCATAAAGGCTTTCTGCGTTTCCTGCTTGTCCGTCGGTCACAGACGACCGGAGAGCTGCTTGTCTATATAGTGACATCTTCGCAGCAGGAGCATGATTTCTCCGACTGGGCGGCTAGACTTCTCGCGCTGCCGATCGAGGGATCTTATGCCGGCATATTCCACGCGATTGACGACAAAATGTCCGACGCGGTCAAGGTAGATTACGCGACTCCACTCTACGGAAAAGAATATTTCTATGAAGAGCTGCTGGGCCTAAAGTTCAAGGTGACTGCATTTTCCTTCTTCCAGACCAACACTCCGGGTGCGGAGGTCCTGTATGACGCTGTGCGAAGATATGTGACGGGCGGCGTACCGGGACAGAATACTCCGGGACAGGAGGACGGCGGCGACCGCTCCTCTAAGGCGGAGAAAGTGTGTGTCGATGAAAACAGATCCGGTTCCCCGGTTCTCTATGACCTCTACAGCGGTACGGGCACGATTGGGCAGGTGCTTTCACCGGTCGCCGGAAAGGTGTATGGCATCGAGCTTATCCCGGAGGCGGTCGACGCCGCCAGAGAGAATGTCGCTCTGAATGGCATCACGAACTGCGAGTTCATTGCGGGCGATGTGCTTGAAAAACTTGCGGAGCTGCCGGAGAAGCCGGACTATATTGTGCTCGATCCTCCGAGGGAGGGCATCAATCCGAAGGCCCTCGCGCAGATCATTGACTACGGCGTCGGTGAGATGGTGTATATATCCTGCAAGGCCTCGAGTTTTAAGCGGGATATGGTGACATTGAGGGCAAACGGCTGGAGGGTGAAGCGGTATTGTCTGGTGGATCTGTTTCCGCAGACGATGCATGTCGAGACGGTGGTATTGATGTCACGCATTAAAGACTGACCGCCGAAAAAGTGCCGTATTTGCGTTTTTTTCTGGCATTTGACCATCTGTGCCGGTGGTCGGATTTGACCGAAATAATCTCTCCGACAGAACATATCTACACGGTTTGCCGGAGGGTTGAGTAGGCCATTTAGATGTCGGCAGGTTGAGTGGCCGGTTTAGATGTTTTTGCGGTTGGGCCCCGTTAGTGATTTGGATAACAACGGGTTGTGGCTGTGATTTAGATGTCAGCGCGACAACTCGGGATTTATGGAGGCCTTTGGCATGGGAAAAGATTTATCTATAATGACATTGGAAGAGTTATGGGCATTGTTTCCCATCTTTCTTGTGCCGCACGATGATCGGTGGAAAGATAGCTTCAATGAGATCAGGCAAACGCTGAC
>CADAIL010000017.1 GCA_902788035.1 uncultured Lachnospiraceae bacterium | reverse complement strand
AAGAGAAATCCGGCCGCGCTGCCGGATTCTACTCGATGAAAAAGGCTGCCGCACTAAAGCGACAGCCTTTTCTTATTTCAGGATACTAATACCTTCCGGTGCCTCCACTCTGAGATCCAGCTTCTCTCCTCTCCGTTCCCAGGACACCCTGACATCGCCTGCCGGGGTCTTTACAGTGCCCTCTGCCCAGTCCAAAAATTCTGCGTGAGGACAGACCTGAATTTTTTCATAACCCGGAGCTGCCGGACGTACGCCGAGGATAGCCGAGGGCAGCTCGTAGAGGGCTAATGCTCCCCATGCATGGCACTCGGATCTGGCGTAGTCCTCAGACTCGATACATGTAGTACAGCCATCGTAAATCATGTTCCGCCATGCATCCCAAAGACTGTTGGTCTGTTCGTAAAGCCCTGTCTTCTCCAGAGCTCTGAAGAGATAAAAGCGCATGGCCACCGTACACTGGGGATGTCCTTTTTCCTCCACGACCTTTATCAGATTCCTGCGGCTGCTCTCTACGTTAAGGGTCCCTGTCAGGACACCGAATACCTGGACCTGCTGGCTGGAATGAAGAGCCGGAACTTTTCCGTCTTCCATGAGAAGCGCGCAGGGTCCGTCTGTAAGCAATCCGTCAGACTGTCTGCACAGACGGCGGATAGCTTTCTGCACCTGCATCGCCCGCTCTCTGTATTCTGAAGCAGTATCCATGCGGCCTATATATTCCGCGAGATGTGCCGCATGCTGCAGACCATAAACATAGAGAAGCGACTCCATAGTGATCGGTCCTTTTAAGCCTGCAGGAGGCATGCCCGTCGTAGGATTCCACTCCACTGCCCAGTCGATAAAGGACCAGTATCTCGCCTCCAGATTGACGCCGCCCACTTTCTCCACCAGGCCATCAGGAGTAAGGTGCCGATCGAAATAAGCCAGGATTCTGTCTACCGCCGGCATATAGCGGCGGACCAGAGCCTTATCTCCGAAATACATCATGTGGTCATAGACCATAAGGATGTAAAAGATAGAGAAGCCCGGAATGACATTGGGGTTCATGTTGGGATAAGAGCAGTTGAGAAGCCCGTTGGATCTCTGGGCTCTCGCAAAGTCATCAATCGCCTTTCTGGCAAGACGGTCATCCGCTGATACTGCATAGGTATAGAGGATCTGGGATCTTGTATCCATCGTGTACTGGAGCTGCTCGTAGAAGGGGCAGTCCTCGTAAGTCTCATGCATACAGCGCCGCAGTGTCCTCTCGCTCAGATCCCATACGGATTTAAGAGACGGATCCGAAGTCTCCACATGGGTCATGACCTTCAGAGGATAGCCAGTCTCCTCATAGTCCAGCGAGAATATTTCAAGGGGCTCTTCTTCCGTCTGCACAGTAAGCTCAATAAAACGGAAGGTCCTGAACCAGAAGGGTTCAAATGTCTCAGGTTTTTCTGCGTAACCAAGGCCGGCCACGTGATAAATGTCTCGGTATCCTTCCAGATGTCCGGTGACTGTGTCCATACGGTTCTTCTTGATTGGTGTCCCGGCCGTCGGGGATTTTTCTTTCTGCACATAGGCTTCGGATTCCAGAAGTGAGACAAGAGCACCTCTGCCTTCACCAAAAGTCAGACGAAGGTAACCTGTCATCTCCTCCCCGGCATTCAAAACAATTCTCACCTCGAACTGTGCGGGAATCACAACGCTGTCTCTCCCGGAAAGCAGCATCTCCCACCTGCCCTCTATGCCTTCGGAGCTTCCTTCGATCAAAGAGCCGAAGTGTCTCTTCTTCCGGTACATAAAAGGAATAGTCCGGGGATTCAGATTGGCCGGAGATACCGCCCGGCTCATTTTGGCATTCGGATAGGGAAGAGCCGATGCCCACTCACTGTCATCAAAATCCGCCCTCAGCCAGCCAAAGAAATCTTCATTTCCATATGCCTCCTCGTGGATCAGGAGAGGCGCAAAACCCTCCTCCTCAGCCGGGAACAGGGTCGTCCTGTCGATATGGCATTTCCAGGAAGGACCTGCGGCAAGCACACAGCGGAAGATTTCATTTGTCCCATCATCGGGGGCCATATAAAGGCCGGGGATTTCCGTCCGGAACATAGAATGATTCCCCTGCTCCCGCTCCATAGGATAGCGAAGAACCTGTACCCCAAGAATATTCTTTCCTGCTTTCAGGTAAGGAGCCAGATCCACTCTGTCATAGAACCATACTTCTCTGTCGCCTTTGGACGGTCCGATCTCGACCAAAAATCCATTGACATATAACTTGTAGCGAGTATCTGCGGATATATTCAGATAAACACTCTCCGGAATCTCTGAAAGTTCTATGACTTTGCGAAAATATACGATTCTGGGAGATTTCTTGTCCTCATGGATCCACTCCGGGGTCCAGATCCAGTTTGATACAGCTCTCATCATGCTCAGCTCCTTGTTATTTTATATGCAGGTTTCACTTGCGGGACTCGTGTCAGCACTGACCTGCTCTTTTCGGGAGAATCCCTGCAGTCTTGCAGCTATTATGAGTATAGCAGGCTCCCCTGCTTTTCTTTATTATTAATTTGTCTTTTATGTTCTTTTTTTGTTATATAAAAATGAAAAGGGTTGTCGCATTAAGTGCCCACTATATATGGCAGACGATATTTGTAAATCGCTCTCATATATAGCGGGACGCCTTAATACGGCAGCCCCTTGCTTAATTACATCTGAATATTCTGTCCTCGGAACAGGTCAGATATCAACCGGTCTCTTCTCCAGATACGATCTCACCCCCGCGTTTACCATAGTGAGGGCAATCTTTCCGTCGTATCCTGTGACCTGTGGCTCGGTATCGTTCAGGATAGAGTCTGCAAATGCCTGCGCTTCCGCCACATAGGCCTCCCTGAAGAGCGTTCTCCAGGAGTCCATGGAATCGGAAACAATGGTCATGTCCCGGGTGACTGTCTCAACGCTGTCCGCCCTCTGGGTCCCGACCTTCACGATTCCCTTCGTCCCGAGGATCTCGGTACGGGCGTCATAACCGTACTGCACGTACTGAGCGCCGGTGACGACACCGATGACACCATTTGCAAACTCAATGGTGACCGAGCAGCTGTCATAATAGTCAGGATATTCCGCAGCCTTCTCAGGGCTTCTGAAATTGTTGCCGACGGCATAGATCCTCCTCGGCTCGCTGCCCGCGTACCAGCGGCAGATATCGAGGTCATGACTGTTCACCTCACCGATCGGTCCCTGATTATTTCGAATATCATACATCCACTCCTTCGGCTCGCTCGGTCCGTAGGTATTGGATTTTATCATGGCAACGGGACCGATCACCCCGGAATCGATGATTTCTCTGCCGCGCTTGAAATTCTTGTCGAATCTCCTCATAAAGCCGATCTGCAGCTTAACGTTATTCTTTCTGCAGGACTCAATCATCTCATCGCACTCCTCCGGCGAAGATGCCATCGGTTTTTCACAGAAAATGTGCTTGCCTGCATTTGCTGCAGCACACACTATATCCTTATGGAACCGGGTCGGAGTGACAACGATGACTGCATCGATCTCATCATTTTTCAGGGCTTCCCTGTAGTCGTTATAAACAAACCTGACATTTACGATTTTCTGCGCGGCTGCCAGGTTTTTTGCGTCTGCGTCGCAGATTGCGGCAAGTTCGGCACCATTTACAAGTCCCGCATAACTTTTCGCGTGAATCATACCCGCACGGCCGCATCCGATCAGACATACTCGAATTCTATCTCTCATATTTCAATCCCCCTACGCCCTTCCATCTCTGAACATCAGCTGCTAAATTGCCGACAGGAAACGCTTCATTCCATCCGGCATAGATTCAACCTTGCCAAGCTTGGTTTCTCCCAGAGCAATCGGCTTGTTTTTGCCGTGATAGTCACTTCCCGCGGTCACATACAGATTATATTTCTCTGCAAATGAAAGCATCTCCCTCACCAGTTCCGGAGTAAATGTAGAATAAAAGGCTTCCACTCCCTGCAAACCGAATCCAGTCAGCCGATCAAGCCGCCGTTCCATCTGGTCGCCGGTAATCAACTCGTCGCCGCTGCCATAGGCAGGATGCGCCAGCACGGGAATACCGCCGCTTTTGAGAATGCCCTGTATGGCTTGTTCCGGGCGCACATATTCATTGGGAAAGCGTGCCTGATTAAGATATTTCCTGATGGCTACGTCCTTAGACGGCGCATAGCCGTATCGCACCATGAGGTTCCCAATGTGAGGCTTTCCGGGATTATCCAATGCCTGCAGGTTCCGGACATCTGCTTCCGAGAATGAAAAGCCAAACCGTTTTCTGATATATTCGAGCCGTGCCATCAGCTTCTTTTCGCGATACCGATGTCCCAGCTCGACGACATCAAGAATCGATGCGTTGTCCGGGTCGTAATTGTAGCCGAGTATATGGTATTTGCCCTCTTCGTCGCGGCAGGAAAACTCCACGCCGTTTATAAACACGGGATCACATGGCTTAAGTAGATTCCGAACCATAGTACACCCCTTAATTGCGTCGTGATCCGTCAGCGCAAACACCTCAATATCGGCTTCCCTAATTCGTTCAAGCAGCTCCGACGGCGTATCTGTTCCGTCGGAGACTGTAGAATGCATGTGCAAATCAATTCTCATCATCTCAAAATTCAATTCCCTCTGATTTTCTGTCACCGCCTTCGTATCTCTGTCCAATTCAGACGATTCAAAAGTTCCTGGTCAGGAGCTGAACCCGAGACCCCATATACATCACCGTAATTGTTCTGGTATACATGGTCGGCAGTGACGCCTACCTCCACACTCCTGCCGCTGGTCGTCTGATAGGTATTTACGCCGCGGATTGCTTCCGATCTTGCCTGGCTGATGCGGCTGTCAGATGCCATTTTCCGGTTCCACGAATCCATGATACCTGCCGACATCTGCGCGCTGTTCTGAGCTATCATGCGGGATGCCTCAATTGCCCGCTGCTGAGCCTGAATCTGACCTTGTCTCGCCTGTGCTGACAATTGATTAGCGAACTGCATAGCCGCGACCCAGTTTTCATAAGCCAGCTGCTCCCACATACCCTTGGAATTTGAGTTCAATAAGATACTCTGGTCCGGAGAGAGCGCTGCTATATACGCATGGAGCGGGACCATATCATTGGCATTTTTATCTGTTATTGTTGCGTTCACTAAATATCCTTCCGGGATAATAGCGGTGGCCACCGGCGCGCCTGTGGTCCTGTCTTTAAACGAAAATTGCATCGGGGCAGGCATAATACAGAGCTCCTTTCTCATCCTTCCTGCAGTACAGCAAAAAGCATGAAGTTTCTTCCCTTTGTGCATTTATCTCATAATCAGGTCACATGAATTCTGCCTCAGAGATTTGACAGCTTATCCTCGTTGATATTCTTAGTATAGCAAAACCAAGTGCAATGTGACAGCGAAATACACATTCCTTCAAAACTATTCCATCAAAAGTCTGTTTTTTTATACCTGGTCCGACATGTCTTCGTATAAACAAATGTAACAGAGATTACGAGAAACCGGCAGCTCCTGTCTGATCTGCCGGAACAAATAAAAATTAATTATTTATCAGCAGAATACCGTTTTGTTGTTATCAGGTATTATTACGGTATCTTCATAGAGATGAAAGGAGTACAAATACAATGTCAAGAATTATAAAAGGAACAGCTTTATTAGTCGCAGTTATTATGGTAGCCATGCTTGCCGCATGTGGTTCAAATGCAGGCAGCTCTGAAATACCGAAAAATCCGGGAAATGTTTATCGCGTTATCGTGCAGGATGAATCCGAGACAGGCGTAAAGGGCGCACGGATCCAGTTCTGCTCTGATATCACTTGCAATATGGCTGAGACTGATGAAAACGGAATCGCTTCTTTTGAAGGCTTTGACGAAGGTTCTTACACCATTCACGTACTGACCGTTCCGGAAGGTTTTGAAAAGGATACCGCAGAATACGAGGCCCCAGACACATACGGCGATGTTACAATTACACTGAAGGCAGCATAAAAAACTTAACCATAAACAGCTTGAACATGTTTCCGGTGGACAGGCCGTACAGCTGCACCCAGACTTCTGGGACGTGATAGACGGAGTCTTAGTCTGCATCGTCAGAATCGACGGTACGGATTATATCACGGAGAGAGTGAACATATCATTATAATAAACAGGGACCGGTCAGACTTCTCCGACCGGTCCATTATACTGCATAACTTGCTGTTGGGGCGTTTTAAGTATAGAACAATGTTCCTGTCTTTCCGGCAATACCGTCTTTTGCCTTCTCAAGGAGCGTAATGAGGGCACGCCTTCCGGGTTTTGACTCCACGAACTCCACAGCCGCCTGAACCTTCGGCAGCATGGAGCCCGGTGCAAATTCACCTGCAGCCATATACTTCCGCGCCTCCTCCGGCGTCACCTCCGAAAGCCACTCCTCATCCGGTTTCCCGAAGTGAATAGCGACCTTCTCCACCGCCGTCAGAATAATCAGAACATCCGCATCGAGCTGCTCGGCAAGCTTTTCTGCCGCGAAGTCCTTATCGATGACAGCGGCAGCGCCTTTCAGATGATGACCTACTGTCCTGAAGACAGGAATTCCGCCACCCCCGCAGGCCACAACGACGTGATTCGTCTCCACCAGCGCGCGAATCGTATCGATTTCTACAATCGATACCGGTCTCGGTGAAGCGACCACACGGCGATATCCGCGGCCGGCATCCTCCATCACCTCATAATCGCGCTCACGGACGAGTTTATCCGCTTCCTCTTTCGTCATAAAGGCTCCGATCGGTTTAGTCGGATGTTTAAATGCAGGATCATCGGGATCCACTTCGACCTGAGTCAGCACGGTAGCGCAGCCGATATCGATACCACGGTCCAGAAGCTCTTCGCGGAGCGCGTTCTGAAGATCGTATCCGATGTAGCCCTGGCTCATGGCCACGCAGACAGACAGCGGACACGTGATGTATTTAGCCGGGTTGGCGCGGGTCAGCTCAGTCATAGCTTTCTGAATCATGCCGACCTGAGGTCCGTTTCCATGCGCGATGACAAGATCATCGCCCTCCTCAATAAGATCCACAATTGCCGACGCGGTCTTCTTCACCGCGATCATCTGCTCAGGGAGATTATTTCCTAGCGCATTTCCCCCGAGTGCCAACACAATTCTCTTACCCATAATGTCCTCCTACTGCACATGTCTTTCGGCAGCTCGCGCATAGAGCCTGTTTTTTGCATTGCTCTTTTATGATTGCTATAGGATGGAGTAATTTGCCTTTTTCAGGTTATGGGATACCTCTTTCCCTGCCCTATTACCAGGCAGTAAGCTCCAAATAGAGATCCTTATACTGTTTCGCCGAGTTATCCCAGGAAACATTCTTGGCCATATCGCGATGGACCATCTCGTCCCAGTTATAGCGGTGCTCAAAGTACAATGTCTTTGCCCGGTTGATTGCATCGTAGAGAAGTCCCGTCTCATATCTGTCAAATGTAAAGCCGTTGCCGCAGTCAGCATACATGTTGTAAGGCTCCACAGTATCCTTAAGGCCGCCGGTCTCTCTGACAATCGGAACTGTCCCGTAGTGCATCGCAATAAGTTGCGTCAGTCCGCAGGGCTCAAACTGCGAAGGCACGAGCAGTGCGTCGACTCCGGCATAAATACGATGGCTTCTCGCCTCATCGTACTGGATGCACGCTGCAAGCTGTCCTTTGTACTCATTCTCATAGTAACGGAAGGAATTCTCATACCCGGGATCGCCGGTACCGAGTATCACAACCTGAGTGAACGGATCCATGATCTGCGGGATGCAGGCATTTACCAGGTCGAGACCTTTCTGGTTCGTCAGTCTCGAAATGAGTCCGATAACAAATTTATCCTCGTTCTCCTCAAGGCCAAGCTCCTTCTGCAGAGCAAGCTTGTTTTCCTTCTTTTTGGCAATTACGTCTTCGTTGCTGTACGGCGCAGCAATGAGCTTGTCTGTTGCAGGATTCCAGATATCGTAATCAATACCGTTCACGATGCCGCGCAGTTTTCCCGAGTGATAACGCAGATGATCCGCCAGGCCCTCTCCGTACTCGTATGTCTGAATCTCGCCGGCATACGTATTGGACACAGTGGTGATCATGTTGGAGTAAGTTAATCCACCCTTGAACATATTTGCATCGAGCCAGTTCTGAGTCAGAGCATCCTTGTTGAAAACATAATCCGGCAGATTCGTCCAATACTGGATGGTCTTGATATTGTAAATACCCTGGAAACGCAGATTGTGAATCGTGATCATGGTCTTTGCGTTTCCGATAGGTGTATCCTGGAAAAATGTGCGCAGATATACCGGCACGAGACCTGCCTGCCAGTCATGGCAGTGGATGATATTCGGCTGCCAGTTCATGAAGTTCAGCGCAGCCAGTGCAGCCTTGCTGAAATAGCAGTACTTCGGGATATCATCGATCAGGTTTGTATACGGCTTATCCCCGCCGAAGAATTCCTCGTTGTCAATGAAATCATAGACCACGCCGTCCCAGACATACTCCATAATACCGACATAGTACTGTCTTCCGTCACTGGTCAGATCCATATAGAAACTTCCCCGGTAGACCATCTTCTCCTGATATTTCTGCGGAATGCACTTATACCTTGGAATGATTACCTTCACATCGCAGTTTCTTTTGATCAGCGCCTTGGGCAGAGAGTACATGACGTCTCCAAGTCCGCCGGTCTTTACGAACGGATAGCACTCCGACCCGATAAATGCTATGCTCCTGCGTGGTGTCTCAGGCTCCTGTGCCGGGGCCTGCTCCTTTGCAGCAGCCAGAATCTCATCAGCTGCAGCTTCCACAGGATTCTCAACCGGAGCAACCTCTACCGCGGCAGCCTCTACCGCGGCAGCCTCAACTGCAGCAGTCTCTTCCACAGCAGCCTTAACTGCAACAGTCTCAACCGCAGCAACCTCTTCCGCCGCAGCTTTTTTGGCCGGCGCTTTTTTCGGAGCAGCTTTCTTTGCTGTAGTCTTCTTTGCTGTAGTCTTCTTTGCTGCAGTCTTCTTTGTCGTAGTCTCCTTTGCTGTAGTCTCCTTTGCTGTAGTCTCCTTTGCTGTAGTCTTCTTTGCAGTAGTCTTCTTTGCTGTAGTCTTCTTTTCTGCAGTTTTTTTCGGGGCGGCTTTCTCTTCTGTCACAGCCTCAACTGCAGTAGTCTTCTCCGCAGTTGTCTGCTCAGCAATTGTATCTTTTGTTTTCTTTGCTGCCATCGTTTTCCCTCCTTAAGTTTTACTAAATAATCCTCATCTTGCAGTATATAATCTGCTCTATCATAAATTTACCATTTATTGTTTTCCTTATCAAATAAAGAATCCAATTGTTAACAAAATAATGATACAAAAAGGTCTGATTTTCTCTTTATTTATAATGGAACAAGTCCAATGAAAATGGCGGACACAAGGCACAGGAACGAAAAACTCCAGACATACAGGGCGCTGGCCCTTTACAGATCGATCGTTTCAAAAATCGCTATTGTAATGAACGTGGACCTGCCATTACCGATCACCGCAGATTGCCTCTGACCCTGGAGAGCACAATAGTCCAGGGCGAACCTGTCCCGATATTGTAAGCTCTTGCGAAAGATCCTTGGTTGATGGCAAGAGCCATATGCCCTACGCTGTTCATGTAGAGCACAGGCATGCCGACCATGACATCCGCGAAGGAACGACCGTAGGTGATCTGGTTGATATAGACCAGGGAACTTTCACGGAAAATGCGCACCTCGGTATAATCTCCGAAAGAGATTCCCAGCGCGTTGAAGGTCTCGAAGGGAATCGAGGTCCAAAGAGAACCAAAGCGCACATCCAGAATATCAATCTGCCCGGTCACGGAAGATCCTTTAAGCGTCGCTCCGTAAAGGTCCAGAGAGACCAGGTCATCCATCTCCAGCCTGGGGCCCACCTCCTCGAAGGAAATCAGACCCGCTGCCAGCCTGGCTCCTGTATAGGCATAGACGTCTCGTCCATAGAAAGTGTAGGAGGCCTCACTGTTCTTCAGCCTGTTTCTCTGCTCCTCGATTAAACGGAGCTCCGTAATGCCCAGAAAAGCTGCTATGTGGGTCAGGGTTCCGTTGTTGGGGGTAACGATATACTGCCCGCCGGCTGTCCTGGCTATGACACTCTGCCTGCTGGTGCCCACACCCGGGTCCACGACAGATACGAAAACGGTATTCGCCGGCCAATAGGGCAGCGTCTGAAATAGACGATAGGATGCTTCGAATATGTTATATGGTGTTATTTCATGAGTAATATCGCTGATCACAAGGCTTGGATCCACCGAATAGGCTACGCCCTTCATGGCGCTCACGGCACCATCCGCCATGCCGAAATCACTCTGAAATACAAGAAATGCCTGCATGATGTTGACCTCCCGCGTTAGTTGTATTCTGCTCTAAGTATACAGGATTTCTCTCTCCGTGTCCCTCGAATCCGTCAGCTTTATATTTGCAGACGATAAAAATAAGGATCCGCTATCTATGCGGATCCCCAGCGATTTTACATTATTCGAACTCAATTGTTCCAGTTGCCTTCACGGATAAACTTCCGTGACGTTCCTCCTGCACATAGGACTCTGATTGAAGCAGGGCAATCCACGTCTCTTTTCCGCCTGCCAAATCCAGTTTGATTGGTGATGATTCATAATAGCGCCCTTCATTCTCTTCGTATATAATCACATAGGGATGCGTGTTGATCCGAAGCAGTGCCGGGAGAACACGCTATCCGACACATGGAATCAACGCCCGCCCTCCAAGGTGTACCGAAATCTCCCTGCTTTTACCGTTTCCGTTGTGCCGTCCGGCAATCTAATCTCCGCTGTGCAGTTGACCGGGATCGTGATCGTATAGTTTATGCTGCTTTCGATCCTCTCCCATCGGCTTTGAACCTCACCGTAAATGCTCATGTAGCTCGCCTCGGCATAGTCCAGCCCTTCGCCGGGAACGGGAGCGATGACAAAGTGGTTCTCCCCCTCCACCCGGATGCCTGCACAGGTGTCAAACAGCCACTGGCAGACTGCGCCAGGGGAATAGTGGTTCAGGCTGCCTGCGTCCCCTCTGCCTGTATAGCCTTCCCAGGTCTCCCAAACCGTGGTAGCATCCTGATTGACCTCATAGAGCCAGCCGGGTTTTTCCGGGTTCAGCAGCAGCTTGTAAGCTATCTCGCTGGCTCCCGCCTCACTGAGCGTGCCCAGCAGGAAGGGGGTGGACAAAAAGCCGGTGCCCACACGAAAACGGAACTGTTCCACCGCCCTGACCAGTCTGATCTGGGCGTTTTGTTTTGCAGTGCCCTCCAACAGTCCCAGCGCCAGCGGACGCACCAGCTTGGCCTGCCGGTCAGTGTCCAGCTCGGCGTATTTTGAATACACCCGCTTTGCTGCTCTGGCGGCGTCAAGATATTCTTCGCCCGGCTCGCCCAGTACAGATGCAATCTCCGCCATGATGGTCATGGTCAGATATAGGTAGGCCGTACACTCTTCAGGGTGTTTGGCTTTCGCGCCGTAAATCTTATCGCGGAACTCCACCGGCTCCAGCCATTCACCCAGGTGGACACCCTTCTCATAGTGACCGTCTTTCTCACGGCTTTTCAGCAGATAATCCGGGTATTTTTTCATCATCGGCCAACATTGCCGCAGCTGTTCTTTGTCGCCGAAGCGTTTGTAGTAACGATACGGAACCAGATATACTGCATCCGCCCAGCCCACGGAGGATCCTGTAGCCCTGTACATCATCTCCACACCGTTATAGGGCAGTACGGCAGGGATGAGACCATTCTTATACTGACCGTCCTCCATATCCCGCAGCCATTTCTGAAAGAAGGGAGCAGTGTTCATGAGATACGCGCCGGTGTCAAAGAATACCTGTGCATCGCCTGTCCAGCCCAGACGCTCCCGCGTCGGACAGTCAGTGGGCACGTCCAGAAAATTGCTCTTCATACTCCAACGCGTATTTTTGACCAGCTGATTCACCCGCTCATCGGAGCATGAAAAATCGCCCGTCTGCTCCGTTAAAGAGTTGTGTGAAGCGGCTTCCCTGAACCGGGGAACCTTTTATCTGCATTATACAGAACCTCAGGATATTCTTTATGAAATCGAAGACAGTTTTATAGAAGAAAATATGTCTTTCCTGACGAGCTATCTTTCTCCAAAACACGACATGGATCCGATGTTTCTCATGTTTTCGAATGTCCTAAAAAACCAGGATATTTACCGCCTCATCATAGGAAGGGGAAATGATACTGCCTTTCAGGAAAAGTTGAAAAATCTGGTAAAACCAACCGTTTTACAGGACTGGGAGCGGGACAATCCGAACTGCAGGAAAGAAGATCTGGAATTCGTGTTTGATTTTGTCTTTGCCGGTTCCATACGGTTGATTCTTGGACTAAATCAGGACGGAGACATGTCCATGAAGGAATTCGCTCACCGTTTGGACAGGCTGGGGCATTATTCCCAGCTTGCCATCAGGGAATTTCATTTGCTTACCTGACAGCATTTTCTAAGCGCAAATCACAATATTTTTTTGATCACTGCCGGAATGGCACTTCATTATTATCGCATCACCGGTAAATTTCAGAAAAGTAATTGATTGTAAATAAGAGCAGGATCCATCCGAACCGTTCTTGGTTCAGATAGACCCTGCTCTTGGTATTTCTTCTGATTTGTTGTCTTCAGCTTGCGGGAAGAATCTACAAGCACAGACTTACTTTGCAGCCAAAGTGCAACCGGAAATTAATAATCTTCTTTAAGTCTCTTTTCAATATCAGAGGCACTATATAACACTCTAGTTACCGCAACAACTTCTTCCTTGAATACATAAAATACCGAATAGTTGTCTACTAGCATACGTCTAAGTCCCTGTGAGCGTTCTGGTTCAAAATCTACCAGTCTGAATTTTTCTGGGAAAAAGCCAAGTTTAAGTACACTATCAGCTATTCTGTTATACTGCCCCATAGCATTTTCCGGTGATTGCAGATTAACTGCGATATACTCATATATCCCATTCAAATCATTCAATGCTTTATCAGTAATGTTTACGGGATATTCTCTCATCTGTGACTCTCTCTAAAAGCTGCAAATGCTGCCTTTGCATCCTGTACTCGTCCAGCTTCAATATCATCAAAGCCTTCCTGTAATTTTGCATGAATCTCTGCAGACGTCATAAGATCCGCATTAATAGCATCCGGCGCCTGAGGTAATGTAACTTTAAAAGGAATTCCACCCGTGAGCGTAATCTGCTTTAAATATATATCAATAGCTGTAGACATAGGAATTCCAAGACGTGAAAGCACATCTTCAGCTGACTTTTTAGTTGTAGGATTAACCCGTAAATTGAGTGTTGCTGTTTTCTCCATACTTATCAACTCCTTTTTATTTATTGTAACGTGATTTGCGTTACATTTCAACCTATGCTTGCAAATTTATCACTTACTTTTATAGCTCGTTATATTACTTGCGCCTTAACTTCCATGATAATCTACCGTCCTCTGGCTTCTTAACAAGTCACACAATGTCCTTTCGATATTATAACAGCGCACCGGATAACCGATTGGATCAGGCTCCCTCTCTGACATTCCGTGCAGATACAGCGAACTTTCATGTGAAAAACTAGCAGATGGGTACTGCATCTGAATCTGCCTGAAAATATCCGACCACGCGTCATCGAGGCATAAATCCCATGAGCCATTTTTTTCAAACCCATAAGAAAACTGAAATAATGTAGACATTTTGTAGACGAAAAAATGAGAGCCCGCTATTTATGCGGGCTCCCAGCGTTTTTGCATTATTCGAATTCTACAACAGGTCTCATTTCTTAAACAGTTTTGTTTAGAAGATATGTATTCCTGTTCTTCTGATTATTTGTGGTATCCATATTATCCTGAGTATCACGACTATTGTTATCAAAATGTTATCAGCCGTGATAACACGAGATTGTCCCCTGCGGATAATATCAATTGGCTTGGGTGTATTATAGCATCCAGAGGGGTAAATCTCAACATCCGATTTGATCCGGATGAGCGATTAAACTGGAATTTATTATTCATCATATGAGATGATGATTTTCTTACAGGAAGGGCAATTGTAAGCAACAACTTTAGCAGGCTGTAACAATCCTGTTTCAGACAAAACAATGTTTCCTTCTTTGGTTAAACTTGTTTCACTGAAAGTCTTTAACTTTCGGGTTGTCCAACTTAAGGTTCTTGGACTGTAAATAAAACCTTCTGTCAAATCACTATTGCAGTATGGACACTTCATCATGATCACCTCAAATCTAAAGGATAAAACTAAGATTCTTACTCCTTGCAGAATTCATAAGAAAAAAGATACATGTAATCATTCTTCGAAATCGAATCGGTTTCACCTGACAACATATCGTAAAGATCGATTACATACATCTCGTCATTATCATAAATCATCCCTACCAGCGGTTGCTCGCTATTATAAAGGATGTTTGTTTCGCCCTCAATTCTGCTTGAAGATCTACCGTAATACTCTCTATCCTCTACGCCTTCCATAATAGGCAACTCAGTGGAAAACTTAGAACCCTCATCCGTTGAAATGACAAGTTTTATCACTGCATGCTCATAATCCGGGACAATGATTATTTCTCCGTTTTTCGGAGAGCCAATCCCTTCAAATCCAAGCCCCATACAGTCTTTGTTCACCAATTCTCCTGCCTGGTATTCTGAAATATAAATATTAAGGCGAGTGTATTCATCGGTTGTAGTGAATTTATAAACATGGGCTCCATCCGGGCCTGCAAGCAGCCTCACGGTCTGCATTTCTACACTGTCATCGGGAACAGGCGCAATAAAGTTCATCGGCTTATACGCACGATATAATGCTGTGCCAATTACCGATATGGCAAGTACAGCGATAATCAGCAATGCACAAATGATCGCCTTCAATCTTTTTTGCTTATGCTTACTGTCAGTAGCAACACCTATGATATTCTCTTCAGACTTTTTCTCAATATTCTCTTGTGCAATATCCTCACCAGCTAAGAACTCATTGATGCTGATGCCGAGAATCAGACAGAGATCAGAGTAGACAGACACATCCGGAAGACAGACTCCTCGCTCCCATTTAGAAACGGACTTATCACTCATGCCCAGTTTCTCTGCAAGCTGCTTTTGTGTCATCCCTAGTTCTTTTCTTTTACCTGCTATATACTTTCCGATTTTGATAAGATCCATAAGATTACCTCCTTTTGATGTGATAGTACCTTTTGTGAGGAAAAAATCACACCCCTCGAAAGTAGAATCGGGCTCCATGACCCAAATTCTCTCTTAAGTAGAGCAATAAATTAAAAGTTATCTCTCTGTCCGCCTCTTATTTCCATCAGTCAAAAAGTAGCGAATGAACACTATTCCCAACAGAATGATGATTGCCTCAAAAACATAAAACAGCCCCAACTCAGCAGTACCAGTCCCGGAATTAGGCGCGCCTTCAACATAATGAATGCCGAGAATATCCTCAAGCTCATTGTCTTGTATTTCGACCCCATTCTGGAAATACTTAAAATGATAGGCAGAGATGGTAATACCATTTTCAATTTCTGTAAAAGTTAAGAACGGCGAACCGGTATAGTTCAATTTATAAATCAATTCAGAATCGTCTATTGTCTGGTTGCGTCCAGGCTCTTCTTTTACTCCACAGATGCCGTATGCATCTATGGGAAGGTCACTCGCACAATACGTAATACAATAATTTTTCTTTCCAACCGTAACCTTCGTACCATTGATCCATCTGTAACCAGAGTCTTCACAACTTATCATTCTGTAATTACCGAAGATACCCTTTTCAAGGCACGCCAATCCGCATGCGCCTGGATAATCGTTTTCTTCATACAGAACATACAGACGATTGTTGATTGCCTGTCTTTCTAAAATATCTGCGGAAACCTCATCGGCGAAATGATATTCATTGATAGCGTTTTCAAGATCAGCCGTAGAATCAACATTGATGCTGAATTCATAGTTATACAATCCCACAACACACACTAGCATAATAATTGCCGATAAAACTGCACCAACAATTTTTCGAATATAATTCTTGTTATTTACGAGAGAAATCATATTCATAGCCATAGCTGTAACTTGTTTTTTAGGCACACTATCTCCGGCAATTTTCTCTGCTCCAAGCAATTCTGCTACATTGATTTCCAACGTCTCGCAGATATTTGGAAGCAAAGAATAATCCGGCATAGTCTTGCCCGTTTCCCAACGTGAGACGGATTTCTGACTTACACCTATCTTTTCAGCAAGTTGTTCCTGAGTCAACCCTTTCTCTTTACGGATTTCTTTAATAAAAGAACCAATTTTCACCTGATCCATATAAACATCTCCTTTCATGTTTGCCTGTATTATTGCGTCTGAATGCAAAAATGTACAGGACACGGAGTGAGTATTGGTGTTCTAGAGCAATAAATTCAAATTTATTACTCCAGCTTGCCATCGCTGTATTTTATAGATATACCACGAAAGTCAATAATCCGGACGGCATAACGTAAAAAACGGCAGCACCCGAGTTGCCCCGAATGCCACCGCTCTTACTGTTATTTACCTACTATCACGATCAGCCTGTTTTCTTCCAAACGGTATTCCGTGAGCTGCCAGTACATCTCTCAGCTTTTGATTTTCTTTTCTGAGGCTGTCATTCTCGGATTTCAATCTGCCTCGTTCCATCTGCTCACGAATACTGTCCCTGGAGCCGAGCTTTTGTTCCAACTCCGCGATCTTACTCTTCAGCCCGGTAATGATACCCTTTAGCTTATCAATAAAGCTATCCTTCTGGGACAGCTGCTCTGTCAGCTGGTCCACCTGCTTCTGTAATCCAATATCTTTCCGCTTATAGGTTACGTACTTTTTAGCGGCAGTTTGGAGAGTATCATATTCAGCTTCTGTCATGGATACCTTGCCGGTCAATGCTGATTTCTTTGGCTGTACTTTCTCGATTTCTGCGATCTTGACCTGCTGTTTTTCGACCGTAGCAAGTACAGCTTCTATCTCCTTCACTTCAGCCTGTGCCTGTTCAGCCTGCTGATCAAAAGCTGCTATTTCTGACTTCTTCTCTGTTACCTGCGCATCAAGCTCCGCCACCTCTTCTGCACGAACCTTCTTTTCGTAATCCAGTACCGACAGGTGCTTCTCATGAGTGCCTTTGTGCTCCCACTCAAAGCCGTATCGCTCCATAACCATTGCGAGCTGCTCTTTTTCAGACTGTACCCATT
Source organism: uncultured Lachnospiraceae bacterium (assembly GCA_902788035.1). GTDB lineage: Bacteria > Bacillota > Clostridia > Lachnospirales > Lachnospiraceae > Chordicoccus. The sequence continues at coordinate 76,361 of CADAIL010000017.1, read as the reverse complement.
GGCTCCATTCCGTTTCCCTTCGAGTACCTCCTTTGAAGCCCTGTGCAGCCAGAGCTTGTTTCAGTGATACCCTGGTATCAAGGCCGCGCTTGCTGTCGGTAATAAAAGGCACGAAATCAATGTGAATATGAGGCGTTGCCTCATCCATATGGAGATGGGCTGAGAATACACACAGGTTCGGATTGCGCTCTGCAAATCCTCTGTAGTATTCATCCAGGGCTGCCTTTGCATGCGCTCCCACATCAGTAGTTGCTCCGGTATCATCGCAATTACCGATCTGAAGGATCAATTCATGAAATGGTTTCTCTTGTTTCCCTCTGCGGATCTTCTCGTAGTAATCATCTATTCTTCGGTCAGATCTTGTCTGCTTGTCATTAAAGCTTTCCAGTGCATCATCGAACAGCCGGTGATACACCTCCCTGATATCTTCATTACAGTAATTGATATTCAGGTGAGTGCGTTCCGGGTCCGTGTTCTTTGCATTGAACTGGCGGCTGTTATGACTGACAGATCCTTTACCTACCATTGCACTGATGGTTCTCATCATATCAAATACATCACTTCCTTTGTAACGCCGCATCGGCGGCGGGTTCTGTTACTCTTGTCAAGAGTAACGCAAAAGCACTTTTGACAGCAGAGCCATCAAAAATGCAACCTGTAAACAGGTTTTGCGCTCTCCGAGGGCTACTCTCGACACCCTGCAGGTTTCGCCGTAGGGCATCTTCCGCTTCTCCTTGTCTGCCTAAAACAGGAGCGTGCCACGCTCCTGTCGTTTGTCTCCAAGGAGAAATCACCATCGGAAACTCTCACGAACGCCACGTTCATCCAGGTATTCCTGCCGTGCCTTCTCTCGTTCTTCTTCCGTTGGTGCAGTCTTGTACTTCGCATAAAGCTCATGCCTTACAAGCGCATCGAGCTTCTGCTCCAAGCCTGTTGCAATTTCATCTGCATAGTCATCATCCTGAAACAGATGAAATTTGATAAGCGCTACGAACAGTTCGTAGGGCAATTGAACATTTCTTTTCATATCATATCCATCCCTTCCGTGACGGTCGTGACGATGGTGACGGTCTTTTTGAGACCGCCCCCACTATCAAAAACATCGTCACGAGCGTCACCATCGTCACGCTTTACTCTGTCTGCTCATAATGGAACTTCACCTTACGGCCGGTATGGTTTCGACTGCTGCTATACTGAATGTGATATTCATCAAGCAACCTGCCTGCATTTACATTCAGCTTGTAAGTCAGAGTATTAGGCTGAATATCCAACCCAAGTAATTCGATGAATTCCGTGGATGTTCCTTCCCAGTCCGGCTGTTCGGCATTGATATGCTTTGCAACCTCCGCAAGCAGAGGCTCAGGCGGCTCACGCCAGGGCTCCGTCTCTATCTTTTCAAGTTCCCATATCAGTCTCTCGGTATTACGCTTCAGGTAGAACCTCTGATCCTGAATGTCTCTGCCGGACACATCGAGTGTTGCTGTATTGGCAGTACGCTTTTCCTTTTTCAGCAAGAACGCACCATCCGCAGCACCCATAAGTCCATTCGTGCCGGATATCATATCATAGGGATCATCTGCCTGCTGTTTACGGGTATGGTGCACCAGTATCAGACAGATACCTTTGCTGTCCGCAAAGTTCTTCAGGCGGGTGATGATCTCATAATCATTGGCATAGCTGTATTTATCACCGCCCATTTCCCGGACCTTCTGCAGTGTGTCAATGATGATAAGAACCGTATCAGGGTGTTCCCTTACGAAATTCTCAAGCTGCTCATCCAGTCCGTTTCCAATCTGTCCGGCTGAAACAGAGAAATACAGATTGTCTGTACTCTCTACACCGAACATCTGATACAGGCGCTTCTGCAAGCGACCGTAATCATCTTCCAATGCAAGGTATAAAACAGTCCCGCGCCGGACAGGATACCCCCATAAGGGTGTGCCTGTACTTACATGATAGGCAAGCTGAGCCATGAAGAAGCTCTTACCCAGCTTGGGCGGTCCCGCAAACAGCTGTACCCCGGGATAGAGCATCCCATCGATCAGCGGCGGTTTGCTCTGATACACATTCTCATACAGTTCCGTCATGGATACCGTGTTGAGATAGTGAGGATCCAGGAGGCGGACAAGCCGCCTCTGTTCCTCCCACGGAAATTCATCGTTGAATTCCGATGCATTCTCTGCTATATTATTGTCAGTTATATTGTTTGGAAATGACTGCTCACCAGCTGCGCCAACAGCGGGAATCTGAGCAGTTTTTTCTTTTGTCTCACTCATTCGCACCGTCTCCTTTCATACCGCCGAGAGTGACCGTGATAAGCTCGATCAGCTCAAGCATTTCATCTGTTACCTCTCCGGCAGTTTCAATCCTTCTGAGCTCTTCCAGTACAGCTGCAAGCTGATCTTTCAGAGCCTTGTACACCTTGGGATTCCCCTGTACTGTGATTTCTCGACCAAGGCATCGTCTGTAGCAGTATTCCTGCTTATTCAGCCCGGAAAGAGCTACTGCAGCATTGATTGCCTCGTTTTCTTCCGGAGATACTCTGAATCCAACCGTAATGCTTCTAAAACGGTTGTGTCTGTCTACATTCTTAGCTGACATATTCTTCACCTCTTTCATTCAGTTTTCTTGCCATCTCGTCCTGTTTGGAAGGGAAGAGATGGGCATAATCCAAAGTGATACGCTCACTTTCGTGTCCTACACGATCTCCGATTGCTACCACGGAAAAACCCATATCGATCAGGAGAGAAACATGGGAATGTCTCAGATCGTGAATACGGATCCTCTTTACTCCGGCTTTCTCAGCCCCTCTGTCCATCTCATGGTGAAGATAGCTTTTGGTGATGGTGAAAATCCTGTCTTTTTTCTTGAGCCCGTAGAGCTGGCTGAAATAGTCTTTCATCTCCTCACAGAGAAAGTCCGGCATCTTGATTGTACGGTTACTTTTCTTTGTTTTCGGAGAAGTAATCACATCCTCTCCATGCATACGCTGATAGGATTTGTTGATCCTTACCGTTTTCTTCTCAAAGTCAAAGTCTGCAGGAGTAAGTGCCAGCAGCTCTCCTTCACGGATTCCGCACCAGTACAGCATCTCAAATGCGTAATAGGAACGGGGCTTCTCCATCATCACTTCGGCAAACTTCTTATATTCCTCCGTTGTCCAGAACAGCATTTCCTTGTGCTCTTCGGAGCCCATGTTGCCGACCTGTGCTGCCGGATTTCGCTTCAGTTCATAGTAGCGGACAGCATGGTTGAAGATGGCACTCAGCTGATTGTGCAGCGTTTTCAGATACGTTGCTGAGTATGGTTTCCCTTTCTCATCTCTGTGCGCAAGCATCTCATTCTGCCAGGCAATAATGTCCTTATTGCTGATCTCGCAGAGCTTTCGCTTCCCGAAGTAAGGGAGAAGTTTAGTTCGGATAATGTGTTCCTTGCTGTTCCATGTGTTTTCCTTGAGCCTTGGCTTCATATCCTTTTCATAAAGCTCCACGAATGCCTCAAAGCTCATGTCCATATCCGCTGCACTCTTCAACTGGAACATTCGCTCCCATTCCTGGGCTTCTCGCTTCGTTGCAAAGCCTCTTTTGCATTTCTGCTTTCGTTCACCTGTCCAGTCCACATAGCGGGCCATAACATACCAGGTGCCCTTGTTTTCGTCCTTAAATACCGGCATTATTTACCTCCCTTTCTGATTCCGTAGAATCGTTCAAAAAAATAGTCTCGGCTGATCCTGCCCGGTATGATCAGGAAGCCTTTGGCCTCCAGCTCTGCATTTAATCGCCGGATGACCTTGTACGCGTAAGCCTTGGATATATCGAGTTCCTTCGCTACATCCTCAGCTCGGATAAAAGTGTTCTCCATTGAAAATCCTTTCTGCTTCTTCCGAAGCTGTATCTGTTAGTTTCGCACCACCCTTCCTAATGCAGTTCCTGCCCCGGAGTCTCGCCGCAGCGTATGGTTTCCTTTGGTACGCTCGCTCCTGTCAGAGGTCTCGGCGGTACTTCCCGGGGAAACATATCCCATTTGGTAGTGGCTATTCAATTGCCACACTAAACACATTTGTTTAGTGCTCTGCTATTATACTAAGCATATTTGTTTATGTCAATAGGCTTCGGAGAAAATAATTAAACTCGTTTGCTTTGGTTATCTTGACTACTCTTAAACAAATATGCTATAATACAGTCACTTACAAACACAGGAGTGAAAACGCTATGGCAATTGGTGAAAGAATTCGTTTTATCCGCAATCTGAAAGGCATGACCCAAAAGTATCTTGGTCAGATCATCGGCTTTCCTGAGAAAACTGCCGATATTCGCATGGCTCAGTACGAATCCGGAACCCGTACCCCAAAAGCTGATGTAACAGAAGCGCTGGCCAAGGCACTGGATGTTTCTCCTGCTGCGCTGGCAGTTCCCGATATAGACACCAATATTGGCCTGATGCATACATTGTTTGCCCTGGAAGATCTGAGAGGTCTTAAAGTAGGGCAGATAGACGGAGAGCTTTGCCTCCGACTCGACAAACACAAAGGTCTCGAATACATTTCCATGTTTGATATGCTTTCTGCCTGGTACGAACAGGAAGAGAAGTACCGCAATGGTGAAATCACCAAGGAAGAGTACGACCAGTGGAGATACAACTATCCGAAGTATGACACCTATAGCCGCCGGGCAAAGGTTCCTTCCCAGGAGATTTCCGACCTGTTCACCAAGTAAAACTCTATAGACGCAAAAAATCCCTTGCCGAGATTTCTCTCAGCAAGGGATTGCTTTTTAATATGGATACCTTTCGAACACCTCTTGGAATCATTCTTTACTCCAAAACCACTTGGTACGCAGAATGATGCTCCTTCAGAGTTCTGTTATCAAATTGTTATCAGAAGAGATTTTCAAATTCAGAAACCCCAGTGTTTTCAAGGCTTTCCGAGATTTTCGCGATTATTCGAATTCTATAATACCCTTATGGTATTTTTTATATCTTGTTGTTTAAGTAATACGTGAACCACAAGATTTATATTTATTATTACAGTTATATCGTTTTATCAGATTTTGTTTGGTCAATGCTTGGTCACCATTACATATAACTGATTTGCTTTATTACTCCGTCGATTCACGTGCTACTGTCCCAAAGACCTATCATCCTTATACTCTTTTACGATATACTGCCCGCCGGCTGTCCTGGCTATGACGCTCTGCCGGCTGGTGCTACAAAAAGCTGCCCCCTGACGGAGGCAGCCCTTTCTGAAACACAGGAGATGTAATTATTCCTTTACACCGCCGAGCGCAACGCCGGCGATAATGAACTTGGACAGGAACAGATAGATGATAATAATCGGGACAATCGCGACGGTAATCATCATATAAACCTTACCCATATTAAAATTCATATAGTCCGCGCCGCGGAGAGTGGCAATCAGAATCGGCACTGTCATCTTGTTCTTAGACTGAAGTACAAGAGCAGGGATGAAGTAATTATTCCATGAACCGACGAATACAAAGATTGCCTGAACCGCAATAGCAGGCTTCATGATGGGCAGTACAATGGAGTTAAATGTGCGAAACTCACCGGAACCGTCAATCCGGGCTGCCTCTACCAGCGCAAGCGGCAGAGACGACTGAAGGTAGCTGTACATGAAGTAGAATACAGCGGGTGAAGCAATCGAGGGTATGATCATGGGCAGAAGTGTGTCATACATCCCCATCTTCGTGATCAGTCGAAGGAAACCCATTGCCGTGACCTGTGTAGGCATGACCAGGATCATCATGATGAACGTGAACGCCGCATTTCGCAGCTTGAACTGATACACGTACAGACCATAGGCGGTCAATGCTGAAAAATAGGTACAGATTGCCGCGCAGCAGCTGGACACGATCAAGCTGTTCAGGATACCACGCAGCATGGGGAAAGTTCCGTCATTTGCCACAGACATAAAGTTTTCCAGAAAATGTGTGCTGGGCAGTGCAGAGAATCCCTTCTGCAGTTCCGCATGAGAACGGGTAGAGTTAATGATCAAAATGTAGAAGAAGAACAGGCACAGAAAAGCCAGAATAATAAGTACCGTATGGGCGACAATACTGCGCACGTTGATTGGTTTATGCTCTTTCATTTTAACGTGCCTCCTTCTTCTTGCTGCGCTTCGACTTTTTCTCTCCGTCATCATTCAGCATACGATAAACGATGAAGCAGAGGATAGCGCTGACGATAAACAAATATACACTCAGCGCACCTGCCATGCCGTAGTTGGACGCCTTCAGGTGACTGTTCAGGAACATGATCAGCGTGTAGGACGTACGGTCGGGGGATCCCTGTCCGTTTGTGAGGATCTGCGGCACATCGAACATTTGAAGACCACCGATCATGGAGGTGATCAAAGTATAGGAGAGAATGGGCCGGATGAGCGGCAGGGTGATCTTGAAGAAAATCTGTGTATGTGTACACCCGTCCAGCGAAGCCGCTTCAAACAGATCCGGGCTGATACCCATGATCGCTGCCATAAGCATGATTGCTGTATTGCCGAACCACATGAGGAAGTTCATCAGTCCTACAAGTGCCCGGGTTCCGCCGACTGTTCCCATAAAGTCAATCGGCTTTTTGGCAAAGCCCATATCCATCAGGATGCTGTTCACAGGGCCGGAATTGGAGAACATGGTGAAAAACAACATGGCAAATGCAGATGCCATAATCAGGTTGGGCAGGTAAATAACCACCTTGAAAAACTGCTCACCGTGAATCTTCAAACGCGCGTCTGTAAACCACGCTGCCAGAACCAGAGAGATGATGATCTGCGGTACAAAACCAAGCATCCACAGAGTAAATGTGTTCCCCGCATAGCGCAGAAGGTCGGATTTCAACAGAGCAATATAGTTGCCCAGACCCACAAAGTTAGGACCGACCTCCTTAAGACCGGAGCGGTAATACTCAAAAAAACTATAGCGAATAGTATCTACCAGCGGAATAAAGGAGAACACAAAAAAGGTTACGAAAAACGGGAGGATAAAGAAATATCCAAATTTCGAGTAATCAACTCGTTTTGCTCTTTTTGCATCCATGTTCGCACTTCCTTAATTTTCTGGCCAAATAATCTGGGTGATATCCGGATAACGCTCCTTGATTGCTGTCTCAAAGTTATTCTTTGCCTGGTCGAAAGAAACCTGACCCTGCAGGTAATCGTTGAATGACTGCTGAATGATTTCTACGCAGCCCTGATCATACGGAGAGAGCGTTGTCATCTCAATTCCTTCTGCAGCGGGAGCGAAGTACTTGAACGGGTTCTCTCCACCCAGGAATTCAGTGCCAAAGCTGTCATCTTCAGCAAACTTCTTCATAACGACCGTGTTGTTGCTGAATTCGGTGTAGGTGCTGGTAATCTTCTCCATGTTATCCGCATTTCCGGTAAGTGCAAGGATGATTTCCTTGACATGTTCAGGATTGTCTGTGCCGGTGCAGCCGTGGATGAAGGAACCGCCCCAGTTGAAGTCCTGCGGGCCTGTGGTCACACCCCAGGATCCGGGCTCGCCGTCCCAGTTGGGCGTCAGCACAAAGTCAATGCCCCATGCGGGGAACAGGAACGCAAATACTTTGGACTTGGAGCCCATGGACTTGTTCCAGTCATCATTCCACTGCCCCTTAATAGTCTTATCCAGATAACCTGCGTCCAGCCACTCCTTGGAATCGGAGATCCACTCCATGATTCTTGGGTCGATCTTCATGATGACATCAGGACCGTCCACCGTGACCCACGGCTCAGAGATGCTGTTGCCATAGCTCCGGAAGGTATCTGCATAGGAAGCGAACGTATAGTAGCCTTTGTCCTTAAGCTGCTGTGCTGCGTCCTTCATCTTTCCCCAGTCAGATACGATTGCTCCGATTTCTTCCGGATCGTCAGTGCCGAAGACTTCTTTCGCAATGTCACGACGATAGACCAGCAGGCACGGGCAGCCCTGCCATGTGGATCCGCGCTGTACGCCGTCCGCATCAGAAGCCACGACCTTGGTATATTCATACTGATCTGCCAGATCCTTGTCAGGATCAATACCGAGGTCGGTGAGAGGCATAGCGACGTTAATGTCCTTGTCGGTATACTTCACGACATAGTCCGTCTCGGACAGGAACAGATCCACTTTGTCGTCAGTGGCAGCACTATCCTGTCTCAGAAGAGCCTCATCAAGCTTCTGCTGATATACTCCGTCCGTGTTAGGATTTATGACCCAATGAATCTCGCAGCCATCAGTGAGATACGTGATTGTGCCATCATCGGAAGTATGGTCAATTTTGTCATACACTGCTTCCACACGGGTCTTGAACTCGTCATTCCAGCTGTAGATGTTTATGATTTTACCTTCCTCCCCGGCAACGGCTTCACCCCCACCGGAAGCTGCCGAACTGCCGGAACTGCCGCCGCACGCAGCGAGCAGACTGGTCAACATCAGCGCAGTCAATAACAGACTGAACACTTTCTTTCTCATAATTGATACCTCCTTTTTTGTTGATTTTGCTCAATCTTTGAGCTGATTTTCTGTACAATTATATATTTTCAACAAAACAGAATATATCAAATGCATTCCAATAATATCAAATCCATGCGCTCTTTTGTCCGAAATTCAAATAAGTTTTCAGGTCGTTCGAAACGCTTGACAAGCCAAATATTGCCATGCTATTTTGAAAAAAAAGGGGGTGGAAAAATGGATGATGTTAAAAAAAAGATGAATCCAATCGAGTATGACTGGACCACCATGGGGGACGGCAGGAAGCATCGGGATCCTGTCGAGGAGATGATGTTCTATCAGGCAGTTGCATCCGGGTCCATTGGTCTGGTACAGGACAACTGCAGCCGAAGAGTCTTTGAGGAAACTGAGTGCATGGGAATTCTATCCGACGATCCGGTACGGAATCTGAAATATCATTTCGTGGTCACAACGGCGATGATTACCCGGTTCTGTTGGGATGGCGGTATGCCCCTCGAGGAGGCATTTGGACTCAGCGACTTTTACATCCAACACATGGATCGTTGCAAAAGCATAGCTGAAATCGTCATTCTCCACGACCAGATGTCGCTCGATTACGCAGGAAGAATGAACAAACGAAAAAACCTGGCTGCGTCCAGCAGACAGGTAGCAGATGCCATAAATTATATTTACTCCCATATCTCCCAGCGCCTTACAGTAAAGAACCTAGCCAAAGCAGTCAACAGTTCCCCGTCTTATTTATCCCGCGTCTTTAAGCAGGAGGTGGGCGTCTCAATCAGCGAATACATTCGAATGAGAAAAATTGATGCCGCCAAGAACCTCCTGCGTCTCAGTGATCACGAACTGGCAGATATCGCCTATATGCTGTCATATTCATCTCAGAGTCATTTTATTCAGCAGTTTCGAAGTGCCGTCGGCATGACTCCAAAAGCATATCGTGACAAGTATTATATGAATTTCTGGGTAGACATCTTTAACAAAGAAACCCGGCAGGACCAACAGGCGCCTTAAAGGATCATCTCGATTTCCGTCCTCTCTGTCAGCAGGCTTTCCGGTATTTCGCTGCCCCACGCCGCTTTTCCGTTGACCAGAAGCCTCTCGCAGCCCGACTCTCTGCCATGGGGATTGCGCACAACAATATGCAGCTTCTTTCCCCGGAATTCCTTGTCTATTTCAAGCTCCTTCCATTCCTTAGGAATCGAGGGGGCTATTTTGATGCCATGCAGCATCGGGCGTATGCCCAGTATACCTTCCACACAGCCCACCATGATCGTGGAAGCTGTGCCTGTGAGCCAATGGACGTGAGACCGTCCCAGATGCGGACTGTCCGGGCCTTCGGTGAACTGGCCATAGCAGTAGGGTTCAATGACCCTCACCTCCGCCCGGTCGTTCTGCATGGAAGGCGCGTTTTCACAGAAGTACTGATACGCCCTGTCGCCATTCCCGAGCAGTGCTTCGGCAAGGATGAGCCAGCCCTGGGACTGGGAGAAGATTCCCGCATTTTCTTTCACGCCCGCATTATAGATGACCGCCAGCGCTCCGTCAAAGGCATGGGCGTGGTAGGGCGGCGTCATGAGGACCGCGCCATACGCAGTGTTCAGCTGCTTCCACACCTGCTCCATCGCAAGCTCTGCCTGCTGCCCGTCTGCCAGACCGCTGATGACCGCCCAGCTCTGGGGATTGAGCCAGAGATTGGCCTCCGGCGACGTGCGCTCTCCGATCGTCTCGCCCTTCTCCGTGAAGCCGCGGATAAAGCGGTCCTCGTTCCAGCAGAGCTCCGCCAGTCTTCCGCGAAGCGCTGCCTGTTCATACTCCAGCTGCTTAAGATACTCTTTATCCGACTGTTCTTCAGCAAATGCCCGCAGGACAGTATAGGCGTAATAATACTGGAATGCCACAAAGGAGGACTCCCCGTTCGCCCCCAGCCGCAGGCAGTCGTTCCAGTCGGCATACAGACCCGCCGGCATTCCGTGCGGCCCGAGGTGGTTCTTTGAAAAGTCAAGAGCGCGCTTCAGATGCTCATAGACCGTTCCCTCATCCCGGTTGGCAAAGGGAATCACTTCATCAAGGAAACCCGTGTCCCCCGTCTCGGCGATGTACTTGTAAACGGTAGGGAACAGCCAGAGGGCATCGTCAGCCCGGTAGGCAGGGTGGCCTGTCGACTTGCGGTAGCTCTCGTCCTCCGGCGTATCCTCATGGCCTGCATTGTGGTCGAACTTCACCAGCGGAAGCGCGCCGCCGTGATCCACCTGAGCGGAGAGCATGAAGCGTATCTTCTCTTTAGCCTGCTCCGGAGCGAGATGGATCACACCCTGGATATCCTGTACTGTATCCCGGTAGCCATAACCGTTGCGCAGACCGCAATAGACGAACGATGCGGCCCGGGACCACGTGAATGTCATAAAGCAGTTGTAGGCGTTCCACACATTGATCATGGTGTCAAAGGCCGGGGACGGCGTTTTGACATGGAACCGCGAGAACTTTTCCTGCCAGTCACTGCGCAGAGCATTGATTTCCGATACGCAGACTGTCTCCGGCTCGGCATAGCATGCCATGAGACCAGCGCTCTCCGCCGGTCCCTTTTCACCCAGAAGGAACGCAACAGTCTTCGACTCTCCGGGCATGAGCCGGATCACCGCCGAGAGCGCGCCGCAGCTGTTGCCGTTGTAATTCAATATACCTCCAAGGTCTCCGCCTGCCACGCCCTTTGGATTGCCGTATCCGCGATAGGGGCCGAGGAAAGCGGCCTTGTCACCGCAGAAGGAGGAGACCTTCGTGCCGGTGAGGGCGAAGAAACGCTCTGTCACGGTCTTGTCATCCACATCTTCGTCATTTGCCAGGGCATCCAGGTTCCCGTGGATCTGTTGGCGAATCCGGCCGTCATCATAGATCGTCCGGGTGACGAACTGGGAGTACTGCAGATTGACCTGGTCCTGCTCATAATTGCCGTTGCTTGTAAACTCGGCGTAGCCCGTCAGTGTCAGCTCCCTCGACTCTTCCGATTGGTTCTCCACCCTGAGGCACCACACCTCATGGGTACGGCCGAGCGGTACATAATAAGACGCCTCTGCACAGATGCCGCGATACCGGCTACACATGGTAGTATAGCCGGTCCCGTGCCGGCATTCACTTTGATACTCATTCAGGTCCTTGCCGACCGGCTGCCACGAAGCCGACCAGTAATCGCCATCCTGATTGTCGCGTATGTAAAGATATCTGCCCGGCTGATCGAACTGATTGAACACATAGCGCAGGATGCGTCCATTTGCACCCGATTTCACAAAACTGTAACCGCCTGCGTTATTGGAGATCAGCGCTCCATACTCGGGAGAACCCAGATAGTTCGCCCATGGGGCGGGCGTGTCCGGTCTCGTGATGACATACTCCAGGGTCTTGTCGTCAAAATATCCGTATTGCATAGTTCCTCCTTACATCAGTTCCAAAATAATTTCGTTTCGGTCCGGCGGAAGTTCCCGGATTTCCTCAAGGCTTATTATGGCTTTTCCATCAAGGACTGTCACCGGCAAAAGCCGCCTTTGTGCTGTGTCCTGTACATAAGCCTTTGCGATTCCATACGCGCCGTAATTCTGCCCGGTCGTATTGACAATGGTGAGGCAGAACTGCTTTCCGGCAAAGAGGAAGATGAGCGATGCCCGCCCGGATGCGTCAAACTGACTGCCCATAATCTTAGGGGCAATAACAAGATCACCCAGTTCGCCGTGTACGCCGAACACTTCCGTGACCATTGTCAGCAGATACCAGCTTGCGGCACCGGTGAGATAGTGATACATCCCCCGTCCGTCCGCCCTAAAATACTCCGGTATGCCCGGATAAATCTTGCTGGTATCAAAGTCCAGGGCAGTATCAGCAAGGCTCGAAAGCGCCTTCCAGCCTTCCTTGACAAATCCCCGGCGATAAAGCGCATTTGCATACATCACCGCCATGTGGGAAAAGACTGCGCCATTCTCCTTTTCTCCGTAGGCAAATCCGAACATTCTTCCCATATCGAATTTCAGTTCATGGAAATCGGTGTTCAATCGATAACCGCCGATCTCCCTGCGATAAAGGTACCGGTCCGCGCTTCCGGCAATCTCTTCCACCTGACGAGGGGTCGCGGTGCCGCTCATTACGGCAAATACCTGTCCCGTCAGCATCATGCGCACACCGCTCTCAAAAACACCTTCCACTCGTCGTCCGTGATTATCATAGTAGCTGTTGAACCAGCCACCGTTCTCTCCCAGATCCAACCATTCCTGCCGACGAAGATGTGCCATCAGCCAGTCTGCTTTTCCTTCCAGATTCGACGCAATTTCCTCATTGGAAATCTGAATAACAGTGCCGTTCAACGTGTGATAGCACAGTTTAAGATATCGCCTTAGCAGTTCCGTTTTTTGGGTTACGCTCTCATACACCTCCTGTTCATCCGTCAGCAGCACCAGAAGTTCCTCGGGAAGTGTAACCGTCCGTTGTCCCAAAGCACGCACAAGCGTTGCAAGATCACGGAGATTGCCTGCGTAGGCAAAAGTAAAGGCTACGCTCTCCCCACGGTCACCTGCCATATCCAGAGCATCGTTCCAGTCTGCACCTCGCATGCGATAGACATTATGGCTGCCAACTTCAAAAAACCCGGTCAGGTGCTGAATGAGCAGGTGTTCCAGGACGGTTCCAACATAGATTTCTCCCTGCTCCGTCCGCAGGTAATTGCCGTCTCTTTCTTCCCAAAGTTCGTCCACTTCTGTGCCGCGGGCTGCCTGTTGATCTTTAAAATAAGTTGCTCTTTCGTTCAGGATATCCAGATCGCCGGTCTGATCAATGTACAGCTTTGTGGTCATCAGAGGCCATAGAGCATGGTCCATCCACACACGCGCGATACCGTTACGGTCTGCAATAAAATTGCCAAAGCCGTCACCGATAATTGTTGCATTTGTGCCGTCGATGCGGACCCCGCCGTAATTTTTTATCAACATCTCCCGCACGTCGGATGGGTCCATCAGCAGGAGAGACAGACAGTCCTGCCACAGGTCGCGCCAGCCTCTGCCTCCTCGCCCGTAATCATGGTGGGGAAGGAACGAGCAGCCGAAGATGCGACGCAAAAACGGCTGGATGCCGACCCAGCGCATCCACCGGTCAAAATTGCTGTTGCCGGTATGGAATTGAAGATTGACCTGCTTATTCCAGTACTGTTTTGTCTCCTCAAGCGCCTTACTCACCTGTTTCGACGTGCTGTAAGCGGATTGCACGCGCTCAATCTCCTCCTCATCGTCCGATACCCCAAGGAGGACGATATACTCTGCGCAATCTCCCGCCTTCAGAGCGATCTCGGGAAAAGCGATTCCGCCCATGGCCTCCCGTCCGGCAGCGGCTGCACCTGCTCCGTTCCCGGGCAGGCGCTCATATACCGACCGGGGATGAAGAAATGTGCCGCCCTCACCCAGAAAGGCGTCCAGCGTAGGATAAAACGATTCCGGGCATTGACCGGTCCCTGTGCTGCCCAGCACATAGTAGATCCTGCGATTCTCCCTATGACCCTTCTCATCGAAGGACATGGTGGGTTTTACAAGTACACCGTTTTTCGTTGTCCGGATGCGGTGCAGCATGGAAGTAACATTGCGATGGTCGCGGATATTATCCGCACTTCTGCCATAGATAGGAATTGCCGCAATGCCCCGGAGCATCCGGGTGGCGTTTCCGGTATTCGTGATACGGACATGCAGGATCTCCGCATTCTCATCGGGCGGGATAAAAGAAGTCAGTTCAGAGCGAAGACATAGCTTTCGGCTTTCCCGGCGCAGCGTCTGCCACAGAAATCCTGCAGTAAGCTCGCTCTCATCCATATCCGGTGTAAAGCGTGCTGCCTCCTGTTCAGCAGAAACGCCCGCCGCAGACCAACAGCCATCCTCCGTTACGCACCAGAAATTGCGCGTACTGCGGCTCATGTGCAAGTTTTCTGCACTGACCGGCTCCAGCAGAAAGCTTTCCTGATCCAGCTTGCTGTCACCGCCAAGCGTAGGAGTAATTGAGCTCTTAAGTCCTGTCTCGCCGGCCAGAGGGAAATACAGATAGCTGATTTCTTCCGGGTCACGAATAGCAAAAGTGCCCTCATCATCAATAAATCGTATTCTGCTCATGGATTCACCTCATTCCTTTTGATAAACTTTCACATAATCTACCGAAAGAGCTGCGTTTGCAAAATCAACAGTCTCGTCCGGATACCCAACCCACTCTCCGCCTACAGCGAGGTTCAGAATGATATACATATTGTGATCAAAGGGCTCAGGGAAAGGTCGTCTCTCTTCCCCTTCTCCGGCGCAGTACCAATCCTGCGCTTCGTGGAACAGAATGCCGTCTACATACCAGCGTAGACGTCCCGGTTCCCACTTGAGTGCAAAGTCATGATATTCCAGAGAGAAATCGCCCTGCTTAAGTGTCAAAATTCCCTGATTTTGTTCATGAGGCAGACCATAGTGAATAGTACCGTAGGTGCTGGCTGTATTCTGACCCATCACCTCCATAATATCAATCTCTCCGCAGTATGGCCATTCTCCGTAGATGTCCTCATCCGCCAGGAGCCAGAAGGCAGGCAGAAATCCCTTCCCTGCCGGCACCTTCAGTCGGGCTTCGAAAATGCCGTAGGTAAACTCATGCTTCCCCCTTGTGTTGATCCGCCCGGAGGTGTAGGCATCGCTCTCGTCCTCCCCTTTTCGTTTCACCGCCCGAAGTAATAGTTTGCCATCCTGTACAGCTATGTTTTCTTCCTCATCCACATAGCGCTGCCACTCCTCGTTGACCCATCCCGGGTCGTGGAGTTCTACATTCCAGTCGCCGCGGTTCAGGGAAGGGCCACAGAAATCGTCTTGAAAGACCAGTGTATAGCCGTCATAGCACAGTTGTGTTTCCATATTCTCCTCCTTATTTTTCAAATGATTCTGTGTGGGAACTTCTTCAAACAGGTCAAAAACCCGCCGCAGATAAAAAGAATTGGCAAATGCTCCACTGCCGCTGCCAATAAGGACCCAGAATGCAATCAGTTCTGCCGTTCGGTCAGGAAGCAGCAGCAGAGTAAGCAGAGGCAGCAAATTCACCAATGTCATAAAAAAGGTAATTGGAAGCTGGGTCACCGACAGAACGGCAGCATTTCTGTAGTGGCGGGATAAACGGTTTTCAAAACGCGCCATCAAAGGGAACAACCAGCTAAGCCAGGCGGTCAGCAGAAGCGCTGCGATGCAGAGCAGGATAAATAAATATGGGGAAAATAACAGAATTCCCGCAAAAAGGGCATATACTATCAGAAAAAACAGCGCGGCATCAAGAAGCAGAAACGCTCCCCCGGGAATAGTGTAAAAAAAGCTGCTTCTCAGGGCTGCAAGATATCCCTTTACTATTGTGCCTTCTTCATTCCGCACCATTTTCATCGTCATAATATACAGAGCCGTAATCGCAGCCCCTGCGGGAACAACGAGTACACAGGAGAGGCTGAAAAGTATGCTGAGCAGTATCAGATCGCACACTCTGCTCAATAACTGTATTACCGGATTGTCCGGAGTAAATAGCCTCACCATTCAATGTCCTCCCCTTCGTTTAGTGCATCCTATTGTATCGAAAAAACGGTTATAATTTATATCAAAGAGCTGTCAAAAGTATCAGATTGGTGCATAAGTGACCTCATCATCAAAGCTAAGGCTGATTCCTCTTTGCGGATTATAGCGGGCTTTTTTATGCCGCTTCAAAAATCCAGACAAAATACACATGCAAATCCTTTTTTGTTATCAATTTGATATATTTGTCAATAATCTGATATAAGCTTATTCAATTCTCACGATATAATTATACAATATCAATATTTTTAAGGAGGTGTTCTATGAAAGCACAAAAACACATCTCTGCACTCCTTATAACACTGCTCACCGTTTCTGCGATGAGCGGGATGGCTCCGCCTGTATATGCAGACGAGGCTCCTTCGCTTAGCTACGATGGCTACACAGAGGTCTGGGCAGAGGAATTTGACGGAAATGAGCTGAATAGGAACGACTGGAACGTGGAACTGCACAACCCCGGCTGGGTCAACTCCGAACTGCAGGCTTATGTGGACAGCGAGGATAATATCCGCGTTGAAGACGGGATGCTCTATCTGATTCCCAGGGAGCAGACGAAGGAAATGGATGCAGGCGCTAACCTGCTGAAAAACGCAGACTTCTCAAACGGAAAGAATAGCTGGACGGAGACCATTGCGAACTGGGACAATCCCCCTCTGGCAGAGGCATCCAGCAGCATACAGGATGGGTCGATCCGATATAACATTACCAATCCCGGCACAGAGGATTGGCATGTGCAGCTCAAGCAGGAGGGTATATCCCTCTCTCCGGGCACTTATCATGTGTCCTTCAAAGCCAGCAGTACTGTGGACAGATCTATCAAAGTAGTGATGATGAGTGCGTCGTACGCATGGTATGGCGGACTGGACGAAGTGAATCTTACCGGCACCCCCAGTGAGTACTCTTTCGATTTCACCATGGATAGCGAGGATCCCACAGCTCAGCTTGCTTTCTCCATGGGAAAGACGGGCGCTGATGCTCCTCCGGCCAGCACTATCACCATTTCTGACATCTCTCTTTCCTCTGATGCACCGGCAGGCACTGTCGTCACCGGCTACACATCCGGTCGAATCAATACTCAGAACAAACAGACCTTTACCTACGGTCTTTTTGAGGTTCGGGCAAAGGTGCCGGAGGGTCAGGGTTATCTTCCGGCGTTCTGGCTGATGGCAAATGATGAGAACGCCTACGGTCAGTGGCCCCGCTGTGGCGAGATTGACTGCATGGAGGTCATGGGTCAGGATACCCAAAAGCTCTATGGCACCATTCATTACGGAAATCCCCATGCGGAGAGTCAGGGCACCTATGTGCTCTCCGGCGCGGACAGCTTCAGCAGTGATTTCCACACTTTCTCCTGCGAATGGCTCCCCGGAGAGATACGCTGGTATGTGGACGGAAATCTCTATCACAGCGAACAGGACTGGTATTCCACCACAGAAGGGCAGGGAACTCTTACCTATCCCGCTCCTTTTGATCAGCCCTTCTATATCATTCTGAATCTTGCTGTCGGCGGAAGCTGGGTAGGCAATCCCGATGAGAACACCAGCTTTGACAATAATCCCTATGTCGTGGATTATGTGCGTGTCTACCAGAAGGATAGCTATGATGAAGATGTCACCCGTCCCGAAAAAGAGTTCTCCCCCAGAGATCCTGACGAGGAGGGCAATTACATCGTCAACGGAACCTTTGACGATGCGGAATCACTGACGGACGATGAAAACTGGAAGTTCATGACAGCCAACGGCGGTGTTGCAAATGCTGTCATCGAAGATGGCAGGATGCACATCACCACCATAGAGCAGGGCAGCGTAGATTACAGTGTGCAGCTTGTCCAGGCCAATATTCCGCTGGAGAAAGGCGCTACGTATCAGGTCTCATTTGACGCTTCTGCAGATGAGTATCGCACCATGAACGTGGACATCAAGGCTCCTGACCACGGCTATCAGTCCTATATGCCCACGCAAACCCCTGAGATGAACTCGGAAACGCGAACATATACCTATGACTTCGTCATGCAGAGTAATTCCGACGAAAATGCCCGGTTGGAGTTCAACATGGGAGCAATGGGTTTTGATTCTCCGATCCGACTGGACAACGTGGTGGTGAAAAAGATCGCCGACCCGGATCCGAACGCCAAGGAAACCAAGACAGTCCTGGCCAACGGCAACTATATCTATAACGGCTCCTTCCAGGAAGGTCCGGGCAAGCTTGGCTACTGGACACTCTCCGATGACACTGCTGCCAGCGTCACTGACTTCTCCGACGGCAGACGCCTCAAAGTAACAAAGGAATTGACCCTGACACAGGAGGATCTCACCTTCCAGGAAGGCGCACCCTATGCGCTGAGCTTTGAGGCAGAGGGTGAGGGCAGCATCACTGTCACGGTAGGCGGACAGGAATTCACTGCCCAGTTGACCGGCAGCAAGCAGGAATACAGATTTAAACTCCCTGCCTCCCTGTCCTACGCTGACCAGACCGTCAGCGTATCCTTCCCCGGAAACGGAACGGTATACTTTGACAATATCATGCTGGCCGAAGATGCACTCATTAAGAACGGTTCCTTTAATAACGGCCTGACCGCATATGAGGTCTATGTGGACAGCTCCGCCAATGCTTCCTATGTGGTTGACAGCCTCAATGAGGATAATGCTCTCGACGTGACCGTGAACAATACCGGCGATCAGGACTGGAAGGTACAGATCAAGCAGAACAACGTCCCGCTTGAGAAGGGACAGACATATACCCTTCAGTTCAAGGCCAAGTCCGATATGGAGCGTACGATCCGTGTGGTCATGCAGGGGCAGGAAAACAGAGGCTGGGCCGTCTACTCCAGCGACAACATGGTGACACTTGGGTCGGAATTCCAGACCTTTACCGATACGTTCACTATGAACGAGGATACCGATCTGAACGCTTTCCTGAGCATCTGTCTTGGAAATGTAGACGAGCAGATCACCACTCAGCACCGTGTGGTCATTGATGACATCAGTTTGACGATGGAGGAGGCACCGACACCGACACCTACACCTACGCCTTCACCAAAGCCGACACCGACGCCTGCACCGACCTACAAGTTCTCTGACGTTCAGAATCCGAAGCATGCGTACTTTAACGCAATTTACTGGGCTGCCGACGCAGGGATCACCAAAGGCTATCCGGATGGCACGTTCGGCATCGATAAGCCCTGCACACGCGGCGAGATGATGATGTTCCTCTGGAGATATGCAGGAAAGCCGGCACCGAAGACAGTTTCAAAATCTCCGTTCAAAGATGTGCCCAAAACGCATACCTTCTATAAAGCAATTCTCTGGGGATCTCAGAAAGGTATCACAAAAGGCTATTCGGATGGAACATTCGGTCTAAACCGAAATGTGAGCCGCGGTGAATGCATGATGTTCCTCTGGAGACTTAAGGGCAAGCCAGCACCTAAGACGGTTGCAAAGAGTCCGTTCAAGGATGTTTCGAAGACTCACACTTTCTATAAGGCAATCCTCTGGGGATCTCAGAAGAAGGTCACGACCGGTTACACATCCGGCGCAAAGAAAGGGACGTTCGGCATTAACGAAAACTGCACGAGAGGTCAGATTGTCACCTTCCTTTACAGGGCTAAATAATATAACAGTCTGTTAACCGAATTACAGGGGCTGTCGCATTAGACAGCCCCTGTTTCATCAAAATATGTACCCCTCGAATATGATATGACACATTTATATTATTCGAATTCAATTGTACCAGTCGGCTTCGGCGTCAGATCATACAGCACGCGATTGATGCCCGGAACCTCAGAGGTGATTCTCTTTGTGATCTTATCCAACACTTCCCAGTCCACATGCTCGATGGTAGCTGTCATAGCGTCCTTTGTGTTGACGGCACGGATGATTGCCGGCCACTCCCACGCGCGCTTGCCATCCTTGATACCGGTGGACTTGAAATCTGGAACGACTGTGAAATACTGCCATACCTTGCCTGCAAGACCAGCCTTCTCGAACTCCTCGCGAAGGATTGCGTCAGACTCGCGGAGAGCAGCGAGGCGGTCACGAGTGATTGCACCTACGCAGCGGACACCCAGACCCGGGCCCGGGAACGGCTGACGATAGACCATGCTGTCCGGCAGACCGAGCTCATGACCTACGACACGGACTTCATCCTTGAAGAGCAGCTTGACCGGCTCTACGAGCTCGAGCTTGACCTCCTCCGGAAGACCGCCGACATTGTGATGCGCCTTGATGCCATCGCTCTCGAGGATATCCGGATAGATGGTTCCCTGTCCAAGGAATCCGATATTCTCAAGCTTTGCAGCCTCCTCATCAAAAACTTCGATGAACTCGCCGCCGATGATCTTTCTCTTCTGCTCCGGATCGCTGACCCCTGCCAGCTTGTCAAGGAAGCGGTCTGTAGCATCTATATAAATGAGGTTGGCTCCGAGCTGGTCGCGGAAAACTTCGATGACCTGCTCGCTCTCGCCCTTACGCATGAGACCATGGTTGACATGAATGCATGTCAGCTGCTTACCGACAGCCTTGATAAGAAGTGCAGCGACTACTGAAGAGTCAACGCCGCCGGAAAGGGCAAGCAGTACGTTGCCGTCACCGATCTGTTCCCTGAGCGCTTTTACCTGCTCATCGATAAATGCCTGCGCAAGCTCCGGTGTTGTGATTCTCTCCATGGATTCAGGACGCTTGTTGTTATCACTCATTAGATTTCCTCCTCTTTAATGTCAGTCTGAGCTGACCTTGATTTGTGGGGGTATAATGTTATCCCGCGCAAAAATCATTTGTATCAAAATCTGCGTTACATAGTACCATTAATTTTCTGATTTTGCTATTCCCACTGATGCAATTTCGTGCAAATGCCACTTGTTCCCCATCTCATGTACTGCTATCATTATATATATTACACAAATAGTTGTCAGAGAATATCAGACATTGGCGTTTCCTATCATGGCATCAGGGGCAACGTGAGCGGTTAATACTCTGACATATGTGAGCCTGCAGATAAATCGGAGGTCAAAGATGGCGAAGTATATCATGGCGCTTGACGCCGGAACAACAAGCAACAGATGTATCTTATTCAATGAAAAAGGTGAGATGTGCAGCGTAGCCCAGAAAGAATTCACACAGCATTACCCCCATCCGGGCTGGGTCGAACATGATCCGAATGAAATCTGGACCACCCAGTATCTCGTCGCCCAGGAAGCAATGATCCGGGCAGGCGCGACTGCGGAAGATATCGCCGCAATCGGTATCACCAACCAGCGCGAGACGACCATTGTCTGGGACCGCACAACGGCCGAGCCGGTCTACAGCGCCATCGTGTGGCAGTGCCGCAGGACCGCCGACTATGCAGAAGAGCTCAAGGCCAAAGGGCTGACAGAGAGTTTCAGACAAAAGACAGGCCTCATCATTGACCCCTATTTCTCAGCGACCAAGCTTCGCTGGATTCTTGAAAATGTTGAAGGCGCCCGCGAAAAAGCCGAAGCCGGAGACCTGCTGTTCGGCACCGTCGACACATGGCTCATCTGGAAGCTCACCTACGGCAAGATCCATGTGACGGATTATTCCAACGCCTCCCGCACTATGATGTTCAATATCAATACGCTGGATTGGGATGATGATATTCTGGCGGAGCTGAATATTCCGAGATGCATGCTTCCGGAAGTACGTCCGTCATCAGAAATCTATGGCAACACAGATGCCATCCTCTTTGGCGATACAATTCCGATCGCCGGTGCTGCGGGCGATCAGCAGGCTGCCCTGTTCGGCCAGACTTGCTGGACTCCGGGCGAAGCCAAGAACACCTACGGAACCGGCTGTTTCATGCTGATGAATACCGGTGAGAAACCGATCTTCTCAAAGAACGGTCTTCTGACGACCATCGCATGGGGACTTGACGGAAAAGTCAATTACGCGCTTGAAGGCTCTGTCTATGTGGCAGGTGCTGCAATTCAGTGGCTCCGCGACGAAATGCGCATGATTGACTCCTCCCCGGATTCAGAATATTTCGCTCAGAGAGTCAACGACACGAACGGCTGCTACGTCGTCCCCGCCTTCACCGGCCTTGGCGCCCCCCACTGGGATCCCTATGCCCGCGGCGTTATCACAGGCCTTACACGAGGCGTCAACAAGTATCATGTCATCCGGGCAACACTGGAATCACTCGCTTTCCAGGCCTATGACGTGCTGACAGCAATGGAAAAAGATTCCGGCATCCACCTCTCCTCTCTCAAGGTCGACGGTGGTGCCTCCAAGAACAATTTCCTCATGCAGTTCCAGTCAGACATCATCGCAGCCCCGATCCGTCGTCCGCAGTGCGTTGAGACGACCGCCATGGGCGCGGCTTATCTTGCCGGCCTGGCTGTGGGCTACTGGAAGAACAAGGAAGAGGTGCTCTCGAGCTGGGCGATTGACCGCGAGTTCACGCCATCGATGTCCGAGGAAGAGCGCGTGAAGCAGATCGCCGGCTGGGAGCAGGCGGTGCGTGCGACGTTCGGGTGGGCGAAATAACTGCTTAATGTTATTTCGTTCGGCAGCAGACATGACAACAAATCGATATGAAAAGTACTTGCCCCTCCGTGTCCTTGACACGGAGGGGCAAGCTCATTCTATATTCGATCTTTTGCATTGAAGCTGATTACGCCATTGGCATACATTGATCCTCACGGGGATCTCAGCTGACTCGAATTACATGCATGTGTATCCGCCATCGACCGGAAGGATAACGCCATTGACATAAGTTGAAGCCGGGGAGGAAAGGAAAATAGCGGCTGTATCAAGCTCGCCCTCCTCGCCGTAGCGAGCTTCCGGAATCATTGTCTTGGCGTAGTTCTGGAAGAACTCGGAATTAAGAGTCTCTCTTGTGAGCGGTGAATAGAAGTAGCCCGGGCAGATCGCATTGACTGTGATGCCCTTGTCGCCCCACTCAGCAGCAAGTGCTCTGGTCAGGTTGACAACGCCGCCTTTAGCTGCATGATACGGGGAAGCCGGAGCAATCTTGTTTCCGACAAGGCCATACATGGAAGCAATGTTGATAATACGACCGAAGCCTGCCGGGATCATGGCATACTTTGCAACTGCTCTGGCAACCTTGAAGGAGCCAAAGAGGTCAATGTTCATCTCGTTCGCGAACTGAGCATCTGTGATATCTTCAGCAGGAGCAACTGCGCCTGTGCCGGCATTGTTAATAAGGATGTCAATTCTGCCGAAGTGCTCGAGAGCGGTCTTTACGACATTATCAACCATTTCTGTATCTGTAATATCGCAGCGAATCGGGAGTGCTTCTACGCCATATTTCTCTGTCAGCATGGCAGCAACTTCCTTGAGCTTGTCTTCACGCCTTGCGATCGGAACGATAGCGCATCCCTGAGACGCAAGAGCTTCTGCCATCTGAACACCGAGTCCTGAGGAGCATCCGGTTACTATAGCGACACGTCCTGTTAAATCAAAATAGTTTTTCATAAGTATCAACCTCCAGCCTTAAAAAGTTTGTGTCATTTAGTAAAATAGTGTGTCATCATGTCAAACAGACTACTATTTGATTGAATTATAAGGCATATTGTTGATAATTGCAAGAGCCATAAGCGTATCGGCAAGACCGAGTCTTATTAATATATTAGGAAATCCTAAGTCAAAGCTCCTGTTTTAGACAGCCGAATTGCGAAAAAGCACGTAAGAAACTGCTATGCAAGTCGAAAAGGCCGCCGACAACGCGGCAGCCTTTCTCATTCACACTCTTTTTACACCTTAGCCTTACCTGACGAAGCCTTCACTTGAAGCTCCGCCGGCATTATTATGTCCTTCGGATCTACGTTCTCCTCTATCATCTCAAAGAGATGTTCGATCGTGACCCTGGCCATCTCCTCGACCGGCTGGCGCACAGTTGTAAGTCTGGGATTGTAGTAATCCCCCTGCTCTATCCCGTCATAGCCGACCACTGACACATCCTCCGGTATCTTCTTACCTAAATCGAAGATCGCGCGGCAGGCGCCAAAGGCCAGCACATCGGAGATACTGAAAATCGCCGTTATCTCGGGGTGAGCGGTTAACAGCTTAAAGGCTGCCTTGTAACCGTTCTCCATGGAATACGGGTCGTCCGTCGTCTTTATTTCATAGATAAGCTCCGGTCTTATGGGAATACCATGCTCAAGGAGAGCTTTTTTGTATCCCTGTCCTCTGAGCTGGCCAATCGATGGGCGGTTCAGCCCCTCGGCGATCAACGCTATGTTCCTGTGTCCCTGCTCAATCAGGTATTCAACAGCCTTGCAGGAAGCTTGGATATCATCAACAGCAATGTTGGCGACTTTTTTATCCTCAGTAGCATTCTCATTCAGGTTTCCTATGGTGCTGAACACATATTTCGCGTTCAGCTGGTCGAGTGCTGCCTGATCATGAGTAAACGTGCCTCCCAGAAAGACGATGCCTTTCACTTTTTGCTCCGTCACAATAGTCTGAGCGACAGCCACCTCATCGTCGTCATTGCCAACGTGTCTCAGAAGTGTCGTATAACGCTTCCTGAGCACATAGTCCTCCATGATCCTGATCATATCCGCAAAAAACGGATTCGAAATACCTTTCACTAAAAGAGCAATCGAGTTCGTCTCCGTCCGCTTCAGGTTTCTTGCGGAATTATTCGGAGTGAATCCTTTTTCCGCAATAATATCCATGATTTTTTTTCTGGTCTCAGGGTTGATGTCAGGGTGATTGTTGATCGCGCGCGATACTGTCGACACACCAACTCCACACGCTTTCGCAATATCCTTTATAGTAAGTTCCCCCATCATACACCTCCTTGAACCGGAAATGCTCCTTTGTGCAGTTACATTTTTCTGTCCTATTCTGAAAGCCGCACGCTGTAATCTACACATCTCCGTCAATCATAATCAAATATTTTTCGGGAATTCACCGGAATCATTCCGTAATGGATTTCTTCCGAAATTCCTCAGATATTAACATCCGCCGTCGAAACCGGGTTGCTGCCCACAGCCTTACAAGGCGCGGGCCATCTCACTCTGAGATATACCCGAATTCCCCAGCCGGCATCTCAGGAGATTATCTCCGCGCACCGAAGGATCATTGGTTCCCCAGTGCAGGAGATCATCTGGTGTCTTACTCTGATCTTCTTCCCGGAAATCAGCTCGTCATATATGCCGTCAGTAAGATTCGTGCGCAGCACTCCCGGAAGCCCGGTGACCGGGAATACGCCGGTCACGGTCTTGCCGCCCATTTTCCTCTCCGCAATCAGATACTTCTCAGCCTCCGCCCTCACGCGGCATACTCCTCTGGCATCCAGCTGCCGGCGGATAGCGGAAAGCTTCTTTATGAGTTCTGTCAGGTCAACTTCCCAATGATCCCAGTCAATAGGATCCTTCTCAAAGAGTTCCGGCAAATGCGACTCGCCGATCTCCTGACCCGCATACACAAGTGCCGTCCCCTTCTCAAAGAATGAGAAAGCAGTCCAGCTCCGCAGCGCGCGGGCATCCGGAATCATGTAGTGGGCTCTAGGCTGGTCATGATTCTCAAGAAATCGCAGTTTTACATAGTTGGCAGGGTAAATACCCTCCTGGGCTGAAATTGACTTCGCGTAATCGTCGAGCGATCCCTGCCCGGTCAGATAGTCTGTAAAGCCGTCGAAAATATCATAATCGTAGCAGATATCGAAAGCCTGATAGAGTTCCGCGTCCGATGATGCAAGAATTCCGTTTGCCCTGCAGTCAATGAGGAAACTGCGATGGATCGACTCGGCAAGCCACAGACATTTCGGATTCACCTCAGCCACCTTTCGCCTTGCCCTGAGCCAGAACTCCAACGGTATAAGCGAGGCGACATCGCAGCGGAAACCATCCACTATGCCGGCCCACTTTTTCAGCGTGTCGATCTGGTAGTCCCAGAGCTCCTGCTTTCTGTAATCGAGGTCGACGACATCGTACCACTCGCCTATGCGGTTTCCGAGGCTCCCGTCCGATTTGTGATAAAACCATTCCGGGTGACTGACTGCCAGAACGGAGTCCGGTGATGTGTGGTTGTACACAACATCTATGATTACCCTCATGCCGAGACCATGCGCGTCGTTGACGAGTCTTCTCAGGTCCTCTTCCGTGCCGAAATCCGGATTGACAGCCCGAAAGTCCTTGATCGCGTAGGGTGAACCCATCCGGCCTTTTCTGCATTTTTCTCCGATTGGGTGAATCGGCATGAGCCAGATTATATCCACCCCGAGATCTTTGATGCGCCGAAGGTCTCTCCGCACGCCCTCAAAATTTCCCGCCTTGCTGTAATTTCTCACAAAGACGGAGTACATGACCTGTTGCCTTAAAGCAATATCCGTTGCCGCTGCCATACTTTTATCCTTTCCTGATCAGCCCTTGACCGCGCCGCTCATGACGCCTTCAATGATATACTTCTGAGCGAAGATATAGAAGATAACGATCGGGATGATCGCAAGGACGAGGACCGCCATCATTGCGCCCCAGTCGATCTGACCGTAGCTCTGTTTCAGATTCTGGACAGCGATCTGAACTGTCTTATACTTGTTTACATTGAGGACCAGCGACGGGAGCAGGTAGTCGTTCCAGATCCACATCGCGTCCAGGATCGCAACCGTGATAGCGGTCGGCTTCATGATCGGGAATACGACCTGGAAATATGTCTGGATCGGTGTGCAGCCATCGATCATTGCGGCCTCTTCGATCTCGAGTGGAATGCTCTTGACAAATCCGGTGAACATAAAGATGGCCAGGCCGGCTCCGAATCCCAGATACACAATAACGATGCCGACCGGGTTGGACAGATGCAGCATGTTCGCGAACTTGGACAGTGTGAACATGACCATCTGGAACGGAACGATCATCGAGAAGAGGCATAGCAGGTAGATTACCTTCGTCGCCTTGTTGTGGACGCGGGTAATGTACCACGCGCACATGGAGCAGCACAGGACGATCAGGGCGACCGATGCGACCGTGATGAACAGAGAGTAGCCGAAAGCCTTGAAGAAGCCGGTCTTGTTGATTGCATTTGTATAATTGAGGAATCCTACAAATGTCTTCTCAACGCCCTTCACCCACCTGTCATACCCTCTGGTGATCGGCACATTGCTGATGCCGAACGGGTTCTTGAAAATGTATGCTTTTCTCTTAAAAGAGTTCAGGATGACGACAAATATCGGTGAAATCCAAAGCAGAGAGATAATTGTGAACAGCACAGTCAGGAGAGTGCCGTACTTTTTCTTCGGTCCGGAGGCCGTGATCTTTTCTTTCTTAGCCATTATGCCTGTACCTCCTTGCTTGTTGTGAGTTTATTCTGGATCACCGAAATGATGGCGACCAGGATAAAGAAGATGACTGCCTTTGCCTGGCCTACGCCCTGCCAGCCGGTCGTTCCGTACATCGTATCGTAAATATTGAGAGCCAGAAGCTGTGACATCTTGCCGGGGTTACCTCCGGTGAGGGCGAGGTTCTGGTCGAATAGTTTGAATCCGTTAGTAAGTGTGAGGAAGGTGCAGATCGTGATCGTCGGCATGAGGGACGGGATGATGACATCGCGCAGCATCTGCCAGTTATTTGCACCGTCGATCTTGGCCGCCTCGATCATATCTCCGGGAATATTCTGGATACCGGCGATATAGATGATCATCATGTAGCCGATCTGCTGCCAGCATACGACAATGACCAGGCCCCAGAACGCGTACCACTGTGTGGATACGATCGTCTTGGAATAGTTGGCAAGCACGCTGTTGAAAATCATGAGCCAGATATAAGAAAGGACGATGCCGCCGATCAGGTTGGGCAGGAAGAAGGATGTTCTGAAGAAGTTCGTCCCCTTGATTCCCTTGGTGAGAGCCATTGCGATTGCAAATGCGACCACGTTGATAATAAGGACCGTGACCACTGTGAAGAGCGCTGTGTACCAGAGTGAATGAATAAATGTCGTGTCAAGTTTGCCGTTCACGAAGAATATCCTGGTGTAGTTTTTTATGCCGACCCATTTCCAGTCGACAACTGTCGTGAACTTGCAGAAGGAAAGAAATATGCCGTAAATGAACGGCGCGATAAAGCCGATGATAAAAGCTGCCATTGTCGGCAGTACGAATACCGGCCAGTACCTTTTGATTGCTTTTTCCATTGAGGGCTCCTTTTGGTGATGCCTGTTGTGTTGATGAATACTGTGTGAATGATAAAGCGGGTGGATGAAAAACATCCACCCGCACCTTAGATCGATCGTGTTATGTGTTCAAGTCTCACCCGCCTGCATATATATCCCGGAATTTGCGCGTCTTCGGAAAGCGCCATATACTCCCGGCTATCGTACGCGGCGGAAAATCTGCGTTTTACTCAGCCGCAGCTTCCTCAGCAAGTTTCCACTGCTCAGCCCAGCCGTCAACAAATGCTGTCTTGACAGCTTCCCAGTCGCCTGTGCCGTCTGTGTATGCTGTCAGAGCTGCGACAACGCCTGCTCTCCAGTCGTCTACATTCGGTGTAGCATTGAATGCCCATGCTACGGATGTCTTGCCTTCGTTCATAAGCTCTGTTGCCTCAGCGCCGAACGGGTTCTTGGAAGCGAAATCGCCTGTGAATGTGTCGAACGGGCAGGAAAGACCCATATCTTCTGTCATGCATTTACGGCCTTCGTCAGATGTGATCATCCAATCAAGGAATGCGAGGGATGCATCGATATCTTCCTGAGATGCCTTTGCGTTGACTGCCCACATGGACTCTGTACCTACGCAGAGGCCTTCATTTGCATCATCAACGCCGAAGTAAATCGGAAGCATGGAGAGATCGTCTGCTGTTACAAGGTAGCCGTTCTCCGGATTTGTGAGCGGTGCAAATTCCCAGTCACCGTTCTGATAGAAAACAGCCTCTTCCATACCGAGCTCGGATTCAGCGTTAAGAGCGCCGCTGTTCAGGGTCTTCGGATCTGCGGAAGATGTGCTGACATAGAGATCCCAGACTTTCTTGTAGTTGTCAAGATATGTGCCGTCGATCTCAGCTTCGCCTGCCAGGATCGGATCTACGCCGTCATCGAGGAATTCATAGTACAGCGGCATATTGGCAAGATGTCCGGAGAATCTCCAGGAAGAACCGTCATCAAGACCTGCGGAAGCAAATGCGCCTGTGAGCTCATAGCCGAACTCTTCATTGATCGCGTCGACCTTGCTGTTGATATCCTCGGCAACTTTGATGAGAGTATCAAGATCCTTGATGTCGTCCGGAGAAGAAATGACCGCGCCGTCCATTGTGCAGTAGTCTTCTACGATCGTCTTGTTGTAGATGATGCCATAGCATTCATAGCAGTTCGCTACAGAAGCGATCTTGCCGTCATACTCGATGCAGAGAGACTTGTCGGAAAGATGTTCATAGATTGAGGAATCCTTGAGATCGTATGTGTAATCGTTCCATGTCTGTGCGGAAGATGTGTTGCCTACGTTGAAGATCGTCGGAGCTTCGCTCTTGGCCATCTCGGACTGAAGCTCTGTTGCGTATGTTCCCGCAGCCGCTGTCTTGACTTCTACCGGAACGCCTGTCTGCTCTGTGTAGGTCTTGGCGATTGCTGTCCACGCGTCAGCCGATTCAGGCTTCTGGTTCAGGACATATACACGTCCGCTGCCGGCATTTGCTGTTGCCGCCGGTGCTGCCGCGCCGGAATCAGTTGCTGCCGGAGCAGCTGCTCCCTGAGATGAACCGCCGCCGCAGGCTGCGAGCATGCCGGCCACCATTGCTGTGCAGATTGCCATGCTTAATACTTTTTTCTTCATGAAATATACCTCCCTTAAATAGCTTTTCATGATAGTGCATTTTTTTCGGAAACGTTTTCGGTATCGGTTTCGGTAACGTTTCCGAACCTGAGTACAATATATCACCGGAAACGGTTCCGGGCAAGCATATTTTGCATATCAGCAGTCAAAATCAGCACTTTGCAAAAATTTCTTTACATATTTTTGTACTGTTTTAACAACAACCCTGCTGTATTGCGCAGGGCGAACTTCCACCCCTGCCCTGGCAGCCTCGTCGTCTTCAGCATTCCATTAGCAGCCCTGATATATTGCGCAGGGCGCTCTGGCGGCAGGCAGCGGCCCCGCATCCGCTTCATTTCTTTCCTGCAAATCCCTCTACAATATTTCCGATCAGGGAAGACACGATCTCATCCGGCTTCTTTGATCCGTCAAGAAGCGATGTGAGTATCTCATTGGTCGTCTGGGTCTCGCCCTTTAAGAGACTCATGACGACTTTTTTCTTATCGGAATCCGCCGCACGGTACAGTTCGACCAGCTTTCTCTCGGTGGCGGTAAGTTCCATCTTCGCCTTTCCTGTCGTTTTCCCGGCCTGCGACGTTTTGCCTGCCGAAGATGTCTTTCCGGAAGTTTTGCCGGTTGATGAAGTCTTGCCTGAAGTTTTGCCGCTTGATGACGACGCCGAAGCAGACACCGGGGAAGCAGTTCCGCCGGATTCCCTGGCAGCGTCAAGAAGCGACTTCTGGGTCACCCCGGTCGCCTTCGCGATCTGTTTCAGTATATCCTGCGTGAGCATCTTCTCGCCGCGCTCGGCTTTTCCGACATCTGACGCGGAAAGGCCTTCAATCTTTGACGCCAGCTGCTCCTGCGTAAGACCGGCCTTTGCCCTTGCTTCCTTGATGAGCGGTCCCACTGTATTTTTCACTGCCATAACATACCTCCCCTATTTTTCCGGCCTGCAGCTTCTTGTTTCGCAGGCTTCCGCAAGTTCAAGTCTCGCCTCATCGGCGGATCATACTCACTGCTTTACGAGTTCATCAGTTACCGTCAATCATGAAGGTCGACGTAATTCTTCTTCCACTCTTCTAGTTCCCTGAGATTCTTCTGATATTTCTCCTCTTCCTCAAGGTATCTCTTCTTTATGATCAGGAAATCCTCCAGATCCATAAGAACATGGTACAGACATGCGCGGTTCTCAAATTCACTCCGGGTCACCGGGAGCGGTTCATTGGCCATCTGTTTGAACAGTTCATCCATGTACTCAAGCTGCTTCGTCGGCACATTGAGTTCGGTAACATACTCGCTCATATACGCGATATACGTCGCAATGACCTGAGCCTGAACGGGCATCTCCTTCATTCTGCGAAGCTCGCCGTGAAGGTTACGGATGACCATGAGCTGATTTCTTCTCATCTCAAAATACCGGAGAAAGTAGCCCGCGTCGCCCTCGAACTTATTGCCCTCGTATTCGGCGGATTTCAGGATATAATGATTGAGAAGTTCCATCGTCTCCTTAAGCTCGGGCCAGATCTGCTTATTCTGTCCGTCAGATTCAATATAGTCGATCGTATCGAGGAGCAGGCCCTGCATTCTTCCCTGGATATCCCGGATGGCGGTCCTGAGCTGAACTTCCTGTTCGTCAGTATTCCGCATTGTGTTGAGGATCAGCGCGACCAGCTGGCCGAGACAGATGATATAGAATTCGTTGATGACCACATCAAATGCAAAGACGTCGATGCTGAAGAAATGCGTGCCGGCGACGACATTGGCGGCAAGCGCAGCCTGCCATCCCATCATCTCAGCAAAGAACAGCGTGATAAAGATATAGACGCCATACGCGAGCCATTCACTTTTAAAGAAATAAAACGCAATGGCTGCCGCGACGGCCGTCACAATGTAGCTGACGAGCCGGACAAATGAGATCTTGATCGTATCCTTAGCTGTCGCCAGCATGGAGAACACACATATGACGCCTGCCTGAGTGGCGAACTGGAGCCCAATTATATTTGCAATAAAAATCGCCACCGAGCTGCCCAGAGCGATTTTTAACGCGTAGATTCCCCAGTGCCACCATCCCTTTTTAAACTTTTCTGCAATCTCTTTCATCTTTCATCACCCGGTCCACATATGAAGAAGCGGCGGCGGTGCGGAGGCTGTCGGCACCGCCTGGTACAGACTTACAGTAATATCATATCAGATTTTTCGGTAAAATTCTCCTATACGCCGCAAGAAGTGTGGGAGTTTTTTAACCTGACGCGACAGTTCAGACAAGGGGTTCTCAAAGTCCATTTTACCGGCTCAAAACATCCGTCTTCGCAAAATGCGTTGCAAGGCTGACCGGGAAATCAGAAAATGCCACTGAACACGGCAGGTCTATCACCGCCGCATTCAGTGGCATTCGTATTACAGTTTTTCAGCTTTCACATAAAGCCTGTCGTTCCTGCCGACAGCCCCGGAAAAGCTTTCTTTATTCGATATCGAATCTCTTCTTCGGGGAATATGTCGTGTGAAGCAGCTTCTCTGCGAGCTCGCTGCCCGGTTCTCCGAAGAACTCAGTGTACATATCCTGCATCTGAGCATTGTCCATGGATACTCTCTTCGGCATCATCTTGTCTTCCTCATAGAGGGTCTCCATACGCCATACCTTGTACTCGTCGCCGATGCGCGCTTTCTTGCGGCCGGAGATGATGGACTGACCGCCGCCGTT
Source organism: uncultured Lachnospiraceae bacterium (assembly GCA_902788035.1). Taxonomy (GTDB): domain Bacteria; phylum Bacillota; class Clostridia; order Lachnospirales; family Lachnospiraceae; genus Chordicoccus. The sequence continues at coordinate 43,875 of CADAIL010000017.1, read as the reverse complement.
GATGCAGCCGCCCGGGCATCCCATGACTTCGATGAAGGTATACTTGGATGTTCCTGCACGCACTTCGTCGAGAAGCGGCTTAGCGCAGCTCATGGAAGATGTGATCGCGATCCAGATCTTCTGTCCGTTCAGGTCGACCTCTGCTTCCTTGACGCCTGCCATACCACGGCATTCCATAAAGTCAACATTCTCAAGCGGCTTGCCGTCGAGGATCTGCTTGACTGTACGCAGAGCAGCTTCCATAACGCCGCCGCTGGTTCCGAAGATAACGCCTGCGCCGGTGTACTCGCCGCAGAAATCCTGATCGAACTTCTCGTCTTCGAAGATGTCGATATTGTCCATGCCATACATCTTGATCAGGCGGGCAGCTTCTCTCGTCGTGAGAACTGCGTCAACATCCTGATATTCGCCGGTCTTGCATTCCGGACGAAGAATCTCTGTCTTCTTTGCGATGCAGGGCATGATGGAGACAACGAAGATCTTGGACGGATCAATATTGTTCTTCTGTGCCCAGTAGGTCTTCAGCGCAGCGCCGAACATCATATGCGGAGACTTCGCGCTGGAAAGATGCGGCAACAGATCCGGATACTCATACTCGATATACTTGATCCAGCCCGGTGAGCAGGATGTAAACATCGGAAGAACTCCGCCATTCTGAATTCTCTTAAGGAGCTCTGTGCCCTCTTCCATGATTGTCATGTCAGCGCCATAGTTGGTGTCGTAGACGCGGTCAAATCCGCAGCGTTTCAGAGCAGCAACCATCTTTCCGGTCACCAGAGTGCCGATGCGATGGCCGAATTCCTCACCGAGAGATGCTCTTACAGCCGGAGCTGTCTGGCAGATGACGACCTTATCCGGATCGTTGATCGCCTCAATGACTTCATGGATGCTCTCCTTCTCTGTCAGAGCACCGACCGGACATGCTGTCACGCACTGTCCGCACTGCATGCAGTTGACTGCGTTGAATCCTGCGTCATAGATCGGGCCGACCTTGGTCTTGAAACCGCGGTTCATAAGGCCGAGGACACCGATGCCCTGGACCTTCTTACATGTCTGTATGCAGCGCTCGCAGAGTACGCACTTGGATGTATCGCGAACGATACCCGGGCTTGCGTCCTCGAATGTCGGCTCTGTATACTCGCCCTCGAACCTGTTCTCGCGGATGCCAAGCTCCTGGCAGAGCTTCTGCAGCTCGCAGTTCAGATTGCGCTTGCAGGACAGGCAGTTCTTGTTGTGGTTGGACATGATAAGTTCAACCGTTGTCTTCCTTGCGCGGATCGCGCGCTCGGAGTTGGTCCATACGACCATTCCCTCGGAGACCGGCGTTGTACATGCGGAAAGCAGAGCTCTTGCGCCCTTGACTTCCACGAGGCATACACGGCATGCGCCGCTCTTTACGACGTCCTTAAGATAGCAGAGCGTTGGGATACGGATATTAGCTCTTCTGGCAGCATCCAGGATCGTCTCACCGGATCCTCCTGTTAATGCCTTTCAACAGCACCAAACTTGCAATTTGTAATACACAGACCGCATTTGATGCACTTATCGGCATCGATCTTGTAGACTTCCTTACCGGGCTTGCCTGTGATGGCTTCAGCCGGGCAGTTGCGGGCGCAGAGTGAACAGCAGCGGCACTTATCCGGGTTGATCACGTATGTGAGAAGCTTCTTGCATACGTGTGCCGGACACTTCTTCTCAAGGATATGCGCTTCATACTCATCTCTGAAATACCGCAGTGTGGAGAGAATCGGGTTCGGAGCTGTCTGGCCGAGACCACAGAGAGCGCCGTCTCTGACTTCATAGCAGAGCTGTTCCATCTCATCCAGCATCTCCATGGTACCGTTGCCCTCTGTGATCTTTGTGAGCATCTCAAGAAGACGTTTTGTACCGATACGGCACGGTGTGCACTTGCCGCAGGACTCGTCACAGATGAATTCCATGTAGAATTTAGCAACGTCGACCATACAGTTGTCCTCGTCGAGGACGATCATACCGCCGGACCCCATCATAGAGCCGGCTGCAACAAGATTCTCATATGTAATCGGAGTATCCAGTTCCTTCTCTGTCAGACATCCGCCGGACGGGCCGCCTGTCTGGACAGCCTTGAACTTCTTGCCTTCCGGACATCCGCCGCCGATATCGTAGATGATCTCGCGCAGAGTCGTGCCCATCGGAATTTCAACAAGACCTGTATTGTTGATCTTTCCTCCGAGAGCGAAGACCTTTGTTCCGGTAGACTTGCCCATACCCATCGCGGCATACCATTCCGGACCGTTCAGGATGATCTGTGTGATATTGGCAATTGTCTCAACATTGTTGATCGAGGTCGGCTTCTGCCATACGCCGGATACTGCCGGGAAGGGCGGCTTCGGTGACGGCATACCGCGCTTGCCCATGATGGAGGCGATGAGCGCGGTCTCCTCGCCGCAGACGAACGCGCCCGCGCCGAGACGGATCTCAATGTCAAAATTGAAGCCTGTGCCGAAGATATTCTCTCCGAGCAGGCCGAGCTCTTTGGCTTCGCGGATCGCGATGCGCAGTCTGTTGACGGCAATCGGATACTCGGCACGGATGTAGACGTAGCCCTGATGAGCGCCTACGGCGTAAGCCATGATAGCCATGCCTTCAAGGATGGCGTGCGGATCGCCTTCAAGAATAGAACGATCCATGAATGCGCCCGGGTCGCCTTCGTCAGCGTTGCAGATGACATATTTCTCATCGCCCGGCTGATCCTTCTCGAACTGCCACTTCATACCGGTCGGGAAACCGGCGCCGCCGCGTCCGCGGAGGCCGGAAGCCTTCACGATGTCAATAACATCCTGCGGGGTCTTTTCTGTGAGAACATGATACAGAGCCTCATAGCCGTCGATGCCGATATACTCATAGATGTTCTCCGGATTGATGCGTCCGCAGTTGCGAAGAGCGATTCTCTGCTGCTTCTCATAGAAGCCGATCTTGTCGATATCATAGACTTTTTCGCCGGTCTTTCTGTCAGTATCGAACATCTGGAGCTCTTTGACGATATGACCGCCCATGACGTGCTCCTCGACGATACGATCCGCATCTTCCGGTTTTACATGTGTATAGTAAATTCTATCCGGATAAACGGCGACAATCGGTCCCTTCTGGCAGAAGCCGAAGCAGCCTGTCTTGACAACTTTGACCTGATCTGCAAGACCTTCTGCAGCGAGCTTCTCCTCCAGTCTCGTCATAAGGACAGCGGAGTCACCGGCTGTACATCCGGTACCGCCGCAGACAAGGATATTCATATGCTGCTCGCCTTCGTCAAGCTCGAACTTGTCTTCCAGTCTCAGCTGGAGATATCTTCTCTCTGCCTCACGGACAGCGAGGAGAGCTTTCAATGTTGTAATTTTCTCTTTCATGCATTTGCCCCCGCTTTCTTCTCCTCACGCACGATTCTTCTGATCTCGTTCGTGAAATCATTGTTGACCAGGGCATTGCCGTAATACTTCCCGTCGATAATACAGACGGGCGCCAGTCCGCAGGCGCCGAGACATCTTGTCGCGTCGAGTGAGAAAAGGCCGTCCGGCGACGTCTTGTTGACTGCCGCGCCTGTCAGTTTTTCTACTCTGTCGATCAGCTGCTGAGCACCCTTGACATAGCATGCTGTTCCGAGACATACATTGATGACATGCTTGCCCTTCGGTTCTGTTGTGAACTGTGCATAGAACATGACAACGCCGTACACTTCTGCAGGACTGCTTCCGGTTGCTTCTGCGATCTTCTCCATAGCCTCGTACGGGATATAGCCAAGCTCATTCTGTACTTCGTGAAGCATTTCAATGCAGGGTCCGGCCTGATCTTTGTGCCGCGCAACGATCTCATCGATCTTACGCAGCGCTTCTCCATTTAGCTTTTCCATATAAAAGCCCCTTTCTGAACACCAACGATTTTCCTGTAACGGAATGTTGCACACGTATCTACATTAAGTATACCGAAAAATCAGTATTTAAACAACGATTTATGTGTTGCATATGTGTCATTTGTAGAATTTTCACAAAATCCCAAAGTGTCAAATTTAAGCATGTTAGCTTATGCAAATTAGTGGTTCTAGACAAATCCCGCCACTAATTTTCATCTAATCTGCCCAGATAGTTAGCATTATTTAACCTTGTGTAATTCGATATTGCTATACCGATTGCACAAAAATATTTCAGCATTCTTTCATGTTTTTCATGACCTGAGTGGGCATGATTCTCCACATAAGATTGCCGGAACTGCATTTTTCGATCTTGCACTGTTTCCCGTAAGAAGGCCGCGGCGCAAATCCTCCGCACTCGCATTGACACAATAAAAGACTGCGTGTTATAACAGAGTTTACACGATAACTCGTGTTCTCAAAATCAAGTCTCGCTCGCGATACCAGGCGGAGGATTCATTCGGCGTCAGCTGACAAACCGGGTCCCTGCGCTTCCTCGCGGTGCGCAGGAGGTAATCACATGCGTATATGGGTCACCCGGCACGGTCAGACGAGGCTGAACCGTGCCAAACTAATGCAGGGACTGACAGATGAGCCCCTGAATGAGACCGGAATCAGACAGGCAACTGAGGCACGTTCTAAGATAGGAAATATCTCCTTCGACGCGGTCTACGCAAGTCCGCTCGACCGCGCTGTTAAAACCGGTGCTATCGTGGGAGGTGTTGACCCCGCCGATGTCATTATAGATCCCAGGATCATTGAGGTCGATTTTGGCAAATACGAGCAGAAGAAATACTTTCTTCTCGGACCGGCTATGACTCTCTACTGGGCCCTGCCCGAAATATTCCCGGCACCGAAAACAGTCGAGACTATTGCCAGCATGAAAGCCCGCAGTTCTGAGTTCCTGATGGAACTTGAGCAGAAAGGCTATGAAAATGTACTCATCTCCTGTCACGGCGGCATCATGCGGGCTTTATCGGGTTATCTGACAGACAAAAAGAACGGTCTCATGTGGCGTCCGAAGCCCCACAACTGTGAAATCCGTGTCTTTGAGTCCAAAAACGGAAAGCACAAACTGATACGCACGATAAAGTAGGTCGCAGTAGTTTTTTGACAGAGAATCTTACGCCGCGGATCAAACCGCCGCTTAAGAATGTGCTTTTGCCTGTATGAATGCCCTGATGGCGGCTCATCCGGAAAAGCCATACTATATACAAAGAGAGGTTCACATAATGCACCAAAAGTCAAATCCGGCAGCCCTGCTGCCAATTGTAGTATTCCTGATCCTGTATCTCGGAAACGGCATCTTCTTCGAGTACATCCACCCTCTTGAAGGTCAGATGGGCTTTTATATCATCTCCGTTGTTGTTGCTTTCACTGTTGCCCTCGCTGTCGCTCTTCTGCAGAATCGAAGGATTTCTTTCGATGAAAAAATCCATCTCTGCGCCAAAGGAATCGGAGACGACAACATTACGATCATGCTGTTTATTTTCCTGCTCGCAGGCGCGTTCAGCGGCATCGCAAAAGAGGCGGGCGGCGCATCCAGCACAGCCAATCTTCTGCTCTCCATCATCCCCGCCCAGTTCGCCATCCCCGGGCTCTTCATTATCGCATGCCTGATTTCCATGGCCATGGGCACCAGCGTAGGCACAATATCGGTCCTTGTCCCGATAGCGGCTGCAGTCTCGGAGAGCGGCGGTCTGCACCTGCCCCTCTGTGTAGCGACAGTAGTCGGCGGCTCTATGTTCGGCGATAACCTTTCTTTCATCTCCGACACGACAATCGCCGCGACCAACACACAGGGCGTTCAGATGAAAGATAAGTTCCGCACCAACATGATGATCGCGCTGCCCGCCGCAGTGCTGACACTCATCATTCTGATTATTTACGCAGTGACTCACAAGGCAGCAGCAATCGGTGATTATCCGTACGTACTGCCGCAGGCACTTCCGTACTTTGTCGTTCTCGCCCTCGCGATCATAGGCATCAACGTCTTCATAGTCCTTGGAATAGGTATTTTCCTCTTCCTTGCCGTCGGATTCATGACCGGTTCTCTGACCTATGTCACTATGTTCGCAGCCCTTGGCGGCGGAACATCCGGCATGTATGAGACAATGATCGTCACGATCCTTGTAGCGTCCATCGGTGCTCTGATCAAAGCAAATGGCGGCTTCACCGCAATCCTCGAATTCATCCAGAAGCATTTCCACGGCGCTCGGGGAGGCATGTTCGGCATTGGACTGCTCACGATCCTCATGGATATAGCGACCGCCAATAACACCGTCGCCATCGTTATGGCCGCTCCGATCGCAAAGCATATTTCCACAGAGTATCGTATCGATCCGAAGCAGACCGCTTCACTGCTCGATACCTGCTCCTGCATAGCTCAGGGCATTATCCCCTACGGCGCCCAGCTGCTTATTGCCGCCGGTCTCTGCGGACTCTCGAGCGTAAATATCATTCCGTATCTCTTCTACCCGTATCTCCTCGCAGTCTTTGTAGTACTTTCGATTGTTTTCCGCGGAGATAGATATACGCTGAAGTGATCCGGAAGAACTAGAAAATAAAAACTTCCCACATTCGGTAATAAGTGTATGAAAAGTTCAAGCGTTAGCCTGAACTTTTCTTATGTACCGCTGCCAGCGAGGCCGAGCGGGAGCGTCCCTGAGAGTACATTTTTATGAGGCGGCTTTATTACTACATGGATGTGGGAAGTTTCTTATTTTCTAATATGTGACGCTGCCTCAGCGATTGCTGCGGTACAGCCTTAATGACATCAGCAAAATCACAGCCGACACCACAAGAAGAATCGCTTCGAACGCGGCCAGCGGTATCATGCTTGTGAGGATGACCGTCGAAAAATCCACCGCAAAGTGAATAAAAAGCGCGAGGAACAGATACATGATCCTGCCCCTGACCTGCCTTACGGTCTGCCAGACGATGATTGACAACGCGATCTGCAGCATGACAGCGGATACCCTCTCCAGCATACCGAGCAGATAGGCCGAAGATGCGGTATTTTTAAGGACCTCAACAGACTGTTCCAATATCGCGGCTTCATCTCCGGTATACCCTGGCAGTGACCCATTGTTGATGGAAATCGCCAGTGCAAGATTGCTGATGCCGGTCATTCCGATAATCATGAATACTTCCAAACCGCCATGTCCCGCACCATACATGATGGCATTTCTATTATCATCATGGAGGTGCTTCATGAACACATGAAAAGCGATATAGCGCCCGGTCTCCTCAAAAAGCGCAGCCATCAGTCCGCCGTAAAGCGCATAGTACAGGGTGTTCCCCGCAATTGTCGCGCCGGCAGAAGATCCGAGGACCAGCCTGTGAACAGCACTCTCCAGCACCATTGCGAAGACCAGCATAGTCACACAGCCTATGATGAAGGCTTCCGTCTTCATCCCGTATCTGTGTTTCAGGACCAGAAACAGGATGATCGGACCCAGAATTCCGAATGCAGCCTGTGCCACCATCATTGAAATCTGCGCGTTACTTATCATAGATGAACCTCTTTTCCAAAATTTTATTCACTTCGAACCAACTTCACTTCAACGCAGCCATTCTCCCGCTCCTTCCGCTTGGGCGGTAGCGTCAGACCAAAGTAAAAGCAACGATCTCACGATCTGACAACATAGCAGTCATAGCGCACATTTCTGCAGTCAATCGAGAAGCCGGGCTTTTTTCCTGCCAGCGGTTCCCCCTTGATCGGTCTCTTAACGACGATTCTTCTGGGGTCAGCGGCAAACGCAGCCGCAAGGAGCTCCTCTTCATTTGCACAGGGTGTCTCGAGCTTCTGGAATATCTGCAGTTTCTTCGTGCTGATTCCCGATTTCTTCTTGGCAGGAAACATAGGGTCAAGATAAATCACATCCGGCTTCCACCCGAGTGTCCCCAGAATGTCTATGCCGTTACCCTCCCTAAGTTCCATTCTGCGGGCTATCTCCCCAATATCAGGATCTCTCTGCGCCCGGACCAAAGCGTCACTGAGCAGGGCTGCTATGACCGGATTGTACTCACACATAAGTACAGAGAACCCGGCTGCCGCCAGTATAAAAGAGTCCTCGCCCAGACCGGCGGTGGCATCGACGGCAAGCATCCCTATAGCGTCCTCCTTGAACCTGACGGCTCTGAGCATTTTTTCATGCTGAATTCTGCCGCCGAGGACCCTTTTTATCATATGCCGAAAATCGCCGCGCAGCTTCATATTTCCCTGCACAAGCGAAAGCCCGTCCTCATCCAGAAGGAGATATCTCTCATCTCTGCGTATTTCATCTGTCCGCATGCATATCTCCGCTCCGAGCCGGTTCGCAAGCTGCATGGCTCTGTCCGTGTTATCCTGCCCTGCCGTTACGATCCTCATTCTTCCCCCAAAACCATTCAAATCTCGCTCTAATTATAAATATAATCCTGTTTTTTGTATACGCTAAAGTTCGGATAAATTCAGACAATAATCTTTCCTCTTTGTTTCCTTACGTGGTACAATAAAAAAGAAGCTGCTGTCTACAGCAGCGGCGCTATGGATGACTTGCATGGAGCTCACCCAACCGGGCTGTGACTGTCCGGTACAAGTCCGGCAGCCAGGCCGGATGTGAGTTCTGGATAATATCGTAAACGGAGATGCAAACGATGAGTGGTGAAGAGCGCAGACATGAATTATTAGATCTGCTGAGTGCCAGCAGGGAACCGATTTCCGGGCGACATCTGGCCGACCATTTCAAAGTCAGCCGTCAGGTAATCGTTCAGGATATAGCTCTGCTTCGGGCTAACGGTCTCCAGATCTTTTCAACGAGCCGCGGCTACTACCTGCAGCCCGGTGAGTCTCAGACCCGGGTATTTAAAGTCAGACATACTGAGGAGCAGGTCGAAGAGGAACTGAATCTTATAGTCGATCTCGGCGGACGGGTCGAGGATGTCTTTGTGTATCACAAAGTGTATGGAGTCGTGCGGGCAGAACTTCACCTGAAGTCCCGTTGGGAAGTGCGCAAATACCTCGATGAGCTCGGTGACGGACAGTCCAGCCTTCTCATGAATGTCACCTCAGGTTACCATTACCATACGGTCAGCGCCGATTCCAAAGAGACACTGGATCTCATCCAGGAGCAGCTTGCCGCCCACGGTTTTCTCGCGCCGCTCCGTGATTACGAGCCTGTCAATTTCTGGTAAAGCATAAAAAGAGGAAATCTGTCTCGCAGCAGTTCAGACAGGCTGCAACTAAAGTCCAAAATCCGGCTACCAACATCATCTTCATCGAAAAACGTCGGTCCTTTCCTGTGAGCTTGAAACATGCAGGCATGTTTCGATCTCTCGGTCGGACCGACAATGTTTTTCTCACGAAGATGATGTCGGTTGCCGAATATATGAATTGCGAGATATGCCTGTCTGAACTCCTGCTCTGCGTCAGATCGTAATAGTATTCATCATAAAGAGAAAGAGGCGGTAAAGACACGTCAATACGTGACTTTACCGCCTCATCTCATTTTATACGACGACCGCACCCTCCGGTGTCAGTCCCAGTTCCTCGTCCATCCAGACGCTGACCGACTGGTCCTCAACAGAGAACTCACCGTAGCCCTGGCGCGTGATGGTGACCTTCCTGTCACTGTGACCGAGCACATCATAATAAGTCTTGCCTGCAAATTCCTTGCCGACGAACATTCTTCTTCTATGTCTGCCGCGACTCGAAATCAGGACGGCGATGCCGTACTTCTCACGTGTCCAGCCGATGCAGTATTTGTGCGTAAAGTAATCATTCTGACGGCCGTATGCATACATTCTTCTGACCATCAGCATAAGCTCCAGGTCCTGTCCAACCGGCGGAACATTGTTGTGCGGAATACCGTAAAGGTCACCGTAGAATACGCACGGATAACCGTCCTGGCGAAGAAGGATCATAGCGTAAGCCAGTGATCTGAACCAGGGCTTGACCGGCGATGCCAGCGACTGACCCGGCTGCGTATCATGATTGTCAACAAACGGTACCGAGTGAATCGGATTCCACTCCGTCAGTGTCCCCTTGAAAATATTTCTCAGGTCATAATTTTCCCTGTTGTAAGACGCGTCGCAGAAATGGAAATGCAGCGGCACATCAAAGAGGCTCATCTGGTAGTCGACCTGCTCAAGATATCTGGTCAGCTTCTGAACATCTCCGCTCCAGTACTCGCCGACAGCGAAGAGATTTCTGCCCGTTGACTCGCGCATGTTGTGGAGCCAATCGCGGTAGAAGTAGGCGTCGATATGCTTGACCGCGTCGAGACGCACACCGTCCATCTCCGTCATACCCTCGTACCAGGTGCCCCACTTGCCGAGCTCCTCTACGACCTCAGGATTCTGGTGATCAATGTCAGCTCCCATCAGGTAGTCGAAGTTGCCGAATTCGTTGTCAACATTCGGACTCCACTCGTGATCTTTAAGTTTGTAGATCGGGCTGCCCTGCGGTTCCTCGTTGCGGAAGCCTGAAAAGTGCCTGTGATCCCACTTAAAATCTGAGTACTGATCGCCGCGGCCTTCGAAATTATAGATCGTCTCTGCCTCGACGGTCTGATAGTTCTCACCGATTTCATAATTGCGGTTGTCCGGACTTACCTCTATTGCCTCTACTTCCTCTCTCGCGTCAGCGCCGAGCTTATGGTTTAGCACGATATCCGGGTAGACATGAAGACCCGCTTCATGGCAGGCGTGAATAGCCATCTGGTACTCTTCCCTCGTCCCGTACTTTGTCCTGACTGTGCCTTTCTGATCGAATTCGCCCAGGTCGTACACGTCGTATACGCCGTAACCGACGTCCTCAACGCCGCGAAGAGATTTATAGGCCGGCGGTGTCCATATCGCGGTGAAACCCATGGCTTCGAGCGAAGCGGCATTTGCAGCAAGCTGATTCCACAGATTTCCGTCCGAGGGCAGATACCACTCGAAGTACTGCAGCATCGTGCCGTTCCGTGTGAAGGAATTGTAGTAAGCCATGAGGAAATTCGTGCCTGCATGACCATATCCCTCGCGGTTCATCTGATCATAGAGATCCGTGACTGTGTTCAGAACTCCGAGATTCAGATTTCGGCTCTGCGCGTCTTCTTTAGCAGTCTGGAAGTCCGTCAGCATGTGGCGTACAGTGAGGGCGGAATCCGACATGGCGTCGGGGCTTTCCTCCATCTGAAGGAGGGTGGCGGTATTGCTCGTCAGTTCCTCCTCGAGGAGCTTAAGTATTAACTTCTTGTCGAGGTTGGCCCGAACACTATAAGCCATGGACTCAGAAAGACCCGACAGGATACCTGCAATCGCGATCTGAGCCGCCATCTTCATCTGCTGGCTGGCTTCATTTGCGCCGACATAACTGATACTGTTGCTCAGATGCTCAAGCACCGGGGTTACCCTCTGACATGCCTCGCTGTCGCCGCCGAGAACGATTCTCAGCGTCCCGGCTTCGGCATCCGACGTCCCGCCGATGACCGGAGCGTCAATGACTGCGATATTTCTTTCAGCGGCTTCGTCCGCGATCCGGCTTGCCAGCTCAGGACTCTTTGTCGTCATATCGACAACGACTGAGTTTTCCGGAGCGATCGCGCAGATTCCCTCCTCGCCGAAATACAGATCCTCAACATCCTGCTGATAACTTACTTTTATAAATATATAATCCGCTTCCCTGAGGCAGTCTGCAAGGCTCTCAGCCCAGATGCCTCCGCGGTTGGTGATTTCGTCCGCACGGATAGCAGTGCGGTTATAAACTGTGACTTGATAGCCGGCTTCAAGAAGCCGCACGGCCATCGGTGTACCAAGGTCGCCCATTCCAATAAATGAAATTCGTTCCAAAGTGTCACCTCCTTTTTTATTCTTCCGAAAGGTCCGGAATAAATTCAACATATATCTGATCAAAATCGTCTTTCAAATCCTCTATCACATATTCTCTCATTTTCGTCCAGTGGCGGACGTCAATGAGCGACGTGTCAAGGTTCTCCTTCAGATACACCTCGATCCACGTCTTCCTTCCAGTCTGTATCACATCAATGAAGGTCGCCCGGTAAGGCAGGCCTTCAAGGTTTTTATTTACGACCTCGTGTACTCTTCTCATAACATCTTCGGGCGGCGAGAAGAGCAGCATCTGCTTGAAGCCCCGCACGATCTCACTGACCGGTTCGCGGAGGAGCAGCACTGACATAACTATCGCGACCGCTGAGTCCATGTAAGGAGCAAATGCAGCCAGCACCGTATCTCCCAGCACATACTGAGCGAGGAATGCTACCGCGATACTGCAGCTTCCCACGATATCCGTCTTCCACAGGTAAAGCTCCGCATGGACAGTCGGGGACTCATATTTGCGGCTTATATGAGCCAGCATTAAATACATGAATACCGAAGCCGCTCCCAACAGCATTTCATATACAGCGATCATGCTGGGATTGACCCTGTTACCCCCGCTCATAATGACATGCACGTTCGTGTTGATAAGGAGCAGCATCAGCGTAAGAAGCACCGAGTACTTTATGATCAGGAAAAAGGACTCCACCTGTGAGTACCCGTAGGGGTGCCTCTCGTTGACAGGCTTATACAGCAGCGGGACCAGTACAAGGAAAGGTCCCATCATAACGAGCTCGGCCGAATCAAATATTCCGTCCATCATAACCGCGTATGACCGCAGGATGAGAGCCATTATAATTTCAGATCCGGACAGCAGGCAGCTGCCGATAAAGGAGAGCCGTAGCACCTTCTTTTCAATTTCTTCTTTTGTAAATTTCTTTCCGGTATTCATATTTGTTCATTGATCCCGTGCACAAAAATATCGCGTGCCGGTGTTCTTTGCGCGCATCGAAAACATATGGTTTTCATCCCCGCTCGCTGACATAATACTGTTTTAGCAGACTGCATTACAGACAAATCCCTATGCCTTTGAGTCAAATTTTGCATAAATTAGTTTAACGATAAAGGGGCCGAAGCCCCTTTTTAAGTCTCATTTCGCACACTCATCGTACACTTTCGTCACGAGAATTCTGCGCCAGAGATTAATCATTCAGTTCATCCATCGCGAGCTTGTCTTCTTTGGATTTATCGAGCTTCGGTTTCTGATCCCCAAGCCATACGTCCTTGCCCGCGTCGAGGAAAGTCTTTATCACCGAAATGACTGTGCTCACCTGGTCAGCATGAAGTCTTCTCGCTGCCTTGATGATCGCGCTGAGAGACTCCCTCTTATTGGAATAAAGCTCTGAGAATGATCTGGCTCCCGTGGCCTCCAACGTGTCAAAGACGGTATCGACGAACTCCTGCTTCTGTTCTCTGGTGAGTCTGCTCAGCCATTCATCGAGGGTCTTATCCAGGAAAATGCTCATGGACGACTGTTTCTCTGCCTGTACAAACCCCCACTTATTTATACACCACGTATAGGGGTTGTGCTGGGCAGCCCCGTTCTTACCCGTGCTCTCCACGACCTTTTTATCCTGCTTGTTAAAGAGCAGAATACCGATCGGTGATCCTTCCGGTATTGCCAGAGATACCCGGTCCAGAATGTTTTTATAGTTCTCGTTCTCGGCAATGATCTCGTTGAAACCCGGCCCGTCGTTCGAGTAGACCCGGACGATCCTGTCCTTATTCTGATCCTCGCAGAAGGCAGCCGCGTACATGGCGAGATTGCCGCCCTTGGAGTGCCCGCCGGTCCTCACCGGATCATTCGTCTTTTCACACACGATATCCAGATATTCAGCCGCGCAGAGCTGGGCAGGCGTTGCCTCCATGAACGAGAAGTTCAGATCCTCTCGCCACCCGACAAGTGTGTTGTCTGTTCCCCTGAAGGCTGCATAGACTGTGCCGTCACCGAGTTCGAATGTCATTGCGGCGAATTGGAACTGGCGGCCTTGATTTACTATGTCGACGTAGTCCTTGACCATGATATTGCCGAACCTGTTCGTCTTCGCGCATTTTTCAAATACAGGCTTCGGATTGCAGGCCAGCTCCGACTGATTCTTGCCGGCTTCCGTATATTTTGAATACAGATCTGCGATGGAAATGGGCGGGGACCCCTCATCCATACTGATAATGCCCTTAAAATCCGAGTAGGCAAGCAGTGACAGGATCAAATTGTCGACGTCATTAAATTCTCTCTCTCTGAATGTGAGGTCACCCCTCCATTCAATGTAGTCAAGCATATCGGCCATTCTCGTATCCTCGCTTATCACATTCCGAACTCTTCACAGAGCGCGGCGTATCTGGCCTTCTCCTTGTCCTTCACGGTCTTTGACAGGTCATTCATACAATGGTGAATGACGTCCGCATCCTTGAGCACCTCATCCGTCGGACTGTCGACGACCAGCTTGTCATCGTGATGGTAGATGGCAGAACAGATGATATCCGTCTCCTCATCCGTTGTCAGACCGAGTTCATTCAGGATCTTTCTTGCCAGATCGGCTCCTTTGTGCGCATGATCATCATAGCTGCCGCTCTCATAGGCATGGAGATCATGCAGCATAGCTGCCATCGACATGATCTCCGGATCATGACAGCGCTTCTTCGCAATCATGGTCGCCGCGAGCGAGACACCGTACAGGTGCACGATCGCGCCGTTCCTCTTGTCAGGGTCCGGCAGAGCATTAAGGCGCGCATCCACATATTTTCTGAGTTCTTTTAATCTTCCCATGATCGTTCTCCTTACTTCTCATAATCATTATTCACATCATACCACAAAATGAGCATCAGATGTGACAAAGCCGTCTTATATCCTCTTCGTCTTTCCCTTTCATACTTCATCCCACTCACGTAAAAACACAACAGTCTTCACATATGCATGATGCGCCTCTTCGTATTGCCGCATATTCGACAGCACGTACCTAATAAAAAGAATACACTAATTTCACAGAGCAAGGCAACCACAAAGGCCGAATTTGATACATCTGCAGTCTCCCGGAAATTCAGGGGACTGCCGAACTTTCGGCAATCCCCTTTTGTCAGATTGAACCTATATTGATCACTTTTTCACCCCGGAAGCACCCAATTCCTCTTAATATCCATGTCCATAATTCCCTCTTTACTGACAAAGACTTAACAAGGTTATCCGGTTCAGGAAGAATCGATATTCACCGGTCTGTATTCCAGCTGCCTCCTTTCATTTTTATTGTGGTGTCGTTCTTTTCCTCCTGATGGTATAAGAATACTTCAGGTCATGTCCGTGCATGCGGACAATGAAAAAGATCTTTCGCAAGTGTTTCATTTGAGGTATATAAGGCATTTCAGGCCGTTTGAGGCATTTCAGGTATTTGAGTTCATTTGGGTGACAATTATTTGATTATGTTGTAGAATAAACATGCTTTCAGCATGCCCCGGCATACGCGGCAATACTCGGATGGCGGCTTGTAAAAGGGGACTGCCCCACTGAGATCATTACGACTGGAGATCAATATGGACTGTTTATATATTATTGTACCGGCCTACAACGAATCGGAAAACATTGAAGCGTTCGTTGAAGAATGGTACCCGATTATCGAATCCCACAGCGGAAACGGCTCCTCGCGCCTCGTTATCATAAATGACGGCAGTAAGGATAACACCTACGAAAAACTTCTGGAACTGGCTAAGACCCGTCCTTATCTGGTGCCTCTCACCAAGCCGAACGGTGGGCACGGCTCCACGCTGATCTACGGCTACCGCTATGCGATTTCCCGGGGGGCTGACTATATTTTCCAGACCGACTCCGACAGGCAGACGCTGCCCTCAGAGTTCGAGGCCTTCTGGAAGCGCCGTGAAAAATACGACGCTGTGATAGGTAAGCGCCCCGTCCGCGGAGACGGCAGGGACCGCGCGTTTGTCGAGCAGACTCTGTGTTTCCTGCTCCGCATAATTTTCCGCGTAGCTCTTCCGGATGCCAATGCTCCCTATCGGCTCATGAAGCGCGAGCTTCTCGAAAAGTATATCGGCAGATTCGATGATGACTACAATCTTCCCAATGTCATGCTGACGACATTCTTTGCCAGCTATCACGAGAATTTCGTCTTCCTGCCGATCACGTTCCTTCCGAGACGGGTCGGCACGAATTCCGTCAACTTTAAAAATATAATCAGGATAGGCTGGAATTCCCTTGCTGATTTCAACCGCTTCCGGATAGGAATTGAAAAAGATAAAAAGCATCATTAAAATCTTCCCGCATCAAAATCTGAAGCAGTCTCTTTCGACCGGCCAACATGTATGGCGGGAAATCCTAAGAATAAAGGAGAACATATGAAATTCATTTCCTGGAACATAGACTCACTGAACGCGGCTCTGACATCAGACAGCGCACGCGCTCTTCTTACCCGCGACGTGCTTGCGTCTATTGCAGAGAGCGGAGCAGACATCATTGCGATACAGGAGACAAAGCTGCCCACAGCAGGTATGAACGCGAAGCAGAAAGCTGCGCTGGAAAAATTTTTCCCCGACTATGACTATGCCTGGGTCAGCTCCTGCGAACCGGCAAGAAAAGGATATGCCGGCACAATGGCCCTCTACAAGAAAGGTCTTAGTGTCAGGGCAGACTATCCGAAGATCGGTGCTCCCGAGCCGATGGACTGTGAAGGCCGCATGATCACACTTGAGCTTCCGGATTTCTTCTTCAATCTCGTCTACACACCGAATGCGGGAGACGGACTGAGACGCCTTTCCGAGCGGCAGATCTGGGATCAGAAATACGCTGAATATCTGAGGTCCCTCGACGCGGTCAAACCGGTCATCTCCTGCGGCGACTACAACGTAGCCCACGAGGAGATAGATCTGGCCAATCCGGCTTCGAACCATATGTCCGCAGGTTTCACCGACGAGGAGCGGGCGGGCTTCACCCATCTCCTTAGCTGCGGTTTCGTCGACACGTTCCGCCACGTACACGGAAATGTGCCGGGCGCTTACTCCTGGTGGGCACAGCGCATCAAAACGAGCAAGATCAACAACTCAGGCTGGAGAATTGACTATTTCCTTGTGAGTGAGAGAATCAAAGACAAGGTCACAAAATCCGAGATGATGGATTCGGGTCCGCGTCAGGATCATGCGCCGATCATTCTTGAAATAGATTGATACCCGGTAATGTGACCCGATACTGAAACGAGCAGATCCAAGCGAGGTTATTATATGAAGAATGTTCTCGAATATCTGGAACGGTCCGGTGCTCTCTATCCGGATAAGATCAGCTTTGCCGATACGGACAAACAGATTACCTACAGTGAACTCATAGCGCGAGCAAGATCGATCGGCACCGCCCTGACATATTCCGTGGGGCGGGGAAAACCGGTGCCTGTTTTCATGGGCAAGAGCGTTGATACCATCTGTGTCTTTTTCGGGGCTGTCTATGCCGGCTGTTTTTACACGCTGCTGGATACAAAGCAGCCAAAAATGCGTCTCCTTGATATTTTAAGGACTCTGGAGGCGGATTTCATAGTGACCAGTCACACATATGACGATGATCTGGCTGCCTTCGGATATGGCGGCACGGTACTCTACGCGGAAGACCTTATGGAAGCGCAGGAGAACTCTACACTGCTTGGCATGATTCGAAAGCTGTCCCTCGACATCGATCCGCTCTACTGCAATTTCACGTCCGGATCCACCGGGACTCCCAAGGGAGTTCTCGTCGGTCACAGGTCCGTCATCGACTTCATAGATGTCTTCACAGAGCTCTTTAATATCACGGACAGAGATGTCATCGGCAATCAGGCGCCATTTGATTTCGATGTCTCTGTCAAGGATATTTACTCTGCGATTGCTGTCGGAGCGACGGTCCACATCATTCCGACCGCCTACTTCTCGATCCCGACACAGCTGCTCGATTTCCTGTGCGACCGGCACGTGACCACCCTCATATGGGCCGTCTCCGCCATGTGCATCATCTCGCAGCTGCACGGATTCGACTACCGGACCCCGACAGAGATAAAGAAGGTCATGTTCTCCGGCGAGGTCATGCCGATCCGCCACCTTACCGAGTGGCAGAACGCGCTTCCGGAGACGACATTTGTAAATCTGTACGGACCGACGGAAATCACCTGCAACTGCACCTACTATGTTATCGACAGGAAGTACGAGCGCGGCGAGAGCCTGCCGTCCGGCATCCCCTTCCCCAACGAGAAAGTCTTCCTGCTCGACGAAAACAATCAGCTTGTCACGGAGACCGGAAAGACCGGCGAGATCTGCGTGTCCGGCACAGCGCTGGCTCTCGGGTACTATAATGCTCCGGAGCAGACGGCCAAAGCATTCGTCCAGAATCCGCTGAACAATAAATATATCGAACTCATTTACAGGACCGGCGACCTGGCTTATATAAACGAGGAGGGGCTTTTCTGCTTCGCCTCCCGCAAGGATTTTCAGATCAAGCATATGGGCCACCGGATCGAGCTCGGGGAAATCGATCAGGCTCTTGACTCTATCGATGAGATTGAGCGGGCTGTGTGCACATTTGAAAACAACAAGATCATAGCTTACTATGTGGGCAGCATCGACAAGAAAGAGATTGTCAGACGGCTCGGCGAGCGGATCCCCAAGTATATGATTCCGAACCGCTTTGTGCAAATGGACTCTCTCCCACTCACCAAAAACGGCAAGATCGACCGCAAAGCCCTCGCAGCTGTAAAAAAGAGGTAACTATGGAATTCAAAGACTATCAGGATTTGTATGAGTCCGGACAGCTTCGGACCCCTGCGTACATATTTGACGTCGACACTCTGCAGCGCCGCGTCTCGTACATAAAAAGCCGGCTGCCGGGTATCGGCATCTGTTACGCGATGAAGGCCAACGCCTTCCTTGTCTCTTCCGCAAAAGACCTTGTCGATTCATTTGAAATCTGCTCCCCGGGTGAGGAGCGCATCTGCCGAAAAGCGGGAATTCCCGCATGCAAGATGGTACTGTCCGGCGTCAACAAGGAGGCCTCCGATTTTGAGGATATCTTCAGATTTGTGAAAGAACATGCGGACGGCGGAGAGCCCATCTGCACCGTTGAATCCCTGCAGCAGATGAAGATGCTGGAGGAGCAGGCAGCCGGTGTGTTCGGTCAGGACCACACCATAGATGTTCTGCTTCGGGTGACGAGCGGCACGCAGTTCGGCATGGAAGAGGAAGAGATTTTAACGCTCGTTCGGGAGCGTGCCTCCTATCCCCATCTCCACATTCTGGGCATTCAGGTGTTCACCGGCACTCAAAAAAGGCTGCGAATCATCAAGAAAGAGATTTTGGAAGCCGACATCCTGATCGCAAGGATTGAAAATGAATGCGGCTATAAAGTAGAAATGTTCGAGTTCGGTCCCGGCGCGCCTGTCAGCTATTTTAAAAAGGATAAGCCGGTGGACGACGAGGAGCTGTTAGGTGAGCTCTATGAATCTCTCATGTCCATGAACTGGAAGGGCAGGATTTCCCTTGAAATGGGGCGCTACATTGCAGCTTCCTGCGGCTCCTACATAACAAAGATCATGGATATGAAGACGAACCGCGGCGTTAACTATCTCATCTGCGACGGTGGAATCCATCAGGTAAATTACTTCGGGCAAATGATGGCAATGAAACTGCCCTACATGCTCGCAAAAGGCGGGGAAGTCCCGCTGCCGCTTAAGGAAAACGGTGAGGAGGTCTACGATATCTGCGGCTCCCTCTGCACCATCAATGACGTGCTCGTCAAAGAGGTTCCGTTGCAACATCCGGAGGTGGATGATATACTTGTATTCATGAATGTCGGCGCATATTCTGTCACGGAGGGCATCAGCCTGTTCTTAAGCCGTGACCTGCCACGGGTCTACCGCAAATGCGGCGATACCCTCACATTACTCAGAGATAAAATTCAAACGGAGGATTTTAATTATGGATGAACTTATCGAGATTCTGGAAGATATTCAGCCGGACTGCGACTATGAAACATGTGATACACTGATCGATGACGGGATCCTGGATTCATTTGCAATTCTCTCGATCGTCAGCGAGCTGGAGGACGCGTACGATATCCGAATCACCCCGGCGGACATTATCCCGGAGAACTTCAACTCGGCGGCTGCACTCTATGAGATGGTGCAGCGCCTTCAGGGTTAACTATGTCATTTGTCTCCATAGAGTTCATGGTCTTCACAGCAGTCTGCGTGGCAGGCTGCTATATGATTCCGAAAAAGTACCAGTGGGTCTGGCTGCTGGTCTTTTCGTATATCTATTATCTTGCGGCCGGACCATCCTATCTCTTCTTCATCCTGTTCGCGACGACCGCGACTTACCTCGGCGGGCTGTGGGCGGAAGCCGGAGCCCGTTGGGCAGTCCCCGCTGTGCTGCTTGCCGATTTCGGTATGCTCGCGTTCATCAAGTACACCAATTTCATTCTCGGCAACATAAACGGTCTCTTCGGAACAAATATCCGCGAGCTGAAGCTCCTCCTGCCCCTCGGAATCTCCTTCTACACATTCCAGGCGACAGGATACCTGCTCGACGTCCACTGGAAGCGCTGCAAGGCGGAGCGGAATCCCTTCCGGTTCGCTTTATTCCTCGCATTTTTCCCGCAGATCATGCAGGGTCCGATCGGACGCTACAGCCGTCTTGCCGAGTCGCTCTACGCTGAGCGGGAATTTGACATGGCCCGGATCGAGCGCGGTCTCTACCGCATAGTCTGGGGCTTTTTCAAGAAAATCGTCATCGCTGACAACGCAGTCCTCTACGTCGACGCTATATTTGACAACTACAATACGATGCCAGGCTACGGGATCATGGGGATTCTCCTCTACGGAGCCCAGCTCTATGCGGATTTCTCCGGCGGCATCGATATCGTCATCGGCATCGCCGAGATGCTCGGCGTCACCCTGGACGAGAACTTTACCCAGCCGTTCTTCGCCACATCCATCACGGATTTCTGGCATCGGTGGCACATCACGCTCGGCACCTGGATGAAGGATTATCTCTTCTACCCTGTTTCCCTGTCCCGCTGGATGGGTAAGTTCGGCAAATGGTGCCGCACAAAATTCGGCAAGAACATCGGCCGTGCCCTTCCGATCTGTCTGGCCAATATCATTGTCTTCCTCGTCGTCGGTATCTGGCACGGACCTGCCTGGCATAACATTTTCTACGGTCTCTACAATGGTGTGATCATTGGTGTCTCAGGTCTTCTGGCTAAGAATTACCGCGACTGGAAAAAGAAATTCGGCATAGAAAAAGACAGCAGACTGTTCTACTGTTTCCAGGTCATAAGGACCTTCATTCTTGTCAACATCAGCTGGTATCTTGACAGGGCCGGCAGCACCCATCAGGCCCTTATCATGATGCGGGACAGCATCACAAAATTCCGCATAGGCGTTGACATAATCGATGCCTCATCTACATGGGCAGGCTCAGCTTATGCCCCGCTCATCGCAGCTCTCTTCGGCTGCCTTGTGGTGCTCATTCACAGCATCCTGCGCGAGCGAAAAATCGATACTCGTTCTCTTCTCATGAAGAAGCCCGTCGTCATTCGCTGCCTCGTGCTGTTCCTGCTTCTTATGTCGCTTGTAGTCATCGGCAATAAGCCGCTTTCTCAGGGAGGGTTCATCTATGCGAATTTTTAAGAGAATCCTCGTGCCGGTCATTTTTATCGCTGTGCTCTTTGCTGTCAATACATACCTGAACTATCTGCTGGTCCCCTACACCTTTACGAGGTACAAGGTCCACAAGATCGAGACCGAGACTTTCGATGACCTGATTCTGGGCTCGTCCCACGCAGGCACATGCCTTTCGCCATCAAGCATCTCCTCTGTGACCGGCAGGAGCGCTTTCAATGCAGCTCAGGGCGAGGAGTACCCGGTTGACAGCTACTTCTTCCTGAAGGATGCCACCGGAAAACACAAGCCGGACAGACTGATCTACGAGTTCGATCCCAACTACTGGATCACCGCCCAGGATGTGAGCGCCAACTATGCGGGCACGTACACGGAGATGCAGCCCGGAAAAGCCAAGGTCCAGTACTTCTTCGCTAAAATGTGGAAGGCGGACTTCAGGACTTCCATCGCTCCCTGGTATTTCTACAGGGCTCAGCTCTCCGACATTGAGCGGAATCTGTTTGTAAAAAGAAGTGACGACTACAAAAACTTCGGCACGGGAACCTTCGATTCCGCCACCCAGACGGTCGAGTCTGACGGTTTCATAGCCGTAAAGCCCGGAAAGTGGGACGATGAGATCATCCCCCGCGACTGGTCCGATGATATGATTCAGGAGAAAGCCAGGGACTATTTCATCCGCATTGCGGAGTTCTGCAGACGTGAGGGCATAGAGCTCGTAGTCGTGACGACACCGGTCCCTGCGGAGACGCTGGCTGCCAATGAGACGAGCTACGCATCCGCCGGCGCGGAGATGGAGGCTCTCAGCAAGACGTACGATTTCACTTACATGAATTACACCGGCGGTGATCTGCTCGAAGCAAGGCGCGAGTTCACGGACTCTGAGCTCTTTGCGGACTGGGACGGCCATATGTACGCGGATGCCGCGAGGAGATTTTCGGTGGCGTTTGCGGAAGATTTGGAAAAGGTGTGACAGTTCAGGCAGTCTGCAAGATCCGGCAGCAAATCATCATCTTCATCGAAAAGCGTAAGTCCTTCCCTGCGAGCTAAAAACGCATACGCGTTTTGATCTCTCGGTCGGACTTTCAATGCTTTTCTCATGAAGATGGATGCTTTGCTGCCGGAAACGTAACATAAGAACAGCCTGCCTGAAGTTTTGCGAGGAAGAATAAAGCGGTCAAGTGCCTCATGCAATGGATTGCACGGGCAGATGACCGCTTTTTTGTAATAATCAATACTTGAATTGTCCCTTTAAAAAAGATTCACAGTCCTATACATCACACGCTCACTTCAGCGCTGCCTGAATGCGTGATGCGAACCGTCCCAGAAAGCCCAAACGATCCGTCCTCACTGACTTTGATCTCAAGACTGCCGCCGGGCTGACGAAGCGACATCGAGACCGCTCTGCCGGACCTGGCCGCTACGTAGGCTCCGCAGGCCGTCGTGCCGCTCGCGCAGGAATTCTCCCAGAAAAGGGTACCCGCCGCAGGAACGTACACGAGAGGTGTCATGGACGATGCCTCGGTATTGAGGAACATAATACCCAGAGCATCGACGCCAAGATACCTGCACCAATCATAGGCCAGGGCTTCCGCCTCAGAGCGCGAAATTGGAAGTTCATCCAACCTGTTATCAGCCTCAAAATGACTTGCTGACGTATCAGAGGCAGACTCCACGTCCGAGTAACTGCCCGAAGGCTTCGAAGCTGATACTTCATAGATCACATGAGAGATTCCGTCAAATGACACCACCGGGAGTTCTCCCGCTCCGGGCAAATCTATGAATTCCAATTTTTGTGGGCGGGGCATATTCACAGTCCCGCGCCACTTCCCGTCAGGAAGCTTTTCAATCTCGGCCGCAACAGGTCCTTCTGCCCCCGATACATGGAGAGTCACCTGACACGTATTCAACCCTTCTTCATTGACATAATACGCGGCTGCGCACATAGACGCATTTCCGCAGAACTCACCGCCCGCCATGCGAAGCGCGATGTCACAGCCTTCTGCCTCGGACAGAAAGCCAACCTGCTCGGCCTCCGGCACAAGCTCCATGAGTTTTAAGGCGACAGGCGGCTGGAGAGAGATTTCCACAGGACTTGTCACGAGAATCGTTATGTTCCCGGTAGGATCGAGGACTGTATAATCCACTTTCATCGCTGATAATTGCGCAGGAACTGGACCGTGCGCTCCTGCTTGGGATTGCCGAATACTTCTTCCGGATCTCCCTGCTCAACAATAACACCCTTGTCCATGAAGATGACTCTGTTGCTGACCGCGCGGGCAAATGGCATCTCGTGCGTGACAACGACCATCGTCATCTTCTCTTCCGCCAGCTGCCGGATGACCTTCAGAACTTCACCGGTGAGCTCCGGATCGAGGGCACTGGTCGGCTCGTCGAAGAAGAGGATCTCCGGCTTTAGGGCAAGGGCTCTCGCGATCGCGACACGCTGCTGCTGACCGCCGGACAGCTGGCACGGGTACGCGTCCGCGCGATTTTCGAGGTTCATTTTCCGAAGAAGCTCCATAGCCTCGGCGCGGACCTCGTCTTTAGGCCGCTTCTGCACGTGGATCGGAGCGTCCGTTATGTTCTTGAGCACCGAATAATGCGGGAACAGATTGAACTGCTGGAACACCAGGCCGAAATATCTCTTGATCTGATTCAGCTCAGCGTGCGGAACATAGTGAGCTCTGCCCTCAGAGGTCGTCGTGACGGCCGATCTGCCCATGTAAGTGATCTGTCCCGCGTCGACTGTCTCGAGGAATGTCGCGCAGCGAAGAAGCGTACTCTTTCCCGAACCGGAAGGACCGATCACACTGACGACCTCGCCGGAATCGACATTAAAACTGATATCTTTCAAAACTTCCAGATCGCCGAAAGATTTCTTAATTCCGTTCATCTCTAAGATCATATCTATCGTTCTCCTTCCTTACTTGTAATAGTCAAGTGCCTTCTCGATGCGCTCCATGGCGAAGGCAACGGCGTAATTTGCTATGAAATAAAACACGCCGGCGATTATGAAGGGCGTGAAGGAAGTCTGCGACGCGGCAATCTGCTTCGCGAGGGAGAACATCTCATTGTAAGCCAGGGTGAACGCGAGAGACGTATCCTTGACCAGAGTGATGATCTCATTGGTCACCGAAGGCAAAATAGCCTTTATGACCTGCGGAAGAATGATCTTAAAGAAGGTCTGCGTCTTGCTGTAGCCGAGGACTTCGGCAGCCTCATACTGCCCCTGGGGAATCGTCTCCATACCGCCGCGGTAGATTTCGGCGAAGTAAGCGGCGTAGTTCATCGAGAAACCGATGATGATGGCCGGAAAACGATAGCCTCTTATTGACATGCCGAACAGATAATACGGGCCGAAATACCACATGAGCAGCTGGAGCATGAGCGGCGTTCCGCGCATGATGGCAATATAGATCTTGGTAATACCGCTGACCAGCTTAAGGCGGGAGCGGCGCAGGAACATGATCACCATGCCGAGCGGCATGGAGAACAAAATGGTCAGGAAGAAAATAGCGCACGAGCGCAGCATGCCCTCGCCCATGGCAGACAACATAGTGGATAAAGTCATAACGTATCTCCTCTCAGATTCGGGCAGGCGGCATAAACAATGTGATCCCATAAATAAAAATACGGGGATATGCCCGCCTACGAAAAAAGCACGGGCCGTTTACACCGGCCCGATGCTGCTTTTAACTTATCAGGAATACCTTGATAATTCTTGATGATCCCGCAGATTTATGCGTTATCGTCTGCAATCAGGAATGAACCTGCCGTCATATCGATCGCGATCGCGTCAATTGCGCCGGCCTTGAGGTCATTGTAAGCGATGGTATATGTCTCATATACTCTGAGTTCTGCAAATGTATCCGCCAGTTCCTTCTGGGAATCCTCAAGCATATCGTAAGCGGATGTCGCAGTCTGGACGCCTACGATCTTGCCGGAGAGATCAGCGAGAGTCTTGATGTCGGAGTCAGCCGGCACAAGGATGCCCTGTGTGTTATTGGAGTATGTGATGCCCCATGTATAATCATCCTCGCGGCCTTCCTTGGTGAATCCGGACCAGATGCAGTCGCAGCTGCCGGCGTTCAGTTCCATATCCTTGGCGTCCCAGTTGAACGGGACAGGCTCATATCCCCAGCCGAGGTAGTCGCACACTGCCTGGCAGAGCTCAACGTCAAAGCCGCCGACAGAAGCGTCGTCCTGACGATAGGAATACGGCGGGTAGTCAAGGTCGAAACCATGCTTGAATGTGAAGTTCGGATCTCCGGAGCCCTCCTCCGGAAGCGTGGACGCGTCAATGTCATCTGCTGTGAGGCACAGGTAATCCTTGATATCCGGATACTTTTCGCCGATCTCATCGTAGGTTCCGTTGAGAACCAGAGCCTGAACCGCGCCGCTGACTGTCTCTGCCAGTTCCTCGTCGCCGACGCGGAAACCGATCGCGTAGGACTCAACGCCGAGATCCTCATCGAGAAAAACATACTGGGCGCCGCTGTCCGCAGCCGTGTCTTCCACTGCCGCGTCAGCCGCTGTCGTCTCTGTCGCTGCCGGTTCTGCAGCTGTCGTCGGCGCAGCGCTCTGGCCGCAGCCCATGAGAGACGCCGGGATCATCATCATTGCCATGATAAGTGCGATTTTCTTTTTCATATATAAATTCCTCCAAATAATATATGACGTTAGCCAGCTACCATATTACCACGTTACCGTGCTAAAGGAAAGCCTTTTTTGACATTATCTTTAACTTCTTGTATCTGCAGTGCAGCAGTTAAGGCAGGCTGCAGCGCAATTCCCGAACTCCTGCGCATCCTCGCGTGCCTTAGCATGCGTAACAATGCTCCAGTGGAGCATTGTGCAGCTGAGCGTATATCTCAGTGGGGGATTGACACCCGCCACTGAGACTAGACCCACCGCCTATAGAGGCAGGGGCATCTCACACTGAGATATAACACAAAAGGCAGCCACACCGACGGATATCCGTCAGATATGACTGCCTTTTGCTGCGCGGCACCGCACTATGCCGCGCATGGATAGCACATCAGAATTTATTCGTGCTTTGCGAACAACTTCTTATGCCATTCCGGCGCTTCCGGCATCGGATCACCAGTCAGACAGGCGGCCGTTTCAAGGGCCTCAATTTACCTCAATTTATCTCAATTCTTTTTTGTCTCTGTTCCCCTGCATATACGTATAAATAAATGTAACAGGCAAAATCAAGATACAAGTGACAAGACAATAATTACGCTAGTATTATTAATTTATATCGATAAATACAAACCAAATCAGGAAGGATATAGGTATTAAAAATGAAGAATAATAAAAAGAAGAAAATGCCGCTGCTGCTCAAGATATTCCTTGTTATTATCGGACTCATCGCTGCTCTGATTCTTGCCGGGTTTGTCTGGCTTAGGGTCAATCAGGAAAAGATTTTAAATAATATGCTCGATAGCGCATCTCAGTTTGAAGACCATATTGGCGAAGATGTTCCGGACTTTGAATTAGAGACACCGGACGGAGTCAAAATCACACCGGATACGCTCCTTGAAGACAAAGATCTGGCTGTGATTGTTCTTTATGCCTCATGGTGCGGACCATGCGAAAAAGAATTCCCTGAGATGGATGCAGTATATCAGAAGTATCAGGATAAAATGAGCATGGTCGCCATCGATGTCGACTCACTTGACACCGAGGAATCCGTTATAGAATACGGTGAAAAGCATGACTTTTCTTTCCCGCTTGCTTATGGCGGTGACAACGAAAGCCTCGGTTTCATTGAGACATCCACATATCCGACAACACTGATCATTGACAGAAACGGAAAAATCTGTTTCTGGAGAGTCGGTTCTATCCCGAACGCCGAGACATTTGAAGAAATAGTCACGACATTTATGGGCGATGACTACACGGAAAAGCATCCGGGATATTACACTTTCTTCTCCACCGCAGGACCGGGAACGGAATTCACCGTTACTACCAAAGAAGGTACTGAAACATATGTGACCGGTGAAGACGCATCATATTCGCTGTTCGTCGAGGACCGCGAAGATATGACGGTCAAGGTCACAAGCGTACCGGAGGGATTTACAATCTCTGACGGCGGCGAGATAAGCGGTGATTTGCCATCGTCTGTTATTAAACTGCCGGTCGCCAAAGCCTGATTAAACAAAATTCTTGAAAATACTACCGGGGCTGTCGCATTAATGCGGCAGCCCTTTTGACTGCCGATCCTTCTCGCGCACCACCTGTCATGCCCCCATCTTGACTTTCCATTTCGCTATAGTAAAATTAAAAATGGCGTTGCAGAAGAAGAGGAAGAACTTCTTTTTGAACGGGGCTTCGGCCTGCAGAACTGGGGAAATTAAACTCCGGGAGAAAAACTATATGAGCCAAAAGGGCTCCTCTCACGGACAAAAGCCGCGGGAGGAGCCGATTGAACACGAGGATTACACCTATGAGATATGATTTCACTACAATAATGGACCGCCGCGGGCACGACGCGCTGGCCGTGGATGCGATTGGGGACGCGTCGGCATTTGCACCCGCAGCTCCGGATCCGGGATTTGACGCGATCCCGATGTGGGTCGCGGATATGAACTTCCCTGTGCTCCCCGCCATCCAGGCATCCATCATAAAGCGGACAGAGCATCCGGCTTTCGGCTACTTCGAGACAAGGGACGAGTACTATGACTCTATCATAAAGTGGCACAGCATTCGGAACAATGTCAGCGGACTCACAAGAGATGCCATAGGTTATGAGAACGGTGTACTCGGAGGCGTGGTCAGCGCTCTCGGAGTAACCTGCTCGAGAGGCGACAGCGTGCTGGTCCACTCTCCGACTTACATCGGCTTCACCGGGACGCTGAAGAATAATGGCTACAACATTGTGCTAAGCCCGCTTGAGATCGATGAGGGCGGCGTGTGGCGCATGAACTTTGAGGACATGGAAAAGAAAATCCGCGATAATCACATACATGCAGCTATCTTCTGCTCGCCGCACAATCCGTGCGGCAGAGTCTGGGAGAAGTGGGAGTTGCTCGAGGCCTACCGCCTGTTCGAGAAATATGATGTGACTGTCATCAGCGACGAGATCTGGTCGGACATCATTTTAAACGGCCACAGCCATATTCCGTCCCAGAGTGTGAGCGCTTATGCAAGGATGAACACAATCGCCCTGTACGCTCCGTCCAAAACTTTCAATCTGGCAGGCCTCATCGGCAGTTACCACATCATCTACGACCCGCGTCTCAGAGACCGCGTGCGCAAGGAATCGTCGTTGTGCCATTACAACAGCATCAACGTTCTGTCCATGCACGCTCTGATCGGCGCATATTCTGATGAAGGCTATGTCTGGGTGGATGAACTCCGGGATGTGTTGAGTGAAAATGTGAATTTTGCGGTGGATTACATAAGCAATAATTTCGATGGCGTGGCCGTGCAGAAGCCGGAAGGCACATACATGCTCTTCGTGGACTGCGGCCGGTGGCTGGCGGAGCACGGGAAGACCCTCAGGGAACTCGAAGAAATGTGCTGGAGGGTCGGCGTCGCCCTTCAGGACGGGGCTATGTTCAATGGACCCACGAGCCTGCGCGTCAATCTGGCCCTGCCGAAAGTCAGGGTCGAGGAGGCGATGGAGCGGCTGCGTCGGTATGTATTTTGCTAAGTCTCATAACAGGAGCTTAGCAGACGTAGAACTTTCCCCCATCCGATAAGCAGAGGACTCGTCACACAGCGTGACGGTAACAGTTCAGACAAGCTGCGCTAAAAGTACGAGTCCGGCGGAAAGCATTCATCTTCGCGAGAAAAACATTGCAGGTCCGACTGAGAGATCGCGCAAAGGCGGTGTGCCGCCCCTGCGCAAGCTCGGAGGGCAGGACCTGCGTTTTTCGATGAAGATGATGTTGACGCCGGATCAAGAAGAATCGCGCAGCCCGTCTGAATTGTTACGCGCGGCGAGTCCTTTCTTCATTCCTTTGCTATCCCAAATTGACGTAAACCGTCAAGAAAAGTATAATAATATGTCGGGAGGCAATGATAATGGGGAGAAATAATAAAAAAAAGCGCATCCTCGCGCTGCGCATTCTATTAGTTCTGGGATGGCTGCTGCTTGCAGGCATAGGCATCTACTTTAATCACGGATACAAGATGTGGGGCGACCGGCTCCTACCCAATACCATTATAAACGACGTCAATTACGGCGGCATGACCGCCGAGGAGGCAAATGAAGAGTGGCGCCGGACCAATTCCGGCCGCTTCCTGTTCATCCATGAGCTCGGAGACGCTGTCGAGAGGATTTCCTACGATGACTTCGACTTTCACTATGTGCTGAATCCAACTTTCGAAGAAATGATCCGATCACAGAACCTCTGGTCATGGCTCTGGGCAAGCTTTAATCCGACCCCGCAGTCAGTGGATTCAGCCATTGTCTACGATGAAGCAAAGCTCACACAGATAGTGCATGAGCTTTCCTGCATGAGCAGCCCTCTCATCAGAGATCCGAGGGATGCCCGAATCGATAAGCTGGCAAGCGGATATGTACTGGTGCCGGCAGACGACGGTACCCGACTGGATGAGGAGAAGACATTTGCCTGCATAAAAAAGGCAGTAGAGGAAGGCGCATATTCAATCGATCTCGACAAACAGGGCTGCTATAAGAAAGCCTCTTTATATGAAACCGATCCAGAGCTTGCAGGAACGTTCTCCCTCCTCGATAAAGCTCAGAAGACAGTACTGTCACTGAACATGGAAGGAGGCACCTATGTGACTCTGGACAAAAACACGTTCCTTCCCTGGATGAGCTATACAAATGGCTCGGTCATTTTCGAGGAAGACGACATTTTAGCTTACACGAAGCAGTTGGCAGCTACATATAACACCTTCCGCACTACACGCGCATTCCGCACTACCCGGGGAGATGTCGTAAATGTCGGAGGCAGCGCTTATGACAATTACGGTTATTCATTGAATGTCAGTCAATCAAAAGCAATCATTGAAGACGCCCTTTATAATTCTGTCTCACAGACAATTTCTCTGTCCTGGAACCAGCTTGCGGCTGCGCGCGATTCTGAGAGGGCGGATTTTGGTTCGACCTATATAGAAATCAGTCTTGACGAACAGCATCTGTGGTATTACAAAGACGGGAGTCTTGCATTCGAGACAGACATCGTTTCCGGCACTGCCACCCCAAGCCGGGCGACTCCGACCATGGTAGTCCATGTCCAATACAAGTCGACCGATCACACTATGCACGGCAGTTACGGTGAATCTCATGCGGATTACGTCCTCAACATACACAGCAGCGGTATCCATATTCACGACAGTGCATGGCGTTCCGATTACGGCGGAAGCATCTGGCTGTCTAACGGAAGCCACGGATGCATCAACACTCCCCCCGCCAAGATGGCTCAGCTTTTCGGGATGGTCGATGTGGACACCCCTGTCATCATTTATGACAGATATAATCATGTAACAAACTTCCAGAATGAGTCATATACATCTGGCTGACAGGAGACCGTTATAGCACCGGCGGTGCGGCGTTTCACACACTTTGCAATACGGTATAAGTTAGATATAAAAACTTCCCACATTCGGTAATAAGTGTAGCCGCATTCATAAAATATGTACTAGCAGGGCGTCGCCGAGCGGCCGGTACTTGATGAAAAGTTCAAGCGTTAGCCTGAACTTTTCTTATGTACCGCTGCCAGCGAGGCCGAGCGGGAGCGTCCCTGAGAGTACATTTTTATGAGGCGGCTTTAATACTACATGGATGTGGGAAGTTTTTATTAGACATTTTCTTTTGAACTGTCGATCATAATTGTATCGACAGTTCATTTTTATGTGTTGAGTTTTTAACTGTCACAACAAAATCAAGGACGCCTCAGCGTCCTTGACATGCAAAAATGATTGAAATGCCGCACTATTATTCTCTCGCGAAGAACGGCGCGTACTTGGCTGCAAGCAAAATGGCCTCCGCCATGCTGATCTCGCTGACAATGCCCTTGCCGGCAATATCGAACGCAGTGCCGTGATCCACAGACGTGCGCAGAATCGGCATGCCGTTCGTGATGGAAATTGTGCGGTCAAAATCTAGCGTCTTTGTCGCGATGTGTCCCTGATCATGGTAGAGGGAAAGCACGCTGTTGTAGCGCCCGATCGCAGCCTGATGGAAAACGGAATCAGCGCCGATCGGTCCGACGACCGGGTAGCCTTCCGCCTGCAGTTCCTCCACCGCCGGCGTGATCTCATTGACTTCCTCCCAGCCGAACAGACCGTGCTCTCCGCAGTGCGGATTGAGGCCCGCAATCGCCATCTTGCCCTCGGTGACTCCAAGTCGCTTCAGGGCTGCAAGGCTCTCTTTCACGCAAGCCTTAATGTTATCTTTCGTAATGTCATCCAGCATATCGCGCAATGACTTATGGCGGGTGAGGAAGAACACTCTAAGGCCGTTGGTCTCGAACATAGTGAGCGGATCCGGTGTGCCCGTGAGCTCACCGAAGATTTCCGTGTGGCCGATGAATGGGACATTTGCCGCATGCAGGGCTTCCTTGTTGATCGGAGTCGTCGCGACGGCATCCGCCTCACCGCTCATGGCGAGCTCGATACTCTTCTTAATATATGCAAATGCAGCCTCGCCGCACATCGCCTGTACCACCCCGTAGGAAAACTTCGTCTGATCGATATTGTCAAGGTCGATCAGGTTCAGGATGCCCGGGCGATAATCGCCGTCGGCAGGCCTTTCGACAATATTAATTTCAAGCGGTGCTTTGACGATGCCGATCGCATTCTCCATGACCTGCTTATCACCGATGACAATGACATCTGCCGCCTCGTTTACATTTGCCAATGCGCATGCCTTAGCTACAATTTCCGGACCTACGCCCGCCGGATCGCCGATCGGTACTGCTATCAAAGGTTTCTTGTATTCCATAATATTTCCTCCATCACACAATTATATTCAAGTCTCGCTCGCGAACCTTGGCGCGGGATTAGGGGCAGCGCCAGCTGACATCTTCCAAACCGAATCCCTGCGGTCTCCGCTTTCTTATCACACCGCACAAGCTGTAAAGCAATTTCCCTGTTGTACAGCTGCGATTCGCCACTGTCCCCAGTCAAGTATAACATCTAATCAATATTTTTTCACTTTAGCAGTAAAGATTGTATTCCTGTTGAGTCATCTAAGTGTGTTGATTCTTACGGACTATTGTCAACCATTCCAAATATGCCATTGACATTTCCCGGAACTCATTGTAAACTTATATTCGGCTCAAGTTTACAATTATCAAAAGGACTTCCCATGTTACAGCTCGCAAAAGAAATCGTCGCCGGAAGGCGGCTCACAGCAGAGGATAACCTCACAAGACTTATCATTGCAGATCTCTCAGAACTCTGCCAGGGCGCGGACTATATCCGAAAAGAGCTCTGCGGAAATCGCGCGGACTTATGCAGCATCATAAACGGACGCGGAGGCAGATGCAGTGAGAACTGTAAATTCTGTGCCCAATCCGCTCATCACAGTACACACTGTGATGAGTATGCATTCCTCGCGACTGATGAATTTGTCGCTGATTGTATGAAAACAGCTGCCAAAGGAGTAGACCGCTACTCAATTGTTACAGCCGGAAGGACCCTCAAAGGCGCGGACCTCGAGCTGGCAATAGACGCCTACAAGGCTATGCATGCGGCATGCCCGGATATGATACTCTGCGCTTCCCACGGCCTGATGACTGAGGAAGACCTGCGGCGTCTCAAAGATGCGGGCGTTACCATGTATCACACCAACGTTGAGACGTCTGAGCGGTACTTCCCGGAGATCTGCACGACGCACACCTACGCGGACAAAAAAGAAGAGATACGACGGGCAAGAGCCGCCGGACTCACCGTGTGCAGCGGAGGAATCCTCGGTATGGGCGAGACCTGGCAGGACCGCATCGACATGGCACTTCTGCTCGCAGAACTAGAAATATCTTCCATACCGCTTAATTACCTGATCCCGGTAAAAGGAACTCCTTTAGGTGACCGAATGAGGCTCTCCACAGAGGAAATTACAAGAATCACAGCTGTTTTCCGATATATTAACCCCACTGCCTATATCCGCATAGCGGCAGGCCGCAGCTATTTTGATGACGGAGGCGAAATACTTTTCCGCTCCGGCGCCAATGCCACCCTGACCGGTGACATGCTGACAACGGTGGGCAACAATACTGCCCAGGACAGGGAAATGCTGAATCGACTTGGCTTTAAGATCAAAAATAATAACAATAATAAAGAGGAAATTGAGAAATGAATACCGCATCAGCAACAGCAGAACACACAAAGACAATGGTAATGATTTCTCTCATGGCAGCCGTCATCTGTATCCTCGGACCGCTGTCTCTTGCGATACCGATCAGCCCGGTCCCTGTCAGTCTGACTAATCTGGCTGTGTACTTTACGATTTATGTTCTTGGCACAAAGAAAGGCACTATCAGCTACCTGATCTATCTCCTGATCGGGCTCATTGGCATCCCGGTCTTCTCAGGATTCACCGGCGGACCGGCAAAGCTTCTCGGGCCTACAGGTGGTTATCTGATCGGCTTCATTTTCATGGCACTCTTATCCGGCCTGTGTATTGAACATACGGAAAACCGCAATGTGCACTTTATCGGCATGCTTCTCGGCACAGCAGTCTGCTACCTGTTCGGCACAGTCTGGCTCGCAAGGCTTGCAGGAATGAGCTTTGACGCAGCCCTCACCGCGGGCGTTATCCCGTTTATTCCGGGTGATCTTACCAAGATCGTGCTCGCTCTTCTCATCGGTCCCACGATTCGAAGACGGCTCAGGCAGGCAGGATTTGCCTCTTAAATTTGCCTCTTAATTATGTTTATCCTTTACCCTACCCAAATACAGAAAGGACTCGACGCTACTATGTGCCGGGTCCTTTCGCATTTTTGTTTATGTCAGCTGGCGCTGACCCGAATCCCGCGCCAAGTCTCGCGAGCGAGACTTGAATCACTGGCAAAAACAGTTCAGACAGACTGTTTTAATAGTTCGTTATCCGGCGCAAAGCATCCATCTTCGTGAGAAAAACATTGCAGGTCCGACCGAGAGATCAGCAATGCATATGCATTGCTAAGCTCGCAGAGAAGGACCTGCGTTTTTCGATGAAGATGATGTTTGCGTCGGATTCTGAAACTTCGCTACAGTCTGTCTGAACTGTCGTCATTGATAAATTTTCGGATTGCCTGGATGGTCTGTGTCTGCTGCTCTTCTGCGGATATATCTGCCTCTCCGTCTCCCTTCTGCTCCCCATAGTTTCCAAACTGTGCATGATTTCCGCCGTCTATCACAACTTCGCTGTAATTTCCGGAAACCAATTTGGGAGCCTCCGCTATCCGAGCCATGTTGAGTACCCCATCCTCTGACCCATAGATCACAAGCGTATCAATTGCAGTTTCCTGCGTCGGATAAGCGGCAAACAAGATCACACCTGCAAACTCGCTCTCATGCTCCGCCGCATAGCCTGCAGCCATCGCGCCGCCGAGGGAATGTCCGGAAATATAATACTGCTCATACGCTGAGTCTTCGACGATCTCTCCCGCCCTGCCGATTCCAAAAAAAGCAAGGTTGAGCGGCATCTTTACCATGTATACATCCATCTCCTCTTCTGCCAACTGCACAAGGAGCGGCGCATAGGCTTTCGCGTCCACCTTGGCTCCGGGATAAAATATGAGGGCTTTATCGTCTGACGGACCGTCGAACAGCCAGCCGGATTTTGTCTGCTGCACTGTCACGGCAGCGTCTGACTGCATAGCCTTGATTGCTGTTTCGTCTGCACGGTAATATACCGACGCCCACAGAAAGAATGCGATTACCAATGCATGAATAAGAGCAAAGAAAGGTACCAGAATCCTGAACTTCCATTTGCGTGTCTTATGGTGGAAAAGCAGCATTCCCATGAGACCACCGATTCCGCCAAACAAAGATGCGAGAAGCAGTATGCTTTCCCGAATACGCCATCTGTGTTTAATTGCTCTGTTCTTATCAAAGCCAAACAGGACGAAGGTAATGATAGAACAAAGGCATAGGAAATATACAAGTAACATCGGTATCTCCTTTAGAAACGATAGTCCCATCAAGACAACCGGGAACTCAATCCTCCATACCACGGTTGTCAGAGATCACACGGAAACAGCGATTCAAGTAAACTAT
The DNA here is from genome assembly GCA_902788035.1 of uncultured Lachnospiraceae bacterium. GTDB lineage: Bacteria > Bacillota > Clostridia > Lachnospirales > Lachnospiraceae > Chordicoccus. The sequence continues at coordinate 8,253 of CADAIL010000017.1, read as the reverse complement.
ATGAGACACGGCAGTAACCGCGCTCCGAAGCATCTCCTTTTCCAGCGAGTCTGTCACACCCACTTCGCTGATCGTATCTCTCAGGCCAAATCGGAAGTACAGTATATTTTCCAGCTCTTCACAAAAATAATCATAGGCCACCTCATCTGTATAACCTTCATGATCGCGTTGAAGCTGGAACAGGTTGCTGACATTTTCAAGCTGCGTGACCTGCTTGAGCAGGACCAGCGCAATCAGATGGCATATCTGATTGGCGGAATACTGTTTTTTGATCGGTTTTGTGATATGCCCCTGTTTCACATAGTTTCGAATCATGGAACTGGTCACGTCTTCGAATCCCAATGGTCTTATGCACTGATTCACATATTTAGTTGTCTGCTCCAGGTAAAGTCCCACATCGGGGAGTTCATGATATCGCGGGAGACGAAATCCGCGCATGGAGCCGGAAATGGCGTCTGTAATCTGATTTTTCATAGGCAGATTATACATTTTATGTTTTTTCTTGTCAATAAAACCCCTTAACAGAGTATTGAATAACCCTTGACATATATGCGAAAACTCTGTAGAATAACCAAAGGTTTTTAAAAAACCTCTCAGGGGTTAATTATTATTAGATATAAAAGGAGACTCTTTATGCAAATAATAGCAGATACCGCGACCCTGCTTCCTCCCGGTGAAAAGAAAAATGATGGCCTTACCATTATACCGATCAGTGTTGCCATCAACGGACATAGCTATCGTGACTATTCTGAGATTAGCAGTGCAGAGTTTTTAGAACAAATTCATCAGGGCGGAATCCCCACATCCTCTCAGCCTGCAATAGGTGATCTTCTTGAAGTGATGGAGGAAACAGATGAGGATTTGCTGGTCCTGACAGTCGGCGATGGGCTGTCCGGTGGATTTCAGAGCGCCATGGGTGCAAGGAATCTGTCCCCCCATCCCGAACGAATCCATATTATTGATTCTAAATCTTTAGGAGGTCCGCTGCGCTATCTGGCCCGGAAGGCGGTTGCTCTGAAAGAGAGGGGGCTCAGTATATATCAGATAAAAGATCAGCTGCAGGCCTCCATCGATTCTTCCGTTTCTTTTGTGATCCCGGAGGATTTTGATTTTCTTAAACGCAGCGGACGGCTTACATCTTTCACCGCAAAGGTAGGGAGCACCCTGAAGCTGCTTCCTGTTCTGACCCAGACAAAAGATATGAAGCGAATCTGCCCAATCGGAATCAAGCGAGGCTGGAAATCTGCCGTGAACACCGTGCTTCAGCAATTGCAGGCCAGAAATGTTGGCGCAGATTATCTGATCAGCATTTGCCATGCCGGTGTGCCGCAGAGGGCACAGGAGGTACTCGGACGGGTGAAAGAACGTTTTGCATCCACCGAAGTCGAACTCCTGGAACTGTCACCGGCTCTTATAGCTCACGGCGGTCCCGGGTGCATTGTAATTCAGTCAATTCATAAATGAGACATGTACTAAAGGGGCTGTCGCATTAAGGCGCGCCACCACTATATATGACAGACGTTATGTGCAAATGTCTGCCATATATAGTGGTGACACCGTCTAATGCGACAGCCCCCCTCTTATCTGTTTAGCTCATGCTCTTTCGACCCGTAATTATTTTGCTCTATACAGGAAGGTGACAATCTGACCTCTCGAGCATTTCTCATTGACGCCGAATTTTCCTTTCAGCTTTCCTTCGGTGAATCCCGTCGTTACCTTTTTCTGATAGTCCCACAGTACAGCATTGTAGAAAACGTGTGACTTCGGTACATCCGGGAACGGCGCCTTAGCTACTGCCTTGGGTGCCGGCTTGCCCCTGAGTCTCCAGAGGAACATCATGCACTCGCCGCGGGTCACGTTGCGATCAATGCCGAATGTGCCATCCGAATATCCCTTGGTGATGCCTTTCTGAGATCCCCAGAGAATCGCCTTATAGAAGGTGTGGGTTTTCGGAACATCTTTGAACGGTGATTTCGATACGTTCTTTGGAGCCGGCTTGTTGGCATATCTCCACAGGAACATCATGCACTCTCCGCGGGTGCAGTTCCGGTTAATTCCAAATGTACCGTCAGGGTAGCCCTTGGTGATACCGGCTTCCGCTGCCCAGTAGATAGCCTTATAATACGGGTTCTTCGGATCCTGGACATCCGAGAATCCTTCCGGCTCAGGCGTAGGTGTAGGCGCAGGTTTCTGAAGCGTGACGAGCGCGCCGAGCTTGTCCGGAACAGTAAATGTGTACGTTCCGTCACCCTCATCGGTGACCTCGACCTCTCCATCGTTCGCGTCGAGAACCGCGATATCTGCTTCGGAGGGCGCTCCTTTAATCGTGATGGTATCCCCGGCGCGGGCACCGTAATAGGTGTATCCATCCCGATCAAGCGCGACGAAATGCTCGCTGCTGCTCTCCAGTGTGACGTCACTGAGTTCCTCCTGATCGTCGATCTTGAGCACGAAGCCGATCTGCTCTGTCTTGCCGCGGCTGCTGTCCTGGTATTTCCAGACATAGACGTTGGCGTTATTAACAACATCATCATCGCTGGGGATCAGGACCGCGACACGAGAGTTTAATTCGCCAGTCACGAGTACGACGGTATCTTTTCCTTCCGCATAAATACCGATTGGACCTCCGCTCGTACCCTGTGCACCGTTCACCTCAACATTGCCGTCCACGATCACCGTTCCGCCAAATGCCGCAATGCCGGATGACTCAGATCCTGCATCCTCCATGGTGAGATTGCCCCGCACATAGATATCCGATTTCGGATCGAAAAACATGGCAGCCATTGGGGATAAACCAGCCGGGATATACTCATCCACATAGATACCATCGTTCAGGGTATTCTTTACTGTGATATCTCCGATTACCCGAGTCCTGTTAACTCCCATCTGCTGGGCTGTGGCGTAGAGTCCGTGAACATTCTTGCCCACTGCCTCCACAGAACCTTCATAGCGGACATCCGACGCACCTCGCCTTACTGCGGACATAGCATTTGTCAGGATACCGGCGGATATCCTCTTTGTGTCAAAATTAGGGTCAGTGTTCTCATTCTGCAGATCAGTCTCTACATAAATGCTGTTGCCTTCCCCGGCAATGGAGATTTCCGAGTCCTTTCCCATAGACCCATGATTGGAGAATAGACCTATCGCATCTGACGCTTCTCCGGTCTTTCCTATCGCGCGGATACTGATCCCGCCGTCTTCGCCTTTTATCGTATACGGCTTTGAGCCTGTTACCGAAATACCTGCTGCCAGGGATCCTTCTGCCGAAAGGCTGGTTCCACTCTGCAGTTCTATATCCATACCGCCGGAAAGATTCATCGCAGCCAGCCCATCTGCTTCCATCAGACCGTCGGCAGAGATATTTCCGGAAATATCAGCCTTGATCCAGGGTGATCCAGGTTCAAACTGATGTAACTCATAAGCGGTATTATTCTCGTCCATGATTGAGTATATCGTTCCGAGTCCATCATACACAAAGAAGTTGTGATAAACGTCCTCTGCGATATTGATTTCTCTGCTCGGGTCCTGCTTGATGGTAACGACTCTGCCGGGGTCGTCCTCAGAACTATGCACAGTGATCTCTATCTCTTCTCCTTCGACGGGATCTGAACCAACCACGTTCGGATTGTATCTTCTATGCAAATCTTTCGAAATAGCGTCGCTAATGGCGACGAGTGTGCCATCGTCTTTGCAGATATAAAAAACATAGGTAGAGATTACTTCATCTCCCTGTCTCTCGGATTTAAGATTAGCTACACCATACAGATCTTCTGTCAGCTCGCCGGTGTAAAATCCGGACGGATCGTTCAGGATCAAGCCTGATGGAGTACCTTGCAAATCATCTATTGCAACGGGTACTCTCCTGCCGCTATCATCTATATAGTAATTCTCCCAGAGTACGTTTGATTCACTGCGAAGATAAATTCCGTAAATGTGATTCAGCTTGCCGTCTTCCAGTCCCTTTCCTTCCGAACGGCTGACCGCTTCTATGTCCGCACCGGAGGTGAAATCTATCATTCCTCCGGCCTGCGTATGTACCATGACTCCACTCGCGTTCCTGCCGTTATCAGAGATGTCTTCTATGTGGATGGGCTCACCTTCGATACTTGCGCTGACATGCTTGTCCATGGCGAAAACATGGACGCCGATGCCGCCTTCCTGTCCCATTGTTGTCACGTCGGTACCGCCGTTGAAGGTGACCGATACATCTTCACCGTCACCTGCTCCGACATCACTTATCAGGACACCTCTGCCCCTGTGGTCCGTCGACGTAGTCTTATCCTCGATTATATCAAAATAACCATCGTCGCTTTCCCATCCGTCAACTACTCCTTCAACATGAGTAGATATGGTCACTCCATCATCCGGCTCAACATCCAGTCCGGTTGCCGCTGCGGAAACAGGGACAGCAAGACTGTACACGCACATCCATGCAGCTGCCACAGCCGCAATAATCTTTCGATATTTCATCTTCTTCATGGTTTTTCCTCATAAAATATGCAGCAATTTCACCAAAAACAACCGGACAAATGAAAGCAAATGTTTCGTTTATCCGGTTGTTGCTGATAGAAATAATGTATTCCCGACTGCTTCCGGGAACAAATGTACATCAGTATCATCGATTAAAGATGTTTCCGGTCACGCTCTTCTTTGGGTGTGACCGAAAGTGATGAGCATTGTCAGTTACCATCACCGTCACCATCACCATCACCATAAAGATCATCAAGTTTCTTCTTCTTTTTTTCGGGAACCTGCTCCAGACTATCGTCGGTAAGTCCTCCGGTTACCTTCTCCAGTAATTCTGTAGGGATTTTTTGTACCTTATCTTCCATATTTCAACCTCCTCTATATTATTTGTGTTCACAAGTGAACAATTGTCTCTTTTTGAGACATGATTCTCAAAGACCCCTCCTCTCGGTCTTAACAGATAAGGCCGACTATATATGCAGGCGCTTTGTTTTATATATGATATTATAACACGCCTTTAAATTTCTGAGTATAAGAAATCTGAATTTTAAGCAGAATGGCCGATAATGCATAATCTTTTCGCTTTGCCGGCGAACAAAGCCCTTGAATCCGGTGGTAATTCAAGTCTCGCCCGCTTTCATATGGTCAGAAGCCTTAAAGGATCATCTCTATTTCCGTCCTCTCTGTCAACAGGCTTTCCGGTATCTCGCTGCCCTCCACCGCTTTGCCGTTGACCAGAAGCCTCTCGCAGCCTGACTCTCTGCCATGGGGATTGCGCACAACAATGTGCAGCTTCTTTCCTCTGAAATCCTTGTCTATCTCAAGCTCCTTCCATTCCTTAGGAATCGAGGGGGCTATTTTGATGCCGTGAAGCATCGGACGTATGCCCAGAATACCTTCCACACAGCCCACCATGACCGTGGAGGCTGTTCCTGTGAGCCAGTGAACATGAGATCGTCCCAGATGCGGACTGTCAGGGCCTTCGGTGAACTGACCATAGCAGTAGGGTTCAATGACCCTCACCTCCGCCCGGTCGTTCTGCATAGAAGGCGCATTTTCACAGAAGTACTGATACGCCCGGTCGCCATGGCCGAGACGTGCTTCGGCAAGGATGAGCCAGCCCTGAGACTGTGAGAAAATTCCTGCATTTTCTTTCACACCCGCATTGTAGATGACTGCAAGCGCTCCGTCAAAGGCATGGGCGTGGTAGGGCGGGGTCATAAGGACCGCGCCATACGCAGTGTTCAGCCGCTCCCATACCTGTTCCATTGCAAGTCCTGCCTGCTGCCCGTCTGCCAGGCCGCTGATGACCGCCCAGCTCTGGGGATTGAGCCAGAGATTGGCTTCCGGCGACGTGCGCTCTCCGATAGTCTCACCCTTTTCTGTGAAACCGCGGATAAAGCGGTCCTCGTTCCAGCAGAGCTCCGTCAGTCTTTCGCGCAGCACTGCCTGTTCATACTCCAGCTGCTTAAGATACTCTTTATCTGACTGTTCCTCCGCGAAGGCACGCAGAACAGTATAGGCGTAATAGTACTGGAATGCCACAAAGGAGGACTCCCCGTTCGCTCCAAGCCGCAGGCAGTCGTTCCAGTCGGCATAAAGACCCGCCGGCATTCCGTGTGAGCCGAGGTGGTTCTTTGAAAAGTCAAGAGCGCGCTTCAGATGCTCGTAGACCGTTCCCTCATCCCGGTTGGCAAAGGGAATAACTTCATTAAGGAAACCTGTGTCTCCCGTCTCGACGATGTACTTGTAAACGGTAGGGAACAGCCAGAGGGCATCATCGGCGCGGTAGGCCGGATGTCCTGTTGACTTGCGGTAGCTCTCGTCCTCCGGCGTATCCTCATGGCCTGCATTGTGGTCGAACTTCACCAGCGGAAGAGCGCCGCCGTGATCCACCTGCGCGGAGAGCATGAAGCGTATCTTCTCTTTAGCCTGCTCCGGAGCGAGATGGATCACGCCCTGAATATCCTGCACTGTATCCCGATAGCCATAACCGTTGCGGAGACCGCAATAGACGAACGATGCGGCCCGGGACCACGTGAATGTCATAAAGCAGTTGTAGGCGTTCCACACATTGATCATGGTGTCAAAGGCCGGGAACGGCGTTTTGACATGGAATCGCGAGAACTTATCCTGCCAGTCGCTGCGCAGAGCATTGATTTCCGATGCGCAGACTGACTCCGGATCGGCATAACATTCCATGAGGTCTGCACTCTCCGCCGGTCCTTTTTCACCCAGAAGGAACGCAACAGTCTTCGACTCTCCGGGCATGAGGCGGATCACCGTCGATAATGCGCCGCAGCTGTTGCCGTTGTAATTCAATGTACCTCCAAGGTCTCCGTCCGCCACGCCCTTTGGATTTCCGTATCCGCGATAGGGGCCGAGAAAAGCGGCTTTATCACCGCAGAAGGAGGAGACCCGCGCGCCGGTAAGAGCAAAGAAACGCTCTGTCACGATTTTGTCATCTACATTTTCATCATTTGCAAGGGCATCCAGATTTCCGTGAATCTGTTGGCGGATCCGTCCGTCATCGTAAATCGTCCTGGTGACGAACTGGGAATATTGCAGATTAATCTGGTCCTGCTCATAGTTGCCGTTGCTGGTAAACTCGGCGTAGCCCGTCAGTGTCAGCTCCCTCATCTCTTCCGATTGGTTCTCCACCCTGAGGCACCATACCTCATGGGCAGAGCCAAGCGGCACATAGTAATCCGCCTCTGCACAGATGCCGCGGTACCGGCTGCAAATTTTGGTATAGCCGGTCCCGTGCCGACACTCACTTTGATACTCATTCAGATCCTTGCCGACCGGCTGCCACGAAACCGACCAGTAGTCGCCATCCTGATTGTCGCGTATGTAAAGATATCTGCCCGGCTGATCAAACTGATTGAACACATAGCGCAGAATGCGCCCCTCTGCACCCGATTTTACAAAACTGTAGCCGCCTGCGTTATTGGAGATCAGTGCTCCGTACTCGGGAGATCCCAAATAGTTCGCCCATGGTGCAGGCGTGTCCGGTCTCGTGATGACATACTCCAGGTTTTTGTCGTCAAAATATCCGTATTGCATAGTTTCTCCTTTTACCTGTTCCGTCCTGTTTCATTTTGCCCTGTACAGGAAGGTGGCTACGGCAGTAATCACCTCTGCCAGTCCAGATACACCATCATTATACTATGTCAGCAGGCAGCTGTCGCAGGCATTTTGCAGCCGAAGAAAATGAGGACCCGTAATTCTACGGATCCTCAGCGTTTTTCTGTCATTCCAGCTCGATTATCAGTCTGGTACAGGACATTTCAGCCTGTACTTTCGCGCCGTTTTAGCGCATCATATGATGCGTTTTTCATCTTATCCATGTCGTACAGAAGCTGCTGTACCCAAAATGTACCCACATTTCCTCGCTTTCACCCAGCTAAAAATCACGCTTTTTTCTGTTTTCCGGAAAATGTTATTGCATCATTCAGCGTCAGTAAATAAAGACAATACTGATTCATACTGATCCCTTCCTCCTTAGAATGCTCTGCAAGGGAGCGGTGAAGACTTTTTGGTATTCTGAGCTTGAACTGCCCTGAATAGTTATCGTGGGCAGCCGGCTCATTTATCTCAATCCCCTCTTCAAGAGCGGCAATGAACCATTCTTTTTTTGCATCTAAAACGTGGTTCACTGTCTCCTCTAGAGTGCTGCCTACACTAATGCATCCAGGCAGTTCGGGGTATCTCGCTACATATCCACCCTCTTCGACATCAGGGACAATTTCTAACTTATATGGAAGACTCATATAATAGTCAATC